>DNNE01000194.1:0-6286 GCA_003487805.1 Blastocatellia bacterium | reverse complement strand
TCGTCTTCTCTGTGTCCTCTGTGGTTCATCTCTCCAGTAGTTCTGAAACTTCCGACAATGTGATAAGAGTATGCCGCTTTCACCTAACCAGGAGAGGAGTGATTATGCGATTCGCTAAGGTCATTCTTTTATTCAGCTGTATTCTTCCGGTCTGCCTGCTCACTTCAAAGACTTTCGCGCAAACTCCATCGCGAAACCGGATCGTGATCGCCGCGAGCACCGTACTCGACGGCAAAGGCAAGATACTTCACAACACGCGCATCGTTATCGAAGGATCAAAGATTGTCCGGATTGATCCAAAAGCGGGACCGGTCGATTACGATCTGCGCGGCCTCACGGTTTTGCCGGGATGGATTGATGCGCATGCGCACATCACCTGGAGTTTTGGGCCAGACGGAAAAAACGGTGGCGCCGGCCGCGCGACTCAGGAAGCGGCATACGCAGCACAGTCGAATGCCTGGGCCACCTTGATGGCGGGCTTCACAACTATCCAAAGCGTCGGCTCACCAACTGATGTTCCGCTGCGCGATGCGATCGCAAAAGGTCTGTTGCCGGGCCCGCGCATTCTGACCGCTGTCGAGCCGCTCGCAGGTCGTGGTCCGCAAACCGGAACGCCCGACGAGATTCGCGCCTTCATCCGCAAGCAGAAAGAAGCGGGCGCAGATCTGATCAAGATCTTTGCCTCACAAAGTATTCGCCAGGGCGGCGGCATGACGTTGTCGCAGGAGCAACTGAACGCGGCTTGCGATGAAGCAAAGAAGCTTGGCCTGCGAACGTTGGTCCATGCTTATAAAGATGCCGTGCGGGCGGCGACCAACGCCGGCTGCACAGAGATCGAACACGGCACGCTGGCAACTGATGATGATTTGAAACTGATGGCCGCGAAAGGAACGTACCTGGATCCGCAAGCGGGACTGGTCATCGAAAACTACTTACTGAATAAAGAGAAATACCTCGGCACACCCGGCTACACAGCCGAAGGTTTTGCGGCGATGGAAAAGATTCTGCCGATGAATCACGACCTGGTGCAACGCGCTTCCAAAATTCCCGGACTGAAGATCGTTTTCGGAACCGATGCCGTCGCCGGCGCGCACGGGCGCAACGCGGAAGAATTCATCGATCGTGTGCGCGACGCCGGCGTTAATCCGATGACGGCAATGATTTCGGCAAACTCGCTCGGCGCGGAGGCGATGGGCGTGGGTAATCTAATCGGCTCGATCGCGCCGGGATTAGAGGCGGACATCATCGCGATTGAAGGTGATCCGTTGAAGGACATTACGGCAGTGCGCCGCGTCGTGTTTGTGATGAAGGGCGGCGTGGTTTACAAGAGTCCAACGCATAATATTGCTCACTGATTCAAGCACATTAACTACTAGGTCTTGCCAGAAAAGGCGGTTTCCAGAGATACAATATGGATATCAATGCGACTCTTCTCACTCACTTGGCTACGGGCGCGGGCGCGGCATCAATCCTTCGCGCCGTTCGTCCAAATGTAGTTGCCCTCGCACAATCATTCTTTGAGGCGCGAACCGATATCAGTCGCCTACAGACCGCTCAGAATGTCGCTGAAGAGATCCTCTTAAAGAATGATTTGCGCGATTTGATTGAGATTCGCGACATCGTAGCGAAACAGGAACTCCATAGACAGATTCGTTATGGAAAGCAGCAAGATCATACTGCACATACTGTCTACCTCTATTTTCTAGGGCTGTGGCTTTATGACAATCTCCCGCAAATTGCATCCGCTGTCCAAATAACATGCGGGTCAAAGGAATACGCTGAGCGCGATAATTATTTCCTTCTTCAATGGACATACGCGAGTCTTCTACATGATATCGGTTATGCGTTTCACAACCTCGAACCTGAAACAACTAAAGACCGGCAGCTGATGGACAGCGTATTCAGTTGGACTTGGATAAAGAAACAATATCCTTCAATGTCGAAAGACGCGGAAGAGGTATTGCGACGTGCCCATCAGAGTTGGTCATCAAAATATTCCGGGCTTATGCCGTCAGGAACGGCCGCATATGCTCAGAATTCGCAAGAGGACGTGCTTAGGCGACTCGCAGCCGCACCTTGGTTGGGCGAGATATTTCCGGAATTTCAAGGACAGGACTTGTTCGATGTGCTCGACGAGACTTGCTCTCTCAGAAAGTACGCTTTCGAGGTAGCCCGTGATGGGTATGGCGGAAAGGGTCCCTGCGTCGATCACGCCGTGGCATCAGGACTGTTCCTACTCCAATACACCTCGTTTTGGTATTGGATTATACAGCAAATTGAGATTACTGCTTCAGTCAACGTATATGAAGAAATAACAGGCGGTTTCAATTACGACAGGCAGAATATCGTTTCGGATTTTATTCCTGCTTGTAGAGCTGTTGCATTTCACAACATCCAGCCTCAGAACAAAACGTCCGAATCGATCATACCTAAACTTACTCTAAGCGAGGCGCCCATAACATTTCTTGCCATCCTTTGCGATGAGCTTCAGCGGTGGGATAGATCCCCAGCCGGTTGGATGCATTTGGATCAATACCGTCTCTTTAGCAAATCTGCGCTTGAATCGCGCAATATTGAGATTCTTTGTAATGGACCGCGCGAAGATCCAAGAGTCTTATTCTTGATAGGAAAGAACCGACGACGACAAAAGTTCGCTGAACAATTTAGGAAGACTCTCGAGAAACGCTTACCGGACTACTCAAAAATATTGTTGATAGGGACGCGTATTGGTTCAACCTAGAAGCGACGTATGCTGAATGACTTTGAGTATTAAGAATCTATCGCAATCGGAATCTTGGCTTACTCGCCTGAGAGGAGTATCCTTCGCTCACAATGAATCACGTCAAAGCCTACGAAGAAGTTATTGACTTCATTGCTGCCGGAACGACGCCTCAGAATGTCATTGACTTTCGGCCGTCCGACGCCGCGCAGCAGCGTCTTGAGAGTTTACTCTCACGGGAAAAAGAAGGGGCCTTGTCGGCTGAGGAAAAGTTCGAACTCGATCACTATATGCAGCTTGAACATCTGATGCGGCTGGCCAAAGCGCGCGCTCGAGATTTCTTGCCGAATGAGTAGCGAAGTCTCTCCCGAAACTCGCCTGATTGTTGCCACCAGAGCTAACCATGTTTGCGAGTATTGTCTGCTCTCCGAACAAGACGTGTATTTCAGATTTCAAGTTGAGCACATCATCAGCCGTAAGCACGGCGGCTCCTCCGAAGTCGACAACCTGGCGCTGGCGTGTGTCTACTGCAACAGACATAAAGGCAGCGATATCGCAACTATCATCCCCGGACAACAGGAACTGGTCCGACTTTACCACCCACGTAATGATCGCTGGAGAAACCATTTTCGATTGGACGGAGTTACTATCGAACCGCTATCACAGATCGCTGAGGCAACCATTCGCATCTTGCAAATGAATCATGATGACCAAACGTTAGAACGTCTTACGCTAAAGCGGCGCGGACGTTATCCGAGCGAAGCCGCCCGGTTGCTCATCACGGAACACTAGAAAATGGCGACCGATTCAGAAACCATTAGAGTCAAAGAGAATTCAAAGCGTCGCGAACGTCTCTTTTACCTCACAATGGCCACCGCCTTTGTCTTAATCGTTTTCGCGGGCTTCTCTCGCACCTTTTACCTGCGGCCAGCGTTCCACCCAGAGCCGCTCATGCCTCTGCTATACCTGCATGGATTTGTCTTTACACTTTGGATTGCGCTGCTGCTTACACAGACAACGCTGATCGTCACGAAACGTACGCGCACGCATATGAGGTTAGGAATTGCGGGCATTCTGCTGGCCGGCTTGATGGTTGTGGTTGGAACAGTAACGGCAATTGTGCGCGCCAAAGGGCCTTCTCCGATCCCCGGAGTTAATCCCCTTTCATTCCTCACTATTCCGCTCGGCGACATGTTGATCTTTCCAATCCTCGTTGGCGCTGCGTTCTATTTCCGCCGCCGCGTCGACACGCATAAACGCTTGATGCTGCTGGCAACGATCGCGATTCTGCCCGCCGCAGTCGCGCGTCTGCCGTTCGCGTTCATCCAACAGTACGGGCCAGTTGCCTTTTTTGGTCTAACTGATCTTTTTAGTGTGCCTTGTTTGCTCTACGACATTCTGACCCGCGGGAAACCACATCGGGCCACTGTTTTGGGCGCTGCTCTCATCGTCTTATCGCATCCCCTACGGATCATAATTGGAGGCACGCACGCCTGGCTCGTGTTCGCAACCTGGTTGACGCATTGGACGTAATTCATGATTGCAAAAAATTATTTTCAAAACGTCTGACGATTGTCGATCTTGATAAATCTCGTTCGACTAACCTATAGAAGGAAGCAAAACAGCAAACGAAAAGGGAGACTCTGCGATGGCAATTGGTCAGAAAATAACTACGTGCTTATGGTTCGACAACCAGGCTGAACCAGCCGCGAGTTTTTATTGCTCTGTTTTCAAGGACTCTGAGGTCGGCAAGATTGCCCGTTACGGCGATGCCGGGCCCGGCAAAAAAGGCGACGCGATGGTGGTCACCTTCAAACTCGAAGGCCGGGAATTCATGGGTTTGAACGGCGGGCCAATATTCAAGTTCAACGAAGCGATTTCGCTGGTGGTGCACTGCGAGGACCAGGCTGAGATTGATTATTTCTGGGAGAAACTCACTGCCGACGGTGGTCAGGAGAGTCAGTGCGGCTGGTTAAAGGACAAGTTTGGTTTGTCGTGGCAGATTGTACCGGCGATCATAGGCGAGTTGTTGACCGGAGACCCGGAGAAATCGAACCGCGTCATGCAGGCCGTGATGCCGATGAAGAAGCTCGACCTCCAGAAGATGAAGGATGCCTACGACGGAAAATAATCAGACGCTTTAGCAAATCAAGGGAGAGAAGAATATGCAAATCAATCCACATCTAAATTTCAACGGTCAATGTCAGGCAGCCTTCAAGTTCTACGAGCAAGTGCTGGGCGGTAAGATCATGTTTCAAATGACCTGGGGCGAGATGCCGGGCGCCGATCAATTTCCCAAAGAGATGCATCAGCAAATCATGCACACCTCTCTGAGTGTCGGTGACCAGATATTGATGGGAGCTGACGCTCCGCCGGACCGTTATCAAGCTCCGAAAGGAATAACCGTTTCCATCACGGTGAAAGACAAGAGCGAGGCCGAGCGCATCTTCAACGCGTTGGCTGAAGGAGGGAACGTCACGATGCCGTTCTCAGAGACGTTCTGGTCGCCGGGCTTTGGCATGTGCGCCGATCAATTCGGTACACCGTGGATGGTCAACACTGAAGGAGCGAATTCCTAAGCTTTCAGTCAGAGAGAGAGGCACGAAGATAACTCAATCAGACCTGGTAATCTTTTGTATTTTGAATCGTCTTGTCTTTGTGCCTCTCTGTCTTGCGGCCGATCAAAAAACGAAACGAGTGAACCGATGAGCGACAAACAACACTTGTCACGCAATGGCAAGATTTGTTATATCGAGATCCCGGCGGTCGATATCGACGCTTCCGCCGCTTTCTACACTGAAGTGTTTGGCTGGGCTATCAGAACGCGCGGCGACGGCCACAAAGCGTTTGATGATGGTGTTGAAGTGAGCGGCGCGTGGGTACTCGGCCGTCCGCCGATGACTGCGGTAGGCCTGATGATCTACATCATGGTTGATAGCGTGGCAGCGACCATCGACAAGGTAATCGCGAATGGCGGCACGATCGTGCAACCACTCGGGGCGGACGCGCCGGAGATCACCGCGCGATTCGCCGATCCGGCCGGGAATATTTTGGGGCTGTATCAGGACCCGAGCTGATTGATCAAAACGCGGAAGGGAGAGAAACGATGTCGACAAACAGTTTAAAGAGCGCGAGCGCGAAAGACGTAGAGCGATATTTCGGAAGTTTGCCCGAAGAATCGCGAGCGGCGATCGAGAGTCTGCGCAAGGTAGTACGGGCCATTGTTCCCGATGCAGTCGAAACGATTAGCTATGGCGTGCCTACTTTCAAACTGAACAACCGCATGCTCGTTTCGTACGCCGGCTTCAAGAAGCATTGCAGCTTCTTTCCGGGCGCAGGTCCGATCGAGACTCACAAGGATGAGCTTAAGAATTTTCCCATTTCCAAGGGCACAATTCGCTTCACGCCTGACCGGCCGTTGTCGCCCGCTCTGGTGAAGAAGCTCGTCAAAACGCGAATTCGATTGAACCAGGCACAAACGAAATCACGCGCCGGATCGATGTAGGCCAGAGCCTGTCCCTCCATACGGGTAGTGTCTCAGTTCGGCTTTGCGCGTCTTTGCGCCTT
>DNNE01000158.1:66226-66354 GCA_003487805.1 Blastocatellia bacterium | reverse complement strand
GGCAATCGACAATCGGCAATCGGCAATCGCATATCTCTTTCCCGGTCAGGGTTCGCAGCATCCAGGCATGGGAAAGGACCTGGCCGAGAAATTTCCCGCGGCCAGACAGGTCTTTGAAGAAGCGGACG
>DNNE01000158.1:65757-65929 GCA_003487805.1 Blastocatellia bacterium | reverse complement strand
ACAGGTCTTTGAAGAAGCGGACGAAGCGCTCGGTTTTGCGCTGGCGGATCTTTGTTTCAATGGTCCGGCAGAGCAGTTGCAGCTAACGGAGAACACACAGCCCGCGATTCTGGTAACTTCCGTCGCGGCGTTGCGAGTCATGCAGGCTGAGAATTTTCCGGCGCCGAATTTC
>DNNE01000158.1:64746-65443 GCA_003487805.1 Blastocatellia bacterium | reverse complement strand
CCGGCCACAGCCTCGGCGAGTACTCTGCGCTGGTTGCCGCAAACGGCCTCGCGCTTAACGATGCATTGAAAACAGTTCGCGCGCGGGGTCGCTACATGCAGGAAGCCGTCCCCGTCGGCAGCGGCGCGATGGCCGCGATCCTCGGCGCAGATCTCGAATTGATAGCCCGGGCGTGTGAAGAAGCAGCCCAGGGCCAGGTTTGTAGCCCGGCGAATATCAACTCGCCATCGCAGGTAGTAATCGCAGGCGACGCAGATGCGATCGATCGCGCTATCGTCCTGCTCAAAGAGCGCGGCGCGAAACGAGCAGTGAAACTGAACGTGAGCGCACCTTTTCATTGCGCGCTGATGAAGCCGGCGCAGGACCGCCTGGCCGCAGATTTACAAGCTATTGCGTTCGGTCATTTGAGCGTACCGCTGATTACAAACGCGGACGCCAGGCCGATAGAAGACGGTGGCGAAGCCCGTCAATCGTTGATTCGCCAGGTTTCGCAAACTGTCCGGTGGCTCGAAGCAGTTGAATTTTTGATCAATCAAGGTGTACAAACCTTTATTGAGATTGGCCCCGGAAAAGTTTTAAGTGGTTTAGTGCGCCAGATCGATCGCAGCGTGCGCTGTGTGAACATCGAGGACGAAGCCAGTTTACGCTTTGCGCATGAGGCGCTGGCTGATTGAAGCTGTCCGACAAACTTTAGTTT
>DNNE01000158.1:63844-64450 GCA_003487805.1 Blastocatellia bacterium | reverse complement strand
AGCTGTCCGACAAACTTTAGTTTGTCGAAAATAGATTCGTAGTAAAACCGATCGACAAACTGAAGTTTGTCGGACATTTCATAAGAGGAGCAAACGAATGCCCGATCCAGAGATTGAGCAAAAAGTAAAACAAATTATCGTGGACGAGCTTGGTGTTGATGAAAACGAAGTCACACCCAACGCCCGTTTCATCGACGATCTCGGCGCAGATTCGCTCGACACGGTCGAGTTGGTGATGCGCTTCGAAGAAGAATTCGGCATTGAGATTCCAGACGAGGATGCCGAAAAAATTCAAAGCGTGCGCGACGCGTACAACTATATCGATCAGCACAAGGCGAAGTGAAGGTGTAGGGGCAAGGCTTGTCCTTGCCCGCCGTAAGAAAAAAGCCGCGGGTAGGGACTGGTCCTGCCCCTACATTTTCTATGGAGAATTACGTTTTGAAGCGTCGCGTCGTTGTCACTGGTCTCGGACTGGTTACGCCTGTTGGTAATTCAGTCGAGACCACCTGGGCTGCGCTGGCTGCGGGAAAAAGCGGCGCGGACGACATCAAGAAGTTTGACACCGCAAAGTTTTCCGTTCGGTTCGCCTGCGAAGTCAAAGACTTC
>DNNE01000158.1:63371-63552 GCA_003487805.1 Blastocatellia bacterium | reverse complement strand
TCGCCTGCGAAGTCAAAGACTTCAATCCGCTGGATTACGTCGAAAAGAAGGAAGCGCGCAAGATGGGCGCTTTCATTCACTATGCAATAGCCGCTTCGCAGGAGGCGGTCAACGACAGTGCCCTCCAGATAACCGATGAAGTCTCAGAAAAAGTCGGCACTTATATCAGCAGCGGCATCGG
>DNNE01000158.1:62545-63082 GCA_003487805.1 Blastocatellia bacterium | reverse complement strand
ACTTATATCAGCAGCGGCATCGGTGATTTCTGGGCCATTGAGCGCGAACACGAAAAGCTTTTGAAAGACGGCCCCGGCCGCGTCTCTCCGTTCTTCATTCCATCGGCTATTGTTAATCTCGCTTCCGGCCAGGTTTCGATTCGTCACAATGCGAAAGGCCCAAACTCGGCCACGGCCACGGCTTGTTCGGCCGGCGCCCACGCCATCGGCGACAGTTTTAAGATCATTCAGCGCGGCGATGCGGACGCGATGATCTGCGGCGGCGCGGAGTCGGCGATTACGCCGATGAGCGTTGCCGGATTCGCAGCCTTGCGGGCGTTATCAACCCGCAACGATGATCCGCAACACGCGTCGCGGCCGTTCGAGCTTCATCGCGACGGATTTGTCATCGGTGAAGGCGCCGGCATTCTGATCCTCGAAGAACTGGAGTTTGCGCGTCGTCGCGGCGCGCGAATTTATGCCGAGGTAGTCGGGTATGGAATGACCGGCGATGCATTTCACATCACCATGCCTGACGACAGCGGCTCCGGGGCTGTG
>DNNE01000158.1:62056-62239 GCA_003487805.1 Blastocatellia bacterium | reverse complement strand
GTGCGCGTCATGCAAAAAGCGCTGAGCGATGCGAGAGTGCAACCGCACGAGGTTGGTTATATCAACGCTCACGGCACCTCGACACCTTACAACGACAAGTTCGAAACGATGGCGATCAAGAAAACTTTTGGCGAGAACGCGTACAAGATACCGATCAGCTCGACCAAATCGATGACCGGCCAC
>DNNE01000158.1:61418-61693 GCA_003487805.1 Blastocatellia bacterium | reverse complement strand
GTTTTCTGTCCTTTCGATTCACCGCAACCTTCTGCTGCCGACGATCAATTACGAAACGCCCGATGCCGAATGTGACCTGGATTACATCCCGAACCAGGCCCGAGAGGCTACAGTAAAGTATGCGCTTTCGAATAGTTTTGGTTTTGGCGGAACGAACGCCGCGCTGTTGTTTAAGAGATACGAGGAATAGAAAAGCTGTACTTTGTACTTTGGTCTTTGATCTTTGACGTGTCGATTCAGGGCCCGCTAAACACCAAAGACCAAAGACCAAAGTC
>DNNE01000158.1:20372-61124 GCA_003487805.1 Blastocatellia bacterium | reverse complement strand
AAAGACCAAAGTCCAAAGACCAGGACTCGCAACTTTGCAATGAAAATACTTGTCTTAATGAAGCAGGTCGCGAACAAAGACGCGATTCTGCGAATCAACAAAGACTCGACCTGGATCGAGGAAGCTGACCTGTCGTTTGAAGTGAACGAGTCGGATGGCTATGCCCTCGAAGAAGCGCTGCGCATCAAGGAAAAGGTCGGCGGTGAGGTCGTGGTCGTTTCGATGGGACCACCGCGAGCAAAAAGTGTAATCAAAGATGCTTTAGCGCGCGGTGCTGATCGCGCGATTCACGTCGTCGGAGACAACGTGGTGCATCTCTCGCCGTTTGCCGCGGCCAGTGTGTTGGCCGAGGCGATTCGCGATGAGCAGGCGGATCTCATAATGTCGGGTTTGCAGTCTGATGATTATGGTTACGCGCAAACTGGCGTAATCCTCGCCGAGATTCTTGGTCTTCCGCATGCGACAATTGTGATCGAGATTGACTGTAGCGGCGACGAGTTGCGCGTCAAGCGGGAACTAGAGAGCGGTTGGTATCAATGGTACACGATGCCAAAGCCGGCTTTGCTGACGATTCAGTCGGGCATCAGCCAGATTCGCTATGCGACCTTGAAGGGCATCATGGCGGCTAAGAAGAAAGAGATTAAAGAAGTCGCGCCGTCTGCTGAGATTGTCGGTGGGCCTTCGCATCAACGAATCGACAAAATCTATCTGCCGCAAAAATCAAAACAGACGCAGTTTCTTGGTGGTGGCGACGCTAAGAAAGGTGCGGTTGAGTTGGCTGAGAAACTTCGCAACGAGGCACGAGTTATATAGTATTTTGGAGTGCGGCGACCTGTCGCCGCTTTAGTTCGTGGCGGCTTGACGATAGCGCTGACAAGTCAGCGCACTCCAAAGGGTTGACGCGTAATAGAAACTTTTATGAGCAACGGCATACTCGTATTCGTCGAACACAAAGCGGGCACGCTGAATAAGACTTCGCTCGAAGCGCTCGCCGCCGCGCAGAAACTTGGCAGCGACACCGGCCAGAAGGTTTCGGCTGTAGTGTTGGGCGCGCCGGCGTTGGCGCAGGAGATCGCTGCGTATGATCTTGAGAAGGTCATCAGCGCGGATCATGCTCGACTCGCTGAATATACTCCCGATGCTTACGCTGACGCGCTGGAGCAAGTCGTGCGCGCCGTCGACCCGCAATACGTCATCATGTCGCACACTTATCTGGCGCGTGATTTTGCGCCGAAGGTCGCCGCGCGTTTTGGCAAAGGATTGATCGGCGATTGCATTCGCATGAATGTGGACAGCGGCAAGACGACTTTCACGCGAAGAATTTTTCTCGGCAAACTGGATGCTGACGTTGTCTCAGAGGGCGAGCCGCCGACTTTCGTCACTTTTCAATCGGGTTCGTTTCGCGGCGATCAGGCAGTGAAGGGAAGCACCGCACCAATAGAGGAAGAGCCCGTTGACGTAGGCGAGGTTCGCATGAAGCCTGAGCCGCCGTTCCAGGAAGCAAAGCAAGCTGTCGATCTTAGTAAGGCCGACATCATCGTCGCGGTCGGTCGTGGCATCAAGAGCAAAGATAATCTCGCGTTGGCGGAAAAACTTGCCGAAGCTCTCGGCGGCGATCTGGCTGCGTCGCGTCCCATCTGCGACGCTGAGTGGTTGCCGATCGATCGACAGATCGGATCCTCCGGGCAAACGGTGGCGCCGAAGCTCTACGTCGCGATTGGCATCTCCGGAGCTATTCAACATCTGGTCGGCATGAAAAACTCAGGTACGATCGTGGCTATCAACAAAGACCCTGAAGCTCCCATCTTTGACATCGCCGATTATGGAATCGTCGGTGACCTCTTCGAAGCAGTTCCTGTCCTCATTGAAGAAATCAAGAAACTGAAGGCCTGAGCAGATCTGCCCTTAACTCGAATTATCGGGGTACCAATGAAACTCTGTTCCATCTGTGATCGCACTTTCGATGACACGCTGACGTTCTGCCTGGTTGATGGTTCGGTTCTTTCAGCTCCTTTTGATCCACATTCAATCGACCACAACGCGGTCCGTCGGGATCGAGAGCCGCCGCCAACCCAGATGGTAAATCCCGCGGCGATTCCAAGCGCGTCCGGTCAAAAAGCATACGAGGAATTGCCGCCGACGCGGGCGCTGTCCGGCGACTTCGCAAAAGGAGCGGAGAGCAAAACAACTCCTTCCCCTCGGCACGAGCAGTCTGACAATGCGAGATCTGAGCCGGTGATGAGGACCATTCAGGCGCCTCCACCCGAGGTAGTCTTCAACAACCAGCCTCCGCGCGCTTTCTCGCCCCAGGCTGAGTTCGACCAGCGACCAGGCGGGACGGTGTCCCTGCGGTCGCGCGCGCTTGTGGGCGTCGCGGCGATTCTGCTGATCGGTTTAGTTGGCGGAGTCATTTGGTGGATGACTCGCAGCAAGAAGGCGACGCCGGCAACGCAAACCCTGGCTACAAGTGCGGAAGCTGCGCCGTCCGGCAGTCTCTTTACCGAGAAAGTAAGTGGTACAGAATTAAAGATGCTCGCTATTGCGGGCGGCACCTTTCTGATGGGATCGCCACCGTCAGAAAGCGGCCGCGATCCTGACGAAGGGCCGCAAAGTAATGTGACCGTGCCCAACTTTTACATGAGCAAGTATGAAGTAACGCAGAGTCAATACCGCGCGGTGATGGGCACTAATCCTGCGGCCTTCAAAGGCGACGATCTGCCGGTGGAGAGTGTGACCTGGGACGAGGCGACCGAGTTTTGCCGCAAGCTATCAACTCAGACCGGACGTCAGTATCGATTGCCGACCGAAGCGGAATGGGAATATGCAGCGCGTGCAGGGACAACCGGCGCGGCCACTGAGACCGCTAGTCTAACCGCCTGGTACGATGGCAACTCCGGGGCGCGAACCCATCCAGTCGGACAAAAGGAAGCGAATCATTTTGGTCTGTACGATATGTATGGAAACGTCTGGGAGTGGTGTCAGTCAAAATACAAGCCCTATCCTTATAGCGCCACTGATGGAAGAGAGGACTTGCAGCCGGTAGATGTCCGGGTTCTTCGTGGCGGCTCCTGGGAGAGCGCAGCAAAAGCCTGCCGAGCATCATATCGCCGACGGGTAACTCCGGATCCGCGGTCCGCTGGATTTCGGGTTGTCCTGGTTGGTGAGTGACAAGCAGCAGTCCCATCCTGATTGAAGAAATCCAAAAGCTCAAGGTCTGATTTCGTTCGTACTTCCGCCTTCCGGCGGTGTTCTCGCGTGGATTGCCGCCTAAAGGCGGAACTTCCAACGATGCAAAAATTTTTACGTTGAATTGTTCCTTCTGTGTTGTTACGATCTCTGAACAACGCGGACGATGAACGAAGAACCAACAAAGGATCTGGCGACGCGCGCATTTCAGAAACGAGTGCTGGATGAGTTTGCGGCCGTGCGGCGTGAAGTTGCTGTCATTCGGACCGAACAGGCGGCGATGCAGAGCGATATCGCGGAGATTCGCAGTGACATCCTCGAGATTCGCACCCAGCAGACAGCAACGGCTAAGAACATCGCGGCGCTCGATCAACGTTTGACCACGCTGGAAAAAACAGTTGATGATCGGCTTAAAGAAACTCGCCCGATTTGGGAAGCCGTCCAGGAGCAGGTTCAAAGATTGGTCGAGAAATTCGACATCGTGCTTCAAGAACTGTACGACGTCCGGACCGATAGCAAGATTTATGGCCGGCGAATTGGTGAATTGGAGCGGCGGATGCTCTCTTGATTGCCTCATTACCACACCGCTTCCTTAGGTCCTAAGATTTGTCCGTCCTTTTGCCTTTTTTACTTTCAAGTCATAAGATTCTGCCGTTCCCTCTAAACAAAAATGAATGAAGTTTTACGGAGGTTTCTGTCATGAGTCTGTTCTGTCGCCACGCGCTCACCTTAACCGTTCTGGTTTCTTTGATTGCCGTCGTCGCCATCCGAGCGCGCAATAGTCACGCCGATTCAGTTGCGACCGACGCTCCAGCGACTGATATTGTCGCCGGCGATCCCCAGCAGTCAGTCACCGCGGGTTTCGATTTCTCCAGCATCGATCGCAGTGTTAACGCCTGTCAGGACTTCAATCGATTCGCGAATGGCGGCTGGATCGATCGCAATCCGGTTCCCGCGGCGTTCTCGCGTTGGGGCCGGTTTGAGCTTCTGGATGAATCGAACGTGAGTGTGCTTCATGAAATTCTCGACGGCTTGATTGCGAAGAAGAAACTTGCGAATGCGAACGAGCAAAAGATCGCCGACTTTTATGGCTCGTGCATGGACGAGCAAACGATCGAAGCCGAAGGGATCAAGCCGCTCGAGCCCGAACTACAACGCATCGCAAAGATTTCAGACTTGTTGAGCCTCGAAGATGAGATCGCTTTTCTGCACGCGCATCGCGTGCCGGCGGTGTTTGGTTTCGGCGCCAGCCAGGACTCCAAAGACTCGACCACGATCATTGCCCAGTTAGTGCAGGGCGGTCTTGGTCTTCCCGATCGCGATTACTACACAAGCGATGATGCGAAATTGAAGGCAACTCGCGATGAATACCAAAAGCACGTGGCGCGCACTTTCGAGCTGATGGGCGATGCGCCCGATCAGGCCGCGAAGGAAGCAGCGACTGTGATGAAGATCGAGACGAAGCTGGCTGAGAATTCTTCGACGCGAATCCAGCGGCGCAGCCCGGAAGCTAATTACCATCCGATGACGAAAGGCATGCTGATCGAATTGACTCCGGACTTTGATTGGGGCCGCTATTTCCGAAACATTAACCTGCCGGAAGTCGGTAAGGTGAATGTCGGCCAACCGGATTTCTTCAAGTCTGCTGACAAGATTCTCAAGGACACTCCCGTAGACGACTGGAAAAGTTACCTGCGATGGCACTTGGTCAACGCTTCGTCGAGTACGCTCTCTTCCAAGTTTGTGCAGGAGAGCTTCAACTTCAACGGCAAGTATTTACAGGGCACGACTGAGATGCTGCCGCGTTGGAGGCGCTGTGTGACCAGCACGGATCGCGCTTTGGGTGAAGCGCTGGGCCAACTCTATGTCGCGAAGACGTTCACTCCGGCAGCAAAGGAACGCGCCCGGACAATGGTTGCGAATTTGATCGCGGCGCTGCGTGAGGATTTGACGACCTTAAGTTGGATGAGCAACGACACGCGTCAAAAAGCGATCGCAAAGTTGGAAGCGTACGTGCGCAAGATTGGTTATCCGGACAAGTGGCGCGACTATGAAGCGCTGCATGTGGCTCGTGGCGCTTACTACAACAACGCTGTCCTGGCCGGCGAGTTCGACTTCCGGCGCAACCTCAGCAAGATCGGCAAGCCCGTCGACCGAACGGAATGGGGCATGACGCCGCCGACGGTTAACGCTTATTACAATCCGCAGTTCAACGAAATAGTTTTTCCGGCGGGAATTTTGCAGCCGCCGTTCTACGATCCGAAAGCGGATGACGCTTTCAACTATGGTGGCATCGGCGCGGTGATCGGTCACGAGATGACCCACGGGTTTGATGATTCGGGCGCGAAGTACGACGCGAATGGAAACCTGGTGATGTGGTGGACGACTGATGACTTTAAGAAATTTACCGACCGGACGAATTGCGTCGTCAAGCAATTCGATTCATTTGAAGTCGAGCCGGGTCTACATCAGAAAGGTCAGCTGGTCGTCGGGGAATCAGTTGCCGATTTAGGAGGTTTGACTGTCGCGTACGCTGCGTATCAAAAATCTCTGCAAGGTAAGCCGCGGCCGAAGGACATCAACGGTTTCACTCCTGAGCAGAGGTTCTTTCTTGGTTGGGCGCAGGTGTGGGCACAGAACATTCGGCCCGAAGCAGCACGCCTTCGCACGGCGACCGATCCGCATCCGCTCGGAAAGTTTCGTGTGAATGGACCACTGTCGAACATGCCCCAGTTCGCCGCGGCTTACCAGTGTAAGAGCGGCGATGCGATGGTGCGGCCGCCGGAACAACGTTGTCAGATTTGGTGAGACGGCCTCTATAGTTTGATCGGCCAAAGTTGATGAAAGGCCGGACCGAGAATGCGAAAGGCTTTTCCCCCCACCCTCAGCATTAAGGTCAAAAAAAAGGCGACAACCCGGGTGCAGAAACCCGAGTTGTCGCTGAACTCTTCATGGGAACCCGCCGTTTGCGCGTGGTTTCACGGAGGACAGGCCGCGCCACGGTGCAACTAACTAACCCAGCAGAGCTCCGCGCGAAGAGTCAATTAGTTCGCCTTACCGGCAATCGCGACGCTTTCGCTTTTGATCGCGCGGGCAGCCATCTCGCTGCGGAGTGATCGCTCGCGACTGGTTTTCGCTGATTCCTCTCCGTTGCTGCGGCCAGCGATCCAGAGTTGGGAAAGAAAGTACTGGTCGCCATATCTGTTGAAAACCAGCTTCGATTGCGTCTGTCTGTCAATTCCGTGAACGGGATGGATCGTCAGCAGCACTGTTTGCGAGCGGTCCTTGCTGATAATCTCCATATCGACTTTCGCTCCTTGAATGCTGCGACGCACGTAGTAGTCGCCGGCGGGCAGCGTCTTTTTTGCCGCTGAGAATTCAAAAGGAATGCTTACCGATACGGTCCCGGCATTTTGAGCATGCACGGATGCGATGCTCAGGGTCGCGAAGAATACTGCCGCCGCCATCATTGTTATCATTTGTTTCTTCATAATTGACTCCTTCAAGTCTTTTCTTTGAGGCGCGGCTGAAGTGACCGCTCCTCGGATAAACATGGGTGGAATTGGTGCGAGCCAATTACTTCTGCCACCGCTCCTGCGATGTTCGAACTTGAGTTACTTAAAAAAAACGGCGTCTTTCATTGAGAGCCGACAGCTTTCGGCTAATCGCCCATTTCTCTGTACTCACCCACATACCGCGAGAAAAGTCGCGAGAAAGTATCAAGTGACCAAAACAGGCTGAATCCGGTGTTGCAGATGAAGCTCGGTGCTATAATCCGCGCAGCCCGAAGTCAACCTCGCGTACCCGTTCCAGGGCGCATTAGATGTCTTCAAAGTCGCCACATGAAGTAACTCGATTGTTATTGGATTGGAGTGAAGGCAACCAGCATGCGCTCGAGAGGTTGCTGCCGCTGGTCGAGCGGGAGCTACATCGCCTCGCACATTACTACATGCGAAAAGAGAGACCCGGGCACACTCTGCAAACAACCGCGCTGGTCAACGAGGCTTATCTCCGCTTAGTCGATCAGAAAAACGTGCAGTGGAAAAACCGTGCGCATTTCTTTGCCTTGTCCGCGCAGTTGATGCGCCGGATTCTGGTTGACCTCGCGCGCAGACGCAAATATGCCAAGCGGGGTGGCAGCGCTCATCAAGTTTCTTTCGATGAGGCGATGGTCGTTTCGCGCGAACGCGGGGCAGATTTGGTCGCGCTCGACGATGCGCTGAACAGATTGGCAGTCATCGATCCTCGGAAAAGCAAAGTCGTCGAGCTGCGGTTTTTTGGGGGACTCAGTGTAGAAGAGACGGCTGAGGCTTTACATGTCTCGCCGCTAACCGTCAAGCGCGACTGGAGCATGGCGAAAGCATGGCTCTACAACTCATTGAATAATGAAGCCTGAACGCTGGCAACAACTTGATAGGCTGTTTCATTCAGCTCTGGAGCGAGAGCCTGAGCGACGTCTGGCGTTTCTTGAAGATGCCTGCGCTGGTGATGAGGAATTACGCCGGCAGATCGATGCGTTGCTGTCGGCTCATGAAAGTGCCGGCAGCTTTATTGAAAAGCCGGCAATCGAAAATGAAGCGCGCGTCATTGCTGATGCTGACACCGACGACAGTGTGGAGCTGGCACCTGGTGAATCGATCAGTCATTACCGAATCATTGCCCTGCTTGGAACCGGGGGAATGGGACAAGTTTATCTTGCCGAAGACATAGTGCTCGGTCGCCAGGTCGCGCTGAAGCTGTTGCCGGCTGATTTGACTCGCGACAGGGATCACGTGCGGCGCTTTCAGCAGGAAGCGCGGGCGGCTTCAGCCCTCAATCACCCCAACCTGATCACCATCCATGAAATAGGGCAAATCGATAACAGACACTTCATTGCCACCGAGTTTATCGATGGCGAGACACTGCGCGAGCACATAAACAGAGTTCAATCACAGCACACGCGGGAAAGCACCGGCAACACCGAAAAGCTGAAGCCCTTACTTGAAGTACTGGACATTGCCATTCAGACAGCGGAGGCGCTGGCTGTAGCTCATGAAGCTGGCATTGCTCATCGTGACATCAAGCCCGAGAACATCATGGTGCGTCGTCGTGATGGTTATATCAAGGTGTTGGACTTTGGGTTGGCGAAACTGACTGAAAGTGTGGCCGCTCGTGTTGAGACGGAAGAACCAACAAGGATTCGAGTTCAGACCAGCGCTGGTCTGGTGATGGGTACAGTGGGATATATGTCGCCGGAACAGACGCGTGGCGAGGAGGTAGATGTCAGGACCGACATCTGGAGTCTGGGGGTAGTGTTATATGAAATGGTGACTGGGTGTGCGCCGTTCGAAAGACCAACTCCGACTGAAGTTATTGCTTTGATACTTGAACGAGAGCCGCCGCCGCTATCGCGTTTTGTTCGTGACGTTCCCGTTGAGCTGCAGCGAATCGTCAACAAAGCTCTGACTAAAGACAGAGATAAACGATATCAGGCGGTCAAGGATTTCCTGCTTGATCTCCGGCGCTTGAGGCAGTTGCTGACTAGTGAGGCCAATGTTCCCGGAGTGTCACCAGAGCAGGAGCAAGGCCCCGGGCTGAAAGCGATACGCACAGCCAATGAAGAGAAGGCAGCCGCAACATCAGCAGTGGCAGCCATAGAAATGAGAGACACGACGGACGCGCCTGCTACTACAGTCGCCGCTGAGGTGGTCAGACAAACCAAACTGCGCCGGAGAGGAGCGCTGTGGATCATCGTCGTGCTCGTTTCTCTAGCAGGGGCGACGGGCTACTTGGCATATTCGCGGTATGCAGCACGAAACAGAGCAGCCACGATTCGATTCATCGCGGTCATGCCCCTTGCAAATCAGAGCAATGATCCCGAGCTGGACTATCTCTCTGACGGAATCTCGCAGAGCCTCATCAACCGTCTCTCGCAACTGCCTGGCGTAAAGGTCAGTGCGCATGATTCAAGCTTTAAATACAAGGCAAAAAATGCAGACCCGCAGGAAATGGCAAATGCGCTCGGCGTCGAGGGTATCTTGACGGGTCGTGTCGAGCGGCGCGCCGACAACCTCATAATCAGTGTCGAGTTAATCGACACACGCGACAAGACGCAGGTGTGGGGCGACCAGTACACCCGCAAGGCAACTGACTTGATCGCGGTGCAGTCTGAGATCGCTCGCGAGATAGCCGCCAACCTCCGCTTGAAACTAACGAATGCTGAACAACAGCAACTCGCGAAGCGCGAGACGACTGACCCGCAGGCTTATGAACTTTTTCTTAAGGGGCGTTTCTATGATTCCAAGGGACGAACAGAGGATCAGCGAAAGGCCATCGATTATTACCAGCAGGCGATAGCCGTCGATCCGACCTACGCGCTGGCTTATGCAGAATTGTCGATGGCGATCGTGAATTTTATCAGTAATGGCAATCTCTATCCGAAAGAAGGGAACTCCAAAGCAAAAGAGGCAGCGCAGAAAGCGCTGGAACTGGATGAAAGCCTCGCTCAAGCGCACTTGGCACTGGCCAATATCAAACTAAGTAACTGGGAGTGGACCGATGCCGAGCGCGAGTTCAAGCGCGCCATTGAGTTGAACCCGAGCCTTGCCGGTGCTCACCACGGTTACTCGATGTACCTGTCCGACAGAGGGCGCCACGATCAAGCCGGCTTCGAGATCGGCCGTGCCCGAGAGCTCGATCCGCTTTCCCTCTACGTGAACCTGGGTGTCGGTGTCAGACTGTGGGTTGCGCGGAAGTACGATCAGGCGATTGACGCGTTCAAGAAGACGCTCGACATGGATCAGAGCTTCGCGCCGGCGCACGTGTGGCTTGGCTATGCGTATGCAACAAAACGGATGTACCCAGAAGCCATCGCAGCGTTCCAAAGGTATATCAAGCTGAGTGGTGATGATCCGAGTATCCAGGTCTCACTTGGCAAGGCTTACGCCGCGGCGGGCCAGCGCGAGAAAGCCGTGGCACTTATCAAGCGATTGGAGACGACGAAGGAGTACGTCTCGCCCCAGGAGTTGGCGACCTTTTACGCCGTTCTGGGCGAGCGGGAGAAAGCATTCTCATCGCTCGAGAAGGCTTACGACGCCCGCGATCTTCAGATGCAATATCTGGGAACTGATCCGGATCTTGACCCATTGCGTTCAGACCCACGCTTCGACGACCTCATGCGCCGGGTTGGTCTCACGCTATAATTGCTTGCTTTGAACGATGGGCGAATTCGACTGGGGGATCTCAGTTCGCGTTTGAAGCAAGAGTCTTTAGATCCTGGGCAATTTCTTCGGGCTTCCACTCATTTCCACGATACAACTTCACCAGCTTTCCGTCCGGGCCAATCACCGCCGTGCGGAGCGAATGAATGACTTGCTCATCGGCTGATTCGGTATCGTGAAAATAACGCATGCCGAAAAACTGCGCGATCCCTTTTACTTCGTCCTGCGAGCCGGTGAGAAACTCCCAATGCTGAAACATTTCATCTGAATAACGGCCGGTGTGCGAAGCGCCGTAACTGCGCATGACCCTGGGCGTGTCGTAATCGGGATCGAAACTTATCGTCAGCAGATGCGTCTTCGCATAGACATCAGGCTGTGCCTGTAACGTCCGATCGATCGCCGCGAAGTTGGTGCTCATCAGCGTGCATTGATCGGGTTGCGGGCAACGCGTGTATACAAACGTAAGCGCGATCGCTGCCCCTTTGTATTGCGACAGGTGAATGCGCTTACCATCCTGGTTCACCAGTTGAAAGTCAGGAATCTCATCGCCGGGTTTTGGCTCGCCGGGTACAACGGCCGTCGGCGTCATCGGTGAGCCGCCTTCAACAATCGCCGTTATCTCAACCCACGAAGAGAGATCATCGACCACCAGGGTCGCGGTGACTTCGTCGCCCGGCTTCAACATTTCGAGATCGGCATCGTTCTTGATCTTGAAGGGCATCGTCATCCCGGGCATGTAACCCGGAATGTCCTGGTGAGAAATGGTCGCCGTGCGATCGGTCTTGTCAACCGCGACCACTTTGCCTTTCAGCGGATAACGTTTTTCATTTGCAGAGCGGCGCGGACGACAACCGATCGTTAGCAAAAGAATTGTTGCTGTGATTAGGACAAATATTTTTTTGAGTCGTGTCATTTGATGAAGGGATTAATAATCGGTTTACCGACTGCCAAGATTAAGTGTTCACATGTCACATCTCAAGCGAGGGGATCGGCCGATGGTGTCCTATTTTGGTTTAGTGTTGTTTCCCCTCAGCGTCGGGATCTCAAGATTAGGACACCAGTCACCGACTTGAGAAGCCGTCAAAACGGCTGCCATAGCCTCTGGTTCGCTTGGCGCCACCTCGCTCAAGCGAGGTGTGAATGAGAGCGTCATCTTCCCATTTCAGCTCCTGGATTCTCGCCAGCCCAAGCACAACGTATCAGACCTTGATATGTTACGATTGGCTCGATGATTGCCACGGAAACTCATCAAGCAGAGATACTGGACGGCCGACTTGCCGCCGCCCAAATCAAGGGCGAAGTTGCGGCAGAAGTAACTGCGCTGAAGAGCAAACACGGCGTGACGCCGCGACTGGCAGCAGTATTAGTCGGAGACGACACGGCTTCAGCCGTCTATGTGCGTAACAAAATTCGCGCGTGCGAAGAAGTTGGGATTGCATCCGAACATCTGGCGATGCCCGCATCGACGACTACGGAAGAACTGTTGTCAGTCGTCGACGCATTGAATCGAAATAATGACGTGGACGGAATCCTGGTCCAGTTACCACTTCCGAAACAAATCGATGATTCTGTGATCATCGAAGCGATCGATCCGGCCAAAGATGTCGATGCTTTTCAGCCGACAAACGTAGGACTCCTGGCGATGGGACGGCCGCGTTTTGTACCTTGCACGCCGGCGGGAATAATCGAGTTGTTGGATCGAAATCAGATCGAAATCACCGGCGCGAACGCCTGCGTTGTCGGCCGCAGTCAGATTGTGGGACGCCCGGTCGCGAGCCTTCTGTTGCAACGGAACGCGACAGTGACCATCTGTCATTCACAGACGCGCAACCTGCCGGAGGTGACTCGTCAGGCCGACATCCTGATCGCCGCAATCGGCCGTCCGGCTTTCATCCGCGGTGACTACATCAGGCCCGGCGCCACCGTGATCGACGTTGGTGTGAACAAAGTGACTGATGTAGATGCGGCCCGAGATTATTTTGGTCATGAAGCAGAGAAACGGATCGAAGCGATCACGAAGCGCGGTTACACGCTGGTCGGCGACGTTCATCCCGCGGAAGCTGATCGGGTAGCGGGAAAAAGAACGCCTGTGCCTGGCGGAGTGGGACTTTTGACCGTAGCGATGTTGATGAAGAACACTCTGCAAGCGGCGAGGTGGAGGCGAGGTTTGTAGTTTCTCCCTTCTCCCACTGGGAGAAGGGCAGGGGATGAGGGCTTAGCGAAAAGGCAACGAAAGAAGTCCTTCGCTTCGCGAACACGTTTCGAAAAAAAGGGCGCGCGCCGCTACGCCCTCACCCTAACCCTCTCCCAGAGGGAGAGGGAACCTGAACAATGCTCAAAGTTGGTCTCACCGGGTCGATTGCTGTCGGCAAGTCTTTCGTTCTGCATACGCTGGCGGAGCTTGGTTGCCACGTGATTGATGCGGACATGATTGCGCGGGACGTGGTTGCTCCTGCAAGTGCTGGCCTGAAATTAGTAGCCGAAGCGTTCGGAAATGAAATCTTACGCGAGGACGGCGCACTCGATCGGCCGAAGTTGGGTGCGATTGTCTTTTCCGACGAAGAGAAACGTGCACAGCTCAATTCGATCCTGCACCCGCTCATCATCGCCGTCCAGGACGATCAAATCCGAGAAATCGAACTACAGGATCCAAACGGCATCGTCGTAATTGACGCGGCCTTAATGATCGAGTCTGGTGGCTATCGCCGGCTCGACAAACTAATCGTCGTTCATTGCCGTCCGGAAATTCAGCTAAATCGATTGATGTTGCGCGACCAACTCTCGCGCGAGGCCGCAACCCAACGCATCGCGTCGCAAATGCCGCAGGAAGAGAAAATGAAATATGCCGACTTTCTGATCGATACGTCTGAAGGTTTTGATGACACGCGCGAGCAAGTGGTCCGTATTTTTGCAAAGCTTAGAAACGATCCCGCTTCTTCAAATGCGCATTAGGAAGTGTTGACCGCACTCAGTGAAAGAATTATCGTGGCTGGGTGAAGGTTCGCGACCTGGTTTCGGTTGATTGAAAAGGACGGTTGGTATTGGGTGCGAACCAGAGGAAGCCATCACCAGTACAAACATCCGACGAAACCCGGACTCGTCACGGTACTCGGGAATCCTGGAAAAGAGATGGCCCTCGGAACGCTGAACAACATTTTGAAGCAGGCGGGTCTTAAACCATGAAAAAGTATCTAATCATCGTCGAAAAAACAGAGACCGGCTACTCGGCGTTCTCTCCGGACGTCCCGGGATGCGGGTCAACGGGTGACACCAAGGAAGAGGTCGAGCGCAATATTCAAGAGGCCATTGAATTTCATATTGAAGGTTTGCGTCTGGAAGGCTACGACATTCCCGAACCATCGACTTATTCTTCATACATCGACATCGCTGCTTAAAACCACTTCGGTCAGCCCTCGACGTTATTGATGCATCATTGCTCTCGTGTTAACGTTCACGCTCGACGGCACCAAAATACTCAGAGTAAACATGTCTTACTCGAGCTCGCGATTCGCACCATACTCGATTGTTCTGCTCGCGTGTCTTACCGCCGCGGGCTGCTCAGCTTCAGCAAGCAACAACGGATTTTTTGGCAAGACTGATCCCCCCCGCCAAAACGTCTTGCGTTATGTGTCCGGCTCTGAGCCCGAGTCCATCGATCCCCAAATTCCAAATGGTCAAAATGAAGCGCGCATTTGCCTCGCGTTGTATGAAGGGCTGGCCGAATACGATCCCAAGACGAGCCAGCCGATTCCGGCGCTGGCAGAGCACTGGGACGTAAACAAGGATTGGTCTGAAGTTACTTTTTACTTGCGCCACGACGGGCGATTTTCGAATGGCGATCCGATCACGGCGCGCGATTTTGCTTATACGATTCGGCGCGGACTGACGCCGGCACTTGCCGCGAGCTACGCTTCGATGGCGTATCCGATCAAGTATGCGCAAGCTTTTAATGAAGGTGGCGTATTCGTGTTTGACCCAGGCAGCAAGACGTATTTGCTGGAAAGAGATTTCGAAAAACCGTCTGAGGCTGCTACCGGCTCAAACTCTTCAGCGCCTTCTACAGAGTCTCAGCCGTTGAGTTCGCAGCCGATTGAATCTGTCGCTGACGAATATCCGGCGAACGCGCAGCTCGGCGCCGACTCTGCTTTTCATCATCTGATGCACGCGCCGGTGCGAGTTGTCTTGCCGGCCAAGGAGAAGGATCGAAATGCGGCCCTCGAAGCAAATCCCAGGCTGAAGGCCGCTACCGCCGGAAAGCAATTCATTCCGGTGACTGCCGGTGACGTAGGCGTTGAAGCGGTCGATGACTACACGCTGCGCCTCGTTCTGGTGAAACCGGCTCCATACTTCATCAGCATGATGCCTCATCAATTCTTCCGGGCGCTGCATCAGAAGACAATCGAAAAATTCGGGTCGGCGTGGACCGACGCTGCGAACATTGTAACCAGCGGTCCATTTACGCTGGAGAGCTGGAAGCACTATGACCGGTTGATAGCCCGGCGAGATCCTAAATACTGGGACGCCGCCAACGTGAGGCTCGACAAGATCGTCTTCCTGATGCTAGCGGACAACACTACCATGCTGAATCTCTACAAAGCCGGCGACCTCGAAGCTACTTACAACCACACAGTCCCGGCGGCATGGCTCGACACAATTGGTTCACTGAAGGATTTCATGGACGCTCCGGAAGCAGCGATCGATTTCTATAACTTTAATACGACTACGGGGCCGACCAAAGACGTGCGCGTGCGCAAGGCGCTGAACATGTCGATTGACAAAAAAGCGCTCGCCGATTGGCGTCACGTCCAGCCGTTGACCGCCATGACGCCCTTAGGAATCTTTCCTGGCTATCCGCAACCGAAGGGCGATCCGTTTGACCCCGACCGAGCGAAGAGATTACTTGCCGAAGCTGGTTACACTGATGCGACTGGGAATTTCGATGCAAAGAAGTTAGCGGCTACCGACATTGAAGTGCTTACCAACCCGGATGGCAGCAATATTTCTTATGCCGAGTTCATGCAGGCGCAGTGGAAACAGAATCTCGGCGTGACGATTTCGATTCGGGTCATGGAAGCGAAGACTTTTTTTAAGGCGCAGAAAAGCCTTGAATACAAAGGAGTCTCGCGCACCGGATGGGGAGCCGATTACATGGACCCCTACACGTTCCTGTCGCTCTTCTACACAGCGTCCGGAAACAATGGCACCGGATGGTGGGATCCGAAATACGTCGAACTGCTCGACAAGGCGAATCGCACAATCGATCGTCAGCAGCGTTACGCGTTATTGGCCCAGGCCGAACAAATTCTGCTTGACGCGCAGCCGGTCCTTCCGATAGTGATCGGCACTACCCGATTGTTAAAGAAGCCTTACGTAAAAGGAATGTATCCGAACCCGGCGACGCTGATTCCATGGAAGTGGGTTTACATCGAACGCGATCCGGCGAAGTGGGACTACGGAATGCCGGATATGAAGTGACCACCTGACGATTTATGCTTCGATTTATCATCCGCCGCATCATTGTTATCGTGCCGATGCTGTTCATCGTCATCTCGCTGACGTGGGCGCTGGTGCGGCTGGCGCCGGGAACCTTTTACAGCGGCGAGAAGAAACTCGCGCCCGGCGTCGAAAAGAACTTGCGCGAAAAATATGGATTGGACCAGCCCTGGTACGTTCAATATGGGAAAGTCCTGAGAAACATTGCACGCTTTGATTTTGGTAACTCACTCAAATACGAAGGTCAATCGGTTAATCAGATTCTGCTTCGCGGCCTGCCGGTGTCGGCCGCGCTCGGCCTGAGCGCTTATCTGTTGGCCCTGCTTGTTGGCCTTACCACAGGAACTCTTTCAGCGCTCAAGCAGAACTCCTGGATTGACTATGCAAGCATGTCTTTATCAATGCTGGGGATCTCGGTTCCCAACTTCATCTTAGGGCCCCTGTTAGTGCTTCTGTTTTCATTAACGCTGTTCTGGTTTCCACCGGCACTTTGGGATGGTTTTCCGAGTAGAAGTTTGGTTCTGCCGGCCATCACGCTCTCAGCAATCTACATCGCCTACATCGCGCGACTGACCCGGTCAGGAATGTTAGAGGTGATGCGCTCAGATTACATTCGCACGGCGCGCGCCAAGGGCTTGAGTGAAACTCAAGTGGTAATTCGTCATGCGTTGCGTGGCGGGTTGTTGCCGGTCGTTTCGTTTTCGGGTCCGGCGCTGGCGTTTTTGATTACCGGAACCGTGGTGGTCGAAAAAGTTTTCGCGCTGCCAGGATTGGGAAACTACTTTATCAATGCGTGCTTTAATCGCGATGAGCCACTGATCATCGGCATCGTCGCCTTCATCTCGATCGCCGTGCTGGTTTTTAACCTACTCGTGGATATTGCCTATGGATTTATCGATCCGCGAATCAGATATACCTAGCTTGACCGAGCTGCCGTTAACGCGAAAATGAACGACGAGAAAAGTTCAAATCGAGAGCAGGATGAGCAACGGGTTTCGGTGCCTGAGACCGTCGCGGAAGCACCCCTCATTCAGACTCCTCCCGAGTTTGCCTTCGCCGACGAAGAAGCGCGCGGCGTGATTAGTGGCGAGATCATTGCCGGCACGTCGCTGTGGCGTGATGCGCGGCGACGACTGTTCAAGAACAAGCTGGCGGTCTTTGGCATTTTCGTCGTAATCATTGTCGCGCTGGCTTCGCTGGTTGGGCCAACATTGATTAAAAGCAGCACGGGTTACAGCTACGATTTCATCCCGAGGGATGCATCACTTACGAAATCGTTCGCGCCGTTTCACGGACCCGATGCCCGCTTTTCGTGGACACATCCGATGGGCACGGACAACGCAGGTCGCGACATCATGGCGAGAGTCCTGTCGGGCGGACAGATATCGCTAATGGTGGCGCTGATTTCGACGCTCGTATCGCTGCTGATTGGCGTCTCGTACGGAGCCGTAGCCGGATACATCGGCGGGCGCCTGGACGATCTAATGATGCGAGTCGTCGATGTGCTCTATTCACTCCCCTACGTCATCATCATCATTGTGCTGCTCGCATTGATTCCCGCAAAAACGCCGACGGGCCAGTTAGCAGAATTGTTTTTTGCTTTAGGAGCAGTGTCCTGGTTGACGATGGCGCGCATCGTGCGCGGCCAGATAATGTCGCTCAAGAATCAGGATTTTGTGTTAGCCGCGCGGGCGACGGGCGTATCTACTCCAAAGATTATCTTTCGTCATTTGGTTCCAAATGCCCTCGGACCTGTAATCGTGTATGCGACTCTGACTGTTCCCACGGTGATGTTGAGTGAAGCATTTCTATCATTTCTCGGTCTTGGAGTCCGACCGCCACGCGTTTCGTGGGGCAGTCTCGCCGCCGAAGGCGCGCAAAACCTGGCCGTATATCCATGGCAGATGATCTTTCCGGCGGCGACGATGGCGCTAATGCTTTTTTCTTTGAATTTTGTCGGCGATGGATTGCGCGATGCCCTGGATCCGCAGATGAGAAAACAGTAAGCAGTAAGCAGTGAGAGCACGATGAGGTCAGTACCATCCGAGTCAGCGGATGGAGCAGAGACTTAATGATGTCAGGGAACTCAAACGGCAACGTCATAACAGTTAAGGACCTGCGGACGTACTTCGAAACTGAAGACGGCACGGTCAAGGCTGTGGACGGGATCAGTTTCGAAGTGAAGCAAGGCGAGACGCTCGGCATTGTGGGCGAGTCAGGCTCGGGAAAATCCGTCGCTAATCTTTCGCTGATGAGGTTGATTCCCAATCCACCAGGAAAGATCGTCTCAGGTTCAGTCCTGTTTCACGGACGCGACATCTTGAAACTCTCGGCGCGCGAGATTCGCGAGCTGCGCGGCAAGCGCCTGGCAATGATCTTTCAGGACCCGATGACTTCGCTCAATCCGTTCATGCGCGTGTCCAGGCAATTGATGGAGGTGACGCAACTGCATCTGGGTCACACCAAAGAGCAGGCGCGCGCGCACGCGATCAAAATGCTGGAGCAGGTCGGCATCCCTGACGCCGCAGATCGCATTGACAGCTACCCACACGAATTCTCAGGCGGCATGCGTCAACGCGTCATGATCGCCATGGCCTTATCATGTCAGCCGGAACTATTGATTGCGGATGAGCCAACTACTGCTTTGGATGTCACGATTCAGGCGCAAATCCTTGAGCTGATAAAGCATCTGAAAGCGGAAACCGGCGCCAGCGTAGTTCTGATTACACATGACCTCGGGGTCGTCGCGGGGATGACCGACCACGTTATCGTGATGTACGCCGGGAAGATTTTCGAGCAAGCGCCAACCGCTGAACTCTTTCAGCAGCCCGGCAATCCCTACACGCGAGGATTGCTGCGTTCGGTCCCGGACCCAATGGCTGAACATGGAAAGCTTTATCAGATTCCGGGACAGCCTCCTGATCTCGCGCGTCTGCCCCCGGGTTGTCCGTTTGCGCCGCGTTGTGAACGCGCTGAAGAGATTTGCACGCGTGAATTTCCGCCGTTCGTAGAGCTGACTCGCGATCATCATTCGCTCTGTCATTTCGCTGCCGAGGTTTACGCTGAAACCGCGAATGGGTAATGACGACTAACAGCAAAGCATTGATTTCGATCAAGGACTTAAAGGTCCACTTTCCGGCCGGGGGCGCGCGGTTTTTCGGCCGCTCAAATCCAATCGTGAAGGCGGTTGATGGTGTGAGTCTCGACATTCAACCCGGCGAGACGATGGGCCTGGTGGGCGAGTCTGGCTGTGGGAAAACAACTCTGGGTCGCGCCATCCTCCGACTTATCGAACCAACCGAGGGGCAGATACTTTTCCGCGATCAGGACCTGGCGCAACTCGGGGCGCGCGAAATGCGCGCCCATCGCCGGCGCCTGCAGGTAATCTTTCAGGACCCTTATGCATCGCTAAATCCGCGCATGACCGTCAGCCAGATTATCGGCGAGCCACTCGACACATTTCATCTGGCGACGGGAGCGGCCAAGCGACGGCGAGTTAGCGAATTGATGGAGATGGTCGGCTTGAGTCCGCGTTTGATGAAGCGTTATCCGCATGAATTTTCCGGAGGGCAACGTCAGCGAATCGGAATCGCGCGAGCCCTGGCTGTCGATCCCGAGTTCATCGTTTGTGACGAACCAATATCCGCGCTCGATGTTTCGATTCAGGCGCAGATCATGAACCTGCTTGATCGTCTGCGAGTGCAGAAGAACCTTACGTACTTATTCATCTCGCACGATCTGCGGGCGGTGCGACATGTTTCTGATCGAGTGGCCGTCATGTACCTCGGAAAGATTGTCGAGTTGGCGGACGCGCGTGCTGTTTATGCGGATCCGTTGATGCCTTACACGAAGGCCTTGATCTCTGCCGTCCCCGTGGCTGATCCAAAAGTCGAATCCACGCGCCAGCGGATCGTCTTACAGGGCGACGTGCCTTCGCCAATCAACCCTCCCAGCGGCTGCCGCTTTCGCACGCGCTGTCCCTATGCGATAGCAGCTTGCGCGGAAGTCGAGCCTCAACTCGTCGAGATCAAACCAAATCACTTTGCGGCCTGTATTCGCATCAGCTCTGAACAACCGGCCATCGAAAGTGTCGCCCCAGGCGCAGCGCCGGGGTTCAGGGCCGCATCCGGGGCGCCTTAGACATGAAAACCTCAGCCTATTAGTCGTTTACGCACAAGGTGAGATGAATATCTGAGAGCTCGGAAGCCCGGCTTTTGCGGCCGTGTTTGCGCGCTCGCAACGGTTGGATCGACGTAGGGAGGGCACCTATACTCGCTCGAGTTGATTGCTTCCGTTTGCCCCCGAGTCTATGAAGCGTTCGAATTCGAAAGCGCGTGTAACCAGGACTGATGCGGTAGTCCCTCAGCAATCGCCGGAAGGAGTCCCGGCCGGCTGGGCTGAGATTCAGCGCGAAATTGCGGAAGCGTCAGGAATTTCTCTCCTGTTGGTGAACGGTCATCAACCTCCAGCGCTGGCCGTCGCGAACAACAATTCGATCTGTGAAGCACTACAATCTTCTCCTGAGCACGTGAAGCTTTGTGATCCATATTGCGGCGAGGCGCACGCGCGTGCGACTGCCGCGAACACGATTACTCACTACCGTTGTCACGCGGGCCTGCATTGCTTTGTCATGCCCCTTGAGATCGAAACAGACCGGAAGCTGGCAGTTATTGGCGGACGCGCGTTCGTGCGTGGCGTTGACTATCGCGAAACGGCCGAGCGATTTCGATCGGGCGATCTTCAGGATTTATCTTCAGATGAACTCTTTCGCAATGTGATCTTTGCTGACGAAGCAGATCTTGATCATGCCGCTCTCCGTGTTAGTGTCGCGGCGAGCAAGTTCAAACCTGTTCCTTTGCAGCGCAACATGGAAACGGCTTCTGTGACCACGACGACGGAACGCGTAATCGAGTACCCGGCCGCGAAGATTGAATCAACTCAACCAGAACCTGGCGACAAAGTTGAATCAATTGACTTTGCAGCGCCGGAAGTCGATGAGTCCCGGTCTCTCGCCGATTCAATTCGCAGATTCGCCGAACAGATAGATGCGAGCGATCCTACACAGACGTATCAATCGATTGTGGCCCGATCTGCGGACCTGTTGCGCGCCGAACGCAGCTCGCTGCTCTTGTTTGACGAATCGGAAAATCTCCTGACGATGAAAGCTTCACGGGGAATCCCGACGGCTGTTGCAGACGTCGCGCCAATTGCCGTAGGGCAGGGAATTGCCGGCGCGGTGCTGCGCGAAAACCGGCCACTGGTCGCGACCGTCGACGAACTGGGGCGGTCAAGTCTGCCGGAGCGGCTCTACAAAACGAGTTCGTTCATCAGCTATCCGATTGCTATCGGTCAGCGGCGATTTGGCGTGTTGAATCTCGCGGACAAGATTGGTGGCGGCGCGTACGACCTGCACGACTTGAGTGTAATCGATCTGCTGGCGCCGCAAATTGCGCTCGCACTCGAACGCGCGCAGTGGCAGCAGCGGGCTAATCAGTTTCAGCTAATGTCGATCACGGATCCGTTGACCGGTTTACACAATCGCCGGTATCTCGAAGCGCGCCTCGCTGAAGAGTTGAGCCGATCGAAGCGCTACGACTATCCGCTCAGCTTCATGATGATCGACATAGACGACTTCAAGCTTTACAACGATTTCAATGGACATCAGGCGGGTGATCGGGCCTTGGAGATTATTTCTCAGTGTCTGCACGCCGCCTTGCGAAAAGTCGACGTCGCGTCGCGCTATGGTGGCGAAGAATTCTCGATTCTGTTGCCGCAAACGACGCTCGAAGAGGCAGGTGTCATTGCCGATCGTATCAGGCGCAAAATCATGACGACGAAGTTTCCGCACGGGGCCTCGCAGCCTCTGGGAATGGTGACGGCGAGCATCGGTCTCTCTGTTCTTTCACCTTCATTGAATTCCGCGGAAGCCATCGTCCGCGCCGCTGATCGCGCGCTATATCACGCCAAGGGTCACGGCAAGAATCGCGCCTACGCTTATCATCCGCTTCAGGGCACAGGCCGGCCCGCGTCGGCCGATTCGCAAGAGCAATAATGGTCCAGCCGCGCATTCTCGCTCGCGTCAATCGCGATGAATTCTTCGGCCGCGACGCCGAGTTGCGCCAGATTGTGCAACAGGCTTCGCCGCTGACTGCTGCGCGCATGCTGGCTTTGCCTGCGGCCCCGGACGCCGGCGGATCTGAGCTGCTGCGGCAGAGCTACGATCATCTGTTCGCACGCCGCGGCGATCCGTTTCCTTTTCACTTCGCCTTCCGTCGCAGTGAATCCACGGACATCGATGTCGCCCGGCGTTTCTTTCAAACGTTTTTGCAGCAGTACATCGCGTATCGCCGCGTCGATCCATCGCTGTGCCAGGCTCCGCTGACTTTTCACGACCTGCTTGAGTTGGCTTTGCCGGGCGATTACGAACTGGTCAACAGTTTGATTGAGGCTTTTCAGCGTGAACAAGTTTCAAGCGAGAACTTGATCACCTTCTGTTTTGGTTTGCCGCACCGTTTTAAAGGCGAGGGTCGCGGGGTCTTCCCATTAATCGATTGCCTGGCGGTGCGACCATTTCAAGACGATGTGATGCTGGCGCACAGGCTCGTGTCGGCGATTGGGAATGCACAGATTCCGATGGCCGTGGCCGGCTTGCGGCGCCAAATGAATGAGTTGATCCATGGCCTTGATAATGGCGTCAATGACACGAACTCGATAATCCACATCGAGAGACTGAGTGACGACAGTGCCCGGCGTGTCGTCGACGTCCTGGCCCGGCGGTATGGAATCGAAATGAATGAGCCGACGCGCGATCTGGTTGTGCAGCAGCTCAACAACAGCCCGGCGCTAATCGCGGAATTGCTTCAGTCGGCGCGCGAAGCCCAAACCAATCTCACCAGCTTTCTCGCCTGTCAGCGGTTGTATGTTGATGATCTAATGGGTGGACGGCTCAAACGACACTTCGATCGAATTGTCGACCTTATCGCAACGGGCGCCCAAACCCGGCGCACGCTATTCCGTCTCTTGTATGAATCGTCTTTGAGTGAAACGCCTAAGTCTTCCTTATGGGCCTGGAAGAAAAGGCTGGGCCTGGCGGCGCCCGAGTTCGAGCGCGTCATCGATGCGCTGCACACCTGGGAATTAGTTAATTCAAGCGGCGCCCTTATTGAGGTGAACGCTGAGTCGAGTGCGTGGCTGGATTACTTGCGCGTACATTATGCAATCGAAGTGACTGCGGAACCTCGCGCCCGGGTGGTCGCCACAACTCTGCTGGACACCTTGAAGCGCGCGCCGCAAACAATGGCCCGCAAATACCGGCGCGAAGCGGCGCTGAGCTTGCAGGAACTCGTCGTCCGCTTCGATTGTCAAAGCGTGCCGTCCAGCCTGTTTCACAATGATCGATTTGCCGCCGCCTATCGTGGTGAAGACGCGGACGTAATTGAAAGCGGCCTCGACACTGAATCTGAGCTGACTCGCCTGCCGCAGATTGTTTACGCCGCGACGTGTTCGGCTTATTCATCGACGGTTGCATGCGACAGTGAGCGCTGTGTGGTCGCGCACGGGTTTGAAGCGGCTGAGTACACTGAAGAAAACGAAGTTGTTTGGCTGGTCGCTGAGATCGATTCGAAACTCGAGGCGAGCCGGGAACTGGCTGAAGAATGGTGCAATCGATTGTCGGCTCTCGCGCGCGAGAACGGCTTTGTGCGAACCAGGATTTGGCTGGTGGCGCGCGAAGGTTTCTCTGAGAGCGCAAGTGAATTGCTAAATCAGCGCGAGGCATTGTTCTCAAGTCATCGCCAGATTAAATTCCTGACATCGCGCATTCAATCTGCTGCGAGTACGACTGCGGCGCCTGCCGCGGATGAATATGAAATGGTGATTCCAATGGGCGACGACAGCGAATTGATCGCGGCGCACACGCTTGAGCAGATCGCGCGACGCCTGAACTTTCGACCAGAGGCCATCAATCAGATTAAGACCGCACTCGTCGAAGCGTGCATCAACGCAACCGAGCACAGCCTGAGCCCGGATCGCAAGATTTACCAGCGCTTTGTTGTGGAAGATGATAAATTAGTCGTTACTGTTGCGAGCCGCGGCGTAGTTCCGGAGCAGGTTGCCGGCCAACCTGGCGAGAGTGCTGTTGACCAGGGTAATGGCAGCCGGCGTGGTTGGGGATTGAAATTGATAAAGACCTTGATGGATGAAGTGGAATTTGAACGCGTCGATGACGGCACGCAATTGAAGATGACGAAGTACAATCGGTAATGTAGCGCAAGCTGGCAGCTTGTGGCCGCACACAAGTTAACAACTTGTGCAGGCAGTAAGAGGGGGGCCTTACTGAAGATGTCAGACACAACTGGGGAAAGTTCTGTACAGGCACGGAGTGTTGGGGACGCGGCTATTATTTACGCCAGCGACTATCTCAACAAACTGAGCGGTGAACGCATTGAGCGCGAGTGCAAACGCCAGCTTGAATCCGGCCACCGTACGCTCATTATCAATTTTCGAGACACAGAAATCGTCAACAGCATTGGAGTTTCGATTCTGGTTGGCGTAATCGATGCCGCCGAAAAAAGTACCGCGCGATTGATTTTTTCCGACGTCAACAATCATACGGCAGAATTATTTCAGATGCTGGGTCTGACCCGACACGTTAGCCTGGTGTCCAGCGAAGACGAAGCCCTTTCATTAATTTCAGAAGCCCAACCGTAAGGGAGGGCCAGTTACGGAACCGGTTGCGGTAGCGACCGGGTAGTCGAGAATCTTAAATAACCCGCTTGCTACCGCAAGCGGTTCTGTAACGAGCCCGCCCTGCGCGGGCTTGCGACTCCACAAGGATTCATGGATACAAACACTCAACGATTACTTCATACGTTCTCAGCCCTGGCTGATCTGGGCCAGGAGATCGCGGCCGCGGGCGACTTTGATGAGATGCTGCGGACGTCGTTTCATTTATTGCTCGGCTCACTCGCGATTCGCCGCGGCGCGGTTGCCGAATACGAACGAGAGCCGGGATCTGTTCGGTTTGTGGCGACCCGCGGACTTGGCGAGTCACTCAGTGGCCCGCTCGCTTTATCAACTGATCACGCGCAGCGGTTGTCGAGTCTCGGCTCGTCGATTTCTTTGGCTGATGCCGGCAAAGAAGCTCAGCGATTCCTGGAAGATCACAAAGACGCGTTTGCTTCAGTTGAAATCGATCTCGTCTTGCCGCTCGTCGTTCGTGAGGAATTGATTGGTCTGGTGCTGCTGGGCGAAAAAGCGACCGGCGAAAAATTCACCGACGAAGATTTGGAAGTGTTGTCTGCTTTGTCGCGCCACATCGGCGTCGGCATTCGCAGCCATCGCTTGCTCGACGAAATCGGGCACAAGGCTGATGAGAACCTGCGTTTATATGAAGGTCTGCGGGCAATCTACAAAGAGACGGTGCGGGCGTTCGCGGCCGCGATCGACATCAAGGATCGCTACACCCAGGGCCATTCGGTGCGCGTCGGCAAATACAGCGAGATCATCGCGCGCGAAATGGGCTGGCCGGATGAGGAGGTTGAAGGCATTACGATCGCCGGTTATCTTCACGACATCGGCAAATTGATTGTGGACCTCTCCGTCTTAAACTCGCCCGGCCGTTTCAACGCGAAAGAGCAGAAAGAAATGAATCGTCACCCCTACGCCGGTTACGAAATCCTGTCGCCCATCAGCCATCCTTACGCCGACATTCCTTTGATGGCCCGCTATCACCACGAGCGTATGGACGGCAACGGATATCCCGACGGTTTGAAGGGAGATCAGATTCCGCCAGGCGCGAAGATCGTTACCCTCGCAGATTCGTTCGATGCAATGACAACCGATCGTCCTTATCGCAAGAAGCTTCCGCTCGAAGACGTGCTCGCGGACTTTCGCGTCAATACCGGCACGCAATTCGATCCCGAAGTGGTGTGTGCGTTCTGCCGCGCGTTTTTGAAAGAGATTGAAGGAAGTAAGGAACGCCGCCTGCTGAATCTGCTCAACCGAAATTACAGCAACATGGAGCGCTTGAGTCCCATGTTAAGCCAGATGCTTTCGGAGTTCGACGGCGGCGGTGATACGAGAGCGGCGAGCGCAGCGGGTAATTGAGCGAACTATTTAGGCTGAATCCTCAGCGTATAGCTGCAAATCCCAATCTTCTCGTCGGGCCGCACTGCAGTGCGTTCATCGCGCGGTATCTCTCGGCCGGAGACCAAGGTTGGGTTTCTTCCTTTTGGCGTTAGCCAATAACGACCCTGATCATCAAACATCAGCGTAGCGTGCACGCGACTGATTTCCGGATCGCCTTTCAACGGCAGATCGACAGCGATAGTTCGCGAACCGCGACCAATCGTGATTTCAGCTTTCGTGATCTTAACCACCGTCTGCCTGACACCTTCGCGCCACAGCTCGACTGAATAGAGATCGACGACCCGCGGACGCACCATGGTAACTTCGCCTTCAGTGTTGCCCGCGCCGGTATCGTCGAGATCAGGTGCTGCTTCAGTGTTGGTAACAGCGGGACCCGCGCTGGTCGTGGTAGTTGCCGGACGGGCGGTGACCATCGTGTGGCCCGTTTCGGTTTCATCCCAAACCGGTTGCACGCGGAACTCGCCTTTGTTGAGCGTGCCGTCGACCCGCAGTTCGATCGCGAACGACTTGGTTTGCAACTGAACCGATCCGGCCAGCTCGCGCGCGCGTTCGGACAAAACATGAAACAGTCCCTGCTCCAGGCCGCGCCGTTTGTCGCCCTGCCATTCTTTGTCGTCGTCGTTGCTGAGATAGACGATGTATTCGCGCGGAATGTAGGTTGGACCACCGGGCGGCGTGAACATCTCGCGCTGCATGCAGGCTTCGACTTCGCGCGCGATCTTTACCAGAAACTCTTCCCAGACGCGGCGCGGCTTTGCATGCTCGTCAGCCTCTTCAAGTATGTCGTCGGTGGTTTCACCGTCGATCCAACGTCGAATTGATTCGATTAAGCCCACTGCTACTCCTAAGGTGCTTTGTTTAGAGCGGGCACTTGTGCCCGCCGGCACGCACAAGTGCGTGCTCTAAACTAAGTTGAGTATATCAGTCAAATTTTAAGTACGTTCGATTTACCCAGCCGCGATCGGCCGACGATGGATCTTTCGGCCGCCCGTGTTGTAGCACCTGGATTTCGCACCAGCTGCCGCTGGGGGTGATCGTTATCACTTGCACTCGCGATCCTGCCTCAGCCAAACCTACCTTCTCGGTTAGGCCATTCGGCCCCGCGCGCAAATTTACGTCGGTGGTTGTCACGGCCTGCCGACCTGCATCAGTGGTTGTGGTCGCTGTTTGCTGCGCGCGGTGCTGCTTGATCCAGGAACGAACGTACGCGCCAGTTGCTATCAACAAACCAGCGAAACATAACACAAGAGCTAAGCCAACGGCGAAGTCGCGACCGCGGCGGCGCCGTTTGGCAACTACAATTGAAGGTGCGGATCGCCCGGGCAAACCGTTTTGCACGATCGGAACTTTCACGCGTCCCGACTCGATCGCAGCAAACTCCGGCAGGAATGCTCCGGGCTGAGATCCCCGAATCGGAACGACAATTCGCGGCCGCGGTCCTCCGTTTCCCGCCTCTTGCTGCTTTAGTTCGCGCGAACTTTCGAATCGTGGTCGCGGCGGAGCAGCTATGGTCAAAGCATCGTCGACCTTGAGATCCGCACTGAAGGACTGGCGCGCTTGCCGAACAGCCAGGGGCTGCGTTACCGGCATCGCCACATCGTTAAGATCGTCCCAAAAGTCCTGCACGGTTTGATATCGGTCGGCGGGTCGCGCCTGCGTGGCGCGCTCCAACACGCGCAGCAAAGATCCGGCCCACGGTTGAGGTGACATTGACGCCGGCAATTCCGTGATTGGCTGATGCGCGAATGCGCGCGGCGAAGCCCCGCAAATCATCGTGTAGGCCGTCTTTGCCAGGGAATAAATGTCCGCCGCGGGCGTTAGTGATGAAGAGCTTAACGAGCCCGTGATGTCGAGTTGTGCCGTCTGCACCAGCGGGTGGTGCTCCGGAGCTGCATAAATGTTTGTACCGACGCGCGTAATAGCGCCATCGGATGCTTCGATGCGCGCGACCCCAAAGTCGGCAATCTTCACCGTCTCGCGATCTGTAGTAAGTAGGAGGTTTTGTGGCTTGATGTCACGATGAATCACGCCACACGCGTGCGCGTGCGCGAGGCCGGCGCAAATCTGCTGCAAATACTTCAGGGCCCGTTCGAGAGTTAATGGCTCTTCGCGACAAAGCTTTGCGAGATCCCCACCGCTCAGGTATTCCAGCACCAGATAATGAAAAGTAGTGCCACTGAGATCGAACGCAGTTCCGTGGCCGAGGCGGCTTATTATATTCGGATGGCGCACGCGATCGAGAGCTACGGCTTCATTTTGAAAGTTTTGAATGAGGGTGGCTTCGAGTTCCGGATCCTGATAACCCTGAAGCAGGACATTGAGCGCTTTGATGACGACGCTGCGAAATCGCTCGTCCGTCGCGGCCGTATCGCGCGCCAGATAAATCTCGGCGTAGCTGCCACGTCCCAGGCAGTCTTCGATGTCATAACGACTGTCGAGTCTGCACTGAAGAAGCTTTAGTTCAGTCATCGACGGTGAGTGATGTTATTTAGGAGGGGCTTCGCTCTTGAGGCCGAGCGTCTCGTCGAGAATGCGAATCGCTTTATCTTCAGCCATTGAAGTTTGTTGCGACAGGGAATTTGCTGATGCCTTGTTCAATTTCAAAGTGGCCGCGGCATTCGCGAGCTTGGTTTCAGCGTCCAGCGTCAATGTGTTCTTACTATCAGAACGAAAATTGTTGACGGCAAGTTCGAACGCATCGCTGGCGCCGCGATGATCTCCGGTAAGCATCAAAGCCCGGCCGTACAAATAGAGAAATTCAGGGTCTTTGGAATCAGTCGGCTTCGGGATTGATTCTTTCGTCAGCTGCGCCGGCACGTTGTCAGCCAGCCATTTCTTCGGATCGGCATCTACCGCGGAGCGCTTCGATGCGAGCGTCGACTGGGGCGAGGGGCTTGGCTGCGCGTTGGTGCTCGTCATCGTGAAGTGTTGCTGACGCTGATAGATCATGCCGCCGTAAAACGCAGCGCCGACAGCTCCGATGAACAGAAGAAAGAGGAAGAAGCGCAATACGCCACGCCCACCCCCCGATTTCGTCGCCACCCCAGCTGATGCTGCCGCAGTTTGTTCGACCGGCGCTGGCGCCGGAAACGCAATACGCGACGGCGGTGTTAAGAGGGTTGCGTTGTCCGCCGCGGCAACTGCCGGAGGTGGCGGCGGAACTTCAGTCGGTTGGGTTTCGAACGAAACGGTCGGCTCGTCATCGATCGCGTGCCGCTCAAATTTCGGCGTTCCGACTTGCACGATCACCGCGGTCAGATTATCTTCCGCGCCGCGTTGATAACAGCGGCGTTTCATTTCCTCACAAAGCTGTACCGGCGTACCGTCGCCCGTCATGAGCTCGCGCAGCTCGTTGTCAGGGAGGTGACGCGTGATGCCGTCGGTGCACAGTAGAAAAGCACTGCCGTCCTGGACGTCGATGGTTTTCATGTCCGCTTCGACGGTGTTTTCTGCGCCCAGCGCGCGGCTAATCACGTTCTTGCTCGGATGGTTCGCAGCCTGCTCAGGCGTCATGCGCCCCGCGCGCACTTCTTCTTCGACGATCGAGTGGTCTTCGGTTTCGCGATGCAGATTTCCATCCGGGGTCACGCGATAAAGACGTGAATCGCCAACGTGCCCAATCGTCGCGCGATTGCCTTCGATATGCAGCGCGACGACCGTAGTTGCCATCATCGCGAAGCGCGGATTGTCCGCGGCCATTTGATGGATCGAGCTGTTCGCGCGCTGAATCGCCAGCTCCATCAAATCTTCGACGTCTTCGCCGTCATTGACCTTATGGCGAAAGGCATCGTCCAGGACATCGACCGCGGTTTGTGAAGCAACTTCGCCGGCTTCGGCGCCGCCGACTCCATCCGCGACGACGAAGATGCCGCGCTCAACATCCGCGAGGTAAGAGTCTTCGTTGAGCGGGCGCTTCTCGCTCAGGCCTCTATCCGAAACCGATCCAACTTCGATTTTGTTTGAGGGTGACGGTGTGCTCATTCGACTGCCTCCAATGCGATAGAGCTTTCAGGTTGTCGCGCGATTTTGGTAACAACCCGCGCATCCTGGGCGTTTCGGTGTGAGAAAGCCATGAGCATACCCAGCATCGCGAAACTGGTGATCAAGCTAAAGCCGCCGTGACTAACAAACGGCAAAGTTATTCCGGTCATTGGCAATGCGCGCGTGATTCCGCCGATGTTCACTAACGCCTGAATGCCCATGAAGGCGGTGAGACCGGCAGCGCACAACTTGGTAAACATATCACGCGCTTCAATCGAAGTGCGAATCCCGGCGATCACGAAAATGATGACCGCGATGACGACCAGAGCGCCGCCCAGCAAACCCATCTCTTCGGCGATTGCCGCATAGACATAGTCCGAATCAGCGATCGGGATAACTTCAGGAAAACCCAAGCCTAAACCGCGCCCTGTAGTTTTTCCCGAGGCTATACCAAAGATCGCCTGCGCCGGTTGGAAAGCAAGTTTGTCGAACCAGACGTCGGTGTTGACGCTCTTTTTCATCGCCTCGCTTTGTCCGGCAAGTTCTTTCAGGCGCGGATCTTTCGCCAGCGCTTCGTCATAGTCCTTCTTCCACCACGATTCTTCCGGCGATGGCGGATCGAAACCGTCCAGCCAGAGATGAAATCGCTGTTGAATGCGCGACGGCAGCGCATGCTGAACCGGACGAGCGAGTGTGGGAATCAGCGGAAACTTCTCCTGGACATCGCGCGGCAGGGCGCCGATCACCAGAATCGAAATTACCAGAAAGACTGATCCGACAAAGACCAGAAGTTGCGGCCAGCGTCGCACGGCGACGAGATACAACGTCGCGTACGCGCCGCTGAAAATCAACATCTGGCCAAAGTCCTTGAGCGCAAAGAACGGAATGAAAGGAATCGCGGCCATTACTACGAGCGGTACGATGTCGCGCGCGCGCGGGATGCCCCAGTAAGTGCGCGCCAGGTCTTTGTAGCGTGCTGTCAAAATTCCGGCGAAGCCGAGGAGGAAGGGAACCTTGGCCGGCTCCCATGGAGTAGTGTTGCCGACTGCTTTGCCGGCGCTCGAACTAACGATCGCGACTCCCAGAGGAATCAGCGTCAACAAGACAACAATGAAACTGTTGCGTTGAATCCATGACAGGAAACTATCGTTCGCGCAAAACGCAAACGCCAGTGCAAAAGCAATCAACGAGAAGACTGGAATCCACGTGTAGCTGGACGTTAACGCGTTAGCTAAGGTGTAACTGGATTCTTTGACTGGCGCTTCCTGATCAACCGGCGGAGGCGTCGGTGGTAATCCCATCATCTGGCGCTTGGTCGCGTCGTAATTCTCATTGATGTAACGCATGCGCAGCGTGTCGGTTTTTTCCTGGCGCGCGGCGGATTTGTTCCTGGCGTTGTATTCCGGATCGCTGTACAGGCGGTATTGAACCAGCAACCCGATTGAGAAAAGCAAAATCGCGGTGGTGAAGAGAACCCAGTTCCCTTTGAACTTTTTGAAGGCGGAAACCCACAGCGCCATTACGATGATCGGGAGGTACATGAGCAGATCGCGCGCTGCGCCAATCACAGAGGTTTCATAGCCGCGAATCATCGCCGCGCGGTGAATCGCGTAGTAGCCGGTGATCTCAATCGCGACGAGCGCGAAAAGAATCAGCAGATGCGATGAGAAACGGTTGCGCAAAGTTAAAAGCCCTCAATTGTTTAGACCGGGCACTTGTGCCGAGAGCGCGCACAAGTGCGCGCTCCGGTACAGAACCGCTTGCGGTAGCAAGCGGGTGAGACTCGGGGATATTACCCGGTCGCTATCGCAACCGGTTCTGTACCAACCTTTACTGATTAGATAAAGCCACGTGCTCATCTATTTCGTCTCGGCGTTGGCGTAGGCTTCGGAGTTCCTGGCTGATTGCCCGGCGTTGCCGGTCCACCAAAATAACCAAGCGCCTTTGCCTTCAAAATCAGTTGTGCCGCGATCGGCGCCGCATTCTTGCCGCCGTAAAAACTGATTCCGGGGCCGGGGCCTTCAAGCAGCACCGCCATCGCAAGTACAGGTTTGTCGAGCGGCGCAAAACTCAGATACCAGGCATCGCTGCGCAGCTTGTCGGCGAAAACGGTCTCTTCATGTTGTCCGATGATTTTTCCTTTAGGGTCTTTTTCGATCACGATCCTCTTCATCGGCTCACCCGTTTTCGGATCGATGATGGGGACGGCTTTCTGCGCGGTCCCGGTCTTGCCGCCACTGCGAATTCCAGCGGCTTTGACCGGAGCCATCGCTCCGGTTCCGGTGCCGCCTTCAGTAACCAGATTCATGATGTGGCGAATCTGTTCGGCTTGATCGCGCGTCAGGACCTGACTGAACATCTCCGGCGGCCGATCCATTTCGATCTTCGGTTTCATCAAGCGGCCATCGAGATTCGCCGCCACCGAAATCATCATGGCCATTTGAAACGGCGTCATTTGTGACGCGTAGCCCTGTCCATAACCTTCGTACATCAACTCACATCGGGTTGAATGCGGGCCGGCTTTCAGCCACGACTCAGTCGGGGCAATCGCGTTTTGAATCGCCTTGCTGCTGGCGTTCCAAATTTCCGGTTCGCGCCGCCCCTGGCCTTCGCCGCTGATGCTATCGTATGCGCCCAGACCGACCAGCCTGGCAGTGTCGCGAATCTTCACGCCACCCAACTGAGTTCCGAGATAAGAGAAATAGATGTTGCTCGAATGTTGATAGGCCGAGTCGATGCCGATATTGCCGCACGCTTCGCAGCCGCCGTTATCGTCGGTGATCGTTCGCCCGCAGCCAGGCGGAGAGAATCCGCCGCTTGTCGAAAACTTGGTATCCTGCATCCCGTTGCGAAACGCGGTGTACATCATCAACGTCTTGAACGTCGAACCCGGGACGTAATATTCGTTGAGCGCGCGATTGAGTAGCGGACGTTCTTTCCGGTCGTTGTCGAGCTTCATCCACGCCGTCTGATCGTCCTGAACCTGTTTAAGGCTGTACGACGGGTTGCTGTACATCGCCAGCACTTCGCCTGTTTGCGGATTGAAGATGACGACCGCGCCGTGATTTCCTTTCAATTGATCGACGACGGCTTGCTGAAGATCCTGATCGATGGTGAGCGCGTAATCCTTGTTCAGTTTCTGTTCGACGGTTTGACCCTTGATGATTTGCCAGACTTCGGGGACCGCGCCGCTCTCAGCGCCGAACAAAGCGCGCTCGAGGCCGGGCTCTCCGCGATCCGTGCCGAACATGTGGGCCAGTGCCGTATCCATCGGATACTCGCGATCGATGTCGCCGCTGCTGTTCTTTTTGTAGAAAGCGAGCGGCCGGCCTTTGCGATCATAAATCCAGCCGCGCAGTGTCGATTCAGAGAGCCGGCGGTTGCGCAAATCTTTGTAACTCAGTTCCTGAAACTTCGGATTGCGGTCAGCGGCATACCGCGCCCAATAAACGTGAAAGCCGAAAACAAAGATCGCCGCGAGCGCGAATACCCAACGCCATGCTCGCAAGCCTCGGTTGGTAGTCGTGGAGCCCAGGCGCTTTCGAATGTCTTTGGGCAGACTTGCGGGAGCCGTGGCCGCGGCCGGGGCGCGCCGGAACCAGGCCCGCACCAGAGAGGTAATTAATAGCAAGCCGACCAGCCCGATTCCGGACAGATAGATCAGCGTGAGCCACGCGGGCAGCTTCTCAGGCGTGCTCGCGGGTTGAAGTGGCGTTGGAGTTTGAAAAAGAAACAGTGCGAGCGATGTCATGGATTGGCCTTGCGAAGGCGAACTTCGACGTCACCAAAGGCAATGACGTCGCCTTCCTGAATTGGGCGAGCCTCACCGTAGGGAATACGCACGCCGTTGATGTGCGTGCCATTCGTTGAACCAGTGTCCGCAACCAGCAGGTTGTGTTGACTGTCCATTTTGAGCGCGGCGTGAACCTTTGAGACGCTCGCGTGATTCAGCTGGAGATTGTTGTCCGTGCCGCGTCCAACATTCAGGCGGCGACCGCCGGCCACAAAGATTAGCTCCTTCTCTCTCGAACCTTCGGGCAGAGTTATTCTCGCAATCATCGGCACTTCGGTCTTCTCAGCCTGCGGGCTTTTTACAGGTTTGCCCACCTTGCGTTCCAGATCCTGCCGCTGCAGCTCGGCTTCGAATTCGCCGAACGTGGGATCGACTGAGATGCCCTTGGTAAAGATATCGACTTCCGTTTCGATCGCAACGTGGGCCATCGTGCGATATCGATTGTCGTTGATGTGATCGATGGCGGCGGCGAGGATTTCTGTTTCCAGGCGCTTGGTAACTTCCGGAGGTGTTTCCGAGTGCGTGCCCCATTCCATCTTCAGTTTGAGATGGTGCGGCGCAATTCGCCCGCGTCCTTTTTCTTCTCGCACGCGCGAGTCGATCATATGGTTCATCCGCAGAATTATTTGATCGGTGGTCAGGCCGCTAGCCGACTCGACAGTTCGGCCGAGCTTGCGATCTACGACATCGCCGACGCCTTCCAGCACGCGGCGCATTAGACGCTCCGGCAAGATCGTGTCGCGTCTTCGCTTGGGGGGTTGGTTCTGCTCGTCAGCCATGGATCAGAATACGAGTACGTTTCGGCTCAAGTTCAGGTCTCCTGCTGAATCATGATTGGCGACTCGGTGATTATTCTAGCCGAAATGGGGCGATTTTCGTAACGATATCGGGCTTTGATAGCGCCCTGATTTGAGATTCTCTGCGCCTCCTCCGCGTTCTCTGCGTCTCCGGGGTGAGTGTTTTTTCAAGCTAATCTCACCGCAGAGTCGCAGAGGTCGCCGAGACTACGCAGAGAAAAACTGAAAGCAGCACCACTCAGGGTCTTCACCTTTGCCGGCTCGCTTCATACAAAAGAATTCCCGCGGCTACAGCGACATTCAAGCTTTCCGTTGATCCTTTCATCGGAATGCTGACGACATGGTCCGCGGCCGAGATCTCATCAGTTGATAGGCCGTGGGATTCGGAACCCATGATTAGTGCGGTCGGCCGCTGCCAATCAGTTTCGGTATAGTTCTCGGCGCCGTCAGTGTCCGCGCACACGGTCTGAATTCTTTGTTTGCGACACCAATCGATCACCTGGGAATAATCGCCGCCGATCCAGAAAGGCAAACGAAACGCCGCCCCCATCGCGCCCCGCAGAGACTTTGGCGAGAACGGATCGGCAGTTCCCGCAGTCGTGATTACACCCGTTGCGCCGGCTGCTTCCGCCGTGCGCACAATCGCTCCCACGTTCACCGGATTGTTGATGCCGTGAAGGATTATGAGCAAAGGCTTCGCGGGCTGCCGCCGTTTGAATTCTTTCTCAGTGGTTGAGGGGCGAGAGGCGAGTAGGATAATCCCCTGCGGAGTCCTGGTGTAGGAGATCGACGCGAGTAGCTTCTCGTCAACTGTGCCGGATTTGTTAGCTGCCCGTTCCAAATCGCGAATCAACTCTGCCGCGCGATCCTTCTTAGCGATTTGTTCTGAGTAGATCACCGCTTCAATCTCAAGACCGGAACGCAGCGCCTCTTCGCACAAGCGTAATCCTTCGACGAAGATCGACTTCTCGACCTTGCCGTCACGCACAGCGCGCGCGCGTTGGAGCAGGGAATTATCGCGGCTGGTAATCTTCGTCATTGCCAATTTCCGATTGCCAATTGCCAATTATCCATTATTAACGCCGCCGCGTCTCTCACGGTGGGGCTGTTGCGGGTAACCTTGCGCGCTCAAATCGGCAATCGTCAATTGGCAATCGGCAATGAGATCTCTGCCCAGATTGGCCAGTGATCGGAAACATTCAAAGGCTTTGCCACGCCCCAGCGATTGACTCGGACGCCGCGCACAAAGATCCAATCGGCGTGAAAACGCAGAGCTGCTCCGCGCCAGGTCGCAATGCTTGTCGGAAACGGTGTTGAGAAATCGTGCGACTCCATCAGCTTTCGAATTTCAATCGCTTTCTGTTTCGAGAGCGTGTTGAAGTCGCCGAGAATTACAGTTGGGCCATTGTGTTTCCGCGCCTGCTCCAACACAGCTTCAGTTTGCTGATGCTGATTATCCAGCGGTCCATGCGGATCAATGTGAACGTTAAATAGCCGCACCCGCGACCCGGTCATCTCAATCGTCGCCGCCATTGCGAGACGCGGTCGCCACGCACAATCGTGCCACGGCAGATCGATGCGGGTAATCTCTCGAAGAGGTATGCGGCCCAGCAGCGCGACGCCGGTGTCACTCTCTTCGTCAACAGCGATCTGTTCTTCAAAGTTCAGCCACCACTCGCGCTGCTTTGGCTTTATGCCGCGCGGCAGGCCGGCGCCGACATGCACATAAGGCAGGCCGAGCGCCTCGGCGAGCTTCGCAGCGACATGATGGCCGCCCGCGCGCGCAGTCCCTTTGTCGGCTTCCTGCAGTGCTAGAATGTCCGGCGGCGGCAGCAAAGAATTATTTGAGAGAACTTCAGCGGCCGTGCGAATGTTTCGAGCTACTGCTGCGGGGCGATTGACCGGGAAGTTATAACCGATCTTTCGCAGCAGGCCTGACGAGATCAGATGCGAACCAACTGCGTAGCGAATATTGTAGGAAGCCAGGATGAGTCGTGAGCAGTCCGGTGTCGTTTGCTTAAGCTCAACTTCGTTTCCAATTTCGATCCGATTGTTTGACTGGTTTCCAGGGTCGCTCATCAGAGAGTTGATGGTATCAGAAGCCCGACCGTAAGGGAGGGCCGTAAGCCTTACAGCGGTTTCTATATAGTTGCCTCACCTCAGCAACCCGAAGGGTTGCAAAGAAAGTAGCCGGTGGTCGGAGTCCGCGGAGACCACCGGAAATGCGGTATTAGTTGGGTCGCACCCCGGAGGGGTGCCAGAACTTTCGAGGTAAAGATCTTTTACGTTGACCTGTGATCTAGACTTCAGACATGGGCTCAACCTTCTTCAGCCTGCACTATCACCTCGTCTTCTCGACCAAAGAACGACGACCCTTCATCAAGCCCGAATGGCAACCACGGCTTCATTCTTACCTCGGAGGGATCATCAAAGGCATGAACAGCGTGCCCGAGATTGTCGGCGGAGTTGAGGATCATGTCCATATCCTGGCTAGTCTCAGGCCAGTGCATCGCCTTGCGGATGTACTTCGCGACTTGAAGAAGGAGTCGTCGGCGTGGGCTAAAGACAATTTTGATCGCAGATTCACGTGGCAGGAGGGTTATGCAGCGTTCACGGTGAGCCCCCCGGCGACCGACTCAGTGCGGCGTTACATTGCCACACAGGATGCACATCATCGCAAACATTCCTTTGTTGATGAACTGAAAGAGTTGCTCGACTCGGCCGGCATCGAGTTTGATGAGAAGTACTTGTTGTGACGTCTGGCACCCCTCCGGGGTGCGGTCATGACTAACGANNCAGAACCGCTCGCGGTAGCGAGTGGTATACTGCAGTCCAGAAATCTTGTTTCTAGTTGTTCAACCCGCTTGCTGGCGCAAGCGGTTCCGTAACATTGACCTCCCTGTCGGTCAGGCTTATGACAGAAGACTCAATATGTCCAAAAACGTAATCGCAGCCGTTGACGATCTTTTTTTTGCCTCGAAGATTCGCGGCACCGCTGAGCAGGCCGGCATACCAGTCAGCTTTGCGCGAAAAATCGAAGGCTTGATTGAAAGCGCGTTACAGAATCAGCCGGCCGTAATCATCGTCGATCTTCATTCGCAGAAAATCGATCCGATCGAATTAGCCAGGCAATTGAAAGCGGACGAGCGACTCCGAGACATTCCGCTGGTTGGCTTCTTCTCACACGTCCAGACTGAGTTGCAGCAACAAGCTCAAACCGCCGGCTTCAATCAAGTCATGCCGCGGTCGATGTTTACCAAGAACCTCGCGCTGATCTTGCAGGGAGTTTTCCAGGAATGATTTAGCCTACCGCCGCAGCCTGGGGCGCAACTACTTCATGAATCGGACGCACCTCTTCGATTAGCTGCTGGTATTGATCGAGAGTCAGAGCCTGCGCGCCATCGGATAAAGCCTTTTCAGGTTGATCGTGTACTTCAACGATTAAGCCATCTGCGCCGACTGCAACTCCCGCACACGCCAATGGGATCACCATGTAGTTTTTCCCCGTGCCGTGCGATGGATCGACGACGACCGGCAAGTGCGAGATGCGCCGAACGGCAGGGATCGATGCCAGATCGAGTGTGTTGCGCGTGTGCTGCGCGAAGGTGCGAACACCGCGCTCGCAAAGCACCACGTTATAGTTGCCTTCGGACATTATGTATTCGGCGGCGAGTAACCACTCGTCGAGCGTTGCCGACAGCCCTCGTTTCAGCAGCACCGGCAAACTTGACCGGCCCACGCGGCGCAGCAGAGAAAAGTTTTGCATGTTACGCGCGCCGATCTGGATCATGTCGCCATATTTCTCGACGAGATCGACACTCGCTTCATCAAGGGCCTCGGTGACGATCTTCAGGCCATAAGTTTCGCGAACCTCAGCGAGAATCCTCAAACCTTCTTCGCCCAAACCCTGGAATGCGTACGGCGAAGTGCGCGGCTTGAAAGCCCCGCCGCGAAAGAACCTTGCGCCACTGCGGCGCACAGCTTCGGCGACGGCGAACGCCTGCGCGCGACTTTCGATCGCGCACGGCCCGGCGATAATCGCCAACTCATCTCCGCCAATGGTCGCGTCACCGACGCGTACCACAGTCTTGTCCGGACGAAGATCAAGCGTGATCAGTTTGTAGGGTTTGCTGACGCGGATGGCTTCAGCCACGCCCGGCAGGTTTTCAAAGCGCGTCGGATCGACCGCACCCTGGTTGCCGGTAACGCCGATTGCGGTGCGCGTCGCGCCCGGCATCGGATGTGGTTTGAGTCCAACTTCGGTAATGACGTCACACACGTGCGCAACTTGCGCATCGGTGGCGTCGGCTTTCATGACAATTAACATTGTGGATATAGTAAATCGTAAGTCGTGAAATCGTAAATCGAGCGCGTTTGGCGGCGGGCTCTTCGTTCGATTTTCTCTGTGGCCCTCTCCGGAATCCTCAGTGCTTACCTCTGCGGTTAATCCTCGCGCTTGCGAAATGAAACCGCAGAGACAGAGCCGAGGTCTTCGCAGAGGAACGCAGAGTAAACTGATAATTAGGGCTGCCCCTTGGCTACATTCTCTCCGGCACCGAAATCCCCAAAGTTGCCAGCGCTGTCGTCAACTGTCTTCTCGTGTAATCCGCGACCGCAATCAGCACCGTGCGCTTCACTTCATTTTCTTCAGCAATAATCCGGTGGCGATGATAAAAGAGATTGAAGCCCTTCGCTAAATTGAAGGTGTATTTCGCAAGCACCGCAGGCTCGGCGCTGGCCGCAGCCTGCGCGTTCGCGTCATCGAGCCGCGCCGCTAACATTAGTAGCGACCAAATCTCGTTGCCAGACTCGCCCTCAAAGATTGTTGCGACCGCCTCGTTCGAATTGACCCGGCCGCTATCGCTCCCGGTACTGACCTCAAGTTTCCTGAAGATCGAATTCGCTCGCACCGCGGCATACTGGCAGTACGGACCAGTCTCTCCTTCAAAAGACAAAGCCTCTTTGAAATCGAACGCGATGACTGAGTTGCGGGTGAACTTCAAAAGAAAATATCTCAATGCACCGACCGCGATCGAATGAGCTGTGTCACGTTGCTCCGGTTCGGAAAGATCGGGGTGGCGCGTCTTCACTTCTGAGAGCGCGTCCGCTTCCAAACGGCTGATTAGATCGTCGGCTTTCACGCCCAGGCCTTTGCGTCCGCTCATCTCGACGTACGGTCGTTTACGATCTTCGTCGGACAGTTCGAGGCCCAACTCTTCGCAGGCGGAAGGCGAAAGCGCCACCATCTCGTAAGAAAGATGCACGCTCGCCCCTTCGCCAAATTCGGGAACGATCGCGGCCACGCCTTTCTTGACGATCTCCTGCGGATAAGATTGCCGGGAATCGATCACGTTGTAGACGATGGCGCCGCCGCCGAAATTCGGTCGAGGCACTTCGGGCTGGGTCCCGGCGTTCGGCTCAGTCGTGGTTACCCACGTCGCGTGCCCGTCCGGATACGATCGAAACGGTTTGTAATTGAAATCGAGGCCCAGTTGGCCCAGTTTCCAAAGTTGATAAGCGATGTCTTTGCCAGTGTAAGTCACGGTCCCATTCGAGCGCACGATGATCTTGTCGGACTCGTGCTCGTCAGTTCCGGTGTGCGATTCGAACGGCATTACCCAACACCCACGGTTGCGGCCCTCACTCACAAAATGAATCACGCCACGGTCTTTCATCAGTTGAAAGGCTCGTTCCCAAAAATGCAGGTGCAGGATCTCTGATTCGCGCGCCAGCAAGTCATAGCGAATGCCGAGTCTCTCCATCGTGTAGAGAATTTGTTCGACGTTTCGAGTGGCCACGTAATCGGCGAGCTCGGCGATCGTATTATTTCCTGATTCAATCGCGTGAATGATCTCGGCGCGAAGTTTCAGTTTCTCGGGATTCTGTTCGCCATCAGCCTTGCCGTCGCGATAAAACAAACCCACGCGGGTGTACAGGTCCCAGCAGTAATAATCGAAAGGCCGATCTGCCGTCAGCGAGCGATCAACCCTCTTAATTGCGTCCAGATCCATTTTCTCAATGTGCATGAAGCCGACAACCACGTCAGCCACCTGAACGCCGGTGTTGTCGATGTAGTTCTGGACCTCAACGCGATTGCCGGCAGCCTGGCGATGACGGCCATCGCGACGCTGGTCGGGACGCCGACCGGCATCCT
>DNNE01000158.1:19615-20103 GCA_003487805.1 Blastocatellia bacterium | reverse complement strand
GATTCGCACGAACGTATCGCCAATTACCGAGTTGCGCACGTGTCCGATGTGCGCAGCCTTGTTCGGATTCACGCTCGTATGCTCAACCATCAACTTGCGAGCTTCGATTGATTCGGCCGTTCCAGTTGAAATAGCGGTGAGAGCAGATAAAAGACCTGGGCGATCGAAAAAGACATTTAGATAACCCGCGCCTGCGACTTCGACACGATTGCCTGAATTGATTGCGTCTAACTTTGCTTTGAGAGCTTCGGCGATCGTTCGCGGCGCGCGCTTCTCACCAGTCTTTTGCTTGATCTGTTTGGCTAGTTCGAAAGCGATTGGAAATGCCAGATCGCCAAGCTCGGTACGCGGCGGAACTTCCATCGCGATCTGTTCGAGTTCAACGTCGAACAATTCGTGCGCAGCCCGGCGAAGTGTGTCCTTCAGGTCGTTTTGAAGTTGGATTAAGTTCATTAGGTTTTGGAAAACTCCCTCTCCCTCTGGGAGAG
>DNNE01000158.1:3100-19297 GCA_003487805.1 Blastocatellia bacterium | reverse complement strand
GGGAGAGGGCTGGGGTGAGGGAATAGCGCGCAACCGTAAACCCTCACCCTAACCCTCTCCCAAAGGGAGAGGGAACAGAATCCGCTATTGTATTGAATCGATCGCGAATCGCGAAATTGCGAGTCGTTCACCTGCTTTGTTACCATCCGAGTTTTGACGATGCCGGTTGTCGAGCCAGCCATGATTTCGAAAACGCTGCGCGACTTGTTTCACACTGCGAATAGTGTGCTGGTCCTGACCGGCGCGGGCGTTTCGGCAGAGTCCGGCGTGCCCACCTTTCGGGGTGGGGGTCAGTCGGCAGTTTGGAAGGGGATGCCCTTTGAAGTGATTTCGTCAGCGCAAATGTTGGAACGTGATCTGCCGGCGGTTTGGGAATGGTTCAACTATCGCCGCAATCTGTTGGCGCAATTGACACCGAATGCGGCGCACACGACGATCGCAAACTGGCCGTGTCGTTTTTCCGATTTGTCGGTGGTGACGCAGAACGTTGACGGGCTGCATCAAGCTGCCGGTTCGCGTGACGTGATCGAGTTGCATGGCAACGTCTGGCGCGCGCGCTGTTTCGATTGCGACGCGCGATACAACTCGCGCGAGCTCAATTGCGATGAAGCAGTGCCTTCATGTTTTGATTGCGGCGGAAACCTGCGGCCCGACGTGGTTCTATTCGGCGAGATGCTGCCGCCGGGAGCTTTTGAAAGAGCCGCGGATGCGGCGCAGAGATGTGAATTGTGTTTGGTCGTCGGGACTTCAGCCGTGGTTTACCCGGCAGCATCAATTCCGGAAATTGCGAAGGGCAACGGAGCCTGCTTAGTCGAAGTGAACCCTGAGCGCACACCGCTGTCGGATTTTTGCGATGAAGTCTTGACCGGAAAAGCGGGAGAGATTTTGCCGCTGCTTTGAGAATGAGGTCAGTACCGGGAGCGGACTGGGAATTGACTGGAGCGCAACCGTCCCGGTTGCTGCGCTAAGTTAAGATGCAAGCGGGGACGCTTGCGCTCCAGTCGCTGCTCGGTGAATGTGAAGTTCATATGAGGACTCTCTACTTTGATTGTTTTGCCGGTGCGAGTGGCGACATGATCCTCGGCGCTCTGGTAGCAGCCGGCGTCGAGCGCCGCGCTTTGATCGATCAGTTGCAACTGCTCGGCGTTGCCGGGTGGAAGATTGATTTTGAGACTGTCGATCGGTCCGGCATTAGCTCAACGTACGCCCGGGTGCAGACGCCGCATGAACATGTGCACCGCCATCTGAGCGATATTCTTAAGATCATTTATCAGTCGCAGCTCAAGCAAAGTGTAAAAGAGCGAGCGGCGCTGATCTTTTCGCGCCTCGCCGAAGCCGAAGCGCGGGTCCACAACGAGCCCGTTGAGAAGATTCACTTTCATGAGGTCGGAGCTCTAGATGCGATCATCGACGTGTGCGGTGCGGCGATCGGTTTTGATCTGCTGAGCATTGAACAATTTATTTCATCTCCGCTGCGCGTGGGCTACGGCATGGCCCAGATGGCCCACGGGCGTTTTCCAATTCCGCCACCGGCGGTTGCTGAATTGCTAAGAGATCGGCCGATTTACGCGGGCGATGTCGAAGGCGAATTCGTTACGCCGACCGGCGCCGCCATCATCACCGCCGTCTGCGACCGATTTGAAAATATCCCCTCGATGAAGATCGAAGTGACGGGCTACGGCGCCGGGACGCGCAATCCAGAGGGATTTCCGAACGCGCTGCGCTTGCTCGTGGCTGAGACCGAAACAGTTGCGAATGCCGACGAAACTCTGATGATGATCGAAACGAACATCGACGACATGTCGCCACAGCTTTTTGGCTATGTGATGGATCGCGCGTTCGAGCTGGGGGCTCTCGATTGCTATCTGACGCAGACCCAGATGAAGAAAAATCGGCCGGGCAGCTTGATTTCAATTCTCTGCCAGCCGCGGGATCGGGAAAAATTTCTCGAAATGTTGTTTGCAGAGACGACTACGATCGGTGCGCGAACCTTTGAGGTTCGGCGGCGCGCGCTCCTCCGCGAGACGATTAGAGTCGAGACGCAATTCGGCGCGATCGATGTTAAAGTTGCCCGGGGAAACAACGGTAATGTGAACGCGATGCCTGAGTTCGATCAGTGTCGCGCTGCCGCGGCGGCGGCAAAAGTGCCACTTCGCGAAGTTCAGGAAGCAGCACGGCAGGCGTACTTGTTACAGAACCGGGAGCGATAGCGACCGGGTCAAACACTCGATTTATATAGATGAGTACAAAAGTCACCGACATCAAAAGGAAAAAGCAGAAGGGTCAGCAAGCCTCTCCGGTTGATCTGGATCGAATTGCGAGCGGCGTCCGGCTCATCCTCGAAGGCATCGGCGAAGATCCAAATCGTGAAGGCCTGCTCGATACGCCAAAGCGGGTGGCGGAAATGTATGCGGAGTTGACCGCGGGCATGCATGAGAACGCGGCAGAACACATCGTGCCGCTGTCCGGGAACAAACACGACGAAATGGTGATCGTGAAAGACATCTCGATTGCCTCGCTGTGCGAGCATCACCTGGCGCCGTTCGTCGGCAAGTGTCACATCGCTTACATTCCGAAGAATGGAAAGATCCTCGGGGTGTCGAAATTGGCGCGACTGGCAGAGACGTTCGCGCGACGACTGCAATTGCAAGAGCGTCTGACTTCAGAGATTGCGAACACTCTGTTTGAGCAGCTGCAGCCGCTCGGCGTGATGGTGGTGATCGAAGCTGAGCACGCGTGCATGACTTTGCGTGGCGTGAAGAAGCCGGGTGCGACCACGGTGACTTCGGCAGTGCTCGGCGGTTTTCGCAAAGACCCGCGCACGCGCGCGGAGGCGATGTCGCTGATAGTGGGGAGGTGATTAGATCGCGTGCCAGCGCCTGACGCGCGCACGGAAATCGCGCTAAACTAAACGGCATATGGAAGAGATGAAAACAAACCGCGACGATTATGGTCCTGCCGTGGCGACCCAATATGCCTACATCGCACAAGCTGACGGAGTGCGCGGTGGTCACGCGATTATCGCCGGCACTCGGATTGGCGTTCATGATGTGATTGGCCTACTACAAAATGGTGAGACCGTCGATAGTGTAGTTACCCAGAGTTTTCCGAACTTGACCCGCGCACAGGTTTACGAGTGCCTCGCCTATTACGAGGATCATCGCGGAGAGATTGATGTCTTAGTCGCTCGGCAGATGAGCCGCGAAACGGTTTGAGATTTCTTTTCGATCACGACGTCCCTGATGATACTGCGTACGGCCTTGCGGCAGCGGGCCACGGAAATTCACAAGCTGCGGAACTTGATGAATCCTGAAACGCAAGACGAGGACGTCCTGCGTTTCGCTGCTCAAAACAATTACGTTCTGATAACGTGCAATCGAGACGATTTTCTTACGGCGGCTAAAGAGATCCCACGTGCTGGCCTGATAATTCTCATACGTCGTCCGTCGCGGCTTCAGGAACGAGTGGCTCTATTTCGTCTCCTGGACAAGGCAGGTGAGGACGGAATCAGAAACAACATTAACTTCGCGTAATCTCAGGATGAGACAAGAACCATGCGAAAACCAATATCTGCGATCTTAGTAATTATAGGGCTAGCTACAGCGTTGATGTCACAGCGAGTCACGCCGCGCACATCTTTGCCAAGCGCGATCAGTGAAAACGCCTTGCGTGCTCACATCAAATTTCTTTCTGACGATCGCGTCGAGGGTCGCGGCACGGGCGCGCGTGGCGGCGAGCTCGCGGCGCTTTACGTCGCCGAACAATTCGAAGCAATGGGATTAAAAGGCGCTGCGCCAAAGGGAAGTTTTTGGCAGCCCGTTTCGCTCGTCGGCGTCAAAGCCGACCCGAAAACGGAGTTGCGTGTGAAGGGCTCCAACGGCGCCGAATCATTCAAGTTCGCCGATGACTTTGTCGCTTTTACCGGTGCTCAAACCGATCAGGTGAACGTCAATGCCGATCTCGTGTTCGTTGGTTACGGCATCGATGCTCCTGAGCAAAAGTGGAACGATTACAAAGGCCCGGCGGAAGATTATCGTGGCAAGATCCTGGTGATGCTGGTCAACGATCCTCCGGCAACGAAGGAAGAACCCGACCTGTTTGGAGGCCGTCGTCTTACTTATTACGGGCGATGGACGTACAAATACGAAGAAGCCGCCCGCCGCGGCGCGGTCGGTGCGATCCTATTGCACACAAGCGAGTCCGCGGGTTATCCGTGGAGCGTGGTGCGCACGTCGAATGGGTCCTGGCGATTTGATATCGCACGCACCGCGGGTGACAAGACGCCCTACCTTCAAGTTCGATCATGGATGACCGACGAGTCCGCGCATCGCATGATGCGGCTTGCCGGTTTGAATCTTGATGAGTTGCGGAGACAAGCTGCCTCGCGTGACTTTCGTCCCGTGAAGTTGAACCTCACGGGCTCGCTAAATTTGAACAGCGAAGTAAAACGCGTCGAGGCTCCGAATGTCGTAGCCATTCTTCCCGGTCGCGATCCGAAGCTCCGCGAAGAGTATGTTGTCTACTCTGCGCATTGGGACCACTTTGGCATCGGCGCGCCCGATAAGAACGGCGACACGATCTACAACGGCGCGCTCGACAACGCTACGGGCGTCGCATCCGTTTTAGAGATTGCCAGGGTCTTGAGCGGTCTGCCGCTGGCCGAGCGCCCGCGCCGCTCGATGCTGTTCCTGATTACTACCGGTGAAGAGCAGGGTCTGATCGGGTCCGAATGGTATTCGCTTCATCCACTCGTGCCAATCAACAAGACTGCCGCTGATATCAATCTCGATTCAATGAATATCCTTGGGCCAACCCGCGACTTTGTGCCGTTGGGGGCGGAGCGTTCGTCTCTGAAAACGATTGTTGATGCGATCGCGCGCGAGCGGGGACTGCGCATCTCGCCCGATCCGCGGCCGGAGCAGGGATCGTTCTATCGTTCGGATCACTTTCCATTTGCGAAGGTCGGCGTGCCCTCGATTAGCTTGAAAGAAGGCAACGACTATATCGGACACACGAAGGAATGGGGCGAGAAGAAATTCAAGGAATATAACGAGGCGCATTATCACCAGCCCTCCGACGAGTTCCGGGACGACTGGGATTTTCGCGGCATGATCCAGGAAGCGGATTTTGCGATGGCCATTGGCAGACGCGTCGCCGATGCGCCGGGAATGCCGAAGTTCAATGCGAACGACGAATTTGCAAAGACGCGGCGTCAGTGATCGAGCACACCACAGATTCAACCCAACACAATCAACTTCGACAGTTCGTTGTGAGAGTAAGGAGCCGCGTGCTAAGGTAAGGAATCGAGGAGAGGTGCAATGCAAAGAGAAGCAAAGATCACCAGCAAGGGTCAGATCACGGTACCTCGAGAGGTTCGTCACGCGCTTGGTGTCAAGCCCGGAGACAGAATCGTGTTTGAGCGTGATGGCGACGAGGTACGTGTGCGGCCGGTGAGAGAAAAGAGCGTCTTTGCAAAGTACCGTGGGATTGGGAAATCTGGTCTGCCCGCCGGACGCAAAGGCATTGTCAAAGCCCTCAAAGAACTTCGCGGACACAGCTTGCGTAGTAAATGATAACTGCTATCGATACGAATGTGCTCGTCGCGCTGTGGGATCGCGATGACGCGTTGAATTCCATCGCGCAAACCGCGTTAGACTCCGCGCTCGCGCGCGGCAGGTTGGTTATCAGCGGAGTAGTCTTCGCCGAGTTGCTTGCGTTTCCGCGGCGCACCGAAGGGTTTATCGATCAATTTCTCAGTGACACGGGAATTGCTGTTGAATGGGCGATGAGTGAATCGATTTGGCGTGCAGCAGGAAGAGCATTTCAGTCTTATATCAAGCGGCGCCATCGCGGCACTATTGGTTCCCGGCGGCTTCTCGCTGATTTCCTGATCGGGGCGCATGCTTTTGAGAAAAGCTACAACCTATTAACCCTGGACTATGGAATTTATCGGGCAGCCTTCCCCAAACTGGCGATTGTCAGAATCTGATGAAGACTTTCTACGTAACCACGCCCATCTACTACGCCAACAGCCTGCCGCATCTCGGCCATCTCTATACGATGATCGTGGCAGATACGATTGCGCGCTCAAAACGTCAGCAGGGGATCGAAACGTTTTTTCTCACCGGCACGGACGAACACGGCATCAACATTGAGCGCGCCGCGCAAAAAAACAATCGCACTCCACAGGAGCAGGCCGATTACGTCGTCAACTACTTCAAGAAAATGACCGAAGCGTTTGGGCTGGATACGGCGCACGGCGGCTATGACATCTTCATGCGCACGACTGAGCCGTTTCACAGCGAAGGCGTCAGTGAAGTGTGGCGGCGAGTGGCAAAAGCAAAAACTCCCAAAGGCCGCGACGCACTTTACAAGGGTCACTACGAAGGCTGGTTCTGTGCGGCCTGCGCGGCCTACAAGACTGAAGACGAATACGCGAAGCCCACAAGCGAAGGCGAACCGCCGACGTGTCTGATTCACGAAACAAAACTCGATCGCGTTTCTGAGGAGAGCTATTTCTTTCGACTGTCTGATTACGACGAAGCGCTGCTGAATCTTTACGAGAGCGCTGATTTTGTGCGGCCCGAGTCGCGCCGCAACGAAGTTAAGAGTTTCGTCGCCGGCGGCTTGCAGGATCTTTCGGTTAGTCGTTTGCACTCATCCGTCAGTTGGGGAGTTCCGGTTCCCGGCGATCCGAATCACACCATGTACGTTTGGTTCGACGCGCTAACGAATTACATCACGGCGATCGGGTTTGGCAACGAACAGCAGGAGAAAAAGGTCGGCTTTGAAAAGTTCTGGCCCGCCCTGCATATGGTGGGCAAAGACATTCTTCGCTTTCACGCTGTTTATTGGCCGGCGTTTCTGCTGGCGGCGGGCATCGAGCAGCCTCGCGCGATCGTGGCGCACGGCATGTGGGTAGATCCATCGGGGCGAAAGATGTCAAAGACGCTCGGCAACACGATCGAGCTGGATGTGCTCAATAAGTTCTTTCCCGTCGATGCGATTCGTTATTTTTGCCTGCGCGAAATGGTCTTTGGTCAGGACGGCCGGTTTGGTTACGAGAATTTGATCGATCGAACCAATAGCGATTTAGCCAGCGGCCTGGGAAATCTTTCGAGCCGCACGCTGACCATGATTCAGCGCTATTGCAATGGCCGGATTCCGGCCGGAGCGATTACCGACGAAAACCGTTTGGCGGCAAAACGCGCGGGCGTGGAAGACGAAACGGCCATCGCAGATGTGCTGGGCCACGCGCGCGATGAATTTATTCGTTACTTCGATGAGTTCGCGTTCAGCCGCGCGCTCGAAGAAGCCTGGGCCATCGTCGCCCGCGTCGACAAAATGATCTCGGAAGCGACGCCCTGGGACCTGGCGAAGGATCCGAACCAGCAGCAGACATTGAATGCTGTTTTGTATCGAGCGGCGGAAACGCTGCGCTGGCTGGGCGTGATGCTCTACCCGGTGATGCCAACAGCTGCCAGAGAGATTCATCAACAACTCGGATTGACCGATGACGTGGGTAGGATCGATGCGCGCGGGTTGCGTTGGGGCGACTTGAAAGAAGGAGTTCAGATCCAGGAAGTGAAACCTTTGTTTCCCAGGATCGATAAGGCGAAGACTATGGAAGAAATCAGAGAACAGAAGTCAGAGGTCGGAGAACAGAAGTCAGAAGTCAGAAGTCAGGAGTCAGAAAAGCAGGGCAGCAGACCCGTTGAGGAAGGCTCAGGCCAACATGCGACGGAAGCCGATGCTGGTGCGGTGGGCGTAGCCAACTTCATCGACATCGCGGACTTCGCTAAGGTCGAGCTACGCGTGGGCGAAGTGCGCACCGCGGGGCGAATTCCGAAAGCCGATAAACTGCTTTTGATCACGGTGGATATTGGGGAAGAGAAGCCGCGGCAGATTCTCGCGGGCATTGCTCAGTATTACGAACCGGAAAGTTTGGTGGGACGCAAGATCGTCGTGGTCGCGAATCTAAAACCACGCAAGCTCCGTGGCTACGAATCACAGGGGATGTTGCTGGCAGCTTCTGTCGGTGAGGAAGGCAAACCTGTGATCGCGACATTCGCGGAAGATGTGCCGAATGGAGCGCGTTTGAAGTGATTGATTCATTGATCCATTGAATCATTGACTCAATGAATTGATGGCCAAATGATCCAATGACTCAATTCATCGATTCCCATTGTCACATCGACGGTCCTGAATACGACGCTGATCGCGAAGAAGTAATCGCGCGGGCGCTCGATGCCGGCGTCACTACAATGCTCAACGTCGGCACGGGCGATCCCAACAGCGGCGCCTTCGAGCGCGCGGTTGAATTAGCGGAACAGCACGAACACATTTACGCCGCCGTAGGTGTTCATCCTCACGATGCAAAGCTGTTCGATGATGCCGCAGAGACTCGCCTAACCAATCTCGTCAAACAAAGCAGCAAAGTTATTGCCTGGGGCGAGATCGGACTCGACTATCATTACGATCACTCTCCAAGAGAGAGCCAGCGCGAAGTTTTCCGCCGACAGCTTCGCATCGCGCGCTCACTCGATTTGCCGGTAGTGATTCACTCACGCGAGGCTGACGATGACACTATCGATCTTCTTCGTGACGAACTAAGCAATTATGCCCGCGCTGGTGTTTTGCATTGCTTTGGCGGCAGTTTACAAATGGCCCGCGCCGCAATCGAACTCGGATTTTTTATCTCATTGGCCGGCAATCTCACCTTCAAAAAAGCTGAAGACCTGCGTGATATTGCCCGGCAACTTCCGCTTGATCGTCTGTTGATTGAAACGGACTGTCCTTATCTCACTCCGGTTCCTTATCGAGGAAAAAGAAACGAGCCGGCGCGGGTGGTTGAGACGGCCGGCTGTCTGGCGGCTCTTCACGGCAAGGAATTGGAGGAAATAGGACGGATTACGAGCGAAAACTTCAGGCAACTATTTGGAGTGCCGCCTTCAGGGGAAATTGTTGAGTCCGCCTAAAGGCAGGCTCCAAAGTTGTCCGCTCCCCCAGAAGGGAATGCCCTGAATTAATTTGGTGTTGTCTTTCTCTAAGCAACAACGATCCACGAAATCACACGAAATGGGCACGAAAAAACCTTTCGTGTGGATTCGTGGATCGTCTTACTTGGCATGAGGAGCTCAAAACACAGCATGATCGAATCTAGAGAACACTTTCACATGCTCGAACTTTGATGTTATTCTCATCGCGAACTCTTAAATAGATACTCATGGCCCAGCAGAATTCCTTTGATGTCGTCTCGCAGGTTGATCGTGCTGAAATCAGCAACGCGATCAATCAAACGCTGAAAGAAGTCGGCCAGCGTTTCGATTTCAAGGGCAGTCACGCCAGCGTCGCCCTGGAAAAAGAGGAGCTCGTGCTGACTGCCGAAGACGAGACCAAGCTGCGCAATATGAATGACATCCTGCAGCAGAAGCTCGTGCGTCGCGGCGTGCCTTTGAAAGCCTTGAGCTATGACGCGGTCGAACCGGCGGCTGGAGGCACGGTTCGCCAGCGCGCGCAAATTCAGCAGGGGATTCCCCAGGAAAAAGCGAAGGAGATCGTCAAGCTCATTAAGGATTCGAAAGCAAAAGTGCAAGCCTCGATTCAAGGCGACACGGTCCGCGTAACTGGTAAGGATCGCGATACGCTTCAGCAAGTGATTGCGACGCTGAAAGCAAAAGACTTTGGGATAAATATGCAGTTTACGAACTATCGATCGAATTGATTTCAATGTTCGTTTTTAGAAGCCGCACTCGTGCGGCGGTCGCGGACATACTTCATCGACCGCGATCGAAAACGCAGCAGGAAAGGTGCAACAGTCCATTTTCAGCACTGTCTTTAACGGTTGAAGTTTTGGATAGTGATGTAATTCTGGCTTGGATTATCAGGTTTTCTGCCACACATAGAAATCGTGCAGAAGGACACGCGAACTCTCCCAGCATAGCAACCTACTTGCTGCCCTCTTTAACAAGCCTCTGCCATCGAAAACGAGTCTCTTTCAAATTACTAACGAGCTTACTCTCTTCAGTTGTAACTTCCATCCTTACATAGAATCCTTCAAGATTCGAATGAGTAATCAAGACAAGCTGTATAGTTCCATAACTTTCATTATTTCTGAGATCAGTTGCCCAGAATGTTCCAAAGATCATTGAGTTTTTTTGCGTAGCCTTAAATTTCCAGCTTTTGTAATTCTCGTCTGATGGTTCAAGCCTTTCAATAGTTCCCTCTAACTTATCTCCTGTATGCCGACAATGAACCAGGTCCCGCTTGGAAGTCTTACCATCTTCAATAATTTGCGCCCAGTCGCCGGTGAGGACTCTTTTTCGATACTTAAAATATTTTATGAGCTCCTTTGCCCCAAAACCAAAAAGAAAGCTGATAGAGTTAGCAACGACGCTCAATAGAACCGTGCTTTTTATCCCCATAAGCGAAGAACCTCCTTTTCTAGCTCATTAGTTGCGTCTTACGGGTTTCTACCCTCAGGAATAGAACACGTGGGTGACGAGTGCTTGGCGCGCCTTGGAAAAGAACGAACGAAATCATCGCAGCGGGTATAAGAACAGAACGCACATGCACACACCCACTAGTAAGAATAATAGCGCCGAACTTCTAAGCAACATATACAGGATTTGAGCGTCGGGAGCCTTCACTAGGTCTAGACTTTCGAGCGCCTCCCTCATGATCTTCACAACTCTCTTCCATTTACTGGCGGCGTAGACAAAGATTGCTCCGAGCACAAAACTCATCAAGATTGGAAAGAACAACGCATATCTAACAAATGGCTTTCCATAGTTCACAAAGTAGAACGACAGAATACCACCCGTAATGATGTAAAAGAACGCATTAACCTTCATCAGCATGTCCATGTAGTGCTTATAAAGGTCTACCTGAACTTCATACTCTCGCCACTGCAACTTGCGAGTGGCGGGAATTGGTTCAGGTAGGACTTGGGTCTGATTCATCATCGATGTTCTCCTGATCTGGCGGTTGCCCACGCAGATTCTAACGGTGGAAGGGCCGGCATGAGGGTCCTTGATGATTCTGTGAAGTGGCTTACGGCGCTTTCAGCGCCCGAGAGTGCCTATGTAAATGTCTCGACTATTTCATCCATGGAAGCCAAGAGCCGCGGCTTTCCGTCAGGCGGCCCCCTTCAAAAAATGCTACGATACAACGATCCGCGAGTTCTGCAAAGAAAGCACTAAAAACAGTCAGCCTATTAGGAGGCTAGCAGGAATGAAGAGCGCAAACCTGAAAACCGTACAAGACGGCACTCTCCATCACGTCGCACTTATTCCTGATGGTAACGGCCGTTGGGCAACGGCCCACAAGCTGTCCACGAATGAGGGCCATGTCCGTGGAGCGGAGTCCGTTGAGGCCTTCTTAAATGTCTGTAAGCGATATAAGGTGGCTGTGGCAACCGTATGGGCCTTCTCCACGGAAAACTGGCGTCGCGAGGAGGAAGAAGTTCAAGGAATTATGTATTTAGTGCAGCGAGTCTTAGAAAGCAAGCGGAGTCGCTTTAAGAAAAATGGGGTTCGCGTCAAAATCATCGGTCGAAGAGATCGAATTCAGGAGCGCTTTCCGAGTGTAGCTAAATTCCTCGCCGAAATTGAAACAGAAACTAAGTCGTATGGACCACTTACTTTCAACTTGGCTTTGGACTACGGAGGACGAGACGAGATTGTTCGGGCGATTCGTAAATTGGTTAGCAAAGGTGTAAAGGAAACCGAAGTCACTTGGGAAACAATTTGCAGCGCTTTAGATACGGAAGGGCTTCCTGATCCTGACCTTATCATTCGCACATCGGGGGAACAGCGTCTATCCGGCCTAATGCCCCTCCAAAGCGAATACGCAGAACTCCATTTCATTCCAGCACTGCTGCCAGATGTGACTGAAGCGGTTTATGAAAGGGCGTTTGTCGAATTTGCAAAGAGACAGAGGCGCTTCGGCGGCCGAGTTGAGGCGGCCGGGTCCCGTAATGTGAAACCAAAATGAACGAATCTAAAGTCCGGATTTTGCAGCAGATCTCAGAGTTTGTCGGCCCAGCCAAAGAGGAATGGGTGCGCTTTCTTTCCACGCATCCGCTCGCCTCGGAAAAGGCCCCAGGCTGTGCCCGGGACGCTGTGGCTTGTTATCAAAAGCTACTGCCAACAGGGAAACACATCCGGCCGTTCCTCTTTTCGCTTGGCCATAGTCTTGGCCCGAATCAACTGTCAGATACCGATAAGCGATTGGCATCCGGTTCAATCGAGCTGCTTCACAATGCATTTCTGATTCACGACGACATCGTTGACAACAGTGCTCTAAGACGTGGCGAAGATACCGTTCACGTTGCCTACGCGAAGCGGGCGAAGAATGCGGGTTATCCTGGCCCAGAAAGCGAATACGGAAAAAGTTTAGCGCTCAACATCGGAGATGTTGGCCAAGCTTTGGCGCAAGATTTTATTTTCGCAACCAGCGCCTCCCCAGACCTTCAACTTCAAGCAATCAGACTCTTGAATCTACACTTGCAGAATACGGTAGTTGGGCAGTTATTGGATCTAGAATTCACAGCGCTCGAAGATCTGACAGAAGCGCAGGTGCTTCAGATTCAAACATATAAGACGGCGTTCTACACTTTCGTGCTTCCCCTATGCATGGGTTGCGTCCTCGCTGGGGGAGAACCGAGAACGATTGCCGTGCTCGAAGAATATGGTAGGGCCGTGGGAATTGCCTTTCAAATACAGGATGACTACCTTGGTCTTTTCGGGGACGAAAGAAAGGTCGGAAAGCCCGTGACGTCTGACATCACGGAAGGCAAGAAAACGCTTCTCATGGTGAACGCGTTTGCGAAGGCCGGTTCGACAGCCAGAGAGTTTATGAAATCGGTTCACGCCCACCCGAACGTGTCATTGGATCAGTTAGAAAAACTGCGTCAAATCGTAAGGGACTCCGGAGCCTTGGGAGCGTCAGACAAAATGGCTAGTGATTGTGTCAAGCGTGCTGTAGGGGTTCTTGACCGGTTGGAGTCTGACGGATCGCCTTCAATTCTTGAGACGATGCGGGCCGTGGCTAACTATGTGATACAACGAGAGGACTAAAGGCTGCCCTGGCCTTTCTCCTATGGTGTGCCTGAGCAGCCACCTTTCTTGTTTGATTACCACCTCAAAGATCCCGAAAGTTTATTTTTACTAACAGCACCAATTTACACTCGGGGTCCTGCTATCTATTGCCAACGACGCTCCGGCAAACTAAAATCACAGACGGGCCATGGCTAACGAAACCTTAATAGCTCGTCTGGAACAAAGCCTGCGACAGTCGCGGGGGGCGCGCACGCGTCTGTCAGCGCGGCTCGCGGAGATAGAAGCTGAGGCGGAGATCATTCGCGCCGAGCTGATAGAGATGGACACGCTCGCGGGGCAGACTGAGGCGGCGATCTTCCGGCTGCTTTCGAACGTCATGAGTGGTCCATCAACTCAGGTGGGAACCACTTCGGTCGGCGAACTGGAAATTGAGTTGCAGCGGCGTCTAGCCCAGGCTGAGTTGTCGCAGCACCCTCTGCCGCAGCAGCGTCACAATGTGCCGATCCTGCGCAGCGACACCGAGCCAACCAGCGACCGGTTCTATGATCGAACGATTCCCCAGGCTACGACGATGATTCTCCGCGAAGCCAATGGGCCATTGCATGTGAATGAGATTTACAACCGGCTGCTGGATGGCGGTTTTAGTTTCACCGGTCACAATCCCACGATCAGCATCGCCGTCTCTCTGAACCGAAACAGTCGCTTCCGTAAAGTCGCACCAGGAACATTCGATCTGGTGATAAGGGACGCCGCGAAGGCGTCGTAGCGCGTGGCGGAAACCCCACCGCGGTCTCGCTCCGTTGGGAGCGAGATGTTTATAGAATTTCTGAAGGTAAATCAACGAGCTCCTTTAGGAGCGCAATGCGAAGAGCTCAACATTGCGCTCCTAAAGGAGCTTTCTTATTTTGCAAGGAAACAGTTTCTATAAATATTCTGCGCCTAACGGCGCAGGGAAGTGGCAACCGCTCACATCACTTTTTTTCTCAGTTCCGCGAGTAGCTCTTTCGCTTCTTCGGCGGTCATCTCTTCGACCTTTGTCGCTCTCAATTCATCCACGATCTTCTGATTAGCCAAATCGAACAGAGACGATTGCGCGGCGATCCGTCGTCGCGCGGCGCTGGTTGCAGCTCGGGTCAGGGCATCATCTTCGGCTGACGAATTCGCCGCGACGCCAGCCGCGATCGCTCGTTCTTTTGGTTCGCCTTCTTCCGCAAACACGTCCAACTCATAGCGCTCTAATCGTCGCAAAACTTCCCGCGCGCGGGTGAGGGCTGCCGGCGGCATGCCGGCGAGACGCGCCACTTCAATCCCGTAAGATTTCGACGCGCTGCCACGTTCCAGGCGATGGAGAAAAACAACTTCGCCTTCGCGTTCCGTCGCCGTGATCTGATAGTTCTGTGCGCCCGGCAGACGCTCAGCCAGTTCTGTCAGTTCGTGATAATGGGTCGCGAACAAGGTCTTCGCGCAATGCTCTGGTGAGTCATGCAGGTATTCTGCAACCGCCCAGGCGATCGACAGTCCGTCAAAGGTCGCGGTGCCGCGTCCAATCTCATCAAGCAGGACCAGCGAACGCGGCGTTGCGTTATGCAGAATCGCAGCCGTCTCAGTCATTTCAACCATGAACGTCGAACGGCCGCGCGCCAGATCGTCTGAGGCGCCGACGCGCGTCCACACTCGATCGAGCAAAGGCAGCCGGGCACTCTCTGCCGGAACAAACGAGCCCATCTGCGCGAGAATGCAAACCAACGCCGTTTGCCGCAGCACAGTGCTTTTGCCGCCCATGTTTGGGCCAGTAATGATCAGCAATCGATCCGTAGAGTTGTTGAGATAGACGCTGTTCGGCACGAACGGCTCTTCGATGAAAACTTCGATCACGGAGTGACGGCCAGAAACGATTTCGATCTCATCGCCATCGTGCATTTTTGGCCGCACGTATCGACGCCGCACGGCTGTTTCGGCGAGTGACGCCACCGCGTCGAGACACGCCAGCGCGCGCGCAGTCGCCTGAATTCGTGAGGTCTCCGTAGAGACCTGCCGGCACACCAGCGAGAAGAGTTCGGATTCAAGTTGCAGAATGCGCTCTTCGGCGCCCAGCACTTTGCTTTCCCATTCCTTCAGGGCGGTGGTCGTGAATCGTTCGGCGTTTGCCAGTGTCTGCCGGCGCTCATAATCGGCAGGAACCCGCGCGGAATTCGCTTTGGAAACTTCGATGAAGTAACCAAACACATTGTTGTAGCGAATGCGCAGCGTGCCGATGCCCGTGCGCGCGCGCTCTTCGGCCTCGAGCGCGGCAATGGTCTGCTTCGCATCGCGGCTTAACGATCTCAGCTCATCAAGTTCTGCCGAGTAACCGCTTCTGATAACACCGCCGTCTACAACTTTGGCCGGCGGATCATCCTCGATGGCGGATGCGATCAGCGCGCGCACATCGGCCAACTCATCCATGGATTCATTTAGTACCTGCAAGAGCGACGACTCGGCGTTCGCCAGCAGCTCGCGAAGCTTTGGCACCCGGTCGAGCGAAACCCGCAGAGCTAATAAGTCACGCGGCGTGGCGGAACCAAGATTCAGACGGCCCACCAAACGCTCGAGATCGGCTACATCTTTGAGGCTCGTTCGCAGTCCGTCGCGCTTCATGTGCGACGCGTGAAGTTCGGCCACACCGCCGTGTCGCGCTTCAACTTCAGCTCGATGAACCGACGGACGCAACAGCCACGAGCGCAACAGCCGCGCGCCCATGCCGGTTACAGTTTCATCGATCACGTCGAGCAGCGACCGCGCTGAACCACCCTGGCCCAGTGCTTCGATGAGTTCGAGATTGCGAACGGTAATGCTGTCGAGGACCAGGTGATCTTGCGGTTCGAAATAGGCGATGTCGCTGATGTGTGTAGCAGGCGCGCGCTGCGTTTCCTGTGTGTATCGCAAGCAAGCCGCGGCGGCCATGATTGCTTCGCGCCTGCCCGTCAAGCCAAAACCATCAAGCGAGCGAACCGCAAAATGTTTGATGAGCAGGCTTTCGGAGTCGTCAAACTGCCAAAGCCAATCATCGAGGGGCGTGAGCGTCGTATTTGGCAGAAAACTCCTGTTCGCGAGCGGCGAGATCCCCTCTCCCGCTGGGAGAGGGTTAGGGTGAGGG
>DNNE01000158.1:0-2861 GCA_003487805.1 Blastocatellia bacterium | reverse complement strand
GTCGGCTCGTGCGCCCAGATCGGCAACAACGTGCACCTCTCCGGCGGCGTCGGGATCGGCGGGGTTGGGGGGGGGGGCGGGGGGGGGGGCTTTTCCCGGCGGAAACCAAAACTTTTCCTTTCCCGGAGTCTTGCTCCTCGGCCACGCTGCTGGCGAGCGGCAATGGTTCGGTGTGCGGCGAGGTATCCAATCCAGCGCGCATCAACGGCGCGAGCGACCCCGGGAAGAGAAGTTCGCGCGGCGCGTAAGACTCAATGTCAGCGGCGATTCGTTTCCATGACTCGCTGCCGCTCGCCTGGGTCGCGCGAAACTCCCCCGTCGAGATGTCCAGAAATGCCGCGCCGACACTTTCACCTCGCGCGCAGACCGCGGCCAGGAATGTTGACTCGCGGGGTTCGAGCAATTGTGGATCGATTGGAGTACCGGGCGTGACGATCCGAACTACTTCCCGTCGTACGAGTTTTTTCGTCTTCGATGCGTCTTCAGTCTGCTCGCAAACTGCGACGCGATAACCCTTCCGCACCAGCTTTGCGATGTAATTCGCGGCTGCGTGGTGTGGCACTCCACACATCGGGATCGGGTCACCCTTCTCTTTATGTCGGGCTGTCAAAGTGATTTGCAGTTCACGCGCTCCAATGACCGCATCATCAAAAAACAACTCATAGAAATCGCCGAGGCGGAAGAAGAGCAAAGTACCCGGATGCTGAGACTTCAGCTCCTGATATTGCCTGACCATTGGAGTGGATTGTTTTAGAGTGTCCAAGGAATTCACTAAGTTATCGTCTTTGGAACACTTTAACTCGTTGGGTAGGATCTCCCGCCGTTCCCGTCATTCCCGCCGTTCCCGTAAAAGTCCCCAATAAGTCCCCAACGGTGTTGATACGTTGTGAACCTAGTATACGGCCTTCTTCGCTGGCGTGGAGATAAATCTGAAACGACTCCAGTGACTTGTGGCCGCTCCAGGACATGACGAGCCTAACGTCCTTGTTTGTCGCTTCCATCATGTCTGTGATGAAGGTGTGACGGAGGCTGTGTATCGTGAAGCCGTGTTCTTGTCCGTAAAGGAGGCCTGCTTTGGTTCCGGCTTCTAAGACTGTTTCGCCTATCTGTTTATCAAAGGCTTCTCGTTTAGCATGTGCAAAAAGAAACTCGTCGTCGGTAAGCTGTTCTCTGATCCTTCGTTGGGCTATGAGTTTAATCGGCTCCCATAACGGTAGATGTCGCTCATTCTCAGTTTTAGAGGCTTCAAGACGTAATCTGTTTGTTGTCCATAGGAATTGATTAAGCCTTAGGCGAAGAATTTCGTTTAAGCGACCTCCAGTTAAGCGCAGCAATTGGACGGCGTCGGCAGCGTCTCTCCAGTTTGCGTCATGCTGGTCCTGATGTGACCTAACACGGGTTGGGTTTAAGAGTGCTTGTACGAGCGTGACGTATTCCCAATTTTCGACCACACGCCGTTCATACTTTGTCCTTCGGTTAACCTTGAGAGTCGGACGTTTCCAGTTTGCAAGGTCGGCTTTCCGTTCCTGCGCGGCCTTCATCATTCCTTGGACGCGGCTCATATAGGAACCGGCGGTGTTCTTGTGAAGTTCTGGTCGAAAACAAAGGTTTTGATAGAACTCTCTTAGGTCGCTTTCTTTGCAATCTCTTATGAGGCGGTTCGGTCCGAAGTACTTAAGAAAGTCTCTTAATATTTTATAGATCGCTTCGTTGTTGGCTCTGTAGTTATATGACTTTGCTTTTCCACGAATATCTTGTTCTCGTTTATAGATGTCGAAGGCTTCTTGGGCTGTGGTCGGTTTAACTCGAAATTCGCCCCGTTCCGCGGCATCGATGTCGTCGAGTGCTTGCCTTAAATTCTTCTCGGCCTCTCGTTTAAGAAGGAATCCCTTTTTCCGAAGTTTTTTCCCTTTGTATTGACGTTCGTAGCCATGCAGCGTTTGACCGTCGGGGCCTGTATATTGATAAAAATTCCTAGCCATCGCGCTTTGTGGAGTCTTAGTCTTCAGAACCTTTTTCTGAACGACGACTTCCCGCTTAGTTTTTGTTCGCGCGCGATTATAAGGTGGGTAGGTTTGAGTGTCCATTTGTTTTGTACCGCGCCTGATTTGGCAAAGACAGGCCCGCGGTCTGTTCTTGAAATCGCATTAGTTCAAGAACTTCTTGCAGTAAGAAGCGCACTTGGTTTCTTGCGTTGCGTATGCGCGTCAGTTCAGAGGTTCCGGCACCGCCGTTAAGAACAGTTTTTGGAGAGCAGCCTAATAGTTCTGCCACCTGCTTGGCATTAATTCTTTTCCGCGGATTGAGTAGACTCATGATCAGCTCGCTTCCAGGCCGTGCCGGCTCGTGGGGAGATTATGCACAGGCCGTGCCGAGCGGGTGTACCCGGAGTTCGCAGGCAATATCGTAGTGAAAAAGAGTAATTAGGGCCGCGAGATTGACTGGGTGCGATCTTATGTCCACACAGCAACAGAAGGAAGAAAGGAGAGACTAAGAACAGTGGACAGTGGCCATGCGAAGAGGGGACAGTGCCGTGTGCCTTAAAGGGGAAGTTTAACTTTGCAATAGGGTTCATTCTTTATTGTCAGAGGCCGCCCAGATAAGTATCAATTCCTCGATTGCGGCCCGTTCGCAGAGGTGTTTACGCATGTCAAAAACGCCGGGCTGTTTTCATGAAGGATAAAGTTTGCGATGTGAGTGGGCATAGTCCGCCGCTCGTGGGTAACCAGAATCCGGTTTTGTCGTGTGGTCATGGATACATCTGGATCTGGGCCATTGGAATTTGCTTGGATCGTGCATTACGTTCGTGAGCCAAGCGCACCTTTCTTTGAGGTCCACCTCCTCATTTCCCATCCCGTTCC
>DNNE01000058.1:2590-10220 GCA_003487805.1 Blastocatellia bacterium | reverse complement strand
CGGAGCACTTTGAGAACACGCTGCGCTGGTACGGACAAAACCGTTGGCTCGTCTTTGCGCCGGGGCATCCACACCGCGGCAAAATGGTTGATCAATCGCGGCGCGACAAACATCGAACGACCGCCTGCGAGCTTCGCATAGTAGACGCGACCGCGGCGCATGACTTCGTCCTTAAGGTACCAGGTCAGCCGCGTCTCTTCGTTCTTCTGGACGTTGCGCGGCAAAGAAACATCACGGCGACCGCACACGGCGATGTACAACGATGGACCTGCGCGACGGGTATCTGTCAGCGTATTTGCAAAGCCCACGTCTTCGATAAAACGTTCGGCATCAATAGCTGATTCAACGCGAAGGTCTTCGTCGCGGCGCCACATGCGATCGCGATGGAGTTCGATGTGATCGGGGAGGGGCGGAGTAGTCATTGGGTTAAGAGCGGGGGCGGCGATAAGCATTGCGAATTATGAATTGAAAATCGCAAATTGAAAAATCTGTTCTTAAACAAGAAGACCTGTAGTGAGCCCCGCACTTCTGCGATTCCCCAACGAGCTGCGAAGCAGCGGCCAGAGTTAAGCCCAAGGCGAGGCCTTACGAGTCTTGGGTTGCGTTGAAAACAATTGTCCGGAGCCGCGGAGCGGCGACCCAAGTCTTTTCGCAAAAATTTGCCAGACTAATCTAATCGCTCTGCTCTCACCAGTAACTTAACCGGTCAATTTTCGCTTGATTCGTGGGTTACGATCTTACGATGTCTTACACGAATCTCCTCTATCACATCGTTTATGGCACAAAAGGTCGGCTACCGCTGATTACCAAAGAGTTGCGCCCAGACCTGCACCGGTATCTGGGCGGCTTAGTAAATCGTCTCGATGGCACGCCGCTGGAGATAAATGGAATGGCTGACCATGTTCACGTGTTGGCCCGGATCAAACCGGTGATCTCGATTTCGGAGTTCCTTGGTAAATTCAAATCAGTTTCGTCAGGCTGGGCCAATCGGAAGACACGCGGCAGATTCAAATGGCAGGTGAAGTATGGTGCGTTCACTGTCAGTGAATCGCAGGTTGACCGTGTGCGAGAGTACATTCGTAATCAGGAGATCCATCATTCGAGGATCTCGTTCGAGGAGGAGTTCAAAGCCTTACTTAAAAGTCACGGAATTGAGTTTGAGGAGAAATATCTCTGGATATAGATGTGGTCGCCTCTCCGCGGCTCCGAACAATTATTTTTACGCAACCCAAGGCTCGCATAGCCTCGCCCTGGGCTTAGCTCTGACCGCCCCGATGAATCGGGGCTCGTTGAAAGTCATCTTCGATGATGTCTCTAGCGCTTTGACTTAGAGCGGGTTGTCTTCGGAGCCTTGCCCTTTGACTTGGGCCTCGTGGTCTTTCCTTTTGTCCTGGCAGTCGCCCTCGAGCTCTTCATGCGCACGTCAGTTGTATAGCTATCGATAAGAGAGTAAGGACCATCTTCGCTGTACGACTTTATCGACATCGCCACAATCGTTACCGGATCGGTGAGGGTAGACGCTTCGTATGACGGGGGCGGAATATTGGATCCACCGCGTGGGCCAGTCGTACTGGCAAGAACATAGCCGGCGTTTTTAAATAAGCCGGGTGTAGTTGTCGTACTCAGCTGGTTGATGCGTTGCAATTCACGGCCGGCGCCGTATTTGAGGAGGTAATTCAACCAATCACCCGTCGGCACATGTTGGATGCTCAGTTGTCTGGTCGCCACCACAAAAATGTTACCGGGCTCGCTCATCGCGGCTTCCACCCCGGCCGGGACCGTCGAGTTGCTCGCCCCGGGAATCACAAAGTCGGTAAGGATTATCCACGGCGTATACGGCCTCAGGATGCACACCCAATAGAACTCGTCCAGGAGGGCGCCTCGGGTAGTTCGGGGGGTGATCGTGGCGCCGCCGTTTATAGGCTATCCAATATTAATCTGCGGGGTTAAGTTACTAGCGCCGCCGCCCTGAATTGTGTAAGCGAGTTGTTTTTGCTTGCTTGCCATAATGAGTTCCTCCAGTTACCCGTGGTTTGAGGTGCTTCTTAAATTACGCGCGGCACGTTTGATGTAGGACGAGTAGTGGTCGAGCTTGGAGCGCGCATATTAATGCTCAAACTGTTCGATCAAGTCAAGAGCATGGGTACTGATGCATTTTCAAATGCATCACCACCAAGAGCATTCGAAATGAGTCATTGGATCAATGAATCAACGACCTCCGGTCGCGATGGAGTTCGATCTGTTCGAGGAGCGCCGGAGTCGTCATTGGGTTAGAGCTGCGTAGCAGCGGCCAGAGTTAAGCCCAAGGCGAGGCTTTGCGAGCCTTGGGTTGCGTCAACACAATTGACCGAAGCCGCGGAGCGGCGAGGCGAAACAAGGAACTCAGACAATCAACGAAGCGCGCGAGGCCTTACTGGCGGATCTCTTTTCGATTCGCGAAGCCGCTAAGGTGATGGGCGTCGAGGAGAAGTTTCCTTACCCGTCGCGAAACAATGACGAGCAGCTTTTGCAGATGGCCGGCGTTTACGCGGCCAATGCGCTGCTCTTGAAAGCACAACTAATCGCTCATGAACTGCCGGCCGATTTTCTGGACGACCTGGCCGCCGACATAGCAGCGTTCCAGAGCACGATTGCGGAACGAGGGAATGCCGTCGGCGATCACATCGCCGCCCGCCGGGAACTCGACGATGCGCTCGCGCGCGGCGTCGAAGACGTTCGCGACCTTACCAGCTTGATGAAAGTGAAATATGCCAACAACCCCGGCAAGCTCGCCGAATGGGCCGCGGCCACTCACATCGAACGCGCACCCAGACGAGCCAAACCAAAACCGCCGGTCTCTGCGGAAAGTCCAACCTCGCCGTCGCCGTCTAGTCCGTAGGCCCATGTCAGTACCATCTGCGTAAGCAAATGGGATGGTCCACAACCTTGGGAGACCGCTTGATCCCACCCGCGAAGCGGGCGATATGGAGTGCGCTGACTTGTCAGCGCTTTCGAAAGCCGCGACTAGTCATGCTCTAAGATTCAAAGCGCCGACAAGTCGGCGCACTCCAAATTATTTCTGTCGTCCGCTCCGCGTGCTAATCAGACATCTTGTCACTTGTCATTTGTCAGCAAAAGGGGAATTCTGGTTGGTAGCGCGGTCGAGAAATCGCAAAATCGCAGGCCTGACCTCAGACCGGTCCATTTCTTTAGTGAGAGTGCATATTTTGTCATTCTCATGCCAGAATCATTACATTGACAGAGAGGATACAATCACTCTAAGGGAAAATAAATAATTTGGTTTTGTGGACGCGGATACCATTCACATGAAAGCCGAGCGCGAACTCTGGATGGCGATCCGGCAGATACAAAGTAACTAACTATGATAGCTGCACAGACGATTCGTAATTCCCATTACTTACCCACAGAATTGGAGCCTTGCGTCATTATCGAGGACGACGCATTAAATGCCCTTAATAACTTTCCTGATAACACCTTTCAATGTTGTGTGACTAGTCCTCCCTACTGGGGCTTGAGAGACTATGGAATCAAAGACCAGATAGGCGCAGAAATGGTTCTCTGCGACTACATAGCTAAGTTGGTGAACGTTTTCAAAGAAGTGTTTAGGGTCTTAGCTGATGACGGCACTCTCTGGCTCAACATTGGAGATTCATATACTAGCGGTGGAAGGACTTGGCGGGATTCAGACAAGAAAAATAGGGGCCGGGGAATGAGTTACCGCGCTCCAACGCCTGAAGGACTAAAGCCAAAAGACTTAGTCGGTGTACCGTGGCGATTAGCTTTTGCGCTTCAGGCTGAGGGATGGCATCTACGGTCAGATATAATATGGCACAAGCCTAACTGTCAGCCTGAATCCGTTAAGGATAGACCCACACGATCACATGAGTATTTATTCCTTCTTACCAAATCGGAAAAGTATCACTACAACTTCGAGGCCATAATTGAGCCTACTACGGAAAAGAATGGTTCGAAGAACAGACGAACGGTTTGGTCCATAAACACCACACCCTTTAAGGACGCTCACTTTGCGGTGTTTCCACCTTCGTTAGTAAAGCCATGCATCCTCGCAGGAAGCAAGGAAGGCTCTATCGTATTGGACCCATTCTTTGGTTCGGGAACAGTTGGGGAGGTCTGTATCGAGACTGGCCGGCGATGCGTAGGGATTGAATTGAATCCTGACTACACCAAGATAGCGAAAAAGCGAATTACCCAGGCCAACCTAAGCTTCCGTTACTAATTCCTCAGAGGGAAATTGCCATCGCGCATGTACCGTGCAATTCGCGAGGGCGATGTTCTTTATTTGCAGTTTACGTTCAGTCCCGCCGTCAAAATAAAGAGAGAACAATAAATTTCCAATAGCATCACTGACATAGCAATAGCCGGGCTTTGGCATTTGTTTACTCTTTTGGACCATCATTAGTCTGCCGTCTGCAGCTCGCTCCAATAGTGCCTTCGGGATTTCGAGGAGTTCATATTCCCAATCCGAAGGTGCCTTAGATAAGGTACGCAGAACTAGTATCCGGTCATACGACTTCATATGTGTGAAGAACTGTTCTCTTAGTCCAACGAGGTCTTGTTCATTAGAGCCCCACCTGCCTTTGCCAAGCTCCATGAATTTTGAAATATGGGCCGTCCTTCGATTTATTCCTTTATTTGCTTGAGTCTTAAGCGAGAACTTCTCGTCTCCAATGGTGATGTCATGACCGGGATTCCCGCGAGTTGCGAGTTTGGCGTTAACATTACACAAATTCCCAGCACGTTCCATTAAGTATTCGAATTTGTCCTTCGTGAAAGACTCTTTAGAGAAGCAGTGATGTAGACGAAGGGCATCTCCAATTTCACCCAACATGCATTCCGATATGATGTCGGAAGCCTCGTTGCGCTGGAACCTGTGAGGCCGAATAAACTGTTGTGCGATTTCTTCGAGCCAGCCTATTTGGCTGTCTTTGAGGTTAGGAAGAAGTGCTACGAGCCGTTTTATTCTGCCCTGTTTGTCGTTTTGGGGAGTTGGCACCAAGTAGGCCTCTCAAATGGTTTGAGCAACGAGCGTCACTATACGAGAAGTTGCCGACAAATAGAAAGCAAGCCTTAACGCTCTCAGTTTCCTCAATTTAATAAGTATTGATAAAACGCCCTTTGACACGGGAGGTTTGGGTCAGGCTTGCGTTTTTGCGATTCTCAATCAGGATTTGACCGCTCTTACGAAGACAGTGGGAGTATCCGATACCTACAGCTTGTCGGCCGCCGCTTCAACTTCCATCCTTCTCGGCTGGTTCAATCTCGACGTTATGAAAACAAGATCCCAGGTTGGGATTTCTTAATTAAAAAGACGGAGACTGGGGTCAAAGAAACCGACACTGGGGTCAGGCTTGCGATTTGCGATTCTCTTTCACTCGGCACTGTTGGATTGTTGAATGATCTCAGAGCCACCGCTTTATAATCGCAAAATCGTAGGCCTGATCCCCAAACTCCTAAATTTACTTGTCAAAGTCCTTAACCAATTCGTCGATGATCTGCTTTCGTTCGGCATGCTGATCATTATAAGAGCTGGTAATTGCAGTGAGCTCTGCATCCAACTTCTTTTTCACCTCTTCCTCAGCTGGGTTAGGTTCGTAACCAGGCGCGCTGACTAATTTCAAATACTTGCCAATGATGCCGACACTGCGAGAGACGTTGAGCCTGTAGGCGTAAACATCTCGACTCAGTTTAGCGAGGGCTTCTCCGCAGTTACACATCTGCGGCGTCAAGCTTTTTTCAGCACCAACCTTCTGAGTGCGAAGGTATGATCGCAGACGTTGCAGATCGTCGGCCGAATACAGTTCCAGGATTTCCCCTTGCAATAACAAATCGTCCACCCATAAGTGCTGGTCAGAATATGTCTTCGCAAACTCCACATTCCGGGTGCTGAATTCGCCGAGAAATTTCTCTTGCGCGCTCTTAATGGCGTTCTGTCTTTCTTCTGGAGTTTCCCCCTGAATTGCTTTGGTGTTTACGTAGAAGGTTGTGAGATCCGCATAAAGGGAGTAGAGGGTTCCGTCAAATGCCGAATTCTTTTCGATAACGTCGAGTGCCTTCGTCTGCCTCGCGTCCCGTCGCGCCTTGCAGGAGTTGAAAGAGAAGACGATAAACGGAATCAAGACAGAGCTGACAATCAGCAGCGTGATAGGCTGACGCAAAATCCCCGAGAGCTGCTTGCCGAAGCCGATTTGATCGTTCTGAGGAGAAGGGCCTGGCATTCCTGCATCGGTTAGCAGCAGCATCGGATCTTGTACTTTGTTATTTGGATCTCCCTGGCGCACGCGGCACCTATTAGTTCATCCTTCACTTTGCAATCTTGAAGGTGCAGTCCTTTCCGCGAATAGGACATACCACGTCGATATTTGTCACTTCGACCTTCACGCTAATAGTTGAGCCCTTGGGAAGGTCCTTCGTATCGATGGTGATTTGTCCCGTTTGCGAGCTCGTGAAAGGCGCAGTAGGTTTAACAGTCCACTCGTAGTCGGGTTCGACCTCCATACCTTTCGCATTTGCAGTAACTACTGCCGGCGCACCCGCTGTCACCGATTGTACCGGACACTCAATGTCGACGGTTGGACACGACAATGCCAGGACGCAGTCTAGACAACTTGAGATCCTCACGTGGACGGAATCTGTGGCTTTAAGGTTCTTCGTACTGACAACTTCTACGGTTGCCAGGTAGTCACCTGGTTGAACTCCAGATAACTCCCAAGTCGTATTTTTCCCCTCACCTACAATTCGCCCTCCCGAGACGGTGTAGTTATAAGTATAAAGTACCTCAGGGTCGCCAGTATCTTCGGCCACGGCTGTTAGAGTCACTGAGGTCGAACCGGAACCACAAGTCCGACTCTGACTGGTGTATCGTGGAGGGCACGGGAGGATGATTTCTGAGGTCGAGGCCGTAAGTTTTACCTTTGGCTTAATTGCCGGCCGGCCGGACGCCTCTGGAGAATAATGCCACAAGCTCAAAGCCGAAGCGGCTGCGACGAAAATCAATATCAGTTTTAGATATGGTCGAGAAGACATGATCCCACCTCTCAGTGTTCATATTGGAACCTAGGCGTTAAGGTCGAGTGAGTCCTAAGGAGTTTCGAGCCGCCGCAGCTTACTTTTTTGCAGGGCGCGCTGTCAACGTAGAATTCAGTTGGTTAGGCCTTCTTTCGCTGTGTCTCTGTGGCGACTGATTCACGAAATCCGAAACCGGGGTCAGGCCTTCGATTTTGCGATTCTCGACCATTGAATAATTCACTCTTAAGATAGGCTCGGATTCGAACTACGCTTTGTCCTTCAACCAATCTCGAATGAACGCAATGTATTCACTTACAGGCATCATTTTGAGATCGCCTTTGGAAAAGCCTTCTGCTTTTCGCCGCTCATAAGAGTCGGTGTTGAAATCCATGAACCTGTACCAAATGACTGTCGGACTGTCAGCGGCGCTCAAGTGAACTGTATCCACAAACCAATTGCGCAGAGCTAATACCGCCTTGTTGGGTTGGTTTGGATGTGATTTCGCGTCCACGCCACCGAGATCAGAAAGGGCCTTCTTGTAATCGTGAGGTTTTTCTCCCGGGACTAGAGAGAACCGAACCGGGGTCAGGCCTTCGATTCTGCG
>DNNE01000058.1:0-2249 GCA_003487805.1 Blastocatellia bacterium | reverse complement strand
GTGCGGCGACTTGTCGCCGCTTTAGAAAGAGCTGACAAGTCAGCGCACTCCAAAGTCCAAATCAAAAATCGTCGTGGATGTTTAGTTTGTCTGTCTTGAAGCCATAAATGGTCTTAACCATAGCGGGCGGTGTTACCCGCTCGAACCATGCTGCTGAGCACCAGCGATACTCATTAGCCTTGACCACCAGCCCATGCTTAACAGGATTCTGATGCACGTAATTAAGTCGCGCTAAATAGGAGCGTTCGTAAGTAAGTTTGGTGTCCCAGAAGTTGAACCACACTTTTCGCCCGATTCTGTCGTCGACGCGATTAAGCTCACGCGCCGAATCTGCATGAAGATGCTTCAACAGTTTCTTTAAACTCGCTGAGTCATTATTGCTACGGGCGACAAAGTGGTAGTGATTCGTGAAGACCGCCCAAGCCTCAAGCCTCCATTGATATTGTTTCGCGAGCGAGAGCAGCAGGCGTTGTAGCGAGGTTAACCTGGATGCGTCTGCAAACAGATGGTCCTTGTGAAGCGTCGCTGCTGTAACTATGTAAATGCCGTCCGAGTCTAAGCGGTGGACCGGGGCGTGAGGCCAATCAAACGACATGTAACAGCGAGTATATCTATCGCTGCAAGTAAAAATATTTGCAAAGCACTTGTGGAGTGCGGCCACTCGTCGCCGCTTTTAAAGCGCTGACAAGTCAGCGCACTCCAAAGGAATTGCGAGTTACCAATTTATATGTCGAGTCTTTGACTGACCGAATGGCAGGCATTGAGAAACAAGGCCATGACCCAGGGGTAGAGCAGCAACTCCAGGCGGATCGACTGGTCAAAGAACCTGGGCATCGCTATCGACAAAAGGTCACTGAGAGACATACCAACTAAAGTGCCCACCAATCCGCACCCGATCGCCGCGAGCCCAATTAAGAAAACGGCCCGACGCCCGCTCAAGGCTTTGCCGAGCAGCGGCAGGTTAACCCCCTTCGCGCCGGATTGATCCTCGGGAAGCAGTTTAATGGCGGTCCAAATCTTCAGCACGGTGTGACATACGCCCAGGCTAACCAGCGTTAATATCACCGCCCGCCCGGTCGTGCCGGAGTAACGCCAGATACGAGGCCGTATTAGCGCCACACAGAACGCGGCGAATAGGAACGCCACAATTGGAAAGACAGCTTGTCGCAGCGCGCTTGCCTCTTTGCGTTCAGCGATCAGGAAGTTTTCGAGATTCTGCCTGATGCGAACATCGGACCGGGCGCGTCGCAAATAGTTTTCGCCAGTTGGTTTCAGGACTGCAGCATAAGCACCCGGGCCAGGAGCGGCGGCGTGGCGCTGAGCGTCATACTCGGCGCGGCGCTTTGGGTCAATCAAAATATCCCGGGCATGCGAGAGTCGAACGAAGGCTTCGGCCGAGCCGCCGTTGAGATCCGGATGCTGCAGGCGCGCGAGCCGCTTGTATGCCGCCTTGATCTCTTTTGATGAGGCAGTGTGCTTGACCCCGAGAACCTGATAATAATCGACCATACTCTCTTGCCGCAGAATGCCTTAACGGGCTTTCGCTCGCGCCGCAAGCTTCAAACTTAATTAACAATAGTAATAACAATCAGCTGCGGAGCAGCGGTGAGAGTTAAGCCCAACGCGAGGCTTTGCGAGCGTTTGGTTACGCACGAAAATTTGTCCAGAGCCGCGGAGCAGCGATTGACTGAATCGGGTCGCAAGGCAAAATCATACAAGAATTCAGTCGCCGCTCCGCGGCTCCGAAATTACGGTGACTGTCTACCCAAGGCTCGCAGACTCGCCATGCGCTTAACTCTGGGCGCTGCTCCGCAGCTGGATTGCGCAACTGACGCTCACGACACCGCTTGATCTGTATCTCGAGCGTCTCTCGATTGCGGACCAGCTCGAATGATACCGAATAACCCAAGGTTGCGAAAAGGGTTTCAGCGGGGTCGGCCTGCGATTTGGCAAAGTCGATTCGGGGTCAGGCCTTCGATTCTACGATTCAAGCTTCGCACCCTCACCCAACCTCTCCCCAAAGGTATCTATATACGTGACTCACCACCGCAACCCGAAGGGTTGCAAAGAAAGTAGCCGGTGGTCGTAGTCCGCGGAGACCACCGGGAAGGCGAAATTAATTAGGTCGCACCCCGGAGGGGTGCCAGATCCTTCGAGGTAAAGATCTTTTACGTTGACCCGTAATCTAGACTTCAGATTATGGGTTCAACCTTCTTCAGCCTGCATTATCACATCGTCTTCTCGACCAA
>DNNE01000111.1 GCA_003487805.1 Blastocatellia bacterium | reverse complement strand
GCACTGAGCGCGCAGCGCGAAAATTAGTAATTGATGCACGAAGCCTGAGCGCCTGTCGGCCCCGGTCGCTCCCGCTCCCGGTACTGACCTCATCCTCAGATTAAGACACTACCCGCGATCAGAATGCGAAGGTCGCGCACATTTGTTCCGGTTGGTCCGGTTGCAATTACGTCTCCCAACGCTACAAAGAACGAATACGAATCGCTGCGGCGAAGAAAGTCTTCGACGTCGAGTCCAATAGCCGTGGCCCGGTCGACGGTCGTGCTATCAACGATTGCGCCGGCAGCGGGGCTGTTGCCATCTATGCCGTCTGTTCCCGCGCAAAGTGCGACCGTGCCGAAAGAGATCGATCTGCTGAGACGTAGGGCGGTCTCAAGATTCCGGCCGCCCGTGCCGCTGCCCTGGACGGGACACGCGAACTCTCCGCCTGAGATCAAACAGACAATAGAATCGCTATGTTTGGAGTCGGCACTTGTGCCGACTGGCGGGACAAGTCCCGCTGCTAAACGATTGCGCGGTGCGTTCCTGTGCTTTGCACATAGTGCCTCCAATCGCTTGATGAGCAGCTCACAACCTTCTTCGATCGGCAGATCGGAAACGTCAGCAGCGGTCTCGATAATGAAACCGCGTTGACGGGCGACATTCGCAGCCGCTTGCCTTGCGTCGGAATTGCTTAGCAGCACGAGATGTTCGCGGATCGCATCTGACGAAGAGTTTAATGGCTGCGCATTCTCGATGACCTGAACTATCGCCGCGGGTAACCGCGTGCGAAGGTTGTAGCGATCAATTACTTCGCGTGGATCGGGCGCATCGCTCGGTGGTGCGAGAGTTGGCCCCGAAGCGACGTTTCGCTCTTCGCCATCCGGCACGTCAGAAACAATCAGCGTAATTTGGTCACAGTCGGGCGCGCGCGCGGCCAGCTTGCCACCCTTGACCGCTGAGAATGCGCGCCGCACAGAATTGATTTCCGAGATTGAAGCCCCGCAACTGACCAGCAGATGGTTCGCCGCTTTCAAATCATCAAGCGAAATCGTTTCGTTGACCGGCCATTCAATCATCGCCGAACCGCCGCCGGAGATGAGAAAGATTACGAGCGCGCGTTCTTCGTTGGCGCGCTGAAGCAGTTGGAAGGAAGCCCGAGCCGCTGCCAGGCTGGATTCATCGGGTTCAGGATGTCCTCCCAGAAATGCTACCCAACGGCTGGACAGTCGGGTCGCAGTGAACCCGGAGTCGTTACTCGCAATAACTCCGCCCGAAAACCGATCCCCGAGTAGCTGATCAATCTCGGCGGCCATCCGGCGGGCCGCTTTTCCGAGTGCAATCGAGTAAATCTTTCGCTCCCGAACGTCGATCGAGATCTCGCCGATTCGAAGGGTTGTTCCTTTCATGCTCGCAACCTCTCGCAGGGCAGCCAGCGGATCGAGTGCTCTCAATGTTTCATCGAAGATCTCTCGCGCGGCAATGCGAAGTTGCGTCAGATTCGTCATCACTCAACCGTAATCAACTCTCGTAGCGTGCGAAAGCGCTTATCGCTGATGCCGCGAACGATGATCAGATGTTCGACGCGGCGAAACGGGCCGTACTTTTCCCGATGTTCAATGATGCGCGCGGCCAGGGCTTTGCCGATGCCGGGCAACGATTCTAATTCACCAAGCGGCGCGGTGTTGATATTGATTTTGCGAGACTGTTTCTGGTTCGATGAAGCAGGTAATTCGCGTGACGCCTGCGATGGCGGTAAGTTCGCTCGCGCCCGCTTTACGCAGGCAGGGGCTGAGAGAATCAAGGCTAAGAACAGCGCGAGAGATATTCCTGGCCACCTATTCATCATGCTAAATACAAACGACGAGTCGAACCTCCATAGGAGCGAAATATTTATAGTCGGAGAAACCTAATAAAACAATACCTCCAGGAGAACATCTTGATTTTTAATTAGACCGGGAAGAACCATCCACGAACTCACACGAAATCGGCACGAAAAAACCTTTCGTGTGGGTTCGTGGACCGTATTACCTGGCGTGAAATCTCAAAATAGCTTGAGATCCTCTCTGAACTCAAAACCGTAGTTACTCCGTCGCGGCGACTTCAAACATCTTGCGAAGGGTACGAAGCGGACGCGACCTTAACTCGGGCCGTGCTTACTCCACGACTCCGTTTCACCGATGCAAGTTATTGATGGAAAAGGGAATGAGCAAATGCCGTTGACGAGTGCATTTTGCTGGAAGTGTTGCAGCGTAAGAAAGTTGTAACACGTAAGTGTGCGATCTCCACAAGGTTTTCCACAGAAGCTGTGGAAGTCTCATGCCTCGGGTTCCTGCTCGTCCCAGTCGCCCACCAACTCGAAAGCTTTTTGCAGAATGGGACGTGGGCGCGCGCCGTCGGCTTTGCCGATCAGACCTTCGCGCTCCATTTGATCGAGCACGGCGGCCGCGCGGCCATAGCCGATGCGCAAACGACGTTGCAGGACTGAGGTGGAAGCTCGTTTCATGTCGACACAGATGCGCAGCGCATCTTCGAATAATTCGTCGCGCTCGCCGTCCGAATCTTCCAGGCCCATCGCTTCTTCATCGGATTGGGTAATGGTTTCGTCGTAGTCGGGCTCCCATTGGGATTTGACGTGGGCGACAATCTTGTTGATTTCCGTTTCATCCACGTAAGCGCCGTGCACGCGTAATAGACGTGAAGAACCTGGCGGCAGGAACAGCATGTCGCCACGGCCCAGCAGATGTTCCGCGCCGTTGGTGTCGAGGATCGTGCGCGAATCGATCTTGGAAGAGACGCGATAAGACATGCGGGAAGGGAAGTTGGCTTTTATCAATCCGGTGATCACATCGACTGAGGGGCGTTGCGTCGCCAGCACCAGATGGATGCCGACGGCGCGCGCCATTTGCGCCAGACGCGTGATTGAATCTTCGACTTCATGGCCGGAGGTCATCATGAGATCGGCGAGCTCATCGATAATGATCACGATGTAAGGCATGCGCGCCCAGGGCTCGCCGGTTTCACCGTAGTCCTTGACGCTATTGCGGCGGTCGAGCTCCGCGTTGTAGCCGTCGATATTGCGCACGCCGCATCCCGCCAGCTCTTTGTAACGTCGTTCCATCTCGCCGACCGCCCAGCGCAGTGCGCGCGCGGCGGGTTTGGGATCGACGATGATCGGCGTCGCCAGATGCGGAATATCTTCGTAAAGTCCGAGTTCGAGTCGCTTCGGATCGATCAGGATTAGTTTCACTTCGTCGGGCCGCGCGCGGTAAAGAATTGAAACCAAGAGCGAGTTAACGCCCACGGATTTTCCGGCGCCGGTCGTGCCGGCGATCAGGAGGTGCGGCATCTTGGTGAGATCGTTGACGTAATTCAGGCCGTCGATAGTCTTGCCGATGGCGATCGTCAGTTTGGAAGCCGATTCTTTGAAGGCCCTGGATTCGATTACTTCGCGTAAGAAAATTGTTTCGCGGCGCGGATTTGGGACTTCGATTCCGACGTGCGGTTTGCCCGGCATGCGATCGATGCGAATCGACTCGGCTTTCAGAGCGAGACACAGATCATCGACCAGGCCAGTCACTCTCGAATACTTAACGCCCGGATCAGGCTTGAATTCATAAGTCGTGACCACCGGACCGGGACAGATGAATTTGATTTGGCCGGTGACGTTGAATTCGCGGCACTTTTCGGCGAGCTTGGTCGCCATGCCGAGCAGTTCATCGTCCGCCTGCTCGCTCCGCATTTGCGGCTCATTCAGAAGTTCGACTGAGGGCAGTTGGTAATCGGACGCTGAGGTCTTTGTCGATACTTTGCGCTGACCGCTGAAATCCAAACTGCCGGCCGCCGGTGTTTCGGTCTTTCGTTTGACCGCGGCCTCGCGCACCATCTCTTCGATTATCGCGGATTCAGCCGTCTCAGTTTTCCCGCGGGTGGCCCCGCCGCGTTTCGCGGGCGCGGTCGCAACGCCGGCGGCTGCCGACATGGTTTTCGGCGGTGCTGCGGAGGTGGCACTGAACGATGCGAATGCTTCGGCGAGTTCGGGATTGCTCGATCTTATTTCGGTGCCGGTATCTGCTTTTGTGATTTCCGTTGTGGAACCAACTGCTGCCTGCTTCAGTTCGATTCGCTGTTGACGTTTCTCACGCCGGGCCTGTCGCCAGGCGCGAAATCTTTCAGGTATTGAGCGCAAGGCAACGAAACGATCGCCCATCGTCGTTGCCAATGTTCCGTAGAAGTCTCCGAAAGAAAAATTGGTCGCCAGCAAGAGGCCCGTGGCCGCGATCGCGACTAACAGGATAGTTGCGCCTATCGTGTTGAGCCCGCTGACAAGGGCGCGCGCGATGACCGCGCCGACTAACCCACCCGCGTTGAAGCTTGCATCAAAGAAAGGCTTAATATTAGCGAGCGAGAGAAGAGCCGCGGATGACAAGACCAGAACGATTAGTCCCGCGAGTCGCGAAACTGGAGCATTGATGCGGCGCGAGCGAATACGGCGCCAGGCAGCCGCGAGAAACAGAAACGGAAGCAGATAAGCCGCGAGTCCGATACCCTGAAAAAGTCCGGCCGCCACATTGGCCCCCACGGCGCCAATCCAGTTATGCGTACCGGTTTCTCCGGCTCCGTTCCACGACGGATCGTTTGGGTTATAAGAAAAGAGACAAAGAAACAGCAGCAACCCCAGCGCAACCAGGCCAATCGCGATGATTTCGTTGAGGCGCGTGTTGCGTTGCGCAGGTTCGATTTCTAATTCGGAGGATATAGCAGCCATAATTTTTATCTTTGCGTTTAGAGGCGGGCTACCGCCCGCTCAGTCGGGCAGTAGCCCGACTCTAAACGAAACATCGTCCTACGCCGCGCGACGCGACAGTAGATATTCCTTGATAAAGTCATCAATGTCACCATCGAGCACCGAATCCACATCGCCGCGTTCGAGCTTTGTGCGCGCGTCCTTTACCAAACGATAAGGCGCCAGCACATAATTTCTAATTTGAGAGCCGAAGCTAATATCTTGCTTGTTCGCTTCCAGTTCTTTCGTTTCGGCGCGACGCTTTTCCAGTTCCAATTCGTACAAACGCGATCGCAAGACCTGCATTGCCACCGCGCGATTCTGATGTTGCGAGCGCTGGTTCTGGCACTGGACGACGATGTTCGTAGGCAAATGCGTAATACGCACGGCTGAATCTGTCGTATTGATGTGCTGGCCACCCGCGCCGGTCGCTCGATAGGTGTCAACGCGCAAATCCTTGTCGTTGATCTCGACTTCGACGGCTTCATCGATTTCAGGATAGACGAACAGCGAAGCAAAAGACGTATGCCGCCGCGCGTTTTGATCAAATGGCGAGATGCGGACGAGACGGTGCACGCCGGCTTCGGCGGCCAGTAACCCGTAGGCGTATTCACCTTCGACTTTGAAAGTCACGTTCTTGATTCCCGCTTCCTCACCCGGTTGATAATCAATGATCTCCGTTTTGAAACCGCGGCGTTCGGCCCATTTCAAATACATCCGCAGGAGCATCTCGGCCCAATCCTGTGACTCAGTTCCGCCGGCGCCAGGATGAATCGTGCAGATCGCATTACGAGCGTCGTTCTCGCCCGCTAACAGCGTTTCGGTTTCTGCCGCGAGGAGTTCGTGCTCGACTCGCGCGAGCAAGTCGCGCAATTCATTCAGCGAAGATTCGTCTTCTTCGGCAAATTCAAAGAGCACCCCGGCGTCTGAGACTTCAGTTTCGAATTTCTCCTGACGCTCGATCGTTCGTTGAGCCCGGCTGCGTTGTTGTAGAAGTCTCTGCGCCGCTTCCTGATCCGACCAGAAGTCCGGTGCAGAAGCTTGCGCTTCAATCTGTTCTAATTCAGCCCGCTTCGCAGGGACATCAAAGAAACCTCCCGAGCTGTTCGACCCGCTTCTTTAGATCCTCATACGAGTTTCGTAATTCCTGCATTGATCCTGTTGCAATCATCAATAACGCTTGTGTAGCGCAAGCTGTTAGCTTGCGTTACACGAATCTCCCTTTCATAAAACTTGCTGAGACAAATCCCAAACTAATCAGGGCACAGACGTAAACGAAAGCGTCGCCATGCCGCGAATAAAACGTAGTGCCTTTATTACTCTTACTAATTGTCCATGTCCGGGTTGCTTCTTGAAATCCTGTCGTCGCGTCGAACGTCTGTCCAGTAGAACTGATGAACGCGGTGATCCCGGTGTTTGTGACGCGAACCAGATCGCGATCGTTCTCAACCGCGCGAAAGATGGCGTTGGCCAGATGTTGTCGCATCACCGGCGTTGACCCAAGGTATCCATCGTTCGAAATATTTATCAGCACGTCTGCGCCTTCGTTCGAGAAGCTGCGCGCTATTCCGGGATGCGCAGCCTCTATACAAATAAAAACCCCGGCGCGAAGCGCGCCGAGGGGCATCAGCGTATAAGAACTGCCTGGCGTAAATTCGCCGACGATTCCACGCACCGAACTCGCGCCCGGTAGCCATCGGGGCAGCGGCACGTATTCGCCAAACGGCATCAGGCGGATTTTATCATAACGCGCGGCCATTGCACCCTGTTCATTTACCATCACGGCGGAATTTTGATCGCCGCCGTCCACGGCCGGCTCGAGCGAGTTCAGCAGAATCGAAGTGTGATTCTCGCGTGCGAAGTCCCCGACGACTTGCCGGAGATGTGGGTCGCGCGAGTAACTGAAGTTCATCGGCGACTCTGGCCAGATGATTAGACGAGGTAAATCGCCGCTCGCGGTTTTCACTTGCAGTTCCTGGAGAGCTGTCCGTGTCAACGCAAGGTGGCGCTCAAGCAGTACGTTCATCTGCGAATCGTCGCCAGTCACGTCCATCGGAACGTTGGGCTGAATGCCAACAACAGCTATCGCATTATCCCGATTTATGACGCGCCGGATCTCAGAGTGTGAACTCAGTACTCCCGACGCCGCGATGAGGAAAACCCCGACAACTAACATGGACACGATTGGTATCAGTAACCTGCGACGAATCAGGAAGAGTGCGATTGCCGCGTTGGAAATCAGAATCAACAACGTCAGCGTGTAGATTCCGCCCCAGCGCGTGGTTTGAATCATCATGGGATGAAACGCCTGCGAATATCCAATCGCATTCCAGACTTGTCCCGTGACCGTGTAACGCAACCAATCAAATGAGATCCACAGGAAGGGAATTAGAATCAATGCGCTGACGCCGAAGCGGGCAATGAGACCTGGCGCGAATGCACAGCAAAGGGCAGGGAACAGCGCGACGAGAAGGATGGGCAACAGCACCAGCGGATATGCCAACCAGGCGCTGATGTGCGCGTAGTGGATCATCGGGTACGTCAGCCACCAGCACGTTCCATAAAAAAAGATCGTGCCCCACAACCAGCCCGCTACGAATGCTCTTCGCGTTGTAACGGCGCGCGCGACGACGATCAATAAAGGCGCGAGGCTGATCCAGGCGAGGAACCACAGATCGAAATCTGGAAATGAAAGCACCGTGAGCAGTGCTGAACCTGAAACCAGCGATGCCTCGGCTGGAGTCGGAAGACTCGCCTTAATCGCGGACCAGACGCGAGATTCCCTGGGCTGAGTCATGATCTCGCGTTCAGTCACGCCCAGAGTCTAGCAGTATCACGATGTAGGGCTAAGGATAGCGCGGGGTGGATTCTGGAAGTGAGATTGACTTGGCGCTCGCCTTGAAAAATTATTCTGGAATGCGCGGGACGACCCTGCTCAACATGCGGTTTGAGCGGTCAAGTTACAAAACGCGGCACTGTCAGAGTGACAAAATTCGTCTTTTTGACAGGTGCGGTTATTCGCAGACGAATACGCTCCTCACTTTGACGTGGCGGAATGGGCGCATCAAAGGAAACCGTCCTGGCCTCTATATGATTTGTGTGTTCGCTCTTTCGCTGAAAGAGCCGTAAATGCGGGAGAACCCGGTCAT
>DNNE01000185.1:47301-47582 GCA_003487805.1 Blastocatellia bacterium | reverse complement strand
ATGCCCATCGATCGTTTCATCAACGAACGCAAGAACGTCTGGCAAAGGCTCGAGGAGTTACTGCAACTTCTCGACCGCATGACCCTGCGCAAGTTGCATCGCGAAGAAGTGCGCGAGTTGGGCCGCATCTATCGGCGGACCGCTTCGGATCTGGCAATTGCGCGCGCCGAATCGCGCGACCCGCGACTTGTCAATTATCTCAATAGCCTGGTAATCCGGGCTCATGGAAGGATTTACCGGGCCAATGGTGACTGGCTTCCGCGGACGGGCCGGTTCTTTAC
>DNNE01000185.1:46288-46991 GCA_003487805.1 Blastocatellia bacterium | reverse complement strand
CATGACTTTCCGCAGACCTTCCGGCGCACCTGGCGCTACACGGCGACTGCGTTTGCCGTGTTCATTGTATTCACTGCGGTTGCGTTTTTTGGCACGCGTCACGATCCGGAGTTTTCTGAGTTTGCGGGCATCAGTCCTTTCTTCCGCGAGACGGTTATCAACCATCGCACGCACTGGTGGGAGGAACTGAACGAAGCAAACCAGATTGGGTCTACCGCGATTTTTACCAACAACATTCGCGTGACGTTCTATGCCTTCGCGTTGGGAGCAGTGTTCGGCCTGGGCACTCTCTATGTGCTGGCATTCAATGGCGCATCATTTGGCGCAATCATCGCGCTGACTTATCGGGCCGGATTCGGAAATGACTTGCTCCTGGGTTTTGTGATTTCGCACGGCGTGATCGAGTTGACGTGTATCTTCATCGCGGGCGGCGCCGGCCTCTTGATCGGGACGGCATTATTGATCCCGGGCAATCTCTCTCGCGGCGATGCGCTCAAGTCGCGTGGAATGGAAGCAGTGAGATTGATCATCGGTTGTATCCCGCTGCTGGTGGTCGCGGGAACAATCGAAGGCTTCATCTCGCCGCAACCAATTCCGTCCGTAATTAAGATCGGAATCGGCGTGCTGACGGGGGTAACGTTGTACTCGTATTTGTTTCTGGCGGGAAGAGAACAAACTTCAATCGTTTAGAGGCGGGCTACTG
>DNNE01000185.1:43375-45977 GCA_003487805.1 Blastocatellia bacterium | reverse complement strand
AGAGGCGGGCTACTGCCCGCCTAACCCTGGCTGACGATCCGGCGGGCAGTAGCCCGCCTCTAAACGGTGCTTATAACAGCCCGCGCTCTTTCACTCTCAAATAAGTCTCCAGCAACTTCGGAACCAGCACCGCCGCCGTTACATCCAGCGCCAACCCACCTTGTGATTCAACCAGACGTAGAGCAGCTTCGCGCAGGTGAATTATTTCTTCCGCGACAGATTGAGTGAACATCTCGCGCACGTCTTCCGGAGGCTCGCGAACGACAGCTTTCAGATCTCGATCAGCAATCGTAACCACCAACGGCAGATGCCGGGGCCGTAAGAGCTTCAATGATGAAAGCAATTCTCGCGAGCCTTCTTCATCGACGAGATCCGTGATCACGACGACGAGCGCCCGGCGCCGGCTGTTGGCGGAAATGAATTCAAACGCGCGCGAATAGCTCGGCTCGATCATCTCAGGTTCGATTGCGTATAACGCCTCGAGCGCCGCATCGAGATGCTCAGCGCCTCGCTTGGGAGGCAGGAAAGCTTTTATTTTGCGGCCAAAAACCAGCAATCCGGCGTTATCACCGGCGCGCGCCGCCGCCGACATCAGCGCCAACGCTGCATGCACCGCTGAATCCAGTTTCGTTTCGTTTTCAATTCGCGCCGTCATTAACCGGCCGGCATCCAGCGCGATCAGAATCGTCTGATCGCGTTCCATCTGGTATTGACGCGTCACCAGCTTGCCGCGCCGAGCCGTCGCCGTCCACGAGATGTGTCGCATCTCATCACCGCGAACATAATCACGCAACGATTCAAAGTCGCGTCCTTCACCGCGCCATTGTGATTTGCGCCGCGCCGCGACGAATGATCTGGCTCCGAGTGCTTTCAATTCTGCTTCGCGCGCTCGCCGCATGTTCGGATAAACCTTGACGGCAATCGGTTCGCCCACACGTGCCTGCTTCCAAACCAGACGCCAGCGCGAAAGAAAGCGAACCGCGATCAAACCAAATTCGAAGCGGCCACGTTTGGGTGGCGTGAGCCCATACACAAACGACGAACTTGTCTGCGCCTCAACATGCAGCCGCGCCTCGCGTGCGCCGGCGAGTTTCAACTGCGGCGGATATTCATCTTTGAGGATTAGCGATAAGTCTCGCGGCGTATGATTGGCGACGTCGATGCGAACTTCTGTTTCAGCGCCGACGGCGAAGCGACCACCGAAGTGCCGTTCGATCCGGACGCGACCGGGCAGCCGGCTGTTCCATCCATCAAAGATCGCGACGGCGAGTAGTACGAGATCATAGGCAAGCGCGAGCCAGCGCAGCATGGGGCGGTTCCATGAGAGCGAGAGCGGAACCAGGCCAACCGCGAGGAGAGCGTAGAACAGTTTGGAAAAAGCGAAACGCATCGGCTTGTGATTGTCTTAGGCTCTGCCTTCTGATGTGCGGAAAGGCTTTGCCTTTCCGAGCGTTTGATCCTTCCGCTTGCCGCGAGGCTTCGCCTCGCGTAATCGACAGAGGCGAAGCCTCGGAAGTCCTTGATATCGGCGGGCCGGAAGGCCAAAGGCCTTCCGCACATCGGGCGGCACAGCCGCTCAAGTTTTCAACGTGGCACTTCCGCCGTTTGCAGAATGTCAGTGATCACTGAATCAGGGCTGGCGCCGTCCAGTTCTGCTTCGGCGCGCAGCGTCAAACGATGACGGAGTACGGGTCGCGCGATGTCGCGCACATCATCGGGTGTGATGAAGTCGCGGCCGCGAATCGCCGACAAAGCTTTGGAGCACAACAGCAGTGCCACCGCGGCGCGCGGACTCGCACCATAGTGAGCGGCAGCGTGATCGCGCGTGCGGCGGACGATGTCCACTATATAGCGTTGCACCCCCGGCTCGACCCGCATATTTCGTACTTCCGCGCGACAGCGCGAAACAGCATCCGCGTCCGCGAGCGCCTGGATCTCGATTTGATCAAGGCGGCGCGCATTGAAACCGGAATCCCACCGCGCCACGACCTGATGTTCCTCGTCAGCCGACGGATACGAGAGCAGAATCTTCAAAAGAAATCGATCGAGCTGCGCTTCCGGCAATGGATAGGTTCCTTCGTATTCGATCGGATTTTCCGTGGCCAGCACTGTAAACAGCGGCGAGAGCGCGTACGCTTCACCATCGATCGTGACCTGGCGTTCTTCCATCGCTTCCAACAAAGCGGCTTGCGTCTTTGGCGGTGTGCGATTGATTTCATCGGCGAGCAGAAGGTCCGTGAACACTGGTCCACGCCGCAGACTGAAACTCGACGACGCCATGTTGAAGACATTCGTGCCGGTGATGTCAGACGGCATGAGATCTGGCGTGAACTGGATGCGGCCGAAGCCGGCATTGAGAATTCGCGACAGCGTTTTGACTGTCAGAGTTTTCGCCGTTCCCGGCACGCCTTCGATCAGCGCGTGACCTTCGGCCAGCAGGGCAACCAGAATCTGTTCGATTGGTTCATCCTGGCCGACGATTACTTTGTGCAACTCGTTCCGGATATGAGCGATAGTGGCGGAGACGTATTCAGGCATGTTTTTGAAGGTGGATGTTTTCGAATCTCGTTCAAGGTTTTAGGTCTTTGGACTTTGGTCTTTG
>DNNE01000185.1:8459-43067 GCA_003487805.1 Blastocatellia bacterium | reverse complement strand
TGGACTTTGGTCTTTGGACTTTGACGTGTCGGTCACGATTCGCTAAACACCAAAGATCAAAGACCAAAAACCAAAGACCTAAGTCCGCATTTCGTTCTGTTTCGCATCGCGCGCCCGACCTTGCAGTCCCAGGCGGGCCTCGATCTCGCGCAGGCCTCGGACTAGTCGCAACGTTTCCCTCGCATTTGTGGGCGCGCCGTTAATCGTATCTTCACAGCTTCGCATCAATGATTCAAGCTGTTTCTCATCCAGCTTTGATCGCGATGCCACCCGCGCGGCGATCTGCGCCCGCGAACTGTTTTGATTGAGCCCGGCATGACGCACCAGCACGCGCCGTACTCTGTTGTAGATATTTTCCAATGCCAGATCATGAGCTTTGGCGCGCTGCTGCAACTCGGCCATCGACGCTACGAATTCAAGACTGGATCGGCGGTCGACGTGCGCCAGCGGTAAGGGGCGCGCGAAGCGAGTACCGCGCGACCAAACGACGGCCAGTGCGATTAGCATTAGCTGTCCACAAATCGCCAGCACCGGGGTGCCTGCGAAATATTGGATCAGCGCGTTGTGCGTCGAGCCACGGCCCTGGTGAAACTCGTCGAACGCGATCAGGCCGCCGCCGCCCATCACGACATTTATCGCCAACTGCAAATTGTCCGCGCGATTAATTCCGTTGTTTGCGACTATGTAAGGATCCGACAGCAAAACGATGCGACCTTTGCCGTGCGGATAATCAATCAGGAGCGATCCGCGATCCGCGGCAAAGCTGGTGACCGGCGCCGGCGAGACGCTCGTGGTGTTGCCAGTCGGAGTCGAGATGTCAGGTGTCGGTTTTGCCCCGGCTTCGGAATCCTCGTCATCATTACTTTCACCACCCGACGGTTCGTCATGCGCATTGGGCTTGTCAGTCTTCTTCAAGGATGGAAACCGGATAAACGAGATGGCGCTCGCGAACCTCGACGGCATCACAGTCTCAACGTTACGCGCCAGCAGAGTGGGTTGCGAGGGCGAGAGGGGCTTTACTTCTCGCGTCATCTGTTCAAAGTCAGTTGGGTCCAGATCGGACCAGGGAAAGTTTGTCAGCAGCGCTTTGATGGTCCAGTCACCGCTTTTCGGCAACAGTTTTTGGTCGGGGGTGCGATCTATGATCACCAGTCGACCGCCCGATTGAACCCAAAGCAAGATCTCTTTGCTTTCCACGGTTGAAAAGGGAATTCTGGTGTCGCCAATCACCACCACCGTGGCCGGCTTGGGACCGCTCGAACTCAACAACGAAGACGTCGGCTCACGCCACCGTATGACCTGATAGCCCGACTCGTGCAGGAAATCATAGAGAGCCCGCGTCCCGGTAGCGCCCGCGTTGTACGACGAACGATCCGGAGTGCTTTCAGAGTCTCGTGTCGGTTCCACCTTCACGTAAGACGCCGCATTCAGCAGCACCAGAACTACGACGACCGCCACGAGCGTTACGATAATGATGAGACGTTGGCGCATAGACTCAAAAATGAAAGTTTCTCAAACACATCTGCTTCACGTCCGCAAAGTCGATTTATAAGCGGCACGAAATTCATTCCAATCGTTTTCATTCGCGGGCACGAATCCATACCAGTGCAATTCGAAGCTGCTGGTAAGTTTGCGCATCGACGCATACAAGGACGCTTTATCGCGCACTGAGTTTAGATAATCGCGATTCGTCTTGTGTTGGGCCAGGCTGATAATCTTTCGATCGCCAAGTTCGCACAGCAACGCGATGTAGGCTTTGCGAATCGCTGCGCGCAGGTTGCCCTCTCGTGCCAGAATTTCGGCTTGCGCCAGGAGATCTGCCGCCGTCTGGTCCGCTTCGAGCCTTTCACCAAGCACGATGCGCGCTTCGCGTTTTGTTTTCTTTTTGCGCCGACCGCTCAACAGGCGTGGGCCAAAGCGCCAGATCAGAATGGCAATCGCCCCCAGACAGACAGCGATGATCACGATTTGGACGAGACTGGAAAGCCAGGCCGACCCGCCGGGCCGGATTGGTTTGGGATGCGGAATCAATTTGTTGAGCCAGCGCAGAAATCGATCGATGAGACTTTCGAGTGCGCTGCTCTCCGGAGCGGTTTGCAGGTATTCCGGGCGCCGCAGTATCTCCGCCAGCTTTCCTTTTTCGCCGTCCTTGTCGGTTCCCGCGGTGTTCGTTACTTTTTCCAGTTCCTGCAAGTGCTCGTGAATTGCTCGCAAACGTTCAGCGATGCGCGCAATTACGTCCCGGCGTTCGGTTGGGCCGTTCGATTTCTCAAACTCACTCAAGGCCGGAGACAGCCACGAATTGTCGACTGAGATCGTTTGACCGGCGAGCTTTACCGTTTCCTTCTCAGGCAGTTGCTGCCGCACGAGTATGAGATTGACGCCTGCAAGTTGTTCGGGCGAGGAACGACCGCTTTCGTGTTCGTACGCGCGCTGTACGTCGTCGATGAGAGTGATTGCACGCGACACTCTGCTTGCGTAATCGGAGAGCGTCGCTGCGCGTAGCGCAACCGCGCTGATGAGCAGCAGCGCTATTGAGAGCAGCAGAAGTGTTGATGTCTTCGCAGAGTGACCAGTCATTTGCGTCTCAATTCAATCCCAGTACGCTGCCAGTGTTCATTTGACCCGGAGGTGGCGCAACGAATCTTGGCGCTCGACCCGTGACCAGCGCGGGCGCGAAAGGAGAAACCACGCCGGGCAGTTTCGGCATCTCGGGAAGTTGACGCGCGGCCATCAACTCGATGTCATAACCCTCATGACGGACGCGTTCATCGACATAAAGCAGCGAGAGCCCCAGCATCCAAATCGGCGCCAGCATGATATGACTGCACTGCAGGATCACCTGGTAGCCGATTGCGTACCAGGTGGGCCAGGACGAGCCAAACGGTGAAAGATCAACTCCATTCAGATAGCCATACCAACCCAGCGGAATCATCAACAGCATCAAGGCGGAATAGGTCGCAAAAAAAGTGAACATGGCCATTGCCATCAAACGTTTCACGTTGCCGCTGGCCAGAGAGAAGCTGCGACCGATAGCCGAAAAGACGCTGCGACCTTCGACCAGCATCGCCTGCGGGACATAAGCCATGCGACCGGCAAGCAGAAAGAAGAGAATCAACGCGAGTGTGATGGCTCCGAATGTTCCTAGTCCCACGGCAAATGTAGTTATCCATGGTGAGATCGACGACCCCACGGCCACCGCCATCACCATAATGAAAGAAAGAAACCCGTAGCCCATCGAAGCGATGATCGCGGCGAACGCCAGCCATAACGCGACCAGGATGCTGGCACCGAGCAGTCCCCAGAATCTTTCTTTGACGGCGCGATAAGTAGTGCGCGCGGTGACCGGCTCGTTCCAAACCAGGTGCGCTACGAGATTGCGCGTCGCTCCGCCCATGACGATGAGACTGAACAGCGAACCGCATAAGGTGACGACTAAGCCACCGATGAAAACGAAGACGTACATCACCAGGCGCAGCTCGCTGGAGGTCGAGCTGAGTTCGCGAAAGGCGATTGTCACCATGGTTGAACCGAGCGCGGAAACCAAAACCGGTGGCGTCGCGATCCGAATCAAAGTAAGAAATTGCCGGCGGTACAGACGTACCGCGCGGTCGATCAGATCTCCGGCGCCCAGAGGCGCGAGCGCGAGTTCGTTCGAGATGGGATTCATCTACGGCGAAATGATCGTTGTTTTGTGAATTCGAAGCAAGGTTTGAGAGCGCAAAGAAAAGGAGCGACGCGTGAATCCACGTCGCCCCGGAAAATTAAGAACGATCCAAAACTTCAGTATTCCAGTTGGCCCTGATACATCATGTCGGCAACCTTGAACCGTCGATCGATCTTCTGTAGTTCAGGGAACTTCGCATAGAAACGTATTTCACCGGACTTGTTATTGATGAACGGCTGGCCATCCAAGTCCCGCGAGAAAATGAATCTGGCACCGAAACCGTCTTTTCCCGGCGGCACGTATTCCTGTAGGAACAATTGTTTCCCGTCAGATCGCTGCAGATAACAGTCGTTTTTCAAGGTCGCAGTGGTGTTACTGCCAAATGCTTGTATCGCCGGCCCCGAGTAACGTCCGTCAGGCGAGTCAAAGCTTACGGTGATGATGATCGAGTCCGAGGACTTTATTTCCGCAAAACTGTGTAACTTTGTTAGTTGCTCAGCCTTTAGATTCGCGTTTTCGAGCTCCATCATTCGCGCCAGGGCTTGTCTGATGGGCCGCGCGGAAAAGAAGCGAACGCGGAATGTCAGGTTAATAGCTTGATTGTTTGCCCCAGAGACAGCGCGAGCAGAGTTAACGCTGGAAGTGCCCGCGCCGGCCGTCGGTGAGAACATCATCTCGCGCGTGTCGGTGTCAGTTTGAATATGACCCCACGGCGAGTCATCCAAAATTTTCTGCGCATCTTTCTTTGACCAATCAGTCCATTGGTTGGCCTTTTGGGCCATCGCCGTTGCCAACCCCAGGACCAGCAGGGTTGCCGCGATATTGAGAATTCTATGTTTCATTTTGAGGACCTCCGAAAGCAGCAGCAAGGATGGGGAGACTTACTATTCGGCCACTAGATCGACTGTCGGGTCCGAGACCTTCAGGTCGTTTCAAACTAAAGTGAGCGACGAGTAAATTACCCGCCGCTCTGATAACTGATCATAAGACAATCAGTATTCCAGTTCGCCCTGATACATCATGTCGGCAATTTTGAATCGTCGATCGATCTTTATGTTGCTGTTTACCTGCGCAAAGAAGCGAATCTCTTTACTGTTGGCATCGATGAACGGTTTCTCATCCGGCATCCGGAGAAAAATGAAGCGCGCGCCAAAGCCGTCCTTTCCCGGCGGAATGTACTCTTCAAGAAAGAGTTGCTTGCCGTCGGCGCGCTGAAGGTAACAGTTATTCTTTAGCGTGCCGATTACTGAACTGTTCAGCGCTTGCATGACCGGATTTGTTGCTCTTGGATCGTTCCCTTCGATTGTCACGGTGACGATGATGGAGCCTTCCGATTTTACTTCGGCAAAATTGTGCATCCGGGTGATCGCGTCAGCGGGTGGCTTTGCGGATTGTCCAAGTTCCATTAACCGTATGTGCGCCTCGCGGATTGGTCGCGCCGAAAAGAAACGGACGTGATACTTCACGTTCGTGGCCTGGTTCGTCGCGCCCTGGCCCGCCCGGGTGTCGTCATTTGAAGTTGTGCGATTGCCCTGGAGACGCGGATCGCTCGTCGGTGAATACATCTGCTCTGAGGCGTCCGTGTCATTCTGCGTTTGCGCCCACGGAGATTTTTCCAGAACGTCCAGAGCGTCTTTCTTTGACCACTCTGTCCATTTCTTGTCGTACTTCTGGGCCATCGTGGTCGCCAGCATACTTAAGAGGATAAAAGCCATCGCGATACCGAAGATGTTTCTTTTCATTGGAGGATGCCTTTCCGCGGAAGCCTCGGACATGAAGCCTAGTATTCAAGTTTCTGATCGAAGATCATGTCCGACACTTTGTACCGCATGTTGAGCTTAAACGAGTCGTTAAATTCCGCATAGAAGCGGATGGCGCCGCTGTCAGAGTTCAGAAACGGCTGGCCATCAACCAGCCGGGGGAAAATAAATTTGGCCCCGAGGTTGTCGGCGATCGGCGCGAGATATTCCGAGAGAAACAAACGCTTACCATCCTGCCGCTCGAGGTACGCCCGGTTCTTGAGCGTGCCGGTGGTGGCGCTGTTGATGGCCTGCAGGACGGGTCCTGAAAAGCGTGTATCGTCCGATTTCACCGTAACCGCGATTACGATATAAGAACTGAAATCGCGTTCAACGAACGCCTGGAGCTGTGACACCAATTGATCGTTGGGCTCACGTTCCGCTGCCAGAATCACTTTCGCCAAAGCCTGACGCACCGGACGTGACGAAAGAAAACTGATGCGATACGTAATGTTAACTTCCTGGTTCACGGCTCCCCGATCCGCGCGATTGTTATTTATCGATTGCTGATCCGAAATGGTGGCCCGCGAAGTTGATTGTCCGATGGCAGCAGTTCCGGCTCGTGTGGGTGAGAAAAACATTTCGGTAGCGTCGGTGTCGACCTGCGTCTGCGACCAGGGAGAGTTGGTCAGCAACCGCTCTGCGTCTTTCTTCGGCAACTCCATCCACGAATAGTCTTTCCGTTGAGCGCTGGCGACGATCGTCAGTGCCAGGATCGAAAAAATTGCGGCGACGCGGGCGAGCTTCCGGTGGGAGAGTTGTTGGTTAAGTTTCATTGCTTAAGCAGGCCTCAGGTCGTCAGTATTCCAGCTTGCCATCGTACATCATGTCGGCAACTTTGAAACGGCGGATCACTTTTGCTTTTCCTAATTCGATATAGACGCGCACCTCGCCACTAGCGCTGTCGATGAACGGTTTGCCTTCCAAGTTTCGCGGAAAGATGAGCCTCGCGGCGCCAAAACTTTCCGGACTGGGAGCACGATAGTCCATCAGAGCGAGCCGCTTGCCGTCTTTGCGCTCAAGATAGGTGGTGGCCTTCAACGCGTTTAGATCGGCTGTGCTCAGGAATTGCCTGGCGGGATCGAGCTTCTTCTTGTCGGTGCCCTCTAGCTTGAGTGTTACGATTACGTAATCACCGAAATCGCGTTCAACGAAGGTGCGACGCTCGGCAACCTTGTCCGGAGGTGTATTCGGGGTCTTCAATTCAATCATGCGGACAAAAGCCTGCCGCACAGGCTTAGCGGTAAGAAACGAGACGTAATAATTAACCGTCAATGAACCGCTTTTTTGGCCGACGTTTTGGCCTGACTCTGATGCGTTCTTGGCGGCCTCTCCCATCACCATGTTGGCGCTGTTTCCGTTTTCGCCGGCTCGGGTTACCGCAGAGCCGGAAGTGCCGGAGGAAGGCGCCACATCACTCATTTCCTTTTGAGTCTGGGACCACGCGGAATCAGTCAACACCTTCGCGGCGTCCTTCTCAGTCCACTCAGTCCACGGCTTATCTTTTTGGGCCGAGACGCTGGCGGCAAACAGAATTAGCGCCGAACAGATAAAAAAAGTTCTTCTCATAATGGGGCTCTCCTTGACTATTAGTTAATACGAAACAAAGCTTGCGCAGCTTACACGTGAACGCCACCGGTTATGCTGAGGCAGCACAACCATAATCATTGAACGTTGAGAATCTGTCTGAGCCGTGGTCTAAAGAAAGATCGCGGCGTATGTAGTCGAGGTGCACGACCGACATCAGCAACGTTGCGCGCTCGTCCACCAGGCGCAGAGTTAAATCGTGCGGGCCAATTTTTCCAGAAGCGAGCTCGGAAAGCAAGTAGTGACGAGCCGCAAAAGCCGGCACTTCGCCTAACTCGATCCGGGTCACTAAGCCGCCGCCCGCAAAGACTTCCAGCGCCGGATTTCCGGTCAGGACTTTGTCGTCGATATTGATAACGCCAATGATTTCGTCGCGAATATTTCTCGCGCCGTTTCTTTCGACCCGCGCCCCGCACGCGATGTAATCAGTAGCCAGGCCACCGCGTGGCGTCGACGCCTGGTAACCACGCGCCGATTGCAAGCCCGGCCGGAAATGCGTAAAGGCGTGCGCGCCCCACTCTTTCACTCGCAGCTCGACCTTCATCAGAGTGTGATTGGTTGTCGGGGTAACGGCCAGCGACATGCCGCCGGAAAATGTTTTCGGCAATACGAGATCCGCGGCGGCGAATGTGCAACTTTGCATCCCGCCCAATTTGATCGTTTCGCGTTGCACCTGTTTTGGCGAAATGGTTGCCGGGAAAACGGTCTCACCAGCTACCTGCCAGGCGATGTTGCCGTTTGGATCGGTAATGAAAGGTTTCATCCAGAGAAACTCTTCAATAGGCGCGCCCGAGCTGAGGTGAAATCGCGAGTCGAGCGTGATGCCGCCGATCTGCTTCGAATGAAATACCAGCGGTGTGTACAGAACGTTCTTTGGTTTGAAACGGCCTGCGGAATCGAAAGGCGCGGGCGCAGTTAAAGGCTTGAAGGGGGGCTGATGGATCGGATGCTCAACGCTGAAGCGCGAACTGCCGCTGCGTTTGATGAGCAAGTATCCGAAAGATTTGGTCGATCCGGGTTGATTGACGACCGCCAGCGTCCCTCCATTGGGAGTCAGCGGCAGCGATTTGCTGGGGCGGTCGTTTCGGCTTGAAGTGAACGCCGGGGCGAAGTCATTAACAAACTCTCCGCGCCGCAGGTCAAGCAAAAGCGACGCGTGCGGCTTCAACTCATAAGGAAGTTCCTTCAGCTTCTCTCCCGATTCATTATGCAGCGTGATTGTACCGGCGCTTTTTTCAGCGTTCGGATTGAAGAGGCTGAAAACGGATTCATATTGCTGGAGTGGCGGAAAAGGCATTGAATAGAAAAAGCTGTCAGGCCGCTTCCACTCCCACGGATCGGGGTTGGCGTGCACATTGTCAAAAGAGCTGTCGGTCTTCCAACGCACAAAAGCGGAGCTGAAAAGATCGCTCGCGTGCATCGCTTGTCTGCCCCTCGGGCGCAACCGAATTTTCATGCCGCCCCAGAAGCTTTTCCGTTCGCCGATTACATCGGCGAGATTCAAAACAGTGGTTTGCATCGCGGGAACAACCAGTTGCTTTGCAGGACCCGTTTGGCTGACAGGAGTTCCGTCGGCGGCATAGAGATATATTTCGTATTCGGTGGCGTCGGCGCCGTCTTCGTATCCCTTGCGACCCACGAAGGTATCGGAAGTCAAAAAGATCTCAGAATGAATTCCTGCTTCCGGGGCGTGCACGAGAAAGGGTGCGCAAATATCCAGCCAGCACTCCTGCTTGCCTGAGGTTGGCGCCGAACTGTTTTGCGGGTTAACAGCGGCCCAGGTTCGCTGGAGTGGAATGCAGCGCGCAACTGCTGCCGCGCCCAGCGATCCGGACAGCAACGAAAGGAAATCTCGGCGATTAACGAATTTCATGAGTGCGTCTTTGGTATGAAAACGCTTTGGACCGCAGCAGCGTTCTTATATCAAAAACGAGAATTGCAGTGAACAGAAAAATGGGAGAGGAACGAATCGTCCCTCTCCCGAGGTAACGCCTGTTACGGTTAAGGCTAGAAGTTAAGTCTCAACACAAGCTGGACCAGACGGCCACCTGGATCGTTGGTGGTCGAAATGTCCTGATAGGCTGCGGTGTATCGTGCGAAGGTCCCAGTACCAAGTCCGCCTGGGGTGTTCACATCGTTGGCAGCAGAACCAACCAGCCAGTTGATGTTGTTGAAGGCGTTCAAGGCCTCAGCGCGCATTTCAAGATTCATGCGTTCTGTGAACTTGATCTTCTTCGCCAAACTCAGGTCAAAGCGGAAGAACGATGGTCCCTTGAGGATCAGATTGTTGTATCCGCATGAGCCGATGATGCCCTGCTGGCAGTTACCGAATCCGGCAGGAGCGATAAAGCGTCCGGTGGGTGCGCCCTGAGTATAGACGGCGCCCGCCGAGGTGAACGAAGTGTTATTCGCGCGGAACGTATTCAGGCGAATATCGAGCGGCAGGAAGTAAACTTCCTTGGTAAAGGCACTGTTATCAGAGTTGGGCTGGCCGCGGTAAACACCGATGGCCTTCTGCAACTCTTTCGCCGTCATACCCACCAGTTGGACGTTGCCGAAATTAAACGGCGAGCCGCTCTGGATACGAATGTTGCCATTGAACGCCCAGTCTCCAAGGAGTCCATTGACGATACCCTTGGAGCTGCCCAGAAACTGCTTGCCGCGTCCAAATGGTAATTCGTAAATGAAATTGGTCTTGAATCCCTGGGTAATATCAAAGGGTGACACGCCCTTACGCAGGTGATAATCGCGCAAGGTTGCCGGCTGATCGAATACCACCGAACTGCTGGCGAATGTGTTGCCCAACGCTTTGCCGAGGGTATAGTTCGATTGAACCAAAAGGCCCTTGGACAGGCGGCGACGAAATTCCAGGGTCACCGCGTCGTACCAGGTTTGACCACCGTTGTTGATTAGGAACGAGCCACCACGCTTGTTCATATTAACGATAAAGAAGTTCAAAGGAACGTTCCAGGCTGCCCGGTTCGGACCGAATGTGGCTTCATTAGCGGTTGACGTGATGACGCCCCAAAAACCGACACAGCAACGGCCGGCGCCGGGGTTCGGGTTCAATGGGTTCAGCCCCGCGAGCACCGTCGAATTGCCCCAGAGCGTACTGGTGTAGTGCGCGGGGTTATTCACATCGGAAGCGACGCCGCCAACGGTGGTGGACTGGATCTCCTTGAAGAGTATCGGCAAAGGAACCGTGCCAGTGCCTGGTCCCCGATATTTCATATCGAAGATACCGAGGTTCTTCAAGTTTGCCAGCACGTTTGACTGAGCCAAACGGAACTCATTCAGCGTGCCATTTTCAAACATGACTTGTTCGTTCAGGTCGACTTGCCTCCAGAGCTGATGGCCCCGGTTGCCAACGTAGCGAATCTCGAACACGTTGTCCTTCTTGATTTCGCGCTGAATGCCCACCGTCCAGGACTCGACATAACCGGTCTTCAAGTTCGGAGCGAAGGCATTCGCCGAATCGGTGATGAATCCGGTGTTCGGTAGATTCGGCTGGGTAGGCACGCCTGCTGCAACTGCCGGAATTCCATTCCGGAAGTAGACGCCAGTGGCCAGCGGGAATGGGGTGCCGGCGGTGCTCTGCGAGGCGTCAATGGTTTGGCCGGGGTTGGCCGCCATGATGCTCAGGAAGGTGTTCAGACCTTCACGAACATAGGCCGTGGAGAACCCGCCGCGAATGACGGTTTGACCAGACTCGCCACCGAGTTTACGCAGCAGACCGCTCTTGAAATTCGGACTCCAGTTAAAACCGAAGCTCGGCGCAAAGTTGCCGTAAGCGGTGTTGTTGGTCTTTGAGCCCTTGGTGAATCGCGTATAGGTCGTTGGCGATCCCGTAAGAACGCCGGGCTTAAAGAGGTTGTCCGTACCAGACTCGCCGAACAAGCCAGCATAACCGACCTGCGTAATCGTGTTGTTTAGCACCGTGAAAGGTCCCTGGACCTCCCAGCGCAGGCCGCCGGTTAGGGTCAGGTTCGGTTTGATACGCCAGGAATCCTGGCCGTAAATGCCGTACTCGGTTTGCGAAGCGCGGCTGGTGAAAAAGCCTTGCGGCGTATAGTTACCCGATTCGCTCAAACCTACATAGCGCGTAAGCGACGAAATGCGACCCGACATCTGAGCATAAAAAGCGGCCGCGTTTGCTTGCTGGCCGACCGTTGCGTTCAGCGATGAAAAAGCGTTGAAGGCAGTCACGTCGCCCGCCAGTGTTGAGCTAACGCCAAAGTTGACTGCCGGCACGACTGTAGCGTCTGTAATCCAGAGATTCAGTCTGGTAAAGCTGGTGCCGATGTTGAATGCGTGCTTGCCATGAATCCAGCTCAAGTTGTCGTTGAACTGCTTGATTGGCGCATTGCGAAGTTCGGGGCCAGCGGTGGCGGTTGCAGAGTTAGTGCCGAGGCCGGAACTGTTAAGATTCAGCCTTGCGAAACCCTGGTTAGCGAACTGCGCGGGTGTAACTTCGCCAAAGAACTTAACGGTTCCGCCGGTCAAGCCGAAACGCGCTTCATTGACGATGTTTGGTGAAATCGTCCAGCGCCAGGCCGAGGTGTTTGAAAACCGGTTAGAGGTCTGACTGCCGTGATTCGGAAATCCCGGGAAAATCGGGTCAACGTTATTCAGGAAGTCGACCTTGGTCAGGAACTCCTGATAATTCGTAATATTCTCGAGGTGATGATTCTTGCCAAGATTGGCGTCCAATCGCACAGTCGGGAACCGCCGGGTCTGGGCGCCCGTGTTAAAGAACCCAAACTGCTGAATGTTCGGACTGCCAGAGACGGACGTAAGAACACCACTAACAGTGGCGACCGAACTGCGAATGTCCGCCAGGAGTTTTTGAATGGTTGGGTCTACCGTTGAGATCAAACCTGCGTTAGCGGCCAGCGTAAAGACGTTGACCGAGCATGTGAACGTTCCAGCTCCCGCGCAGGTTACGTTTGCCGGCGGGGCGGCTGCGTAAGCGGCACTAGTCGTGGTGAACTTATAGATACCGTTCGCCGCATCAGCCGTGTAGATAGTTCTTACACGCTGCGTGCTCTTTTCCGGCAGGCGATACTCTTCGTAGTTGACGAAGAAGAAGGCTCTGTCCTTGCCGCTGAAAACCTTGGGCAATGACATGGGGCCGCCGAGTTTCACACCGAACTGATTAAGTAAGATCCGCTGCTGTGGCGCCTTGTGCGTCACCGGATCAGCCGCGAGGTCGCGGTTGTTGAACCAGTAGTTGGCGTTGAGCGCGGGATTACGGTGATACCAATAACCGCTGCCATGATACTCGTTGGTACCGGCTGAGGTCACGAACTTGATCTGTACTGCGCCTTCGGCGGAACTCTCAGCACCTGGCGTCGCTGTTGAAATAGTTACTTCCTGGATCGCGTCGGTACGCGGCTGGATGTAGGTGAAAAAGCCATCGCTCGACTTCAGCGTATTATCCTGGACATTGATGCCATCCATCGTGATGTTGAGAGCGCCTTTTGGCAATCCGTTCACAGATGACGAGCGGGGGCGGCCGGGGGTGCCGGTGCCTGGCATCGCGAGAACCAAATCCAGCGCATTGCGCGAAGCGGTCGGGATGTCGGTAATCTGACGACCGGTAAGTGTTGTTCCGACAGTAGCGCTTTGCGTCTGAAGCAACTCGCCACCGCCAACAATCGTCACCGTCTCACTAGCGGCTCCAACTTCGAGCGCCACGGTGATGCTCGACGGTGTACCTACAGCGACCTTGATTTCGGTGACCTTGGCTGTTTTAAAGCCTTGCTGCGAAACTGTCGCGGTGTACACGCCTGCAAATAGAGACGGAATATTAAAAGTTCCTTCGCCACTGGTTTGGGCGGTGAACTCTTGCTTCGTGTCATTACTTACTAAGGTTACCGTCGCGCCGGCGATCACAGCGCCTTTGGGGTCGGTAACCGTTCCTGTGAGTGATCCAGACGATGTGGCCTGCCCAAAAACCGGCAGACCCACCAACGCAAGGACCACGAGAACGAAAAAGAACTTCGAAAACAAATTTCTCATTGGGCTCCTCCGAGAGTGGTTAATTTGCTCAACCAAGGAATTGGTCAGGCAGATGTCGTAACTTTTTACGGCTCGCAAAATGCCAAGTCGCGGCTTGGCGTTGATAATGAACGTGAAAAACTGAGATGGAACTGACAGAAGTTCAGCCGTGAAAATGCAAATCGTGGGCCAGCGTGGCGTTATTACCCGAATGTTATTATTCCACGTTTTCGCGCGGATTCAGTTTGACGGCAAGTCTCGCCCGCTCTGCGTTTCTGAATATTCATACAAATTATTGGATTTAGGCCGTTTCAAGCCGCGACCTGAGAGATGCGACCTGCGCGAGACTCTCCAAGGGGTTCCTCAGTTGTAATTATCGGATTGTCCGCGCGATCCGAAAACCCACACTGTCCCGACGCTCGTCCGGGATGTAATGGTTCCGATAACTGGACGGTCTATTTTGAAGCGCGGAGGTCCTTGATGAGCTGGCGAAGATGTTCGGCATCTTTAGAGTTCGGCGCCAATTTAAGATAGAGCTCCAACTCGGCAATCGCGCGCGGTTTGTCCCCTCGAACATTATGAATCGCAGCCAGATAACGATGGGCCTCTTTCATCTCATCGCCACCCAGCCGTACCGCTAAGTTAAGTTCCTTTTCGCCTTCATCGTAACGTTGCTGGTACGCGAGTGCTCGCCCCAGATAGTAGTGACCCACCGGTGATTCGTCTTTTTGCTTAATTGCGGCCCTAAGTTCCGGCACAGCCTCAGCAAAACGATTTAGGCGGACGAGGGCGATGCCGTGATTCATAAGGGGTTCGAAAGCCTCGGGTGCGATCTTAAGAGCCGCCTCCAGCGATTCATTAGCCTTTTCCACTTCGCCGAGCTGAAGGTATTGGACGCCCAACTCATTGAAAGCGAGCATGAAGCCGGGATACTCAACAATCGCCTGATTCAACTGCTCGATCGCGTCCTTGTTTTTTCCTGCCTTGGCTTGTTCGAGGGCCTTTTCATAGAACGCCAGAGCGCGCGGCGGCACATTCGCCAACGCTGCATTGAGGATGCCGGTCTTCGCTTCGGCTCCTTTCAGCTGCAACACAATATTCAACGGATAGACTTGAGCAGGGCCCCCCGGAAATTGCCTGATGTCGACCGTCTGACGGTACGGTTCGAATTCCTTTTCTTTGTCGATAACCACGGTGTACGCGCCGCTTGGGAGTCCCTTAAATGCAAAGTTCCCGCGATCGTCGCTTGCCGCCACACGGTCCCCCTTAGTCATGGTCTGGAGGCGGATGTAAACATGGCGTTCCAGCCGCTGTCCGTTCGAGACTAAGATCATTCCCGAGATAGCGTTGCCTCCGCCTAAGCCGGTATCCGTTGCTCCCGGCGGAAGAAAAACCTGAGCCGTCACCGGAATGACAAAGCTCAGAGCCGATAAGGCGATCGGCAAGAGTCGGAGTAGTTTGCCTTTTGACATGGTATCTACCTCAATCGCGGCTCGCTGTTCGATCTTTTGGAGCCTGCTTTGCGATGTTAAGCCTCGGAAAGTTCCTTGTGGATGATCCACCTAGGATTACAAGTAAAAAGGCGTTGCCGAGACCTCCCGACAACGCCCTTTGAAAGGATCGACCGTAAAGCCGGATCCACAGTATGAACTTTGTCGGACTAGAATCTCAACTGTCCGATAAAGTTAAATTGACGCGAGGTGTTACGCTGCACGGTGACCAGACCAAACGTGGTCGAATCAAAGTTTATAACGTTGGTGCCGGCGTTGGTGGAATTAACCGGAAAGATAAAATTCGGATGGTTCAGGATATTGATGGCCGTGGCCTTGAGTTCAAACCTGACTCGTTCCGTGATCCGAATGCGCTTGATAAGGCTCATATCCAACTGAAAGTATTTTGGGCCGCTAAGACTGTTCACCGGGAAATCGCCGAACGTACCCGGAGCCGGAGCCGTCATCAGGCCGGCCTTAAGTTTGGAAGTAGTAACTTTGCCAGACGCGTCGCGCGTTAAATCAAGCAGGTTGGGGTTGACGAAGAAGATACCACCGGGCGTTTTGAACAGACCGACGTTCTTCTTAAAGTCCGCAAAGCTGATACCGACAAGCTGAGCCCCAATATTTGCCGTGCCGGCATTGAATGTCGCCCGGCCCGAGGCAACGTAGAAAGGCACACCGGTGGTCCATGTGATAATACTGCCCATGCTCCAGCCACCTACTACCCTGTCCACAAAGCCGTTCGAATTATTCAAGAAACTTCGACCCTTTCCAAAAGGAAGTTCATAAACGCCGTTTGCGATAAATCGCTGGGTCTGGTCCTGGGTTGACCGGCGATAATCCGACCTCTTGGGAAGGCGAAGCGAGAGACGGTTAACCAGATCGCTCTGATTGTTTCCCTGGGCATCCACGGCGTCACCCATCGCCTTGCTCCAGGTGTAGTCCGCCTGGAACTGTAGCCCGTGCGAGAACCGTTTACGCAACTCGATCTCCAACGCGTTATAGGTGGATATCGCATCGTTGGTCAGGACCCTCGCAAAGGCGGCGTTTGGATTGGCAACGAAAAAGTTTGAAGGCAATCCAACGGTCGCACTTTCACGGTTGGTTCTATACGCTGTATTGAACGCCAGCGTACTCGCCAAGGTGCCGACATTATTATTATTGAGGTTCGAGATGAAGGTGGAACTCGTGTATGCGCTGGCAGTTGCGACCGCTGTTCCGCCGGTTGTTAGTCCAAAAAACTTATCGAAGATGGGCAAGGCCACGCAACCTACGCAGCCGGGTGCAAAGCTGGTGCCACCTCGAGCCGCAAGGTTGATCTGCGCATTCTTGAATTCCTGGAGGAACCCATTTTCGAAAATGTTAACTTCGTTAATGTCGAGCGCCCGCCACCCATTGGGAGAACGGTTACCGCTATAGCGAACCTCAAGAGCCATATCCTTGAGGATCTCGCGCTCGATACCGAAATTATACTGATGTACGTATGAGGCTCGAAGGTTTGGATCGATTGTCCATAGACCATTCGCCGAATTTGCCAGGAAGTTCTGACGATCTGTGATCGGAATTTGGAACGTTGGCACAACCAGGGGCACACCGGCTCCGGTTAACTGCCCAGGCAAATTTGGGCTGGGCGGGCTAGTGAGCGTTGTCAGGTTAGCCGTCTGTATTAATCCGGGGTTTGTGGTTCCGGTTCCCAAAGCGTTTGTGAAGGTCGTTACGCCGTCATGCAGAAAGCTCATTGAGTAACCGGCCCGGATCGAGCTCTTGCCCTCATCGCCAAATAACGTGTGTAACAGTCCCGACTTGAAGCTTGGGGAATATGCAAATCCAAGGAACGGGGCAAAGTTATTCCAATCGTTCTTGTACAACGGTATGCCGGTTTTGCCGCTGACGAACTGCTGTGTAGCAAATGCCTGTGTCTGGCCCCCGGGAGCCGCGGAGGGTTTGAAAAGATTTCCAAATCCCGATATACCATACAAGTCACTGTATTTCGGTTGGATCGCCAGCCCGTTCGGAACCGTTGGCACGCCCATATAGTCCCAACGCACGCCCAGGTTCAGCGTAAAGTTACTCTTCATACGCCACTGATCCTGTACGAAGAGCGACAGATCTTTTTCCTGCACAGTTCTTAATCGCGTGGCTCCCTCCACAAAACCGGACGTGGGGCTGCTGACGTTATATGTCTGAGCCGCGGAACCTAAAAGGCCCACAATTGCGTTGTAAACCGTTCCTGCATTTGTCACCAGTTGATTCGATGCACCCGGCAGGAGGGCAGCTGTAATCCCATTGCCATTGCCCGCATTCGTGCCAAACTGGATGGTCTTAATGATACCCGCGTCGTTTCGGCTAATGCCCAACACATTCTGCCAATCTCCGCCAAATTTCCAGAGGTGATTGCCTTTGGCCCACGAAACCGTATCCGTTACCTGATTCACGATGGTGTTTCGAGGCTGGGGCAGGAACGTATTGTCATAGTTAGTAAGCACGCCCGGCAGCGAGAAAAATACACCTGCTGCCGCCTGATCGCGGTTGAAATCTACCGGAGCCCACTGGCGGCCATACCGTAAGACATTCGTTACGTTCTTGCCAAAGGTCGAAACCAGAGCCGGCGTGACCAGATTTCGTGTCGAGCCCTGGAACCCATTAACGCCACCCGGAAATGGCGCCTCGATCCCGTTTGTAGTGACATCGGGGAACGTCCGGGTGAGGACTCGGCTGAAAACAAATTCAAGTTTATGCGAACCCAGTTTCGTGTCTTTAAAGAGTTGATGGTCATACCTGACCACGTATTTATCGTTCGTGGTAAGTTGCGAGGCATTGAAGGTGAAACACCCGATATTAAAACCATCGCTGCTGGAGCAGGTGTTGTTGTTGGGAAGAGGTATTAAATTAAGATGAGCCGTCAGGAGGGGGTCGAGCGCATGAAACGGGACGGCCGGGAGGGTAAGAAGATTGACCGACTGAGTGGCACCGCCAGACGTGTACTGGAAGAGACCATTTCGCGCTGATTGAGTCAGCACAACGCGGTTACGCGAACGCGAGTCAGTCTGGACAAACCTTTCGTAAGAGAAGAAAAAGAATGCTCTGTCCTTCCCGTTCCAAAAATGTCTGCTGCCCTCACCTGGCCTTGGGATCATCACTGGGCCGCCAATGTCAAAACCATCGAAATGCTGCCGAAAGATTGGCTTTGGCTGGTTATTAAAATTGTTGAAGAACAAATTCGCGTCGGTCCACGAATTGTTCAATTGAAGGAAAGCCCCGCCATGAAATTCGTTTGTGCCACCCTTGGTTACCAGGTTTACTTGTGCGGCGCCACGGCCCGCGTCCGAGCCAACCGTGCCGGTGGTAATACTGAATTCAGAAGTGGAATTCAGCGATGGCGTAGTGATGGCGAATATCGAACTCGTTTTGACGAAGTTGTCCATCGCGTTGATGCCATCCTGCGTCATATTCACTGCCGTCTGCCGGAGGCCGCTTATCGACGAACCTCGTACGTCCGTTCCGGTGACCGCGATACCCGCCTGCAATCCAGCTAGCTGTGTAGGGTCTCGACCCGCAAGGGGAAGATCGACGACCTGTCGGGTGTTGATAACATTTGTAAGGCTTGGGCTGGAAGTATTCAGCACTTCCTGGCTGGCCGTAACCGTGACTGTTTCACTCGCCTGGCCAACTTCCAAAGCTATGGTCACCTGAGCAGCAGTTGCAACCGACACTACGATATCGCGAGACACTGCCCGCTTGAAGCCCTTTGCGTCAACAGTAACTGTGTATTTGCCGGGCGCCAGAGTTTGAAGATCAAATACTCCCTGGCTGTTGGATTCAGCGCTGCGTTCGGCGCCCGTGTCGGCCTTAACGACCTTGACCGTCGCGCCGGGCACAACCGCGCCGCTGGGATCGGTGATCGTGCCAGTAAGACTGCCCGTAGTTTGTTGACCGAAGGCAGTTAGTGCTATTAAGCACGTCAAAAGCACAGCAGAACCTAATGACTTCATCGCGCCAGTAACAGGGGAATTGACTGCAAACAGATGTCTCTTCATGTTGAGCTCCTCCAAACCGGGTTTGTGTTTATCAGGACGTTACTTGAAAGGACCTGCGAACAATTTCATTCAACTTTGAAATGCACGCCGAGCAAGACATGTGCCGAGTTTTTCCTAGGAAAGATCTAATGTCGTCATCAGAGATATTTGGAAATTTGGATAAAAGTCCAAATGCTTGAACCACAAAGACCTGCCGGGACCCGCCACTTGGATCAACGACTCTTTGCGTTTTAGAGAGAGGATCAACGCTATGGCTACTTCTGTTGCCAGAACGTACCATCGGAATATTCGATCCGAGGCAGTTTCGCTTGCTGCTCATGCCTTTGGGAGTCAACTTCTTTGATGAGTCCAAACTGGTCGTCGGGAAGAATGATTGCTTTGTTTGGACGCGATATCGCTAAGGGGTTCAGTCGCTGCCGCTTCAAAGAGCAGGTACTCCCATTGAACCCGGAAGCTGCTCGTGGTTCGTTGGAATGTACCGCTATTTATGCTGTTGCCACCGCACAATTGTTAATCAGTGCTTACGTCAAAATCCTTAGCATCAAGTTTCTGATTGAAAACGAACCTGACTAAGTTCATCGTCCATTCCGAGACTTGCGTGCCCGAACCTTGTTGGCTGAGATGAATCTTGTACGTGTGGGGCAGGGTCAATCCCCCTTCGGTCTTGAAATCTGAGAACTCTTCAACAAGTTCATAGTGGGTCGCGCTGAGACTCGGCGATTGTTCAGGAGTCCTGCCCATTTGAGAGCTAATCGTTCGTTCATAGACCGTACGGACGTGTTGAAAGCTTTCGGGATCGAAAAACAAAGTGATGTTGAGATCAGAACCTCCATGAGGCGAGTATTTGATAACGACTAAGTCCCGCGAATTAATTTTCCTGGTTCCCGCGACTTCTATTTTGGCTCGCCTGGAAGAAAAATCGAGCAGGGGCCACGCCGATGAAAGTGTGCCGCCCAGCAATCCCTCCTTGAAGATTTCAGGGAAGGTGCGCGCGAAACCTCCCAGGCTCGAATAGTCGCCGGGATGCAATTGATAGGCGGTTACTTTCTTGCCATCGAATCCGATTTTCTCATACGGGTATTGTGACGATTCGAACTTCATCGTAATCATGCTCATCTCGTCATCTGAAGCCAGTACCGCTCCGCCATCAGCAGTTGCAACTCCGCGCGAGCGAAACGTTACTCGAGTTGTACCGGCGATGACCCTTGAATGACCGGCCTTGCGTGCCTCCGGCTTGCCGATGGATTCAAGATGCTTTGCAAGAATCTCCTCGACACTGATCTTATCGGATGAAACTTCAGATTTGGCGAGTGGATGGTGTCCCACAATGCCCAGAATCGAAACTGTTATAAACAAACATACGGCCAGACGCTTCTTCATGTGCTACTAACTCCTTCTTAACTAAACCGATTTTTTGTCTGCTCAATGAGCTTGAAAAAAGGCGCTGCCCGGAAGGCAGCGCCTTTTAGATAAATCAGCTGGTGGCGCTATTAGAACTCAAGTCGCGCCCCAAACTGGATCACACGATTGGCGATCGCCGTGCTGGTGATGCGACCAAACGTGCTGCTGTTGACGTCGATGAACTGTGGTGGCGTAAAGGTCGTGTGGTTCATCAGGTTAAAGAACTCACCGCGAAGCTGGAGCCTCGTGGTTTCAGTGATGCGAATATTCTTGATCAACGATCCGTCCCAGGAGAAGACCGGTGGTCCATTAAGAAACGCACGAGGCAGTCCGCTGGTTGTACCGGCCGGGTCGTTAAAGAATATCTGACCGCTGAAGGCGCCTATACCGGGGTCGACGCCATTGGCGCCGCGACCGGCCGTTGTTCCGGTCACGGGTGTGCCGACCAGCGAGCCATCAGGATTTCGTTGGAGCGCTGAAGGGTTCACAAAGAATACGCCGTTCGGAGTTACGAAAACTCCGGCGAGCGCCTTGATTTGATCGGTCGTCAGGTTGGTTGCCGGTGTTTGCCGTCCTGAGCGAGCGGCGCGATTAAGCGTGCCGCGGGCGTCAGTAAAAGTTATCGGCGCGCCGGTGGACCAGCGGATAAGAGAAGTAGCTTCCCATCCACCGACCGCACGTTCCAGCCAGTTACCACCGCCGCTCAACCAACGCTTGCCTTTTCCGAACGGCAGTTCATAAATCGCCGACACATTAAAGACCTGGGTCTGATCGAAGTCAGCGCGCGAGATTTCCAAATTGGGTTGGGCATTATCGAGTAGTGCCTCAACACGGGTTTGGGCGGTTCCCTGACCGTTGGTCAGTTCCTTCTCGAACGTGTAGTTCGCGTTCAGATACAGACCGCCTGAAAAGCGTCGCCGCAATTCCATCTGCAGAGAGTTATAGCGATCAAACGCTCCGTTGTTCAGCACGTCCGCCACAAAGATGTTCGGATTCGGGTTGAACTTGACGTTCCCGGTCAGCGCGTTTATGACGTAGGTCACCGCCAGATCGGCCGGCGTTCCAGCTTTGAGCTGTGACAGGATGGTGCTATTGGTAAGCAAGCCTGCGCCGCCCAAATTCGGAAACACCGTTAATGGCACACTGCCTGGAATGGCCGGGTTGAAGGCTGCATTGGTGCATTTTTGCAGCGGTGTCCCCGAGCCAGCCAAAGTAGATCCCTGCGCAATACAATTGTTGAAGGCGCGGGCAAAGTCAGCCGAGAATCCGTTGTTGCGGATATCGATCTGATTAAAGTCAGATGCGCGCGTCAAATTGCTGCTGCGGCTGCCGACATAGCGAACTTCCAGAACCGACTTCCAACCAATTTCGCGTTGAATGCCGAACGAGTATTCCGATACCCGCGGGATCTGGAGATTCGGGTCGACCGCAAACGCGGCCGCTTGCAGAGAGCCCACCTGATTGTTCAGCAGGAACGTGCGATTCGCAACGAACGTCGGCGCGGGAATGGCAGGCAGCGCACTCACCCGATTATTCAGCGAAGTTGTTCCGGTAGCCGGATTGACAACGTTCGAGGCGAGCGTCAGACCCGAGTTGTTAAGCAGCGCATTATCGGGGGCGCGCACGAGTTCATCATTGACGTAATCCATTCTGAACCCGCCGCGCAGGACCGTTTTACCGTTCCCGATCAGCTTGCCCATGAGACCTTTTTCATAACGAGGTGACCAGGCAAAGCTAAGTATCGGCGCAAAGTTATTCCGATCGGCCTTGAAGAAAGCACCGGGAGTTCCGGCGTTACCGCCTACGAACTGAAAAGATCCATTCGGATCAAGGACCGCATCTATCGGATTCTGTCCGGGCTTGATAATAGGTTCGAGTGCCAGGCCGTTCGTGATCTTGACGGGACTGTATCCTTCCCATCGCATGCCGAGGTTGAGTGTCAAAGACGGCTTGATGCGCCACGAATCACTGAAGAACATACCCAGGGATTTATAGTTATAGGTGCGTCTCTGAGTGGCGCCGTTAACAAAGCCTGAGGTTGTATCGGTTACGTTAAACGTCTGATTCGCGCTGCTGACAATGCCTCCCATCAAAGCCAACAGTGAATTCGCAGTCGCCTGCTGATTGGTGGGAACACCGCCAGGAAAGAGCGCGTTGTTCGCGAATTGCGCGCTGCTGATCTGCGGGGTGTTGATGTTTGTCCCCAGGTTGTAAGTGGCTACAGTACTGCCGTCATTAAACGCATCGATATTTACGTTTTGGAACAGGCCTCCAAATTGAAACAGATGGTTGCCTCGAGCATAAGTAACGTTGTCCTGCACATTCGAAGTCTTCACCGTACGTCCCTGGTTGAGAAAGGTTACTTCCGGATCGCTTACCAGCGTCGGAATGATGAAATTCGCCGCCGGCGCCTGGTTACGAAGAAAGACCGGCGAGCTCTTTAACCAACCGCCACTTGCCACGTTGGTCCATCTGGCCGATGGAGAGTACCTGTCATTGAAAGAGTAGAAGTTATTGGTCGAAGGTTGATGCACCTGCGGCGTCACGTTGAACGTGGTGTCGATATCGTTACGCAAAAAGTCCTCGACTTCGCGGTTATAGATACCCCAGATGGAATTCTTGCTGCTCATGTCGTAATCGACTCGGCCGGTGAGGTGATAGAACTGGGTGTTAGCTACCTGGCTAAACCGATCTCCAGTAGTGTTTCGGTTATCACCCGTTTCCGAAGAATTTCCGGCCGGCAGGTTCGCGATGAACCGGCTCTGAATTGTGGGATCGATCGCGGTGATGCCGGTACCCAGCGCGGGGTTCAGAATGCTGGCTGTCGCCAGTTGTCCGTTGTCCGCTCGAGTGTAGGTGAAAAGACCAGTTCGCGCGTTCGCCGTGAGCGTAGTGTCAAGGCGGCTGGCCGATAATCTATCAATCACTTTTTCGTAATAGCCGAAGAAGAACACTTTGTTCTTCAACACCGGGCCGCTTACTTTGCCGCCAAACTGATTACGATTGCGGAACGGCCGCGGGTTGCGGGGATCACCGGCTTTTGCGAGCCCGGACAAAACCTGCGCATCGTTAGGACCAAAGCTGCCGTTGAAGTTATTGAAGAAGCTATTGGCGCCAAAGTGCGAATTGCGATTGAACTCAAAGCCCGCACCGTGAAAAGCGTTCTGGCCTCTGGGCGTCGCCAACGTTATCTGTGGTCCGCCAAATCCTGTGCCGGCGCCGCCCTGCGTGGTGTTGGTGAACTCGCCGATATCGTCGACAGAAGGGCGCTCGGGCGCGAAGTCTGTCGCATTAGAGCGAATGAAGTTATCCTGAATATTAACGCCGTCACGCATGATATTAGTCGCCGACGTGCGTTGCCCGTTAATGGTCGTGCCCTGAAGAGGATTGGATGAAGAACCCGGTTGGGTCAGAAGTAGCGCGAGTGGATTGCGCGTTAGCAGCGGCAACTCGAGGAGTTGACGTGGACCAATCGTGGATTGGATTTCGGCATTTGTTGTATTGATAATGTCGACACCGGCAACGACAGTGACATTCTCGCTTATGTTGCCCGCCTCAAGAGTTATGGCCAGCGAATAATCCTTGCCAACGTCGATCTTTACTTCGGTCGCGGTAAACGTCTTGTGGCCAGCCGCGGTGACGGTGACCGTATAAGCGCCGACGTCAAGAGCTGGAACAGTAAAAGCGCCATTGTCGCTGCTCTGGACCGTTCTTTCTTTTCCGGTCTTGTTGTCCTTCACAACTACAGTTGCGTTCTGAATCACACCGCTCGCGTCGGAGACAGTGCCTATCAAACTACCGACATTCGACTGTGCCAACGCCCCTGCTGCAAACAAACAGAGCGCCAGCATCGAAAAGGTAAATCTCTTGATCATTTTGAGCTCCTTCAAATTAATTGCATCCCATTTTGAAATGGGGAGACCTTGATAATGACTCAGCGCATACCTCATCAAAGTTTTTCAAATCATCCTGACGTTGAAACATGCCGCGTTGAGTTTTCTCGAAGAAAAATTAGCAAGGACCATACCGCCGCGTTACCGATCGCAGGCAGTGCTTTTGATTTGATTTTTTTGAAGGTTTCTTGAGGTTAACAAAAAAAAGTCAACGCAAACTTGCGGAATTTGGATCGTTCTACGAATCGATAAACTCTGTGTTTGCAGTAATTTGCACGCGAGTGCAAACCGTTGAATGACTGGTTCGGTTCCATGATCAGCTGTCTCATTGTTTCTTCTCCTCGCCGCGTTCAGTCATGTCATTTGTCACGCCGTCAATTGAGCGAGCTTTCTTCATTTTCTATCGCGTCGCAACAAGTATCTACTGCTGGAAGTTCCTGCCTGCCGCCGTCAATAGCTGGGAAGAAGTTGAGTTGTCCGCTGTTGGGGCCAATGGTCCATTCGTAATTCAACAGATTCAATTGATCTCGGCGTTCGGTTGTGACAGGATATTCACGGCCTCCCCCGATCTCTAATACGCAAAAACTTGATTCTGCGGAGCTGTAATTGTCATGAAGAAATTTACTGCGGCCATTTTTATCCTTGTACTAGTCACTTCTACTGTTTCGTTGCAGACACCGCAAAGGCCGGAACAGGAAATCGCACCTGAAGATATCCTTCGCATAACAACTTCACTGGTCCAAACAGACATCGTCGTCGTGGACAAGGACGATCATGTAATTCCGGACCTGAAACTTGATGAGTTCAAAATAACCGATAACGGCAAGCGCCAGGATCTGAAATTCATTGAGTTTGTTGCCCCCGATTCGGCGCCTCGCGTCGAAGGAAAACTTGCCGTTGCCGGACAGCCCGTAGAAGCGGATGCCGCGCGCAATCTTTCCGCCGGCGAACTACGGCGCGTTTTCGCCTTCGTCGTTGACGACCTGACGATACCGTTTGAGGACGTCACGAATGTGCGCAAGCTGCTAAACGACTTTGTCGACAATCAAATGCGCGAAGGAGATCTGGTTGCGATTATTCGCGTCATCGGCGGCAGCGGTTTATTGCAACAGTTCACTTCCGACAAGCGCTTGCTCCATCGCGCGATTGCGCAAATCACGCCGCAGCTAAATGCAAATTCAGCTTTCAACAATTTGACCAGTGAAGAAAGAGTAAGAGCGGAGCTGACTGGTGCAACCTCGTCCGTGGGTCTCGATGATGGGGGCCGCTCAACAGATTCAATCAATGCGGCGAACTCAGACATTGACGGTTCAAATGAAGGTACGACGCGCGGATTTCGCGCGCTGGCGACGCTGTTAACCGCGAGCGAGGTCACCAACTACATGAAAGTTTTGCCGGGCCGGAAAAGTTTGGTGCTGATTTCCGGCGGCCTGCCGCTTTCGGAAACTTCGCAGGGCCAGGTAACAATCGGCACCGGTGCCGGAGCTGCGCCAGTGACGATCACGGAAACACGCTCGTATATTTCTAACGTAGATTATTTACTGAGGCAGTTAGTCGATCGCGCCACTCGTTCGGGTGTCGTCATAAACACGTTGGACATTCGCGGTCTGTCGGCGAGCCGCGGCGTTTCCCGGTTTACCGACCCAGGCAATGAGGCCACCAGCAATTTAATGAGTAGCGGCGCCGCCGGCCAGGGACGCCTGCCCAACATGGCCCAGTTCGACAATCTTTCGATGGACACAATGAGCGGACATCTCGGTCTGGAAGCGCTCTCTTCACGAACGGGCGGCGTTTCTGTTATCAACACCAGTAATTTCAAAGAGGGCCTTGATCGAATCCTGTCGCGCAGTAGCTATTACATGCTGGCGTATGCTCCGTCGGAACCATTCGACGGCAAGTTTCACAAACTCGAGATCAAAGTGACCCGCCCCGGAGCCCACGTCTATTCGCGCGCCGGATACGTGGCGACCGCTGATTCGCCGGCGAGCACAAATCAAACTCGTGAAGACGCGATCGTACGCGCGGCGATGTCGCCTTTAGCCAGGCGCGATGTGGATCTTGCGGCTCGGGTGCAATACAGGTTTCTGCCCGACAGTCGCGCCCAACTCGATCTGAACCTGGTCATCAATGCGAACAATCTGGATTTCAAAAAGAGCGCGAACGGCAACTATGAATCTGCTTTCGATGTGGTGGGATTCGTTTTGAACAGCCTGGGAAAGACGCAGGGAGGATTCAGCCAAACGATTCATTCGACCCTGTCCGACAAAGACTATCAGCGCGCGCTGACTTCGGGTCTCAGCTATACGGCGCATGCCGAGTTGCCGGCGGGAACCTATCAGCTACGCGCCGTCGTGCGAGATACGGGAAGCGGAAAATTGGGATCGGTGACTCAGTATATAGAAGTGCCCGATCTAAGTAAGAAGCGTCTAACGTCGAGCAGTGTTTTCCTCTATGCGGTTAACCCGCAGGCGGGCAGCAAACCTGACCCCCTCAACGCGCTGCGTCAACTGCCGCGTGCTCAGGATCTGCGATACGCAGCCGTGATCTACAATCCAAAACTCGCTGATGGTAAATCGCAGCTTCGTTCGCAAACTATCATCAGTCGCGACGGCAAGATTATTTATCAGGAGCCGGAAGCGCCGATCACGACAGCAATTCAGAATGGCCAGGTGATAAAGGTGGGTCAACTGGGGCTTGGAAAAGCGCAGGCCGGCCATTACATTCTGACGCTGGTGATAACTGATCCCCTGGCAGATAAGCAGTCGAGAATAATTGTTCGAAGCGTGGATTTCATGCTGACAGATTAATAAAAGGCAAATCCCCGTGAAATGAAAAGGAGAGCCCAGTCCGCCTGGACTCTCCTTTTGTTTATTCATCCGATCTGTCAGCGAGATTAGTTCAGGCCCGCAAGTAGCTTCTTCGCGAGCGACGCGTTAGGTCCGTCCGGATCATCTTTTAGATATCGCTGCAGAGAATCGATCGCCTTTTGCTTCTCGCCGAGTTTCAAATACAACTGGCCCAAATAAACCAGAGCCACACTGAAATCCCGGCCACCCAGAGCACTGGCTGCCTTGAACTCTCGCTCAGCCCGTTGGTTATCTTTGGCGCCAGCGGCAGCCAGGCCAGCGTACAGGTGTGCAGCCGGCGACGAAGGTTCAGAGGAGAGTGCTTTGTCCAACGCAGCCAGCGCGGCGTCGAAATCCTTTTTGCGCACCAGAGTAATCCCAAAATTTAACTGCGGATTGAATGAGCTGGGATCGATTTTGATGGCTGTCCGAAGCGGGGCCAACGCCTCGTCCAGACGCCCGAGTTCGAGCAGTTGCGCGCCCAGATCATTCAGCGCCATCAAATAATCCGGGTAAATAGCAATCGCGCGTTGCAGGGCCGCAATCGATTCCGGCAAATTGCCCTGTCGTGCGAGGCGGGTTGCATCATCAAATTCGCGTTTGGCTGCCGGCGGGATTTTTTGATCGAGCATCGCAACCGAAACCGTTCTATCGCGAATTGGTTTTTGGGCTGTGCGCTTCTCTTTCAATGAAAGGGTCACAAAGTTCGGAGTGTTTATGCGGACAGTAATTTTTTCATCCAGGATCTCGAAACGATCGCGATCGCGATCTGCCTCAACCTCGATCGTGTAATCGCCGGCCGCAACATGCTGAAACTCGAATCTTCCCTGCTGATCCGTATAGGTTGTGGCTTGATCTCCGCGCAGCACTTTGAGCGTGACTTTCATCGGTTCCGCAACTCGAGATCCATTCGGCATTTGCACGATCCCTCGGATACTCGCGTCGCCGCTTGCAGGTTGATTCGCAGACTTCGGGTCTTTGAGCGTTTGCGCCGCTGCGGCGCAGACCAACAGAAAAGGAATGACGATTAAGGTAAGCGGTCGCTTCATTTGCGCCCAAAAGAAAACGGGAGAGCCTTTGACGGCTCTCCCAGGGTTGATGTGGATGGTGAGTTAGAAGCTCAGCCGAATACCGAATTGAAAGACGCGCCGCGCCATTTCAATGTCTGAGTTCTGGCCAAAGCTGGAACCGGGAATGCCAGCGTCTTCGACGAAGAAGTCCGGCAGATATCCGGCGCCGTTAACACCATAGCCGGGATTGGGATGATTCAACACGTTGTAAGCCTCAGCTCGCAGTTCAAGCTGGAGCCGTTCTTTCAACTTAATGTGCTTGAACAATCCCATGTTCAACTGGTTGAGTCTTGGACCATGCAACGAGTTACGTGTCGAATCGCCAAAGGGTGTGCCGAAAATCTTTGCTGCGCCCGGCAGGTTGGCGATGAAATGAACCTGGGCCGGGGTTACCGAAACAAAGTTACCGTTCAAGTTGATCTCGTTGAACGAATAGAACCCATTCGGGTTGGTCAATGGCGCGTCAAAGATAAGGAACGCATCGAGTTGGCTGATACCCACCAATCGCGGGTCAGCGTTCGGATTTCCAATGAACGGCCGTTCGCCCGAGGTTAGATAAGCATTACCCACGCCCAGCACGCTGCCGTTGAAGAATTGGCCAGGCGTATACGGCTCACCGCTGACCAACACGAAAACTCCATTTAATTGCCAGCCGCCCAGCAGGTGGCCGACAATTCCTTTTTGCTCCTTGAAGAAAGGCACCTGGTAAATGAAGTTAGCCGAAAAAGCATGGCGGCGATCAATTTGCGAGATGCTGCGCTCGGGCCCGTTGATGTTGAACGGATTTTGAGCATTTGCCGAAGCAATGTCGAACGCAAAAATTTCGCTCGCATCGTCGATTGTTTTGCTCCAGGTATAGGTCGCTCCGAGCGACAACGCATCCTTCATCAGGCGTGCGTTGTATCGCGTTTGCAAACCATTGTAGTTAGAATTCGCCGTGTTGGCGCGCGTGGTAATGCCGGCTTGCCGCTTGATGCGGCCGTTGCAGGCACTCTCATTGACGAACGGTGTCGCCGCATTGTCCGTACATACCTGGGCCGTTACTCCAGCGGGTAAAAATTGCGGGAAGGCGGGCAGGTTAATCCCGGTACCAAACCAATTGGTGATTCCGTTGGCCATTGGGCCCGCGAAAAAGTTATCGTTGATGTTCTGGAACAAACCAATCCCACGGTTCCCGACGTACCGCACTTCCGCCACCTGATTCCGGCCGAATTGGTGCTGAACACCAAACGACCACTGCTCGGAATAGGGCGAGTGAAAGTCCGGGGCCACCTGTGTCTGTGCCAGGAACAACGGATTCAGCTTGCCCAGCGGCAGCACGCCGGAGGCCGATGCAGCGTCTCTAACGATGTTGCCGAATGGGTTCGCAGGCAGCGGCAGTGGTGACGTCGTGGTCGATGCCAGCACGTTTCCTGAGTTGAGCGCAATGGCTGCTGAGAACGGTGCGCCATTCTGAACATTTAGCAGAATGTTATAAAACGACGCGTCATAAGCGATGGAGTAGCCGCCGCGAATTACGGTGGCGTCATTGCCGACCAGCTTGTGCATTAAGCCGTGCTCAAACTTAGGCGACCATGCAAATCCAAACCGCGGTGCGAAATTATTCTTGTCCGCCTTAACGGATGGCACCGTGCGGATACTGAGGGGCAGCGTGGGATCAAAGAATCCCTGGCCGCTGCTTTCACGCGCCACGGTAACCTCGTGCAGCTTATTGATTGGCTGACCGGTGTATTCGTAACGGACCCCAAGATTCAAGGTGAAATTCGAACGCAGCTTGAAGTCGTCCTGAATGAAGTAATACTGATCGTTCTCAGTAAACGCGAGCGTCGGATCACCAGCGGTCACCGAGATACCGGACGGTGCGTTATTGAGCAGACGCGTTACCGAGCTATAAGCGAACTGACCGTTGAAATTGGGCAGGAACGGGACAACTTCATTAAGGTGCTTGAATTCTGCGCCGAAGATGAGCGAATGTTTGCCGCGTGTCCAGCTTAAATTGTCGGCGAATTGATAAACCTTGCCGACCCGTCCTTGTGGCAGATTGGTTGCCGGCCCAATCGTTTGTAACGTCTCCGAAGGGTTAGTAAGACCTAACACTCCACCGAAGGAGATGTTCGTGAACGCTTGTCCGATCGCCAGGGGAGCTGGAACGCATCCTGGTCTGGTAGCACCGCATCCACCACCGAACTCGACGCCAATCTGCTGATCGGTGGCGCGGAATTCGTTAACCATCGAACTGGAGATCTGCCGGGTCCAATTGCCACCGAAATTTCTGCTGGTTGCCGGAAGGTCACCGTCAAATCCGTTCGATGTCGACAGGGTGTTTACAAAGAGCTGTTTCTGCTTAATGAAGCGAAAAGTTACGCTGTCCTTGTTATTGGGTTTGACGTCAAAGCGAAAGTCCCAATAATTTTCGGTGAACGGCTCGGAAACGATGCGCTGCGGATTCGCCGCCTGGAAAAGTGTCCCACCCAGGTTGACCACATCAAATGGCCCGCCAATCGTGAATGGTCCCTGGTCGCCCGGACGCTGAGTTGAACTGACGCGAGTTGCCGCCGGCAGCGTCGGATTAATAAAGACGGTGCGGGCGCCAGTTAGGTCGGTGCGTGGCGTAGCCCCGAGGGCGAACGCGCTAAACTGTGAAATGGCCGAGAGTACATTGTTGCCTGGGAACGTCGCGAGCAGTCGCGGAAATTCAGACCCGACGATGGCCAGCGAACCGCTGCGCAATGTCACCTGTGCCGGATTCCGAATGCCCTGATAATCAAAATGGAAGAAAGCTTTGTTGGTGCCCTTCCAAACGCTCTTGTCGCCTTCGCCAAATCTTGGCAAATAAACCGGGCCACCTACCTGGCCGCCGAAAACGTTGAAGAGGCTGGGATTCGGTTTTAGCTGTCCCCCTGCTCTTTCAATATTATCGAGACTGTTCAGCACCTTATTGTCGCGGTGATGTTCAAACAGAGTGCCATGAAAATCGTTTGTTCCGCTCTTGGTAACCAGGTTGATGATCGCACCCTGGTTTCGTCCATATTGTGCCGAAAAATTATTCGTGATGACCTGATACTCCTGAAGTGAGTCCTGCGCATCGACGAACAGCGCTGGGCCGGCTACGCTCAGGTCATTATTGTCAGAACCGTCGATCTGAAAGTTGTTCGATCGCGCCCGGTTACCGTTAACCGACAAACCAGTTCCGTTCGTATTGACGCCACCACTGTTGTTGGGAATAACGCCCGGAGCCAGCAGCGCCAGAGTGTCCAAGCCAGATCCGGCCGCGTTTGATGGCAAGTCTTCGATCTTACGGGTTTCGATCGTCGTCGATAACTGTGATTGATCGCGCTGAACGATCTCTTCAGTATTAGCGGCAATCGTTACAGTCTCACTTACATTTCCCGTTTCGAGTTTGACGTCGAGGGGATTGACGATACCAAGCTTCACGGAAACGCCCTTGCTCAGTGAGCGTTTGAAGCCACTGGCCTCAACCGTGACCGTGTAATCTCCCGGCGCGAGTTTCGCAAACTCAAAGTTTCCATCGCCGGAAGTTTGTTTGGTTTGAGAACTTCCTGTCCCGGTGTTGGTAAGCGTCACGTTTGCGCCGGCCACGACCGCACCGTTCGGGTCGACAACCGTGCCTTTCAAAGAGCCGGTCGTCTCCTGGGCAGCCACCGTAAAGGCAGCAAGTACCAGGACACTTATTAATAAGAACAAAGAAGCGATTGACGCAGCAACGCCCTTCGCTTGAGTATGCGTAATCATTGTGGGCTCCTCTCGTAACAAGGAATCAAAATAACAATTCAGGGGTTAACGGGGGGACAGCTGGGGAAGTCGGTCGAACCGCAACGATTATGCCAGAGCGAAACATATCGAGATGGGCGCGCATTTAGTCGAATACGCGAGGCACAATTTCCAGTTCTCTGGCTTTTTGGATTTTTCGTACGAATTTATGAATTCTGATGATCCGATGACCGGCGAGATTTCCAGCTTCATTTGACAACCGTGAATTCAAACTGCAGCTCTTTGCCGCGACAGATCGTGCTGAGATAGAACTCCCAAAATTTCCGGGTGAAGCGAAGCTTTGGCCAGCGCTGATCGAGATTGACGAGGAGCTCCAAGCCAATCACGCGCCAGACATTCGCGAGCGAAACGTAAGTGCGTATCGGCTTGAGTCTTACCTCGGTGTAGAACGGAAACAGCTGCCGGTCTTCGACGAAGCAATTGAAGGAATAGCTGTTGAAGTGGTTGCGGTGCGTCGGATCGGTGGCCCAATCGGGGTTCGAATAGTGCGGCGTGACGATCAGAATTCTGCCGCCGGGCCTGGTGACGCGGTGAAGCTCGGCAACAAACGCCATCACATCAGGAACATGCTCGGCGACGTGACGGCAAATAACGTCGTCAAATTCGTCATCAGGAAAAGGATAAGGAATCGATCCAAGATCGTGAATGACGTCTGCGTGGGCCTTCGGATTTACGTCGATGCCGATCGCCCCCGGAGTTTTATTCCAGCCACAACCGACGTCCAGTATCTTTGCTTCGGCCAACGCGCGTTCGTTTGGATGGGATTCAGTCATCGACGGGGATGAACGACGGAGATCAGGTAGCTTCGCTTATTCGCGCCTGTGCCTTCGGAGTGAATCCGTTCTTTACCGCGCTTGCGAAAGCAGGAAAATCAAGAGCGTAGATCGGAACGCTGAACTGTCCTTGCAACTCTTCGAACGACATGCCGTCCAGCATGATTGGCTCATCGCTCTTCAGTGCGACCTTCGGGATGATCGCAAAATCGCCGCGCACTTGCTCGCGCGCCGCCAAAAAGTCACCACCAGTCAGCAAGCCGGCCACGCTGACATCGCCGCCAAAATAATCGTTTTCGACTGCGACAACTTCCAGACGCGTTCCTGCTTGTTGGTTCATTCTCTCGATCATTTTGCGAAGGACGGGCGCAAACAAAGTTCCGGTCATGACTGATCCGCGGAGTGCCCTGCCTGCCGATCGCTCTTCTGATAGATGCTTGCGCCCAAGCGCGCGCATCAATGAATCGAATTGATTGGCGAAGCCGCGCACCATACCGACTCCATCCTCAATTTGCGGAGAGTCGCCATAATGCTTTCGCGAAGGAACGTTGCGTCCCGCCTTCAAATAAATCTCATCACCCAGAAAAGCGAAGGTCGTCCCTAATTTGTCTTTCAGGTCTCGCTGTATGGTTGAGACTTCTTTAATCACCGTCCGGCAAAACTCCGGTGTGACTGGTGTCAATCGCGGATCATTCAAGTAGCGGGTCAGCCCGAGCGGAACAATCGCCACGCTGCGCACGTGAGGATGCAACTTTGCCAGATCGTAAATCGTCCGCCGCAAGATCTCTCCGTCATTGATCTTTGGACAGAGCACAACCTGCGCGTGAATCTCAATGCCCGCATCGATCATCTGCTGCATCTTGCCGCTGATATCGGCGCGCTCTTTATCAATTCCGAGCAAGTACGCGCGCACCTCGAGATCGGTCGCATGCACCGAAACATATTGCGGTGAGAGCCGCTGCTCGATCACGCGGCGCATCTCATCCTCACTGATCGATGTCAGCGTCGTGTAGTTCCCGTAAAGGAACGACAGCCGCACATCTTCGTCGCGCACGAACAACGATGGGCGCGCAGTTTCCGGATTACCTTTGCAGAAACAGAAGAGGCATTCGTTCGCGCATTGGCGCGGTACGATCTGCTCGAAACCAAGGCCGAAGTCCTCCGCCTCGTCACGTTCGATGTTTAGCTCCCAGTCTTCACCAGTATGTTTGCGAACATCGAACACCAAATCGGTTTCGCCCGAGGATTGAAAACGAAAATCGAGATAGTCGCGCACGACCCGCCCGTTAACCCGCATGATGCGATCACCGGGTTCAAGCTCGAGTTCTGCACCGATAGACCCGGCCGTGACATCGGTAATCGTTACACCGCGCCGGCGGATCTGGTTTACTGCTGGGGTGACCGCGAATTCGTACATCGACTTATGATTAGACCGAGACGATCGGAAAACTCAAACTATGCGCAAACGAGGAGTATATCAAGACGGGCCCGCTTTGTTGATTAGCAAGAACGCACGTTTCGGATAATGTAACAGGTCGTTGACAATGAAGACGCCCCAGCTTACTCTGGTCTTCCTCGCCAAATTCGATGTTTCGCCAGACAAACACCTGCAATCCTCGTTGATGAACAAGCCAAGTGACGAAATCTGAACCGACAACAATGCCAGCCGGGGAATTAAATGCGGCCGCGTCTATGCAAAAGTGCATTCTCCTGGTCGAGGACGATCGTTCCGTGCGGAGGTATTTGGAAGTGACGCTGCAACGGGCCGGCTACGAAGTGATTACCGCGGAAGACGGATTGGCTGGAATGAAGTGCGCGCTCACGTCGCGGGTCGATGCGGTAATCACAGATGCGGTGATGCCGCAGATGAGCGGCCATGAGTTGGCCCGATTTCTTCGCAGCAATCCCAAACTATCAAAGCTGCCCATCGTCCTGCTGACGGGCCAGGAAAATAGAAGCGCTGCGGCCTCGACTGAAAATCTGATCGACGTCTTTCTTGATAAGCCGGTCAAAGCGGAAGAATTGAAGAGCTGTCTCGCGGGCCTCTTCAATTAACCTCCAGCAACTGATCCAGCGGCGTGTACTCTTTTCCCTGTGACAGCGCGACTGCTTTGTAGGTCAATTTGCCGGCGTACGTGTTCACGCCTTCAGCCAACCCTGGATCGTTCATCACCGCGGCTTTGAATCCGAGATTTGCCAGCTTCAGCGCGTAAGGCAACGTCGCGTTCGTTAACGCGAAGGTTGAAGTGC
>DNNE01000185.1:2973-8168 GCA_003487805.1 Blastocatellia bacterium | reverse complement strand
AACGCGAAGGTTGAAGTGCGCGGCACTGCTCCGGGCATGTTCGCCACGCAGTAATGCAACACGCCTTCAACGTAGTAAGTTGGATCAGAATGGGTGGTTGGATGTGTGGTCTCAACGCAACCGCCTTGATCGACGGCGACGTCCACGATTACCGCGCCGTCGGCAACGTCCTTCAACATGTTGCGCGTAACCAGACGCGGCGCGGATGCGCCGGGCACCAGCACTGCCCCAACTATTAAATCAGCCGTCGTCAGCGCGTCATGAATCATGTAAGCGCTCGATGCGAGCGTGGAAATCTTTGACAGAAAGATGTCGTCCAGTTCGCGCAAGCGATCGAGGTTGTTATCGATGATCGTTACATGCGCGCCCATGCCGACGGCAATCTTCGCAGAGTTTGTGCCGACGACTCCGCCACCGATAATCACCACCCGCGCAGCCGGAACGCCCGGGACTCCGCCGAGCAGGATGCCGCGGCCGCCGCTCATTTTTTCCAGATAGTGAGCGCCGACCTGGATCGCCATGCGGCCGGCGACTTCAGACATTGGAGTTAACAGCGGCAGCGTTCCCTTTCGATCAGTAATCGTTTCATACGCAACGCCGATGACTTTGCGATTCAGCAGTTGTTCAGTTAACTCATTGTCCGGAGCGAGGTGAAGATAAGTGAACAGCAACTGATCTTCGCGCATGCGGGGATATTCGGGTGCGATCGGCTCTTTCACTTTGACAATCATTTCACCTTCGCCCCAAACCTCTTCCGGGGAAGAGACGATCGTAGCGCCGGCGCGGGTGTATAACTCGTCATCAAATCCCGAGCCTTCGCCCGCGTTCTTTTCCACCAAAACTCGATGATGCGCATCAGTCAAGGCGCGCACGCCGGCGGGTGTCAGCCCGACCCGATATTCGTTGTCTTTGATTTCTTTCGGAAGTCCAATGATCACTGTTTCTGCTCCAAAGATCCTCTCTCAGAGAGGTTGATAAAAAGCGAATGACTATGGTTTGCCCTTCGGCGATGGCGATGCCTTTGGCTGTGGCGGCGGCTCAAGCTTCAGGCTGTTGCGGATCGTGTCCCACACTGTCGCCGACTTAGCGATCTCTTTTTCTGATCCGATGATCGACATCTGGACCAGTCGATCGGAAACGACGTTGAAATACGAATCCATCCCGCCGGGCTCGCCGTCCATGACCGCGCGCACGCGCGCACCCTGCGCGTCTGCTCCGGAAATCTGCGTTGCTGCAGTTGAGCGCTTCGGATTCAATCCTGCTTGCTGAAGTTGCGTAGCAAAGCTGTCGACGTACTGGTCCTGAATTAATTTTTTTGCGGCGGCTTCTTTGCCGGGCGTCTTCAGCCATTCGCGCGGAGCGCGAATGCGAATCTCAGCGAAACCATCGCGGGCGAGTTGTACGTACTGCATCTGGCCGGTGCTCTGATCGCTGATCTGCCAGTTTGCCGGATAGTCGAACGACAAACCGTCTTTCTCGAAATGTTTGACGTTTGGATCCTGGCCGGACGCACTGATGATGACAAGCAGCATAGCCGCCGGTAAAACTATTAATCGAAGTGTTTTCATACTCCTCCTCGAAAGCGGGTGGGCATATTAACGCGTTTTCATCCATTCAATACAGTCGCGAAGGGCCGTTTTCATGTTCGCGGCGCTGTCATGATGAATTCGCCCGTGCCCGGGCACTACCCATTCAAAGTCATAATCCAAAAGCCGAAGCATTGAGCGTGTCTGTTCTGTCCATGAATACCAACAGGCGCTGCGAAACGCGATCAACGAATTTCGATTCGGTGACCACGCGAGATGATCGCCGGAGAAAAGAAACTTATTTCGATATGACAGGACCATGTGCCCACGTGTGTGGCCAGGAACCGGAATAGCAATCAGGTCCCGATCGATTTGAATCGCATCTTCGCCGCGGACAATTGTTTCCATGCCCAGGCGCTCAGCGCCATCGTCCGCATGCATGATTCTTTCGCAATTAAACTTAGCCGCAAAGCGATTGTGATCGGCGACGTCATCTTTGTGCGTTAGGAACATCTTGCGCACGCCGCCCATTGCATCGATCTTCCTGACCAGTTGCGTCGCGAAGCGAGGCGAATCAATCAGCACGTTGCCGCCCTCATCATCGGGCCGCTGAATCAGATAGCTCCACGCGCCGAAACTTGATTCGGCATTAAAGCCGCAATAGTAAACATTGTCGGCGATTAGCTCAGGAAACGCATCGATGCCGACGTGCGCATCGTGATGCTCGATTGTTCCGATCGAGCCGGTGGGACAAGCTACCAGCGCCATCAATGCTCGCTTTGTCTGTTCGTTTGTTTCGGGCTGACGAAAAACGACCGATGCGTCTCCGTGCTCAGCAAAGATGTTAGGCGCAATCTGCCGGCACGCATCGCAATCGATGCAAGTTGAATCTACAAAGAAATCGCCGGGAACATTCTCTGAAAGCCGTAAAGAAATGTTAGCCATGGATACAATTAATGATGAGCCACGATGAGGTTGGATTCAAGTGACGTGAAGCAGTCACTACCATCTGCGTCAGCGGATGGGATTAAGAAGACCGGTGCGCCAAATTCCGTTGCGTTTGAACCATCCTCCGCATAACATTGCACGCCGTCGCTCACTAGTTGCTAAGAGGATTCAATGCTCATCAAACACCTGGCTGTGAGGCTTGGCGACAAGATCGATAAGGAATCGTTGACAGGTTCTGGACGGTTAGAGATCAAAAACAATGAAGCGATGTCCCTCATGTAGTCGCACCTACGCGGACGAGACTATGAGCTTCTGCCTCGCGGATGGCGCGTTGCTGTCTCCCCCTTACAGCGAACGAATTGAAGAGCCCAGTGCGACTGCGGTTCTGCCCACGAGGCAACCGCGGTCCATTCCTCCAACGCAAGCAGCGCCGAATCTAGACATACCGACGATCGCTATTCGGCCACCTCTTCAATCAATTGCTGACGAATCGCGCAGACCAACATCTACTTCACGAGTATGGGTCCTAACCGCAATCGTTTGCACACTGATAGTGCTTGCCGCCGTGATATTTGTTTACGAAAACAACAAGTCGGATGAAGCAGTCGCGACGGACATACAACCGGCCATCAATGATCCCAATAAACTACTGAGTCCAATTCCAATTCCGAGCGTCACACCTGCGATTACGTCAACGCCTTCTCCCAGCCCAACCCGCAGTCCGGCGGTCTCGTCGACAGAAGGGAAACCGCTTAACGCTGATCCGGTACTGTCTCCTAGCAAGGGCCCATCACCCTCAACGAGTTCAGAAATCGATAACAACAAGACGTTCAGCGGAAACGAAGTCGATTCGCGCGTTAAGATTCTCTCGAAGCCTGAACCCACATATACAGACATCGCGAGAAAGAACCAAGTGAACGGAATAGTGGTTCTGCGCGCTATTTTTTCTTCGGCCGGGACTGTTACAAACATTCATGTAGTCTCCGGCCTCGCGGATGGTCTCAGTGAGCAGGCGATCTCAGCTGCCAAACAAATCAAGTTCGTTCCCGCAATGAAGGACGGGCATCCCGTCTCAATGTGGATGGAGTTAAGGTATAACTTCGATCTTTATTAACCTTGATTAGTTACGCGCATCCTTTTACTATCGCCTCATGAGTTACCAGGACATCATCACGATCGAGCCCGGCAAGCGCGGCGGCAAGCCTTGCATTCGCGGCATGCGGATCACGGTTTACGATGTGCTTGAGTATCTCGCTTCCGGAATGACACAGGAAGAGATTCTTTCGGATTTTCCGTATCTCACTAAAGAAGACATTATTGCGTGTCTCAGCTATGCGGCTGATCGCGAGAAGCGTTTGATGGTAGTCGAGGCGTGAAGCTTCTCTTCGACCAAAACCTTTCACCAAAATTGGTCGCGCGCGTCGCTGACCTCTATCCTGATTCGACTCACGTTTATGCGGTTGGCATAGATAGATTAGCTGATAAAGAATTGCGCGAATACGCTCGACGGGAAGCGTTCACCATTGTCACAAAAGATTCTGACTTCAGCGATCTGTGCATCCTCTTAGGCTTTCCGCCAAAGGTGATTTGGATCCGCCGCGGAAACTGCAGCACGGCAGCAATCGAATCGATCCTTCGTGAACATCACGAGGACATTAAAGCATTGGACCAAGACGAGGTCGTGGGGATTCTCACGCTGTTCTGAAAGTCTCGCTGCAAAATGGTCATCACGAAGCAATCCTCAAATCCCAATCGCGCCTGGGCCATTCTCTTCGCGCGGCTGGTGCTCGGCCTGATCTTTTTTATGGCCGGCGTATGGAAAGTCTTTCAGCTCGGGCCGCTGAATCATGCGCGCAAATGGTTTCTGCCCTACTCAAACACTTTCCTGCCGGTGTGGTCTTTGTGGGCGACCGGCGTCACCATTCCCTTCATCGAGATGATTGCCGGTGCGTTGGTGATCATTGGCTTGCGCACCCGCGACGCGCTCGTCGCCCTGGGATTTGTGCTGGCTATCGTGACCTTTGGACACTTGCTGAGTGAGCCGCTCTACGAATTTCATATGCACGTCATTCCGCGTCTCGCACTCCTTTTGTTTGTGTTGATGATGCCGCGCGAAGACGATCGTTTTTCACTCGATCAACTGATGAAGAAATTAAGGAAGAGTAGGGCGGACTCGGAAAATGTGCGACAAGGAAACCCTCACGATTAGTGCATCGGGTGGCCCGCACTCTGATTAGCCATGACGATGATGTAAGCCGTGCGCGTATCTCCCGAATATCCTGAGTAAACAAATGGCAGTCCAGGCGTTTGCTTCATGCCTTCACTTGAAACACCGATGTCGGCGTTGGTAACTCCCGGCGCATAAAACATGTAGTGAGGTGGAAACTCGGTCGTCGACAGTTGACCTGACTTTCGATCGAACTTCACATCGCCGGCCAGCATGTACGCGATGCCGGCTTTCGCCGGACTTTGAAATCTTCCGCGCGCAAAACCGTCGTCAATATCGCGCTTGATATCTGCCGCTGATTTGTCCTGGGCCAGCAACTCACCTACTCGCAACATTACGGGCAGAATCGTTCGGCTGCCTTCAGGATCCCAACATGTTGGGTGAACCTCAGTCTCTCCGTTTTGCTGGCCGTCACGATTGACCATGCAATTGAAACCGTTGCCGCCGGTGCGGACTTTCTCGTAACCATTCTTCGTGAAAACGAAAACGGTCGC
>DNNE01000185.1:2396-2685 GCA_003487805.1 Blastocatellia bacterium | reverse complement strand
GAAAACGAAAACGGTCGCATCCTTCCGCAGATGGACCGGCGCAGCCTTAAGCGCCAGTTCGATTTCCTGTTCGCGATTAATTAACGGTTGCGAGTCCGTCGGATTGACGGCGATTGCAATGTTGGAATTTCCAGCGGCAGCCAAAACGCAAACATGAAGAGCAAAGGCGATGGTCACGAGCGCGGGACGTAACATGATTTCTCCTGAGGTGGAAGGGGGGCTTCGGTACAGAACCGGGAGCGCCAGCGACCGGGTCTTCCGATCCCTACCCGCTTGCTGGCGCAAGCGG
>DNNE01000185.1:1884-2065 GCA_003487805.1 Blastocatellia bacterium | reverse complement strand
CGGTCGGGCTACTGCCCCGCAATGTCATTCACGGTTTCTTTACGGGCGGTGGTTTCAGGGCCGGCGGTGTTTCCGGTTTCTTCGGTTCGTCTTCCGGCTTGTCCGGCGGAAAATCTTTTTCGTCCACGTCGATGATCTTTACTTCCGCGCCGAATTTGCGATAGCCGCGGAAAAGAATTTC
>DNNE01000185.1:979-1590 GCA_003487805.1 Blastocatellia bacterium | reverse complement strand
CGGAAAAGAATTTCATTGCGCGTTTGCTCAGTCTGTCCCTGATAGCGATCGGTTAGCTCTACCACGGCGCGCAACGGCAACAGGTGAGGCTGTTCGTTAATCGTCACCCAATCGTAATCGATAAGCTTGCTGGCGGCGGTGATCGGAAAGCCCGGTTCGATCTCGGTGCTGATATCTTCCAGGCGCAGTACTCGATAATTTTCGCGATCGATCCAGATGCGACCGCGATAGCCTGAAATAGTCTGTTGCTTGATCGATCCGCCTTCACCCCAGCCGAGAGATTGATGTGAATTCGCTCGCTTCACTTCGTACTCAAAGATAATCGTGCGCCGTCCGCGCAGAGTGTCAGTGTCCACGGCCGTGAATTGCGCCTGACTCTCAGGTTTGAAAAGTTCAGTCAGCGCGGTCACGTACTCGCCGGTTGAGATCGTGCCGCCAAGTTTCATGTTGTAATTCTGATCTTCAGTCACAGGCAGACCGTTGACCGCAAGCAGTTTGTAGTCTTCGCCCGCGGTCTGACGATAACTGACCGCGATGCTCAAACGATCGTACGCCGCCCAATTCCTGCTCTGTCCGAACGCGTGCGATCGCGTGATCTGTTGCTTGACCAG
>DNNE01000185.1:0-694 GCA_003487805.1 Blastocatellia bacterium | reverse complement strand
CGCGTGATCTGTTGCTTGACCAGATAGTCCGGCATCTTCTCAGCTGCGCCGAGCGTCGCTTTGCGTGCTTGCTCAAGCAGTTCCGCGGACTCGGCAATTGGCGGCAAAGGCGTTACGGTGGTGGGATTCGTGCGCCGCCGATCCGCTTCTTCCAAAGTGTGTATCAACGACGCGTTGTTGCCGCTCTTGGTGGCCACCAGCGATCGCAAACCCGGTGTGAGCGGAAAAGCGATACCACGCTTGCGAACATCATCGATTAATTTTTCGACTTCGTTCGGACGCGCCGGCAATTGATAAAGCATCCGCACGAATTCCTCGTTGGTCAGCGCCGGGCCCTGCTGCAGCTCAGTCGGTTGCGGAAACGGCGTGTTGTTGGTTTGAGCGACGACGACAAAACCTGAAGCGGCAATGCAGAGAAGTAAGACGAAGAACGTGAACAGAAAACGCATAGTGTATAAGACCCAATGAATCAGAATTCAGATTGTATTTGTTTAGACGTGCGACTTGTCCCGCGCGTTACAGGTTTGGGCGGACAAGTCCACCCAGATTTCAGCCGCTCCATTCGATGCCGCCCAGCGGCACATGGAAGTCTGTCAAATTCAATCGTGTCGTCAAAAAGTTTCGCCAATCGAGGATATGATAAGCGAGCAGGGCGCGGTGACATAATCGACGGTGAGGTCAGTACCGGGAGCGG
>DNNE01000114.1 GCA_003487805.1 Blastocatellia bacterium | reverse complement strand
CAGCGCTTCATAGATGACCTCATAACGCCCGACTACTTCAGCCCTGCTCCATGGCTTCTGACACCAATTTTTGACACTTTCCGGCGGGCTCGCGTAATATCGCCTCAACCATGAACGCGCGTGTCTTAGTCCTGAACGCCTCCTTTGAGCCGATCAACGTGTGCACTGAGCGGCGTGCGGTGGTAATGATTTTCAAAGGCGTCGCGCGCATGGAAGAGCACAATGGCCACATGCTGCATTCGCAGCGAATTGAGATGAACGCGCCGTCGGTAATCCGTCTTACCGAATATCGCCACATTCCGTTTGAGCGTCGTTCGCTGTCGCGGAAGAACATCTTGTTGCGCGATCATTCGTGCTGCCAATATTGCGGAAAGCAGTTCGCGCCTTCCGAGTTGACCCTCGATCACATAGTGCCACGGTCGCGGGGTGGCGAGTCGTCGTGGGATAATCTGGTCGCCAGCTGCAAACGCTGCAATCATCGTAAAGGCAATCGGACGCCTGAGGAGTCGGACATGAATCTGCTGCGCCGGCCGCGCGCTTTTTCGCTGCACGTGAACCGGCAGATCATGCGTTACATCGGACGCGCAGATGAAACCTGGCGTAAGTATTTATTTTATGAGTCGGATGGCCATAGCGACTTGTGCGTCCGCGCGTGAGCGTTTGCCGAAAAGAAGGAGAACCCTATGAATGTGTTGTTGTTTGCCATCGAGAGTCCCACGATCATTATTCTGGTCGTGGCGGCGATCTTTCTTTTGTTCGGTGGCAGCAAGCTGCCGCAGCTGGCAAGAGCGCTCGGGCAAAGTAAGAAAGCGTTCAAAGAAGGAATAGACGAAGCTGACGGAAAATCGGATCGCTCAAAGCTTGAGTCCGTCGATGACGAAGCGCTGTTTGAGGAAGCGCGCCGACGCGCCCAGCAGATGAGGGCGGATGAAGCGAAGAAGATTGAACGATAGTTAAAGCGCCATTAGGCGCGAGATGTTTATAGCCGAAGACCTTAATTCAGATCAGACACAGGCGCGGAGGCTTTCAGCTTCCGCGCCTGTGTCGCTTTGGGAATGAATTGGTGTTCTATAAATATTTCGTGCCTACGGCACGAAGGCCAATCGTTATGAACCGCGTTCACTGAACTCTGCTTTTCTTTCCAGTCACCAGCGTTGCCTTCAAGGTTAAAACAAACTCTCCGGTGTGACGCTCTTCATCAATGATCCGCGCTAGTTCCTTTACGACTGTTGCGCGCGCAGCCTCTGGCAGTGGCTCCAGCCAATTCGGCAACAGGAAATCTGTGTTCAGCGGCGAGTTAAAGAACTGTTCGCCTGATTCATAGTCGAATTCTTCGATCGATGTCCACGAAGCAACCTTTTCAAGGCCCGCTTCAGCCGACCACTTTTCAACATCTGAAATTGTAGGTAAGGCGGTGATCATGTTTTCGACATCGACGCCATGGTCATCCAATCCCGCGCTCACCAGGGCCTCCCAATAAATAGAAAAGAATTCGCCGAAGCTGGAAAAGGTTGGCAACCACCAGGCCACCGTACCGCCGGGCCTGGCTACACGGACTATCTCTGCAAGATTGTCTTTCAGATTACCAATGAGAGTGAGCGAGTCGTTGGCCAGAACCAGATCATACTGATCGTCTTTGAAAGATAGCGCGCTGACATCCTCATGCTGAAATTCAGTCGGCTCGTGAAACGCGACCGCTTTCGCGCGTGCGAGTTCCAGGCACTCTTCGTTTTGGTCCGAACAGATAATTTGAAGCTTTCGTCCAGCGCGCTCCTGTAAGGCGAGAGCATGACCGCCGGTGCCCGCCTGGACATAAAGAGCGCAACCTTCTTTCGGCAGCTCAACATGCTGGTCGACAAGCTCGGCGAACCGCTCGCCCCAATCGGTGGCGATGTAGAGATCTTGCAGGAAGGCGAGTTCTTTTTGGGTCTTCCGCGGCATAAGAAGTTTCACCACAGAGGACACAGAGAAAACCAACAATTATTTCTGATTTGTATTCCTCTTCTCTGTGTCCTCTCTGGTTAGCTCATCTTCGAAATACACTCTCCCTTTCAACTTCTCAGGCAAACATGACATCTCGTCTTTCGCCCCGGCGTCGCTGTGAACGTAACGATATTCCTTGCCGTATCCAAGATGCTTCATTAGCGGAGTCGCGGCGTTCCGCAAATGCAACGGCACCGGTTCACGCGAAGTTTCCGCCGCGTCTTTATGGGCCGCTGAATACGCCTGCAAGACAGCGTTGGACTTCGGCGCGCGCGCCAAATAGATCGTCGCTTGAGTCAGCGGAAAGAGTCCCTCCGGCATTCCTATCAATTGCACTATCTCTGCCGCGGCGGCAGCCTGGACCATCGCGTTTGGATCGGCCAGGCCAATGTCTTCCGAAGCCAGAATGCACAGCCGGCGCACAATGAATACTGGATCAGCGCCGCCTTCGATCATCCGCGCCAACCAATAAAGCGCAGCGTTTACGTCAGAATTGCGAAGGGACTTAATCAGCGCCGAGACGAGGTTGTAGTGCTCTTCGCCGCCTTTATCATAAGCGAACTGCGCCCGCCCGAACGCATCACTCAGGATGTCATTGCTAATTGTTCTGACGCCTTGTTCGTTTGGCTGGGTCGCGGCGACCGCGGCTTCCAGCGCGGCCAGTGCGACTCGCGCGTCGCCTCCTGACATGTGCGCCAGGCGGGCGATCAATTCGTCAGGCATTTCAGGTTGAAAGCTGGCGAGGCCACGCTCCTGATCTGACAACGCGTGATGGACTATCGTTTCGATCTCATTTTCATCGAGCGGATTCAAAACGAGGACGCGAGATCGAGACAGGAGCGCGCTGATGACTTCGAACGAAGGATTCTCAGTCGTGGCTCCAATCAGGGTGACTGTTCCATCTTCGACTGCGGGCAACAGCGCATCCTGCTGTGCTTTGTTGAAGCGATGGATTTCGTCGATGAAGAGAGTTGTTCGTTGACCGCGTTGTCGATTAAGGCGAGCTTCCGCAATCGCTCCACGCAAATCTTTGACGCCTGAGAAAACGGCCGATAGAGCGATGAAGCGGGCGTCAGTTTTCTCTGCCAGCAGACGCGCTAACGTGGTCTTTCCGGTTCCGGGCGGGCCCCATAAGATCAATGACGGCATTGCCGTGCCGCCTTCAATCAAACGACGCAACACGCGACCCTCGCCGACCAGTTGTTCCTGGCCCACGAACTCGTTAAGCGTGCGCGGCCGCATGCGCTCCGCGAGCGGCGCGGCGGTGGCAGAGCGCGCGCTTGAACTGTGCGGTTCCCTCATTTCGGGAAACAAACTGGACGGACTTCTCTCTGGCATTTTGGCTAAAACCAGCGTATCACAAAAATAATTCAAGGATGATCTAACCACAGAGGACACAGAGAAGAACCAAAATAATTTCTGCTTGTTTGTATGTCGCTCTGTGTCCTCTGTGGTGAAATGCTATGCAGTCGCTTTGCTGTGCTTGCACTATGGCGGCATAATGCAGCGCAACTTTCCTGTGGAGGTCGTAATCATGCCGAAACTCACTTCGATATCTCGACGCAGATTTGCGCAGCTCGTTGGCGTTGGTGCGGTGAGCGCGGTTGCGCGCCCAGGCATCGCCTGGCCCGACGAAGTGATTGCGCGTTCTACAGTCGCTTCGCGTGCCGCGGCGTCAGCGATCGTGCGCTTGAACTCAAATGAAAATCCGTACGGTCCATCGCCGCTGGCGCTGAAAGCGATGACCGACGCGTTCTCCCTGGCCTGGCGTTATCCTGATGAACATGCTGACATGCTCATCGATACGCTCGCGAAGATTAATGGAGTGAGTCGTGAACAAATCGTGCTGGGCGATGGGTCAGGCGAGATTTTGAAGGTGTGCGCCTCGGCATTTACTGGGCCAATGACAAATGATTCAAAGCCGGTTGAGCTCGCGAAGCCGACCCGGGGGCCGGCATTGCAATTCGTTCCGGGCCGCGGCAAGCTGATCGCCGCCGATCCAACTTTCGAAGCGATCCTCAATCATGCCCGCGTCAATCGCGCGGAAATCGTAAAAGTGCCGCTGAACAAAAGCTATGCTCATGATCTGCCGAAGATGCTGGCGGCGGCGAGCGAAGGATTGATCTATATCTGCAATCCGAATAATCCGACAGCCAGCATTACGCCAAAGGATCAATTGCGCGATTTCATCAACAACGCTCCGCGTCAGACGATCATTCTCGTTGACGAAGCGTATTTTCATTACGCGGACGGTTCCGACTACGAATCAGTCATTCCTCTGATCAAGGATCATGCCAATCTAATCGTGGCGCGCACTTTCTCGAAAGTTTATGGAATGGCCGGCCTGCGTTGCGGTTACTGCATCGCCCAACCAGAAACAATTCAGCGAATGAGGCCGCATCTGACCTGGGACAGCGTGAATATCATGGCTTTGGCGGCGGCGATTGCGAGTCTTAACGATCCGGATCAGGTTCCAAACGGGCGGCGAATGAATAGCCAAACGAAACAGTTTGTTTCTGATGAGATCAGGAAGTTGGGATACGAACATGTTCCTTCGCAAGCGAACTTCATCATGATTGATATGAAGCGTCCGGTGCGTCCATTGATTGACGCGATGAATCACGCCGGCGTTTCTGTCGGCCGCGCTTTTCCGGCGTTACCAAATCACATGCGCGTGACTATCGGCAAACAAAACGAGATGGAGGCGTTTCTCGGAGCGTTTCGCAAGACGGTCTCTGCGTGATCTACCTAATATCCAGGACCTCGACCTTCGGCGCCATCCAAACATGATCTCTGCACAAGTAGCACGACGAGCAGTGTGGCGGCCGCTGTGGGAACTGCCCCGTCGATTTGATCTAATCTTTTCGCTTGCCCGGCGAGAATTGACCGCGCGTTATCGCGGCTCGATTTTGGGCATCATGTGGGCGTTGGTGACGCCGATGGTAATGATCGCGATCTTCACGGTCATTTTCGCCGGAATCTTCAAAGCAAAGTTCGGCGCGAGCAGTTCGCAGTGGGACTATGCGCTTTATCTTTTTTGTGGATTGTTGCCCTGGAACGCGTTTCAGGAATCCCTGCAACTTTCTTCAAGCACGATCGTGGCTCATGCGAACCTGGTGAAACGCGTTGTCTTTCCCCTGGAAACTTTACCGGTGTCGTTATCGCTTGCGGCAGTTGTGAATCAGTTGTTTGGAACGATAGTACTGATCGTCGCGGTGATCCTTCTGCGCAGAGAGATGCACGTCACGATTATTTACCTGCCGTTGATTTTGATTCCCCAGCTAATCGCGACCTTCGGAGCGGCTTGGCTCGTCGCCTCGCTCGGTGTGTTCGTCCGCGACATCGTGCAGGGAATTGCGCTGGTGTTGATGGCGTGGATGTATCTGACTCCGATCATTTATCCGGAATCGATCGTGCCGGCGCCTTATCGTGCGGCGATCAATTTGAATCCATTCACACCGCTGGTGCGAAATTATCGTCGCATAATTCTCGATGGGTTAAGCCCGGACTGGCCCGGCCTTGCCTACTTCGCTGCTTTTGCGCTCGTCAGTTTTGTCTTCGGGTATTGGTGGTTTGCGCGAACGCGGAAGAATTTTGCCGATGTGATTTAGGGAATTCGGGCAAATTCCCACTGTTTCCGATGTTTTGTCTGGCAAAACATCGTTGACACCAGTCGCTTCGCGTGTTAGGTTTAGAGCTGCCGCTCTGCTCCGAGGCGGCTTCAGCATGCTAAAGCCCGATGGTCCTCCAAGGCGATAAGCATCCGTCATCGCCCCAACAATTCATTCCGCGATTCTTAAAACATGGCGTTCGATAAGGTAAAGACTCTTCGCGCGGCCGAGAGATCCCTCGAGATGGGTAAGATCCCGGCAGCGATTAAAGAATACTGCAAGATCGTCGAAGGTGAGCCTGACGACTTCACGACGCTGAATATTCTTGGCGACCTGCACGTGCGGGTCGGCAACCATGAGGCGGCGATTTCGTGTTTTCGGCGCATCGCCGATCATTATCGAGAACAGGACTTTGCCCTCAAGGCAATCGCGATGTTCAGGAAGATTGATCGCCTGCGGCCAAGCGATGTTGAAATAGCAAACAGTCTCGCCGATCTTTACGCGCAGCAGGACCTGGTCGTCGAAGCGCGCGCGCATTACCTCGTGGTAGCAAACGCGCATGCAAAATCCGGCGCGACTCAGGCTGGACTCGATGTACTGGCGAAGATTGCGGATCTTGATCCACAGAACACAGACGTGCGGATCAAGCTGGCCGAAGGCTATTTGAAAGAGGGTATGAGGAACGAGGCCGCGGCTGCTTTTTCAGATGCCGGGCAAAGTTTATTGGCGCGCGGCGCTTTAGATGAATCGCTGAATGCGTTCAGCAGATCTCTCGACATTAGGCCGGGCGATTACGTGACTTTGAATGGTTTGCTGGCTGCTCATTCAACGCGCGGCACGGCGGACGAAGCGGCGGAAATAATTGCACGCGCGTCCAGCGAAAATCCTGATGATCTCAAATTACTGTCGATGCTCGCCGGCGCATACGTCAAGGCAGAAGACGCTGCCCAGGCCGACGCCGCGACTGTAGCGCTGATCGAAAAAGATCAGTCGGCCTACTTGCGACTGGTTGACGTTGCGCATTTGTATTTGGGACTCGACCAGGTCCACGCGGCCGTGGCCGTGGTCGCGCGCATTTCTGAGCAAATGCTGGCTGAGCATGAAGAGCAGCAGTTACTCGAATTGCTCAACGAGTGTCTGACTTGCGATGCTGACAACGTCCAGGCGCTGCGACTCCTGGTTCGTGCTCACTGGTGGCAACGTGATGTGGATAACTTGAAGGCGTCGCTGGAAAGAATGGCTGAGGCAGCAGAAGCCGCCGGCGTGGTCGACGAAGAACGGTACGCCTTGACGCAACTGACGCGTTTGGCGCCCGAACACACTGCTTATGCCGACAGGCTTCAGGAACTCGGCGGCGCGACAGAAGAGGCGGCCGCTGAAGTGTTGCCCGAATTTGAACCCACGGCCGAAGGGCGGACTGAGACAAACGCGGAGCCCGTAGCCCACGACTTTGCGATTGAACCTGAATCGTCGTCTCCCTTGAACGGCGAATCTGAATTCCAATGGAGTTCGATTTCTGAAGTCACAGATCCGCAAGACGCCGCCGGCACCGAGATGGAGATCGAGCGCGGCTTTACCTTCGAAGGAGTTGTCTCCGAAGAGTTATCCGGCTCGCTGGACGAAAGCGCGGGCGAGACTTCGGACGCAGAAGAGGATCGCCGAGCCACCCTCCGCAAACAAGAGCTTGAGAGTGTCGATTTCTACATCGCGCAAGGCTACGCGGACATAGCAATTGATACGCTGGATCTTTTGGAGCAGCAGTTCGGCAAGCATCCCGATATCGATTTGCGACGACAGCAATTGGAGACCGGTGCTGAGACGGCTGCAATCGTAATGGATGCGGAACTTCCGGCTGAGGCTTCGGCCATCGAACAGAGCGCAGATTCCTCGGCGGCGATAGACTGTCCTCAACCGTATCTGCCCGTGGTCCAACAGCCAGTTGCGAATGTTCAAGTGATCGACGCCGGGCTGGCTGAGATATTCGAGGAGTATCGCGTTTCGGCTGAATCTGAGACGATCGGAAACGGCGATTACGAAACCCACTACAATCTCGGTCTCGCTTATCAGGAAATGGATCTTTTCGAAGAGGCGCTGGAAGAATTTCAAATGGCTATTAGCCTGGTCTCACCGGATGACGGGTCGACGCGTTACTTGCAGTGCTGCAATCTGCTTGGTCATTGTTTCATGCAGAAGGGCGTGCCCCAGCTTGCCGTCAAATGGTTCAATAAGGGACTGAGTTCGCCCAATACTTCTGACGATGAACGACAAGCCCTGCGATTTGATCTCGCCGCCGCGTACGAGCAGGCGGGCGATTTGAATCAAGCGAAAAATCTCTTCACTGAAATTTATGGCGTTAATGTCTCGTATCGCGGAGTTAATGAGCGATTAAAATCGCTGGAATCGCGAATGGCATAATAAGCGCAATCGCCAGATCAGGCGTTCGATCGGACCACGAAGCTGAGACACAGGCTTAGCTTTGTGGTATTTTTGTTTTCAAGGACAGTAAGGCAATGTCGTCAAGACTGACAGTAATTTTCTACATCATTCTCTGCCTGGAGATTGGCATCGTGCTGACGGTGTTGCCTTGGGTGCCGCACGGCTGGTTCGGCCTCAGCGATTGGGGTAACAATTATTTTCTGCTGGTGGCGTCGCGCAAGGTCGGATTTGGGGTGCAGCGCTTCATCGCTTCGGGCTGGATACGCGGCGCCGTCTCGGGAGTCGGGATATTGAATTTGGGAATGGGCTTCTGGGAGTTGCTCAATTTTCGACGAACCGTGCGCGCGCTGGACGAAGGACGCCCGTATGTGGAAAGCTCGCGACAGAATTCGCCTGTGACCAATGCCGCTCAACCTGTCAAGACCGATCCTTTATCTGATTACCCGCGGCGCAACCACTGAAGGCACCACGCTCGGCGCCCCCGAATTCGCGCTCATCCTGCATCAAGTCTCGGCGGCTGTGGCGGCCGGAATCAACTTAATCCAGATCCGAGAAAAGCAACTGACTGCGCGTGTCCTATTCGAGTTGGTTGAGCGGGCAAGCGATCTTACGCGAGGGACAAACACGCGCCTGGTGGTCAACGATCGCGCTGACGTTGCCGTTGGCGCCGGCGCCGATGGAGTGCATCTGACCAGGCAATCTCTTGATGCCGCGATGATTAAAAAGACTTTCGGGAAAGAAGTTTTGATCGGGGCATCGACACATTCATTAGAAGAAGCTGAGTTCGCGCAGGAACAAGGCGCGGACTTCATCGTCTTTGGTCCGGTCTTTGAAACTCAATCGAAGAAATTATTTGGCCCGCCTGTAGGTTTAGAAAAATTGGCTGACGTGGCTCGGGAGCTTCGCGACTTTCCGGTTTTGGCCCTGGGGGGAATCTCGTTGGCTAACGCACCGGATTGTTTTGCGGCGGGAGCACAGGGTATTGCCGGTATCAGCATATTTGGCGACTTGCAGGATCTGACGAGCGTCACGCATGCCTTGCGAAGCGCCGCGAAGGGAGCGATACAAGATGAAAGCTAAATTCACCAGTCGAACGCGATGGCGAGAAAAGCTCGAGAAGCCACAGGAGCCCAAAATTGTGAAAGTACCACCGAAGATGTCGCGGTTTGGCAACGGCATGATGCTTATCCCGACACCCAGGCTCATTGATGATCTGATTCGCACGGTCCCCAAAGGCAAACTTGTCACTGTTGGTGAACTGCGAAGAAAGCTAGCTAAGGATTTTGGGACGGACGTAACTTGTCCTCTGACCACGGGTATCTTTGTACGCATCGCGGCTGAGGCGGCCGAAGAAGATCGGGCTAATGGGAAGAAGAGAATTACTGCCTATTGGCGAGTCGTCAAAGATGATGGCCGATTGAATCCAAAGTTTCCAGGTGGCGTAGGCCAACAGGGCAAGTGTCTTCGCGCCGAGGGTTTCAAGGTCGTGCGTGACGGGAAGAAGGCGCCAGTCGTTTACGATTTTCAACGGAGGTTGCATACGCTAAATTAGAACTCATGGCCGGCAGCGAAAATCGCACCGCTGTAGTTCTAACCATCGCCGGTTTCGATCCGTCGGGCGGCGCTGGGATAATTGCTGACGTGCGAACGATTCTTCATTTTGGGTGTCGCCCGGTGGCGGCGATAACATCGCTGACCTTCCAGAACACAGAACGCGTTTTTGGCGCAATACACGAAAGCGCCCGATCAGTACGCGCCCAGATCCTTCCAGTGATCGAAGAGAGTCCGGTAGCCGGAGTGAAGATTGGAATGCTGCCGACTGCGGAAATTGTTTTAGAGATTGCGCGGATGATTCGCGCTCAGACGTTGCCGCCACCGGTAATCGATCCGGTGATGCGTTCGTCGTCGGGATTCGAATTGGTGGAACAGGATGCGATCGAAGCCCTGCGTAGTGAATTGATACCCTTGGCGCGCTTAATTACACCCAACGTTCCGGAAGCCGAAGCCCTCACCGGCGTGCGCATCGAGGATGAACAAGGAATGCGGAGCGCGGCAGAGAAGTTACGCGAAATGGGAGCGCGCGCGGTGTTAATCAAGGGTGGACACCTAAGTCAGGAGTCAGAAGTCAGAGGTCAGAAGTCAGAAGGACGACAAGCGACGGATCTGCTGATGGATCAAGACGAAGTCACGGTCTTTCGCGGCGAGTGGATCGACACGCCGCCGGTCCGTGGCACCGGCTGCATGATGTCGTCAGCGATTGCGTCCAACCTGGCCAGAGGAAATTCACTGCCAGAGTCGGTGCGAGTTGCGAAACTATTTGTTGCCGACGTAATCCGGGATGCTCCCAAACTCGGGCTGATCCCGTAACGCCCTAAAATTGGTTTCGTGTTGCTTTCCCCTGAGCAAGAACGATCCACGAAATCACACGAAAAGGGGCGGAAAAAACGTTTCGTGTGGGTTCGTGGATCGTCTTTCTTGTCATGGATCTCAACAAAAGGCACCACCGAATAGGGGACGCCCAAGGCTTACTCGCCGACCGAAACCTTCTCCATCTTCACTTCGGATACCGGTCGATCGCCGGGATCAGTTTTCGAGGTGGCGATCGCGTCGACGATGTCCTGGCCTTCCGTCACTCTTCCAAAAATCGTGTAACTCGGCGGCAGCGCATAATCAACGTGCATGATGAAAAATTGCGAGCCGTTGGTGTTTGGACCAGCGTTGGCCATCGCGACTGTCCCCGCTTTGTATCCGCGCTTATAGACTTCCGATGATGAATTAATCTCGTCAGCGAATTTCCCGCCCCATGCCGACGCGCCGCCGCGACCGGTGCCGGTTGGGTCTCCGCCCTGAATCATGAAACCATTTATGCAGCGATGAAAGATAACCCCGTCGTAATAACCCTTCTCAGCGAGTAAGCGAAAATTCTCGGTCGTCTTGGGCGCGTCCTGTTCGAGTAGCTCGAATTTGATTGTGCCCTTGTTCGTTTGAATAGTTGCAGTGCGATTCGGCATCTGATTCTCCTCGATTGTTGGCTGAACTTCACCAGAAGCTTTAAATGGCAAATGAAAAATGTCAAATGATGGATTCAACTTTCAAGTGCAACAAGGGAATTAGTTTTCGCCCCAGGGGAGCGAGATGTTTATAGATAGTGTTTCTAACTCGATAACTCGCGCTCCAGCGGAGCGCAATGTTTCCGTCATTGGTACGTGGTGACCAAACTATGTTTCGCTCCGCTGGAGCGAGGAAAAATCTTTTAGAGTTCGCGCTTCTATAAACATCTCGCCCCTAATGGGGCGCAGAGCAACAATGTTCTGTTGCACTTCGAAGTTGAATCCGCCAAATGACAAATGGAAAACAGGGCGGCAGGTTTGGTAGATTGCCAAGTTGCTCTCTTGATCCGCTCGCTGTTCTGTAACTGCCGCCAGATTCCCGCTCCACCTGACGCAATCACGTTCAAAACGTTATGATAGTCGGCCCTGCACCCTTTAAAAGAAAGGCTGAAAACAATGAACGTGACTCATCTGGAATGCGGCGCGTGTGGACTGCGACACGAGGCACAACGCTTGCACAACCTTTGCAGTCAATGCGGAAAGCCGCTACTGGTTCGATACGATTTTGAGCGCGCGGCCAGGTCTTTGACAAAGGAGTCGTTGAAACAACGTGAGCCCGATCTGTGGCGTTATCGAGAGGTTCTACCCGTTGAGCGAGATGAGAACATTGTGAGTCTGGGCGAAGGATTCACACCGCTCCTGCGCGCGACGCGATTAGGCGCGCAAATTGGTATGAACCAACTCTATATCAAAGACGAAGGGCAGAACCCGACCCAGAGTTTCAAGGCGCGCGGGATGACGGCAGCGGTTTCAATGGCGAAAGAACTCGGCGTGAAAAAGTTGGCGGTCCCCTCAGCGGGCAACGCCGCCGGCGCGCTGGCAGCTTACGCGGCGCGCGCGGGAATGGAAGCGCACATCTTCATGCCAAAAGATACGCCGCGAGCAAACGTCATCGAATGCGAACAGACCGGAGCGCACGTCACGTTAATGGACGGGTTGATAACCGATTGCGGCGCCGAAGTCGGGCGACGAAAAGAAGCCGAAGGCTGGTTCGACGTCTCAACTTTGAAAGAGCCTTACCGGATCGAAGGTAAGAAGACGATGGGTTATGAGTTGGCCGAGCAGTTCGACTGGCATCTGCCTGACGTGATCATTTATCCAACTGGCGGCGGCACGGGATTGATTGGTATGTGGAAAGCGTTCGACGAGATGGAACAGATGGGTTGGATTGGATCGAAGCGGCCGCGAATGGTGACTGTGCAAGCTTCGGGGTGCGCGCCGATCGTTCGCGCGTTTGCAGAAGGAAAGCGCTTCGCGGATGAATTTCAAAATGCCCATACAACGGCTTCCGGGCTAAGAGTGCCGAAAGCGATTGGCGACTTTTTGATCATCGATGCTTTGCGTGCTTCGGGTGGAACCGCGATCGCGGTGACCGACGACGAGTTGATTGCGGCGACGAAAGAAATTGGCTCGGCCGAAGGAATCTTCTGCGCGCCTGAAGGCGCGGCTTGTTTGCCGGCGCTGAAAACAATGATGAAGGATGGATCGGTAAAATCGAATGAACGTGTAGTGCTCTTCAACACTGGCAGTGGGGTGAAATATCTGGAGAGCTTTTCTACTTGAAACTTATTTCCAGTCGCAGGAATTGGAGGAGGCCCGTCATGCAATCCGCGAAACAAGTTCTATCGATTGTGCTCGTCCTCTTAATGTCGTCCACGACGATGTTCGCGCAACAGGCCCTCTCAAATTGGAGCAACGTCGAGAATCTAAAACCGGGCACGAAGATTGTTGTCCGGACAAAGAATGGCCGAGAGTTCGTGGGCACGAAGAGACAATCAACCGACGATACGCTTTTCATGGAAGCTAGATTCCCGGTGCAGGGGGTGCGGACAATCAGTTTGTCGAAAGACGAAATTCAAGAGGTGCGAAAGAACAAATCGACGTTCTTTTATCCGCTCCTTGGACTGGCGATCGGGATTGGGGTTGGCGTTGCAATCGGTAGTACTGCTGATCATCCAGGCACCGACGATCCGAACCTCGGCAAAATCTTGGGCGGTGTACTCGGGGGCGGAATCGGACTCACCGCCGGCGAGGGGATATCGAGAAGACCGAAAACGAAACAGATCTACGTTGCTCCTTAACGGGCTGCCGATGCCTTCTTAACGTCGCCAGAAAACCTTATGAAGAAACTCTTTTTTCTAATTCCAATTCTTTTGTTTTGTGTTCCATCAAGCCATGCGCAACAGCCCTGGCTCACCGACACGGAGCGCACGAAGTTCGAAGCGTTGCGCGTCGCCGGTTCGGAAGCCCTGTTCAACCTGGATTACGAAGGGGCGCGCAAGAATTTCAAAGAGATGGCCGACGCATTTCCGAACTATCCGGCCGGCCCACAGTTCCTCGCCGACACGCTTTGGACCGAGACTCTCTATGAGACGCGGAAGTTGCAGTCTTCGCTTTATGGCAGCGATTCGTTCTATTCAAACAGTGAGGACAAGGCCGATCCAAAAGTCGTCGATCAATTTCGCACTTTGACGCGGCAGGCGCGCGTGTTGACTGAGGCGCGTTTGAAACTATTTCCTAAGGACACTGAGGCGCTCTATTTTCTCGGCGCGATTGAGGGTCTGAAAGCTTCCTTTGAAGAAGCCGTCGAGCGGCGACACGTTGCGGCGTTGAAGGACGGATCAGACGCGGTCGACAAACATCGCCAGGTGATCAAGCTTGATCCGAATTATCGCGACGCGGAACTGTCGATCGGTTTATACGATTACACGGTAGGCGCATTGCCGCTGCCGATAAAGATCGGCGCCGGTCTATTTGGTTTTCATGGATCGAAGAAACGCGGGCTGGCAACGCTCGAGCGCGTCGCGAAGGAAGGGCATTGGGTACATGATGAGGCAAAGACCCTGCTGATCGTTTTGTACACGCGCGAAAAAAGATTTGCGGAAGCCGCGGCCCTGGCGAAGGAGTTGTCGATCAAGTACCCGCGAAATTATTTGTGCCGGCTTGAGGCGGCTGATGCGCTCATCTCGCAGGCCGAGTTGGAGCGCGAAACGAATCATAGCACCACCATGACTGCCGCTGAGACAGAAGCCTTTGCTACTTTCGAGTCGCTCTTGAAAGACAAGGCGGTGCGCGATACCGCTTCGCGTGCTTTCGATCTAATTCACTTCAAATACGGCGAAGCGCTGTTGACATCGGGCCAGTACGAGCGTGGGGCGAAAGAGTTTCTCGCTTCGGCTGATGCGCCCGGCGCATGGGCTGGGCTGGCGACGATGGCGCACTTGTTTGCGGCGCAGTCGCTTGACCTCGCCGGCAAACGCAACGACGCACTCGCGCAATATCGAGTGGTCCTGGCTCGACCTGATGTTTACGATGCCCACGATCAGGCACAGACGGGATTGAAGGAAGTTTACAAAAAAAAACTGACGTGATGGAGCGCCCGTGTTTTTTAGGCTACGTTTAGAGGCGGGCTACTGCCCGCC
>DNNE01000092.1 GCA_003487805.1 Blastocatellia bacterium | reverse complement strand
GAGGTAAACTGTACCACTACCGATGTTTGGCTTAACCAGACGCGCAGCGGCGGCAGAATGTCGGCAAAGGCGTAAGGCCGGGGATCACATCCCTTATCGAACCCCTGGCCCACGAAGCGGGCCGACAGAAGTTGGATATTTGACCGCGGACGGTACTGACTTCATGTTCCGAGTTGAATCTTTGATCCGCTCACTATCCCGATATATCGGAATTCTTTAACCTTGTTTCGCGAGGCGTCCGCGATTACAGCCGGGCGAGCCATTTCTCGTACCGTTCCTTGGTTTTAATCAGCCAGGTCCGGTAGAGATCCTCAGTTAAGCGTTTTGATTCCTCGTTCTGCAAGGTGTGAATTTCTTTGAGCAGATTGCTCTTGATGGTCGTGGCGCTGAACTCGATCGCTATCTTTATTTCTTTGCCTGCGGAATCGCTTCCCTGGGGAAACTTCGATGTCAGGCTCTGGATCGTTCCGAGTTCGGCATCACTTCCTACTGCCGATACTTGCGAGTCAAGTTGCCTCAGTCCCTTAGCCAGGTCGGCATCACCGGAATTCAAAGCGTTTTCTAACAGTGGGATTAACCGGGGTAATTCCATCTTTTCGCCGGCCAGATAGCCGCCCACGATTGCGGCCGTTTCTGCATCACCCTCGTACGTGCCGTCTTCAAACACAGCCGCCTTGATCTGTATTTCCTGATCGGATGGCGAAGTGGGCACGTATCCACCCGGTGTCGGCTGCGCGCGGTTCGGCGGGGCGACGGTGAGCCAGTATTCCTTTCCCGCGGGGATCAGTGGCTGTCCGTCGATGCCGCGAGGTTTGAACGTCGTCTGGATCTTCCCACCCGCCACGATATCTGCTCTTAGTGCGACGATATTCTTGTTAGATTGACTGCGTAAGATAATCCTGTAAGAGGGAAGTGTCGTTTCTTTAGCCATCGAGTTAATAATCACGACGGATTCCACGCCCTTGAGAACCACGGGTGGCACCAGCGGGACGTTGGGGTTAACTCGGATGAGTTTGATTTCAAAAGGCTCAATTCCGAAATGTTTTAACTCTTCAATCGTTATCTTGCCGGTTTCTCGAATCAGGTAAGTGCCGACTGGCTGCTCGTTCTCGAAAGCCTTGCTGCCCGACAATATCGAGGCCGTCACGCGCACAGCATCGCCCTCGACGCGCGAAATAATGCGCACGGCCTCGGCTGGTGGCGCACCCGCCGGCGCCTGCCACGACGCTGTTCGAGCGAAATAGCCGAACCATCCTCCGCTTGGCTTGGAGTCCGACCCGGGCACGTTCTGATAGGCAGGGGTGCGACCCGGATAATAAGTGATCTCCAAAGCCAACCCTGTAGGGCCGGAAGGGGCTTGTTGTGAAAAGACGTTGGTCGCCGAAACGGTCAGGCCAATCGTTAAGAGGGTGAACAAGCTGACTAATCGAATTCGTTGCATATGGTTCCTTTAGGCAAAGCGGAATGCCTTCGATTTGCTCTTCGTAGAGGGAGAGAGCTTAGCCTTAAGCTGCAATCATCTCTCGGCCACTTAAGGGAAGTTCGCGAGTCTGGTTACGACAACAAAGCTTCCCGCTTCGGCGAGCGATGGCTCTATCAATACTCCTATCGAGGCTGCTTGTCTAAGAGCTGTCCGGGCGCGGCAATTACATCCAACCTCCGATTCAATCGGGAAGAACCATTCTCCGCATCAGCGCATCCGTCGGAAACCGCAGCGCGTCAAGACTATGATCAAGGTAACCAACACTGCTCTTCTTGTAGCCTTTCCAGTCGACGTCGCACTTGGCCAACCCTTCGCTCTTGGTGAAATAGATTTTCTTGTCGGCCAGGCCTGCGCTGCTGGTGAAATAAATCTTCACGTCTGCCAGGCCCTCGCTGCTTTCGAAGTACCACTTGGCGTCGCCACTCGCCAAGCCTTCGCTGGTCGTCACGTATATTAGACAGTCGGCCAGCCCTTCACTGCTGGTCTCGTAAACTTTTACGTCGGCGAGGCCCTCACTCGTAGTCCGAAAGACTTTCACTGCCTCCGCCGGCATCGCTGCCAGCAGGCCTACCAAAACGCTTAGAAGCATCAGTTTTCTTTGCATGCCTTTTCCCTTTCTATCGCGCTCAGATCCGGCGCCGTAAAATCCGGCAGCGGATCGCTAAAGTTCGGTGTCAGAAGCCCGCGCGTAAGCAAGGGCTAGTCTGGTAACAGTCAATCACCGATTTCTCGAACAAGATTGGTTGCGCGTCTTGCCCTCCCTGACGGTCGGGCTTCTGACACGAGAACCAGTCGAGGCTACTTCTCACCGGCCTTCTTCTCATCCTTCTTCGGCACTTCCGGCGCGGTGAAATCCGGCAACGGATCGCCCCAGATGTAATGATTGAACCAGGACAGATTGTGTTGCATCACCGCGCGCATCGCTTTTGGTTTCGTGATCGGGTGGCCGAAACCTTTGTAGACAACCATCTCGACTTTTACACCGCGATCTTCCAAGCCTTGTCTCAACTCGTAGCCATTCGCAATCGGCACGCGGCGATCGAGTTCGCCATGTTGGATCAATGTCGGCGTCTTCGCAGACTTGATGTAAGACATAGGTGAAGTCTTCTGATAAATCGCTGGGTCCATTGCCGGATCGTTTCCCAGATAATTGATGGTGAATGGCGTGATGTCGGTGTTGTAGTAGTAGGTGGCCCAGTTCGAAATTCCTGCGCCGACGCTAATCGCCACGAAGCGATCGGTCGAAGTCGTCAGAAACGCCGAGATGTAACCGCCCTGGCTCCAACCCATGCATCCGACCTTGCTTTTATCGACCCAGCCTTTGCCGATTAAGTAATCGACGCCCGACAGAACGTCCCATGCGTCGCCGACACCAAGATTCCCTACATTGAGTTTGCGAAACTTCTCGCCATAGCCGGCGCTGCCGCGATAGTTCACTTTCAAAATCAGAGCGCCGCGCGCGGCCCAGATGTCTGACGGATAATAGCGCGCGTCCGGAGTAAGCAGCACCGGTCGATCGATTCCCGTGGGCCCGCCGTGAATGACGCAAAGCAGCGGATACTTCTTTGCCGGATCGAAGTTCGCCGGCTTGATCAAGATGCCTTCGATGGTCGTGCCGTCCTGGCTCTTCCATGAGATTACTTCGCGCGTGCCGAGCCTGAAGCCGCGTGCCTGTTCGTTCAGGTTGGTGAGTTTGCGCGGCACGAAGCGGCGCAGGTCGGACACGAACACTTCGTTCATGCTGGTCGGCGAGCCGGCTGCGAAAGCTATCGCGTCACCATTTCGCGTCAGAGAGAAACTGCCGGCCATCAGATCGTCCGGCGAAGTTATGCGAGTTACTTTGGCGCTTATCGGATCGACGCGAAACAGATGCGAGGCGGTTTTCTGAGATCCGGCAAAATAGATTCCGTCCTGCTTCCATTCAATCAAGCCCGGATTCTCGTCAAAGCTCTCGGTGATCGATCTGGGCGTGCCGCCGTCAACGCCGACCACCGCCAGTCTTGAATTGCTGGCGAAGAACTTCGTGTTGCCCATCGCTGACGAAAAGACAATCTGCTTTCCATCGGGCGAGAAACGCGGGTTGTTGTCGGGCCCGGGCGTCGCGACGATCTTCTTAACCGAATCGTCGTTTAGCTTCAAAAGGTAAATGTCTGAGGTCACACCCTGAATCAAATCCGGGTTGATCGTGGCGCTGAATACAATGCTGGCTCCGTCGGGCGACCACGCGAACGAATCAATGCTGAAGTCTTTTTTCTTCGTGCGTTGCTTTCCAACCAGCGGCGTCTTCATCGCTTCGGCGATATCGATTGTCCAGAGATGAACGTAGCTGTAGCCTTCGCGCACCACGTCATAGTCGCCGTAGTAGTCTTTCCGATCCTTGAGACGTTGTGACGTTGGTTCAGTGGCCGTGTAGGCGATTGTCCTGCCGTCTTCGGCCCACGCAAAATTGCCGATCGACGTTTCTGATTTGGTGAGCTGTTGCGCCTCGCCGCCGCCTGGGTCGATGACGAAGATCTGATTCTTGTCTTCGAGGCGATTGCTTAAGAAGGCCAACCACTTTCCATCAGGCGACCAGCGCGGGTTCGTCGAAGATTTGTCGCCGCGAGTTAGTTGAAAACTTTTTCCGGAGCTGCTGTCTGCCAGCCAAATCTGGGTGATGAATGCATCCTGTTTGAAATCGCCCCAGCCAACGGTGTACGCGATCATCTTTCCATCCGGCGAAATCTGAGTTCCAGCTGCGGATTTAATTGTCAGCAGATCGTCGAGGGTCGGTACGCGAGTCTGCGCTCCAGTCGCGAATGCCGTGGCCATCGTTATTGCGCAGACGCCAAGCATTGTCATCATGCGCCGAGTAATTTGATTGAAGGGTTTCATTGTGTGCAACCTTGGTTTTTATTTAGGTCCTAATTTCGGACGTTGCGACGCGAAGGAAACAACTATCCACGAAAACACACGAAACACCATGAAGACAAATTCGTGCTCGTTCGCTCGTTCGTGTGATTTCGTGGTTCCAAATCGACGCACGCGGCTTCTCAACCGACGCAAACAGAAATCCTTCGATCCGCTACGCTCGCGGTTCGGTGACTAAGTTTTTCGGTCGTCGTTTCTTCGCGTAGATTGCTTTCACTGTTGAGACAACGCCATCCGATTGTTTGGGTAAGGCTTCTCCCAGTTTTCGCGCGTCGGCGAATGCTTTCTTCTTCGCGCGGCGTATGTATGCGCGAAGCTCAGGGCGTTTGATGTCTTCGACGCTCTTGATTGTTATGTGACGAATCTGATTGCCGTTGCCCTGGAGAATGCCCTTTGGATCGTCGAGAGTTGCACCCTCATTGAATCCGAGGTTTACGTGTTTGGAATAAACGGCAATATGAAAGATCCCGTCGCGCAATCTGTCGCTCGTGCCGTAGCCGATCGCCACCGCGCTGTAGGCGTCGTAGATATTTTCATAACACGGCGCCATTTCTTCGAGCACTAACGCGCGCAGCTTCACCGCCAGATTACGTATTTCAAGATCGTAAGGCTTTAAGAAACTCGTGAGTTGTTTCGGCACGGGATATGACATGTTCGTGTGTGCTCGATCACTCTGCTGGTATCAGCAGTCCGCGTCCGGCGTAACCGGTCATCTTGTCCAGAACGGTAGCGAACTTGTCGCGCGCCAGGCTCATGCCCTTGATCTGCCAAAGAATCTCGCCATTCGTCCACGCTGTATCACGAGCTTGACGTACTTTCCACATGGCCAGCACACCACCAAGCTTGCCCGTGTCTTGCGCGAGCATTCCCAGCAATCCGGTAGATAGATATTGCAACGCTTCGGCCTCGACTTGTTCGAGAATATTATTAACGGATTCAAAATCCTGATGCTGCGGACTATTCAAGGTGGGCGTTAACTGCGCGGCTTCATCTGTTTGCACCAACGCGAACGGGAGGTCGTGATTGATGTGCGCATTCATGCCGCACAGCGCGAATTGAATACGAGCGACGCCGCTCTGATACCTCGATTCAAAGAGTGCCCGCCAGGCGCGCGGCGCGGAATTTGGATCGTTATGCCAGTTGCCCAGGGCCTGGAAATATTTATTCGCGAACACTACGTCGAGTTGAGCGAGCCAGACCGGATCCAACCAGCCGGCTGCGGGAGCGCGTTGCTCAACTTCTCGCGTGACCATCAAGTAGAGAAGATTGAACCACTTCAAACCGTCATCCGGCGTAAGCACGGCGTCGATGCTCTCCATCAAACCGATCACCTCTGCGATCGATGACGGAGTTACCGCCGAAACTGTTTCGAAAAGTATCTGCTCGTCGCTCAATTCAGCTTCCAGACAGCGGGCGAGTGCCTCGCCTAATCGATTAAATATGAAATGATTCTACTGGTTCGATGAGCGGCCTTGAATAGCTATCGAACTTCGAAGTCGACAGTTTGAGACGTGCTCGTACCGGCAAGCGCATCCGTGACGGTTACGCGCAGATCGTAGCTACCCGGTGGCAGTGAATTTAGTAGTAACTGATCGCCGAAAGCGATGCGATCCGGATCGGGGGCCCCGTCAACGATGGTGCGTTGCTGGCCGGTAAGAACGATCCTTCCAGCCTGAATGACTTGAGATTGGATGACGAGGTTTGGTTTTCCAGTTGAATCGCGCTTCGCGTTATAAGCAAAAATCCAATAGCCCAACCGCGACTGACGGGCGAACCGATGATCGACGCTGAGTTGCACCTGCGCCGTCGCGGTCGCGGTTGATTTGTTTTCCAGTACCTGCCCGCCGAGCAACACGCTGCTGGTCATCAACTGATGCGTCGTCAGGTTGGGAATGACGATCCATTGCATGGCGCTGCCGACATGGCCGGTCTTTTCATCCCGCGCGGCCACGCGAACCTGGTAAATTCCCGGAGCCAGGGCCGTGCGGTCGTTATAGATGACTGCGCCCGCATCCGATGCGTCATCGATCGGATTCACGTTCAATTGATTTTTGAAACTGCCCGCGATCTTTCCTTTGTCATTCAAGATCACGCCGGCGAGTTTGATCGTCGCCGGTTGTTTGCTATCACTGCCGTAATCCAGCGCGTTCGTCGAGATTTGGATAGAAGAAGTGAGAAGCATTTCATTTTTCGGCGTGTTCAGAAAAGTTAGAGACAAAGCGGTCGGTAAGCCTCGGTTCGAAACGAAGTCAGACAACGCGCTACGCAATTCTGACTCGGCAGTGCCGGCGGTGTGGTTGGCCGGCGTTTTTTCCGGCGCAGCGGACGCGATCGTCGCTGTGGTTGGTCCTTCGACGTAGCCCTTTGGGGCGCGCACGGTCAACTCAGGCCGATTAACGATCCGAATTGTAACGGCCCGAAACTTCGTCAATTTTTCTGCGTCAGCCTCAGGACGCCAGGCTACTAGATAATAGTTGGAGGTTTCATCCAGAACCTGTCCGACCCAGCGATCGAAATAATTCATATTGCGCAGCGCGCGGCCACCGGTCGCGTCGGCCAGTCCATTCATCGCGTCCTGCTGTGCCTCGATCTCACCGAGGGGCGCGCCAAAATCGGGCCGCGCACTTCCCTGACGCATGTTCACGTCATTATTGATTAAGCCACGCGAGTCGATAGTGTAAGCGACCACGCCTGAGCGTCGCGCTGTGTCGATGATCGTATCGAGCTTGCCGCGCAAATCGGCCGCGTGCGGGCCATCGTTCATCAGAAATCCGTCGGAGATAAAGAACATCAACTTACGGCCGGGCGCTCTGGTCATCGAGTGCATCAGTGTCTCGAGCGAGGCGTACATATTCTGAGTAATGCTGGCAGCCTGCATCAGGACCGCTCGCGCGCTGTTTCGGGTTTGTGTTTCGCAAGTCGCCGCAATAGCGCGCAAGGCCATAGGAATGGTCTTTGGGCTGGATGTTTGGGTCACGCACTCGCGGATGTAGTAGTTGAGGATTTCCGAGTTCGCTTTCTTGCTGTCATTAGTATCGATGATCAGCGCATCGTACTCGCGCATTACCGTGCTGCCGGTCCCGTAGCCACGTACCTCGTACTGCTTGGGACTAAGACGTTCGATAGCGGCGTTCAATACCTGAGCATTGTTCGTGAACTGTTCGAGAAAGCCGACCTGGCCGCTCGGTGACGCGATGACGACTGAGTCGCGTGAACTCATTTCGGTCGATAGAAAGTGGCGCAACATGTCACGGGTCCGGTGCAAACTGTCCGGTGACATGTGCATGTCGTCGATAAAGAAGACAATGGAACGACCGCGGGTGGTTGCAGGCCTAGAGGTTTTGGGGGTTGCCAGAGTCGGATCAGGAGCGGCAGTCAACTGCTCCTCGCGCGGAGAGCCCGCAGCTACGCGCTCAAAGAAATTTATCGGACGCGGCTTTCCGTCCACCGTCAATTCAAACTGATCGCGGCTCAGGCCGTCGACGAAATGCCCCTGCTTGTCGATGACAGTGATGGCAGTCTGAACCAGCTCTGTATTAACGCGAAGAACATCGTCGGGTTTTTGCGGTTGTTGCGCGTGGGCGAGTTGACCGGCTTGTATGAAGGTGAAGGCCAATAACGGCAGGGCCAGTCGCTTCGTAATAGCCATGTTACATCTCATAAAGCAAACTCATTTCTTACTGACTTCCGTGCGGCAGATTCTATCATCATGGAAGATAAAATACTCGACAAAAGCATTTGTTGGTAGTGGTACAGGTTGACCCCCTCTCCCTTTGGGAGAGGGTAATCATATAGTTGACTCACTTAAGGTGGTATGTCTGTTCTCAAG
>DNNE01000108.1:33635-37562 GCA_003487805.1 Blastocatellia bacterium | reverse complement strand
TAAGCCGGAGGCTTACCGCACTGTGCTGCGGCAAAGCCGCGACAATTGCCTAATTGTTGCCAACTACGATCAAACTCTTCCGCTTCGCAAAATCACGGAGCGCAGCTATGATAGGCGCGCTCCCAACCTGATAACGATGAATGCTCTGCCGATAATTGTCGGGACTCTCTGCGTGTTGGCGATCGCCTATCGCTATTACTCCGCTTTCATTGCGGCGAAGGTTCTGGCCCTCGATGATTCGCGCCCCGTTCCGTCACAGACGATGTACGACGGCCACAACTATTATCCAACTAACAAATGGGTTTTGTTCGGCCATCACTTCGCGGCGATCTCCGGCGCCGGACCTTTGATTGGACCAGTGCTGGCCGCGCAGTTTGGATTTCTGCCGGGTCTGCTGTGGCTGGTGATTGGCGTCTGCCTGGGCGGCGCGGTGCACGATTTCATGATCCTCGTCGCGAGCATCAGACGAAAAGGAAAATCACTGGCCGAAATTGCCCGCACAGAAATCAGCGGAGTATCAGGTTTTGTAGCGGCCATCGCGATCCTCTTCATCGTGGTGATTGCGTTGGCCGGTCTTGGTCTCGTGGTGGTAAACGCGCTCGCCGAATCACCCTGGGGAACGTTCACTGTCGGCTTCACGATTCCGCTGGCGCTGTTCATGGGTCTGTACATGTATCGCTTCCGCAAAGGAAGAATTGTCGAGGCGACGGTGATCGGCGTCATCGGCTTACTGCTGGCGGTTTATCTCGGTGGACGCGTAGCTGACTCATCATGGGCTACAGCATTCACGTTTTCTCCGCATAAAGTGACGCTTTTGATGGCCGGGTATGGTTTCATCGCGTCGGTGTTGCCGGTGTGGATGCTTCTGTGTCCGCGCGATTACCTCTCTTCTTATTTAAAGATTGGCACCGTCGCCATCTTGATCATCGGTGTGATTCTGGTGCATCCGAATTTGCAGATGCCCGCGGTCACCCCGTTTATTTCCGGTGGTGGTCCAGTCGTGCCCGGCAAGGTTTATCCATTCGTCTTCATCACGATCGCCTGTGGCGCGATCAGCGGCTTTCATGCGCTGATTTCTTCGGGCACCACGCCAAAGATGATCGCGAAAGAAACTGACGCTCGCATGATCGGTTACGGCAGCATGCTGATGGAAGGCATCGTCGGGGTGGTCGCCTTGATCGCGGCGACTTCGCTGTTTCCCGGCGATTACTTTGCCATCAATACCGCACAGAGAAATGAAGTTGAACGTGCGAAGTATGTGCGCATGGTCGATGCCGAAAGCGCGCAGGGATTCGATCTGCAAACGAAAGAACTAGATCATTTGGAAGCTGAATCAGGCGAGAAAGTTCGCGGCCGCACCGGCGGCGCGGTAACGCTGGCGCTCGGCATCGCGAAGATCTTCGACGGGATTCCCGGCCTGCGCGGCCTGATGAAGTACTGGTATCACTTCGCGATCATGTTCGAAGCGCTATTCATACTCACCACTATCGATACGGGGACACGTGTCGCTCGATTTTTGTTGGGAGAATTTGGCGGACGCTTTTATCGAAAGCTGGAACAACCCAATTGGTTACCCGGATCGATCGTCACCAGCGCGCTCGTGGTCACCGCCTGGGCGGCTTTTATTTGGAGCGGATCCATTTCAACGATCTGGCCTATGTTCGGCATCGCGAATCAATTGCTCGCGGCGGTTGCCTTATGCGTCGCGACGACTGTGATCTTCAACCTCGGCAAAGCGCGTTATTGTTGGGTGACTCTCGTGCCACTTTCATTTGTGGCAACTACGACGCTGGTCGCCGGCTATCAATCGATTCGCGACATCTTCTGGCCGCAGACATTGAATCCCGCGACGACAACTCAGGGTTACATCAACACTTCACTGACAGCGCTAATCATGACCGCAGCCGTGATCGTCTTGATCGATTCGATTCGAAAATGGATTGGCGGCAGAAAGCGAACTGACTTAACGGCAGAAGCTGCGCTCGCGGAGGCTTAGATCCGTAGGTCCGTAATAACAAAATGTCCGGACTATCAGCCGAACCTTCGTGTCTTTTCGTGATTCCCCCTTCGTGTGATTTCGTGGTTTAGTTCGTTGATTGATCGGCAAAAGCGAACCACGAAGTCACACCAACACAAAAACCAATCAACACGAAGGCCACCAGGCGGACTATTAAGTTCACAATTTAACCAGCAGACTTAAAAGCGCTCCACTCTGTCTCTACGCTTTCATAAACCCGCCTCGCGTAGATCATATAAAAGAGCAGTCGTTCGCTGGTGAACAGTTCGGTCACATAGATATACATTATGCTTTTCAGCATAAACGCCAGTTGCATGATCCAGATATCGAAGTGCTGCGGAAGCGCCTGACTGTTTGGAAAGGTCCGATTGATCAAGGGATAAAAAGGCTGGATCACAACATACAAGTACAGCACGATCGGAACCACCGGCAGCAAACCGCTCGTGCCCAAAAGTCTGCTGTCGAAGCGACTAATGCATAAGGCCATCGCGATACCGCCGACCACACCGCTTAGCAAGTCTGCTCCAAACAGTACGTCCCTCGCGTAATCGGGAAACCCAAAACGCCCGGAGAGCTCCACCAATGTCGCCTCCAATACGCCGATCCCTCCTACCAATAATAGACCTGACTTTAACGGCACATCCTCGACGTCACGGTCGGCGACCCTGGTAATGGTTGGCCTGTTTAGTACGAGATAACAAAGCACCAGCATTAGGGCGCTGCAGTTGTTGAGAACCGTGGCAGTCACCTGGAGTGCTTGCCACTGCCAGGAAGGAGCTTGCCCTGAAGACGGCGCAAACCACTCTGAAAACGGCAGAGTAATATATAAGGCACACCAGGAAGCCAGTAGTAATCTCCAGGATCGTCGCAACTGTTGCACTGCGAACCGGGCCCGCCGGGTTTCTGTGTCTGCATCCCTGGACTCGCGCTTATCAGAAAAGTAAAAGTCATAGCCGATGGCCACCAGAATCATCAGAGCCTGTATGAATCCAAGTTGTTTTGGCAGGCTCTCCCAATTTCCACCGAAGAAGACCAAGCCAAACGGAAGCAGAACTACCGGGGCGCTTACTAAGAGCGCAACCACCACGAATGGATTCCGCGATGCGCCTATGGTCACAGTCGGTGCGGCAGGCGCCACGCTCTGGCCGCGATCAATTTCTTCCGATATCGGTTCGCTCAGAACTTCATCTGAACCGTCATCCGATCTTCTCTGCACCGCACCGGTGAAACAGTAGCCCTTCGACCTTTCGGTCTTTATCAAATCGGCATCATTGAGGGTGCGTCTCAGGCCACGCACTGCCCCGTGAATTATGTTCTCAGAGGCCGTTGAAGACGGAGAGACGCATTTCAAAAGATCCTCAGTTTTGACGAATTGGCCACGCTTCTCGAGGAGCTCGCGAAGGATTGTCGATTCAACCACGCTAAGAGCTATCGCGTGCCCATCCGAAAATAGTGTCATGCGGCTGTTTTCTGCGACCTTGAGGTGAAAACGGCCAAACAGATACGAGTAGCCGGCGGCGGTCTCAGTCGCATCGATTTCAATCTGGTTTGATGACATTAGAATTTCGAGCTCAAGACTTCTTTCGCCACCATCGTCAACGCTCGCGTTCACTCCATGGGTTTCTGAAAAGGTTCATACGGATCCTTTTCAGAATGCAGAGAACCTTTCAATTGACGCCAGGATTAGGTCTGTCTAGGGTCTGACCCGCAGAGCTTAGCGTTTCGGATTGCGGGCTCCAATTGTATCCGAGATCGCGTGAAGAGGTGAATCTCTGGGGCTGATGAGTAGTGTCCGGTTTTGGTTTTTCTCTGCGCAGTCTCAGCGGTCTCTGCGTCTCTGCGGTGAATATTAGCCTGGAACACTCACCGCGGAGACGCAGAGAACGCCGAGGAGGCGCAGAGAATTTCAA
>DNNE01000108.1:32329-33322 GCA_003487805.1 Blastocatellia bacterium | reverse complement strand
CGCAGAGAATTTCAAATCGGGACGCTACCCGGATCGCGTGGAGAAGGAATATGGCAAACCTATTCGGAAATGAATCTGTGGCCAGCCCAATCGTAACTGAGAAAGATGAACGAACGGTTGGATTGAAAAGGTCAGTCGGCTTCTACGGACTGATGTTTGTCTCGCTGGGCTCGATCATCGGATCGGGATGGCTGCTGGGCGCCCTCAACGCGGCGCAGGTGGCCGGTCCGGCATCGGTACTGTCATGGGTTCTCGCGGCCTGCATGCTGGCGCTGCTCGCACTGACGTACGCCGAACTCGGCGCAACGTATCCCGTAGCTGGAGGCTCGGCGAGATTTCCGTATTATTCGCATGGCCCAATCGTGGGATTCACGGCTGGATGGGCGTCCTGGCTACAGGCGGTTTTCATCCCACCCATCGAGGTGCTGGCGGCGATCACCTACGTCAACAGTGTTGGTTGGGTCAATCAGCACTTCAACATGATCAATAAGATAGGCGACAACGCCGGCCTCCTTAATAAACAGGGTCTGGTCGTGGCGATAATCTTGATGGTGCTATTCACGGCCATCAATCTCGCCGGCGCTAAATTCTTGTCCGACAGCAACGTCATCGTGGTCATTTGGAAAACGGCCGTACCTGTTCTCGCCATCGCGGTCGTCGCTGGTTTGCAATTTAACCCAGCCAACTTTCATGCCGGCGGCGGTTTCATGCCGTTCGGCTTTCATGGCGTGTTCGCTGCGCTGACCGGTGGGGTTGTGTTTGCCCTGCAAGGGTTCGAACAAGCAGTCCAGCTCGCCGGAGAGGCGCGCAATCCGAAACGCGATGTATCCCGAGCGATTCTAACGGCCATGGCGATCGGCGCGGTGCTGTACTCACTTCTGCAAATCGTCATGATCGGCGGGCTCGACCCTGCGAACATCGTAAAAGGTTGGTCCAAGCCGCTTGGCACCGACCCGTCCGACTATGGCGCGTGGTACACGCTGGGCCTCGCCC
>DNNE01000108.1:18312-31965 GCA_003487805.1 Blastocatellia bacterium | reverse complement strand
CGGCGGGGACAGGGGTCGTCTATGTCGCCACAACCGCGCGGCTCTCCTACGCTCTTGGTGAAGAGCGAGAGATGCCGAGCGTACTGGCCACAACAAATCGCAAGGGAGTACCCGTCATGTCCATCCTGGTGGCGGCGGTGGTCGGATGCCTGGCGCTTGGACCATTCAAGAGCTGGAAAGCCCTCGTCAACGTGATCACTGCAGCGACGGCGATCATGTACGCCTTTGCTCCGGTCTCGCTCGCGGCGCTCCACAAGATTGATGGTCGCCGGCCCAGATCATACCGCGTGCCCATGCCGTCACTCTTGTTGCCCGCGGCCTTTTGCTCGGCCAACCTGATCATATATTGGGGCGGTTTCGAAACTACCTGGAAGCTCGCCTGCGCGATCTGTATCGGGCTTGCGCTTTTCGCCGTAGGGGCGTGGAGTTCCCATACCGCGGCTGGGCACACGCTTCGCAACGCTGTCTGGATCCTGCCGTGGTTCGGGGGACAGGTCCTTATCGGTTTTCTTGGCCGCTATGGCAACGGCGCCAGGAATTTCCTGCCGAACTGGGTGGATATCTTCGTGGTGATTGTCTTCGCGCTGGCGATCTTCTACTGGGCTGTCAACGTCGCATTAACCATAGAGGCGGCGCAGGCCGCAGTCGAAAAGGACGCGCCCCAAATCGACTACGCGACTGGTGAATGATCGGCGCCGCCCCACGTTCGATTGGAGCGCGTCAACGCCCTACTCGTTTTGCGGAATCCTGGGCGCCGTAGTCTTATCCGACTCCAGTTTCTGCCGATCGTTCTCAATCGTCTGCTCAAGCAAGTTCAGATGGTTCTCAAGCTCTTCCAGCTTGGCTTGTTCGGTGCGCAATTCGGTGGTCAGGTCTTCCTCGCGTTGTTTCAAAGTTTCGAGCTGCGACTTGTAGATTTCCACGGAGCCCTTGGATCGTTTCAACTCGAACTCGAGCTGGGTTTTCTTGGTCAGATCCGTTTCGACCGAAATCATGGCGTGTCTTTCAGACGCCGCACATCTTCCCGGCTGATGCGGATACGATCGACCAGGAGCTGGGTGCGGTAGGTGTCGACGCTCAATTTCTCTGCGCCTCCTCTGCGTGCTCGGCGTCTCAGCGGTGAGTGTTTTCGAGCCGATATTCACCCCAGAGCCGCAGAGGCCGCTGAGAATTCGCAGAGAAAACCTAAGACCGGACACTACTCGAGCGCAATGTGCGTTGGACAGTTCCGTCTCAGATCAGCCATAATAACCAGCTTTTCAAACGGGCTTTATCCCCTTCTTAAAGGCAACTGAAAGGATTCTCTTAATAGTGAATTTAACGTCGAACTTTGCGACGGCGCTGGGTCGCCGCCTGCTTACCTTCTTATTCATCATGTTTTGCGGCGCGCTCGGCTCGTCCGCCGTGCTCGCGGCCCCGCGCGAAGGCGGTGAAGCTGCGCTCAAGCTGCCGGACTTATCAACAGTTACTTTTCTGGGGATCGATGGCCACAAGCTTCTGCTGGTCGGTCTGCTTTTCTGTTTTCTCGGCTTGATGTTTGGCCTGGCCATCTACATCCAGCTGAAAAACCTGCCGGTGCATCGCTCGATGAAAGAGATCTCTGAGCTGATTTATGAAACCTGCAAGACCTATCTGATCACGCAGGGCAAGTTCATCATGCTTCTCTGGATCTTCATCGCGATCATCGTCGTCGCTTACTTTGGCATTCTGCGGCCGGTGCCGGGACATCCAGTGGCGCTAACGGTGCCGATGATCCTGTTCTTCAGTTTAGTCGGCATCGCGGGAAGTTACGGCGTCGCCTGGTTCGGTATCCGCGTGAACACCTTTGCGAATTCGCGCACCGCGTTTGCAAGTTTGGGAGGCAAGCCTTTTCCGATTTATGCGATTCCACTGAAAGCCGGCATGAGCATCGGCATGCTTTTGATCAGCGTTGAGTTGCTGATCATGCTTTTCATTTTGTTGTTTATTCCCGGCGAGTACGCGGGTCCGTGTTTCATCGGATTCGCGATCGGCGAATCGCTCGGCGCTGCCGCGCTGCGTATCGCCGGCGGCATCTTCACCAAGATCGCCGACATCGGTTCCGACCTGATGAAGATCGTTTTCAAGATTAAAGAAGACGATGCCCGCAACCCCGGCGTTATCGCGGATTGCACCGGAGACAACGCCGGCGATTCAGTTGGACCAAGCGCCGACGGTTTTGAAACCTATGGTGTGACCGGCGTCGCCCTAATCACTTTCATTCTGCTGGCAGTTCCGAGTCCCACGACTCAAGTACAGTTGCTGGTTTGGATCTTTGTGATGCGCATCATGATGCTGATTTCAAGCGCGATCTCATATTTTGTTAACGCAACGATCGCCAAAGCGCGTTACGGAAATGCCGGCGACATGAATTTTGAAGCGCCGTTGACGTCACTTGTTTGGATTACTTCGATTGTTTCGATCGTGGCGACCTACATCGTGTCTTATCTCATTGTTCCTGTGTTGGGTAACGACGGGACCCTATGGTGGAAACTGGCGACAATCATTTCCTGCGGCACACTCGCGGGGGCAATCATTCCTGAGCTGGTTAAGGTCTTTACCTCAACCAAGTCCCGCCACGTGCAGGAAGTCGTAAAATCCGCGGAAGAAGGCGGCGCCTCACTCGGCATCCTGTCGGGTTTTGTCGCCGGAAATTTTTCCGCGTACTGGCTGGGTTTGAGCATTGTGGGCCTGATGGGCATCGCATTTATCATCAGCACGCTGGGCGTTGGTGGGTTGATGGCTGCGCCCGCGGTCTTTGCTTTTGGTCTGGTGGCCTTTGGATTCCTGGGAATGGGCCCGGTTACCATTGCGGTTGATTCCTATGGACCAGTTACTGACAACGCGCAGTCGGTTTTCGAACTGTCACTGATTGAGCACCAGCCGAACATCGTCGAAGAGCTAAAACGCGATCATAACGTGACCGTGGTATTCGCGCGCGCCAAGCACTTGCTGGAAGAAAACGACGGCGCCGGCAACACGTTCAAAGCTACGGCTAAACCCGTTCTGATCGGCACTGCGGTTGTCGGCGCCACCACGATGATCTTCTCGATCATCATGGCGCTGACCGATGGCTTGACCAAAAATACTGAGAGTCTGTCGCTGCTGCACGCGCCGTTTGTGCTGGGACTGATTACCGGCGGCGCAGTTATCTACTGGTTTACCGGTGCGTCAACCCAAGCCGTCACGACCGGCGCTTATCGCGCGGTTGAATTCATCAAAGCGAACATCAAACTCGATGGCGTGGAGAAGGCTTCTGTCGAAGACAGCAAACGCGTCGTGGAAATCTGTACCAAGTACGCGCAGAAGGGCATGTTCAATATCTTTCTCGGCGTGTTCTTCTCGACGCTGGCTTTTGCGTTCCTCGAGCCCTTTTTCTTTATCGGATATCTGATTTCAATCGCCATCTTCGGTTTGTACCAGGCGATCTTCATGGCCAACGCCGGCGGCTCGTGGGACAACGCGAAGAAAGTTGTCGAAGTCGATATGAAACAGAAAGGAACGCCGCTGCATGATGCCGTGGTGATCGGCGATACGGTCGGCGATCCATTCAAAGACACATCGTCAGTCGCGATGAATCCGGTCATCAAGTTCACGACCCTGTTCGGATTGCTGGCCGTTGAATTAGCGGTGAGCATTGGCAGCGAGACCGGACAGTTCGGTAAGAATGGCCCACTCGTAACTCATATCCTGGCCGGCGCGTTCTTTCTGGTATCGCTTTACTTTGTCTGGCGCTCGTTCCATAAGATGAGAATTGGCGCAGATAGCTAGACCAGGCGCGGGGAGTTAAGTAAGATTGCATGGTGAACGCGTAAGCATGAAGATTTTCGTGAGTGAGTAACTGCTTACGCACTGCTTGCCGTCATGATTCGATCGATTCTTTTCCCGACTGATTTCTCGGCTGTCGCCAACAGCGCGTTCCCGCTCGCGCTCGCGGTGGCGGCGCAATACGATGCGATCGTGCAGTCGATTCACATCGCGCACGGCGGCGATCCTCACATCACCGAAACATCTAGATACGAATTCCCGGCCATGCCGACGGGCGCGTCCTCTGTCCGGGTGATCGAAACGATTGTTCCCAAAGACAGCGAAGACCCTGCACAAATTATTATGAAGCAGGCTGAGTCGCGCACCTGCGATCTGATCGTGATGGCCTCGCATGGGCGTTCGGACGTGGCGCAGTTCTTTCTCGGCCGCAGCGTGGCGGAACAAGTCGCGCGCGATTCGAAAATCCCAACGCTCATCGCCAGGCTTTATGGACCAAGACGCACCACGCGGCCCATCGATCGCTTCAAGAAGATCCTGTTCGTGACTGATTTAGCTGAAGAGTCGAAAGGGATTTTGCCGATCGCTGCTTCACTAGCAAGAAAAACCAAAGCCAATTTGGAAACGCTGTGCGTCTTTAATGAAGGCGACGAAGAACCGGCCGATGGAGGCCAATCCATCATCGAGCGCTTCTTTCGAGAGGCAAATTGCGACTGTAGCGAGTTCAAGCGTTTGCACGGCGGCGTCGGCGAAGAAGTAATCGAGTACGCGGGACGACACAAGGCCGATCTAATCGCCATCACTACCTCGCTCGGATCGGGAGGCGCGCCCAGCTTTACGGAAACGGCGGAATTTATTATTCGCAATGCACCGTGTCCGGTGCTGTGTGTGAGACCATAATTTAGAGTGCGGCGCCCTTGACACCGCTTTGGATTGGGCCAAATCACAACCACGAGAATCCAAAGCGCCGTCGTCGCATCGCTCTGCCGGCGCAGTCCACATGGAGATTTGAATGAACGTATCAATCGCTAAGAATGAAACTCTTTTGGAAGTGGCCCTGGCGCCGCTCGACTTTGTGAGACAGGTCGGCCTGGTTATTGGCTTCAGTTTGGTTACCGCGCTGGCCGCTCAGATAGTGATCCCGATTGGTCCAATTCCGATTACAGCTCAGACATTCGCGGTGCTTCTTACTGGCGCGCTATTGGGATCGAGGCTCGGCGCAATCACAATGATCGTCTATCTGATTGAAGGCGCGAGTGGATTGCCATTTTTTTCGGGCGGAACCGCTGGGCTGCTTCATCTGATGGGTCCAACCGGAGGTTACCTGATCGCTTTTCCGGCGGCGGCATTCATCACCGGCGCGTTCGCTGAACACGAATGGGACCGTAAGTTCTTCACGGCTGCCGCCGCAATGGCGATTGGCTCGATCGTGATCATGTTCGCCGGCTGGATGTGGTTTTCGCTGGTGATGCGCACCTCGCCCGCAGTTACCCTTTTTGACACCGTACTGAAATTCGTTCCCGGCGACATCATCAAGATTTGCCTCGCTGCTGCTGTACTTCCCTCGGGTTGGAAATTGATCGGCAAGCGACGTGGTTGATGGCGTTAAGCTCTCCATGACAAATTGCAAGCGGTTTTGTCTCGTCCTCGGGTGATCGACTAACGATCTTCGGATTAGCTAACCATGAACTTCGTCTTTGCATTCTTGCTTTGTCTGTCGGCAATCCCCTGCAGCGGTCAAGAGCCGCCAAAAGATCAGACGCCGCCCGGTGTCATGATTCGTAAATACAAATGGGAAAAGATCGGGCCGGGTCCAATTGTTGACTCGACCTTTAAGGCTGAGGCTGATTCGCCGAACGGTACTACGAGCGACCCAAACACACCTGCTCAGGCTTCAGGCGTGAAGGATCAAAATGCCCCGTTCTTCTTGTATTCGGTTGAGCTCAAGAACGACAGCAGTAAGGCCATCAAAGCGATTCTGTGGAACTACTTGATAATCGACAGCGCGACCAACGAAGAGCTGGGCCGGCACGAGTTCGTCAGTTTTGAAAAAGTCGGTAGTAATGCAGTGAGAGCTTTGACAGTGAGATCACGGTTGACTCCGTCGCGAATCGTAACGGTCCAGGGATCGCAACCGAGTACCACCACGACCGTTGAGCGGGTGATTCTAAAATGTGTGGTCTATGACGACGGAACGTTGTGGGAGCAACCAGGAACGACGCCTCAGAATTGCGAACCTTTGCGACGACGAGTGAAGAGTAATTAGACCAGCGGGGCATTAGCCCGACCGTTAGGGAGGGCTCCAAACGCGAGATTGATGAGCCCTCCCTAACGGTCGGGCTAGTGCCCCGAATCAGAGCCGCAGATTCACCGCACTACGCCCTCATTCAAGCTCAACTCCATAAACATCGCGCCGGGCACCGGATTGTTGTAGTAAGGTTCGATCTCTTTGAATCCCAATTCGTTATAGAGCGCAATCGCTTTGTCCATTTTGGGCGGCAGAGTATCGAGACGCATGCGTTCATTACCGATTTGTTTGGCTTCGCTGATGATTGCTTCGATCAGAGAGCGCCCCAGGCCTTTGCCACGAAACCTGTCGCGCACAAACAAACGCTTCATCTCGCAGACGCCTTCATCGATCTTTCGCAACGCGACACAGCCCGCTAATTCGCCGTCATCGTAAGCCAACAATAATCGTCCATGCGGCGGCGCGTAGTCACCAGGCAGTTCAGCAAGTTCTTGCTCGAAGCCCTGGAAGCAAAGATCGATCTGAAGCCACGTCGAGTACTCTTTGAAGAGCTGACGAGCTTGTTCGATCTCCACGAATGAGAACGCGCGACGAATCATCAGAGTGATCTCGAAAGTTCCCATCAATCTTACGACTGGAGCGCAACCGTCCCGGTTGCTAATCTGAGGTTACGATGCAAGCGAGGACGCTTGCGCTCCAGTCTGGTTCGCGCTTCGCGCTCAGTGCGGACAAGATGTCCGCGTTCCCATGACACAGAAAAACTCGGCCTGACGTTACATCAGGCCGAGTCATTGTAATCGTGCAACTACCCGGTCGCTATCCCGATGTATCGGGATACTGACTAGGCTGTAAACGAAGAGCCGCAGCCGCAGCTTCCGGTCGCGTTTGGATTCTTAAACGTGAAGCCCGAACCCATCACGTTTGTCACGTAATCGATCTCGACTCCGTTCAAGTACTGCGCGCTGAACATATCGACGAAAAGGCGCACGCCTTTGTCGTCCAGGATGAAATCGCCTTGTCGCGATTCCTCTTCGATATTCAAACTGTATTGAAATCCGGAACACCCGCCCGGTACCACACGGACTCTGAGGCCCGCTGATTCCGGCAAGCCTTCTTCGCTGGTCATAAACTTTTTGATTTCAGTTGCCGCGGGCTCAGTGACGCTCAGATTCACGTTTGGGGCCGCCGGGGCGCCGGTTGGCGCGGGGGTTGTGGTTCCTATATTTGCTGACATTTATTAACTCCTGCTCTTAATTTTGATTGCGAATCGCGGGCAATGTTTCCGAAGTCATCTTACTGAGATTTCTTCAAAACAACAAGCTCTGGTTTCATCGCCTCGATCGACACCTGGCGAGCGACTTCTTCGGCCACTTTTCTGAAGGCCTGCGCTTGCGGCGACTCCGGATGACCAACTACTACGGGCACGCCTTTGTCGCCGCCTTCGCGGACTTCGATGCCCATCGGAATCGAACCCAGAAATGGTACGCCATACTGACTGGCCAGTCTTTCGCCTCCGCCTTCACCAAAAATGTTATAGCGCGCGCCGGTGTCGGGCGCGATGAAATAACTCATGTTCTCAACCACGCCGAGCACCGGCACCGCCACCGTCTCAAACATCCGCAGCGCGCGACGCACATCGATCAAAGCGACTTCCTGCGGCGTCGTTACCAACACGGCGCCCTGCACGGGAACAAGTTGAGCGAGACTCAACTGCACATCGCCCGTTCCCGGCGGCATGTCAACGATCAAGTAATCGAGGTCGCCCCACTTCACGTCGGAAAGAAATTGCTTTACCAGTCCATGCAGGATGGGCCCACGCACGATCAGCGGTTTATCTCCGGGCTGCAGCACGGCCATCGAAATCAGCTTCACGCCATGAGCCTCAACCGGGATCAATTTGTTGACCTCGACTTCCGGCCGCGCTTGGCTCGCGCCAAGCATGATGGGCACGTTTGGTCCATACACGTCCGCGTCCATCAAGCCGACCTTCGCACCGTCGAGCGCAAGTGCCACCGCCAGATTCACGGCCACCGTTGATTTACCGACGCCGCCTTTGCCTGACGAGACGGCGACGATGTTCTTCACTCCAGGCACTGAAACTTTGTCGCCGAGGCCGCGGCCTTTGGGCACTTCAGCGTCCATTGTCACGTTTACAGATCGAACCCCGTCGATTGCAGTTACAAGTTCGTTCGCGGCAGCTTCCATCTCGCTTTTTACGGGACACGCAGGTGTAGTCAGCACAATGCGAAACGATACGTCGCCATTATCAATTTTCAGATCTTTGATGAAGCCAAGCGTAACGATATCTTTGTGTAGATCCGGATCTTTGATTTGGCGTAGCGCATCAAGCACTACGTTTTCATTTAACTGAGGCATGATCGAATTATGCGAAAGCACGCGACGTTTGTCGAACACGGGTCAGCACCACGGCGTCAGCGGACGAATCAATAGACTGGAGCGCAAGCGTCCTCGCTTGCATGAGCCTTGTTAACGCGATACTGCAACCGGGACGGTTGCGCTCCAGTCACGTCGGCCCGTTGACTGAAGCGCGGCCTCAAATATACTCTCGCGCGAACAGTGATGACCGAAATTAGTGCCGAAGAAATGAAACCACCGGCGGAGCATCGTCCGCCTCGCAATCGAATTCTTGAACGCACCAGTCTGGTCGTCATCATTCTCGGCTTTATCCTTCTCTATCTTTTTTACATCGATGGTCTCTCGACAAACCCACCCGGCTTTTACGTCGACGAATCAGCGATCTCTTACAACGCCTACTGCATCGCGAAAACCGGCGCGAATGAATTCGGCACGCACTTCCCTGTATTTTTTGCGGTCTACACCAGCGGCTGGACGCAGTACGCCAACCCGACGCAAATCTATCTGCTGGCGCTTCCCTTCACGGTTTTGAAGCCAAGCATTCTCGTAGCCAGGATTTACAGCGCCTCGTGGGTTTTCCTTGCGTGCCTGCTGTTGGGATGGTTGGCCAAGCGAATCAGCGGCAAGGAAATAATCGGTTTGCTCGTGGCGGTCATAGCGATCTTCACGCCCTGGTTGTTCGACGCCAGCCGTCTGGTAATGGAGACATTCTTCTATCCAATGGCGGTGGTGTTGTTTCTGCTCGCCCTTTATTCTGCTCAAAAGAAACAGGCCTGGTCGTGGACCAACATCATTGCCCTGGCGGCGACACTGATGCTGCTGACCTACAGTTACACAATCGGCAGACTGCTGGGTCCCCTGCTCGCCGGGGGGCTCATTCTCTTTGCGACATCGCAAACTCGCATCATCAGCATCGTTAAGACCTGGGTCATTTTTGCGGTGACGCTTATCCCGCTGCTCATTTTCAGATCAAAGAATCCCGAGGCACTCACCCAGCGCTTCTATCTGATCTCTTACATCAAACCTGACTCACCTTGGCGCGAAATTTTTCCGAAATTCATTCGCCGGTACTTTGAAGATTTGAGTTTGATTAGCCTCTTGTTCGATGGCGACGGGAATCCGCGGCATCATACGAGCGGGTCTTTAGGCAGCTTTCTGATCGGCGCTTTCATCCTCGTCTTAATCAGTGTCGTGGTAATTATTATTCGCCATTGGCATGATCCGTGGTGGCGGTTTGTGCTGTTCGGCGCGGCGGCGTCAATCGTGCCGGGGGCGCTCACCGGAGATCAGTTTCATTCGCTGCGACTTGTAGCCTATCCGATTTTCCTGATCATTTTAACGGTCCCGGCACTTGTGTGGCTGCTTGATGATCCGCCGGATGAGAGTTCGGCCGCGGTTACAGAAACAGTGACGACACTGGGACCCGGGCCGCGGCGGATCATATTCGGAATTCTGTTAGCAGCTATGGCGGCGCAAGCGATCTACTTTCAATCAGTCTTTCGTCGCGACGGTCCGCAGCGTGGTTGGGTTTTTGATGCCGCCTACAAAGATGTCTACGACTCAGCAATCGCGCTATCAAGTCGGCCCATCTATCTTGCGGATGGCAACCAACCCAGTTATGTTCACGCGCTCTGGTATGCGACCATCGAAGGCCGCAGCCGCGATCAGTTCATTCATCTCGATGAAGGCGCGCGCGCACCTGTCGGAGCAATCGTGATCAGCTCTGAACCGAGCTGTATAAACTGCATGGTGATTAAGAAGAGCGGCGATTATCTGTTGTATCGTTCCCTGCCCGATTTCTTACCATAATGATTTATTTAGACAACAACGCGACCACGCGAGTAGCGCCGGAAGTTTTCGACGCGATGCGGCCACACCTGACGGATGAGTGGGGGAATCCATCGTCCGCGCACGCACCGGGCCGCGCGGCGCGCCAGGCGATCGAGCTTGCGCGCGAGCAGGTGGCCCAACTTATCGGTGCGGCGCACCCAACGGAAATAGCTTTCACCTCGGGCGGTTCAGAATCCAATAACTGGGCCATCGGTGGATTTCTTGAGCAAAACCCGGATAAGCGTCACATCATTACGACGACCGTCGAACACGAAGCAGTTCGTAGTCTTTGTGAGCATCTGACGAATATTGGATGCGAAGTAACCTGGCTGGAAGTAGATCGTAATGGTGAGTTTGATCTCGATGATCTGCGCAAGGCTTTGCGGCCGGACACGGGAATCGTTTCGGTGATGATGGCAAACAATGAAACCGGAGTTCTGTTTCCCATCCGAGAGATTGGCCGCGTCGTGCGAGAAAACTCCGACGCCCTTCTGCATGTGGATGGCGTGCAAGCCGTGGGAAAGATTCCCATCGACTTGAAGGAGCTGCCGGTCGATCTGTTTTCGATCTCAGGTCATAAGTTCCATTCTCCGAAAGGCGTGGGCGCGCTTTACATAAAACGCGGTGTCGTTTTGCCGCCATTCGTGATTGGTGGTGGACAAGAGCAAGGCCGGCGTTCAGGAACTGAGGCGGTGCCGAATATCGTCGGGCTGGGGCGCGCGTCCCAACTCGCAAAGGAGTTCACCGGCCACGACCAGATTCGCAGCTTGCGCGATCGATTGGAAGATCAAGTCCTCGCGCGTTTCCCAATCGCCGAACTGAATGGCGCCGCGTCCCGGGAAAAGCGTCTGCCGAACACCTCGAACATTTCTTTTGCCGGATGCGACGGCTCAGAAATCATGATGCAACTTGATATGGCGGGAATATGCGTTTCCACGGGCTCAGCATGTCACTCCGTGTCTGCGGAAGGATCGGCGGTGCTTCAGGCGATGAAAGTTCCGAACGCAATCGCCGGCGGATCGATCCGCTTTTCGCTCGGTCGTTACAACACGACTGATGATATTGAAACCACCCTGTCCGCTTTGGTGCGGATTGTCGGCAGCGCAAACCGACAACTCGCAGTTTGAACCGCAGAAACGGATAGCTCTTCATTCAAGTAGAGGCTAAAATATCTCTTGTTTACACGAACTGATGGGATGATCGGATCGTATAATTATTGGGCATTTTCGAACACTCAGGGGAGACATATGAGCGCCACGATTAGAGCGACTACACCAGATCTTCGCAGCGAACTACTTAATTGGAGAGAGCGGCTGGAGTCGGCGGCCAATGACGCGCCACGCAATTTCGAATTGGATGGACTGTTGCGCGAGGTGAGAAACGCGATTGAGCGTTTGAGCGCTCCGGAGTCTTACGGTGTCTGCCAGGTTTGTCACGAGCTGATTGGCCAGGCTGCGATGAACGCAGATCCGCTTGCGCGAAATTGTCTTAGCTGCCTGACGCCGGAACAACTCGCCGATCTGGATGACGATCTGGGCCGTGCCTGGTTGATTCAGGGAGAGTTCCTGCCAAAACAGAATTTCAAGTTCAACGGCTGGGAAGTCTCTTATCATTACGAGCCGGCAGGACAACTGAGCGGCGACTATTGTGATCTGGTCAGCACTGATGCAGGCGACCTCTATTTTTTGATCGGTGATGTTTCCGGCAAGGGCGTGGCGGCGTCGCTTCTGATGAGCCGATTGCACGCGATCTTTCGCAGCTTGATCAGCGCCCAACTAAGCGTCAGCAGCCTGGTCGAAAAGGCAAATCATCTCTTTGCTGATAACACGATGCGACCCTATTACGCCACGCTCGTTTGCGGCAAGGCTTCGCCGAATGGGAACGTTGAGATTTGTAACGCGGGCCATTGTCCGCCCCTGTTCATGCATGACGGAATCGCGACGCCAATCGCGGCGACCGGGTTGCCAGTCGGCATGTTTTGCCAGGAGAGTTACGAGAGCGCTCATTTCACACTCGCGAAAGGTGACCGCCTGCTTCTCTACACCGACGGCTTATCTGAAGCGCGTGATCGCACAAATCAGGAATATGGCGATCGGCTGCACAAGTTTCTGGGTGGCTGCGCTAATCTGCCGGCCGCGACAGTTGTGAACCGGCTGGTCGAGGACATGCGCGACTTTTCCTCGCAATCGCCGATTGCTGACGATCTTACGGTGATGGCCATTGAGATGGTTGGTCATTAGAGTGTCACAGCCGCCACGAGCAACACCCGAGCCATTCGTGTCTTTTCGTGATTCCGGGTTCGTGTGATTTCGTGGTTTGGTGGGTGTTGATTCGGCAGCAAAGCCCACCACGAAAAAACACGAACACAAAACCAATCCACGCGAAGGCGCGCAGGTCGAGATTCTGAAACCAAGACTCCGCAAGATCGCAGCGGCGATCATCTCTTCCTTAGTCTGTGTCTCAGTCCTGTTTGGCACGGACCTTTACCTGCATCACAAACACGGCGTAAACATTTGGGGCTATCGCGGACCGGTCGTTGGTCGAAAACAACCTGGAGAGAAACGCGTCGCGGTTTTGGGAGGCAGCACTACCTGGGGATTTGGCTTGAGCGCCGGCCAGGATTTTCCGGCGCAACTTCAACGTCTCTTAACAGCCCATAATGAGAAGATCAACGTTTTGAATCTCGGCTCTAACAGCGAAGGCGCTTACTCGTTCACCCAGACCCTAACTGATTACGATTATCTCGACATCGATCTCGTCGTCCTCTACAGCGGATACAACGATCTGGACGCGCCCAACTACTACAACTTTCGTCACCGGTCGCCAATCTTTGCCGCGACCGGTTATCTTCCGCTGCTCCCATCTCTCACGATTGATAAACTGACAGTCTGGAAACAGAAACTGATGGGCGAGAATGTCCAGCCGGTTTTCAGTCCGCCGCATCTTGATCAGGATAGTGATTCGTCGCGCCTGCGAGAGCAATTGGGAACGCTAACCGGGAAAGCTCCTCAAGATGCGAGGCCGGAATCGTGTTCGCCTGAATATCAGTTTTATTGTGATCGAATTTCTGCCGCGGCGGACCTGGCATTAGGAAAAGGCAAGCGAGTCTTAATCGTCGGCGAGCCCTACATTACCGACCCGCATGTCGTGCAACAGCATGATTTGGAGAGCTTTCTCAACCATCGATACGCCGGCCGGTCTCAACTTCTTTACGTCGATCTCGGCCGCACGGTTGATTTGCGCGATCAGTCGCTGTGCTGGGACGGAATGCACCTGACTGAAGAGGGGAATCGCAGAATAGCAGCAGCTCTTTCGCAACCGGTACTGGAAATGCTACAGCGATAGCCGATGTATTTTGTTTGGATCGGCACTTTGATTCCCAACGCCGACTGGATTGTTTAGAGGCGGGCTACCGC
>DNNE01000108.1:0-17978 GCA_003487805.1 Blastocatellia bacterium | reverse complement strand
CAGTAGCCCGCCTCTAAACGACGGTGGGCTACTGCCCCGCTTCGCCTGCACGCTGAGCAATATCATTTTGGGAAGCTACGTGTGCCCCTCGTCACATTGATTGACGCCATCGTGTGGTAAAATCCGGAACGCAAGCTCGCCCAACAAAGACTGACTTGCATGCCCGGCGCAGCCAATGAGTCAACTACCTAACGCCTGTGATCAGAAGGTTAGTGTTCTCCCTACGGACGATTATGTCGCCGTGTCGCGCTTCACACCGCTGGGTGCGGCGATCGAAGCCATGAAGAAGGACGAGGGTGGGTGCGTAATCATCACTGACGACGGCCGCGTGGCGGGAATCTTTACTGAGCGCGATTTGTTGACGAAAGTGTCCGGCGAAGAAGTAGACCTGGAATCGCCAATCGAAAAATGGATGGCGACGGCCGTGGAAACATTAACACCCGAAGCAACGATCGGCGACGCCGTGCGTCTCATGAATGAAAGAAGTTTTCGCAACATACCGCTCGTCGTCGAAGGTCAGTTGCGTGGATCGATTTCAGTTTTTGACATCATCACATATCTCGCGGAATGTTATCCAAAGTCGACGATGAACCTTCCGCCGTTGCGGCAGGTAATGGACACGGTGGATGGCGGATGAAGGATTTTCGATTTTTGACCTGCGATTGTCGTTTGAGGTTAGCGTTACAACACGATCGCAAATTTGAAATCTAAAATCGCAAAATACGGAGCACTAATGAGCGCAGTCCTGGAACCACCAGTCGAAACCATCGACAAAAACATGGAAGAACTCGATACGGTAACGATCCGTTTTGCCGGAGATTCCGGCGACGGCATGCAGTTGACCGGCACGCAGTTCACTAACACCTCGGCCATCATGGGCAACGACATCTCGACGCTGCCGGATTTTCCCGCAGAGATTCGCGCGCCCGCGGGTAGCTTGCCCGGCGTCAGCGGCTTTCAGCTGAACTTTTCCAGCCACGACATTCGCACGCCCGGCGATCAGCCAAACGTGCTGGTGGCGATGAACCCGGCCGCGCTGAAAGTTAATCTCCCGGATCTGGAAGAAGGCGGGACGCTGATCATCAACACCGACGAGTTCACCAAAGACAATCTCGAGCATGCTGCTTATAAGTCGAATCCGCTTGAAGATGGATCGCTCGCCGGTTATCGCGTGCATCAACTTCCGATCTCGACCTTGAACCGCAATGCCCTGAAAGGCAACGTGCAGCTTTCGCGCAAGGAGATCGATCGCAGCAAAAACTTTTTCGCGTTGGGTGTGTTGTATTGGTTATATGACCGGCCAATGGATCCAACCCTGAACTGGATCAACTCAAAGTTCAAAAAGAATGCCGAGTTGGTCAAGGCCAACGAAGTTGCCCTCAAGACGGGTTACAACTTCGCCGAAACTACCGAAGTTTTCACCACCCATTACACCGTCAAGAAGGCGGTAATCGCTCCCGGACGTTATCGCAAAATCACCGGCAACGAAGCAACTGCCATCGGATTCGTCACCGCGGCCCAGTTAGCCGGCAGAACTTTGTTCTATGGTTCGTATCCGATTACGCCCGCGTCTGACATCCTTCACGAACTGGCTCGACACAAGAATTTTGGCGTCAAGACTTTTCAGGCCGAAGACGAAATCGCCGCCGTCTGCGCGGCGATCGGCGCCAGCTTTGCCGGTCACGTTGGCTTGACGGGAACATCGGGTCCGGGCGTCGCTTTGAAGCAGGAAGCAATCGGCCTCGCCGTGATGACTGAACTGCCTTTGGTAATCGTGAACGTGCAGCGCGGTGGTCCATCGACAGGCTTGCCGACCAAAACTGAACAAGCGGATTTGTTTCAGGCTGTCTGGGGACGCAACGGCGAATGCCCGGCAATCGTAATCGCCCCCGCTACGCCCGCGGATTGTTTCGACATGGCGATTGAAGCGGTGCGACTCGCATTCAAATACATGGTGCCGGTTTTCTATCTATCGGACGGTTATCTCGCCAACGGCGCCGAGCCCTGGGCCGTGCCGGACGTCGAGAAGCTGCCGCGAATTGAAGTGAAGTTCGCAACTGATCCAACTAATTTCATGCCTTACTCGCGCGATGAAGTCACCCTGGCGCGTCCGTTTGCCTTGCCCGGCACGCCGGGTCTCGAGCATCGCATCGGCGGCATCGAAAAACAGCACATCACCGGCAACGTCAATTACGATCCGGAAAACCATCACCTGATGGTCAAGCTGCGTCAGGAGAAAGTTGATCGCGTCGCGGCGGATATTCCGCCCGTCGAAGTTTTTGGCGATACGTCAGGAAAAGTTTTGGTGCTCGGTTGGGGATCAACCTACGGCTCGATCACTTCGGCCGTTGAAAGGATGCGCAACGAAGGCAAATCAGTTTCGAGTGCACACCTTCGTCATCTGAATCCTTTCCCGAAAAATCTCGGCGAGGTTCTCAGTAACTTCGAAACCGTCATTATTCCCGAGATGAATCTGGGCCAACTATGCACGATGATTCGCGCTAAGTACCTAATCGACGCTGTGCCTTTCTCGAAAGTCAAAGGTCGTCCATTCCAGATTCGCGAGATTGTAGGGAAGGTTGAGGAGTATTTGTGAGCGCGATTACAGGTTTGAGCGGTTTGGCTTCGAACGTCGAATCTCGCTCCTTCATTGATACGTTCGAAGAAGGTCTTCGTTACTTCATGGGTGAAGGTGAGTTGAATAAGACTGTCGCGCAGCTCGGCCGAGATTTGGATAGGCATGGCATTGAGTACGCGGTTATCGGCGCTGTCGCGTTGACTGCGCATGGCTACCCTCGCTTTACGGCAGACGTAGACATCATCTTAACGAAGGAAGGTTTGCAGGTTTTCCATCGTGAACTTGTGGGTCTCGGCTATCGGCCAGCTTTTGAAGGCGCGCGAAAGAAATTGCGATCTACCTTAAACGGCGTCGCAATTGAATTCATTATGGAAGGCGAATATCCGGGAGATGGCAAACCCAAGCCTGTTAGCTTCCCACGTCCTTCGATGGCTTCTGTTGAGATCGAAGGAGTGCGAGTAATTACACTCGAAAAACTGATCGAACTGAAACTCGCCTCAGGTATGACCGCGCCCGATCGCCTGAAGGATCTCGCTGATGTTCAGGAACTGATTAAGTTGAGGCACTTAACGCGCGAATTCGCAGAAAAACTTAATCCCTATGTGCGGGGGAAATATCTTGAGCTATTGGACGCGGTGAAGCGGGGCAGCAGCAAAGATATATCAGAGGAATAATGATGAATTATTTGTGAGCGGGGGCCGGAAGTTTTGTTTGTATTGAGCGCCAGGGGCGAAAAATGATTTAGCAAGAGGAAGTGATGGCTACTGCAAACGCACTGAACGTTGAAGACTTTGATCCGGCTGAATGGAAAATCGGTCGCGAAGGCCGACAATGGCGTGGCGAAGAATTCGACAAGCGCATCAACCAAGCGCCAGAGAAGATCGAGTACCGAGGCGGAATTTTCTATTACGACTCCGAGCGCTTGACGGTCTTGGCAATGCTTCTTGAAAATCTTGGAATCGATACCGCCGTGCAGCTTGGCAACCTTGAGGATTGGAAGGCTGCGATCGCTAACCGCGAACGAGCAACTAGCCGCCACAATGAAGACTAAGCCCTACGACGAGCATTACCGGCGCCGCCATCGAATTGTTGGCCATTACTTAGCCATTACAGCTTGGATTCGTGGCTTGGACTGCATTGTCCTAGACAGAAACGATCTGCAATCTTTGCTTAGCATTTCTAATACTGGCGAAGATCGCGTGAAACAGTTTGTGGAAGACATCAAGCCTTGGTTTCAATTTAACAAGCCGTACTACAAGCCGGGGTCAAGAACTTTTGTGAAATCTTTATTTCTATCGCGGGCTAAACTCGACTCTTATCTGCCGAAGGGTCGGATGGGCGTTGATCAGCGCATCGCGAGAGCGACCACAACTAATGGCGCGTTGAAAATAGAACGCTTCAGTAACATTAGAGGGTCAAATCCGATACCATCTGAAAGGGAGATCATTTCTAATCTCGCACTCTTGGCTTCAGGTATCGGCGCGCCAAGATCGTGAGATATCAATTTGAAGAGGCAATCATGACTACACAAGCTAACGGTTCGAATGGCAACGGGCATCATGTTGACGTATCCGTCTCGGCAGAGAGCGAAGGCGGCGCGTCTCTTTTCCATGTGGCGCCCCCGCCGGGAGAATTGACGAAAAAAGATTTCGTTTCGAATCAGGAAGTGCGTTGGTGTCCCGGCTGCGGCGACTACGCGATCCTGAATAACGTGCAGAAGGTCATGCCGGAGCTTGGCATTGCGCGAGAGAAAATGGTTTTCGTTTCGGGCATCGGCTGCTCGTCGCGCTTTCCGTATTACATGAACACGTATGGATTTCACTCCATTCACGGTCGCGCACCGGCAATCGCCACCGGCATCAAAGCCGCGAATCCCGAACTCAGCGTGTGGGTAATCACGGGCGATGGCGATGCGCTCTCGATCGGCGGCAATCATTTCATGCACGTGCTGCGGCGCAACCTCGACATCAACTACATTCTTTTTAATAACCGCATCTACGGGTTGACCAAGGGTCAATACAGCCCGACTTCGGTGTTCGGCCAACGAACGAAGTCGACGCCCATGGGCGTGATTGACTATCCAGTCAATCCCCTGTCGCTGGCAATCGCCAGCGAAGCAACATTCGTCGCGCGCTCGATTGATATCGACGTGAAGCATCTCGGCGTGATGGTTGAAGCCGCCGCCAGACACAAAGGTGTTTCGTTCCTCGAGGTCTATCAGAACTGCAACATCTTCAACGACCACGCGTTCGACTATTTCGCTGAGCGCAGCGTACGGTCAGACAAAGTTCTCTATCTCGAGCATGGCAAACCCATGATCTTCGGCAAGGATCGCACCCAGGGCATTCGCATGAACGGTGCGCATCCGGAGGTGGTCACGATCGGCGAGAACGGAATCACCGAGGCCGACCTGCTGGTCCATGACATCAATCTGGAAGATCCTTCAGTCGCCTTCATGCTCGCCCGCATGGAACAGCCGGACTTTCCGCAACCGGTCGGAATTTTCCGCGCCGTCGAACGGCCCAGCTACGATCAGATGCTGGTCGATCAAATTGATACTGCTATCGCCAAATCAGGACCGGGCAGCCTGGAAAAACTGATTTACAGCGGCGACATGTGGACGGTGGAATAAAGATTTCGAATTGCGAAATTCGGATTGCGGATTTTGTTTTTGACAATTCGCATTTCGAAATCCGAGATTCGCAATTGGAGCGAAGCGAATGATTTGTCCATCCTGCGGTTACGACAACATCGAAGGCACCGATCGCTGCGAAGAGTGCACGACGTCGCTCTTTAATCTCGACGACTCACAAGGCGGCAGTCGCGATCTGGCGCGTTCGGTGATGGAAAACGATCTGAGCCACCTCGAACGCGAGTTTCTCGCCGTCTCTCCCGGTTCGTCCGTCACTGAAGTGATTAATCAGATGAAGGAAGCGCGGCTCGGGTGCGCGCTGGTGCTGGAAGATGGCAAGGTCGTCGGCATCTTCACCGAACGCGATCTGCTGAATAAGTTGACGGGGAAAACCGCGCCACTGCCGACGGTCGCGGTGAAAGAACTGATGAGCCCGAATCCCGAGGTACTGCGCGAGACTGATTCAGTCGCCACCGCTTTGAACAAAATGTCGGTGGGCCGCTATCGTCACATCCCCGTGCAAAACTCCGACGGGACTTATTGCGTGACCTCCATCAAACATGTTTTGAAGTATCTCGCCAAGGCAGAATGGTAAGACCCCACGGCGTCAAAGCACTTTCAATCAGCGGTTGAACTTTACGGTGTAATCGTAATACCCGAATATGTAGCTGTATTTCTGATTCGTGATTTCGTATGCAGCATAACCCGCGCTCTTCATGAAAGTCTCAATCTCTTCCACGGCTCGCTGATAAGCTCCTTTTTCATCTACAACCGCACTGACATATATTCTGACTAAGTATTCATCGAGAACGCCCGTTGCCTTAAACCCATGGCCATACGTGGCCGTCCCGCTAAAAACCTTGCTTAACCAGTTTCTCTTAGGGATCGTCGTAAGTGGTTTCGTAGAAACACTTTTCTGTGGAGGAGTTGGCTTCCGGGAAATCTCCGCTTCTGAGGGAACTGCAAGTTTCGGTTTCTGCGGAACTTTTATCTCCCTTTTTTTTGGCTTGCCGATTATTCTGCCAACATCCTCCAACAGTTTCTCGAACGCTGGGAATGATGCCGAGCCATTCCATCCTGTTAAGAACAATGTCTGGAGTCCTTCAAAGCGAAGGGGTAGTTCCACTTCTTCAATTGCCACCGGGACAAGCTTCTTAAGCTTCAACGCGTGCGCGGCTTCATCTTTAACGTATTGCGACTGAACGGACCGGCGGGACCATAATACGATCACGCACTTTGCGAGATTAAGCTCGCGTTCGATGACGTCGTCAAAGCGCTCGCCTGATCGCAATTGAGGATCCCACCATAAAGAGCATCCCGCCTGCTCCAAAGCTTCTGCAATTGCTCTTGCGGTATCCTGATCTTCGCGTTTGTAGCTGATGAATATATCGCTCACTGGCTCATCCTTCAGATTTCGGGCTCACGTCGCTATCCATCAGCATGCATCCCCGATTTGATCGTGCACCTGGCGCCACCGGCCGCCCACTCTCTTAAAGACCAAAAGCCCATAGCCATCAAATCCACCTACGGTGGCAAAGACTTCGCCTAAGCCGTCACCGTCAACATCAAGTTGGTCGATGAAATCAATACTTGAAAGGAACCCTTCGGGTGGCGGCTGATACGCCTGAAACTTGACGAAGTCGGCGCGCATTCCAGCTCCCTGGGGCGCGGCGATCAAAAACAGATCGCGCTCGAATTTGTTTGTAGCTGCGACCGTGAAGCTTCCGATCATTTCATACTTGCCATCGCCATTTAGATCGGTCGCCGTAAGATTCGTAACTTTGATCGCCGGAATCAAACTCGCAGGCGTGCGGTTACGTTGATAGATACTCTTCATCAAAGTAAGCACCGCCGCCCGTTCGGCATCCGTCGGCGGCCGGCGCGACACCGAATGTTTTCCCAAAGTTTCTGAATTCGTAGCCAACGCCATCACTTTGCCACCCAACCGTGCTGAGGTAGAGACCGTCGCTTGCGCGTGGATGTTGTTGCATCCCTCGCTCCATTTGCTGACGGTGGCCGTGCCGGCGTCACCGCCACCAAAAATCAGACGATACACAGTTCCCTTCTTGAAATACTCGTCACCAAAAGCTTTCTGTTTGTCCTTTTGCTCGTCGTTGTAGGGCGACAGCAAGCGCTTGCCTTCGAGAATCGCGACCGCATCTATTGAGGCTTCGCCGGTTTCAGCCGAGACGGCGAGGATGACGGTGCGTTTGCGTGTCTGCGCGAAAGATGTGCCTGAAGAGTTCCCGTTGGTAAAGCAGGTCAATAGCATTAGCGAAGGTATTGTTATTGCGGTAAATGCGTTTCGATATTTTCTACACCACGAAATTGACTTCATTCTTCGATAGTCTCCTCGGGATCTGAAAGGTTAGAGTCCGCGTATGATACCGCAACAGAGACTTCGCTTGGGGAAAACTTTGACGACTGAATTCTCAAGCGCGTGTGGCCTGGGTCCGGCGCGGAGAACATGGACAATCCACGAATTCACACGAAGGAACGCGAAGAGACCTTCTATTCGTGTGTTTTCGCGGACCGTTCTTTTGTGTTCTTCGTTACTCATAATGTGATGCATCAGGCCACGACTCTCAGTCGCCGGAAGTTGGCAAGCTTCGTCGCCGCAACTATACTCAATCCGATCACGCGCACACTCAACTTGCGAATCGATAATCCACAGGACAATGACAACCGCGAGCCGCTGAGCGGAAAGGATTTTCGCTTTGCGATCGTCGCCAGCCGTTGGAATGATTCGTTGGTGACGCGACTGGTCGACGGCGCATTGCAAGCACTCAAGGAAGCGGCTGTCGGTGATGACTCGATCGAGATTTATCGCGTGCCGGGTGCGTTTGAGATTTCGTTATGCGCGCTAAAGGCTGCAGAATCTGGAAAGTTTGACGCGGTGATTTGCCTGGGCGTGATCATTCGCGGTGACACGCCGCACTTTGATTTTATCGCCGCTACCACCGCGCACGGCATCACCGATGCGGCTCTCAAGACCGGCGTGCCCTTGCTGTTCGGAGTGATCACCGCTGACAATATCAATCAAGCGACCGCGCGCGCCGGCGCCAAACAAGACAACAAAGGGTACGAAGCAGCGGTGGCGGCGGTCGAAGTTGCGAACTTGTATAAGAAGTCTTTTCGTTGATTGGGTCAAGGATTTCAAAGCTTAGGGCTTAGGGCTTAGGGCTTAGTGCTCGGTGCTTGGTGCTTAGATTTTGGCTCTTTCGGATGACTAACGTCTAAGCTCTAAATTCTAAGCACTAAAGTCGGTTCAGGAAATTATGGGTTCTCGTCGTAAGGCGCGTGAATGCGCCTTGCAAATGCTCTTTGCGGCTGATGTTGCGGGGACGCGCAGTGATCAACTCGCGCGCACCTTTTGGTCTGAGTTGTCGGATGGCGAGCTCGAGCCGGGCGCGCAGGAATTTGCGACCAGGCTGGCGATGGGCACGCTCGCGCATCTCGACGAAGTCGACGAACGCATCAAATCGCGCGCGGAGCACTGGCGCATTTCTCGCATGGCGCTGGTCGATCGGAACTTACTTCGGCTTGCTGTTTATGAATTTCTTCATGAGTCGACTCCGCGCACCGTCACAATAAATGAAGCGCTGGAAATCGCCCGCCGCTTTTCTACCTGGGAAGCTACGCAATTCATCAACGGAATTCTCGATGCAATCAAACGCGATCTCGATCGAGAATCGCCTGAGCCCGAATCAGCGGCGCAAGCCGTTTCCGACGACGATACGGAATCCGAATAATCAAAGCACGCGGACGCGCGTTGGCGGTGTCTTACTTTTCCTTTGCGAGTCTTGGCGCCTTCGCGTCTTTGCGTGAAATGACTTCCTACGCGAAGCAGTTCTCACGCAAAGGCGCAAAGCCGCAAAGAAAAACCGCAAAGTAAGACACTACGCGCGTTTTGAGCTAAACTGCCACGCGATGACCGAAGAGCAGCGCCTGTTTTTGACTGACGCCGAGGAAATTGTCGAGCGACTGTATCGCGATCTCGAACAACTCCGCATCGTTCGCTCCGACGGCCGGCGCCGGCGCGAGCTGGCTGCGCAAATTTTTCGCCGCGTTCACACCTTGAAAGGGTCAGCGGCCTCGCTCACTTTCGGCTCCGTCAGCGAAATAGCTCATCAATTCGAGGCCGTGCTTGACGGAACGCGACTTGGGCGGATCGAGCTGACGGACGACATGCTGGACACCTTCGAAGCGGCAGTCGCGGCGATCGAGCGGGCGCTACAAACCCCGCCGGACGAGAAATCAACTCATGATGACAGCGTAATGGTTCAGCGCCTGGCTGCGTACGCGCAGGCGAGCAACACGCAGGGTGTCATCGCCAGTGGCTTGCGTGCGGCTTTGCCTCCGGACATTGCCGGCTCGCTTAGCGAATACGATCTTCAACACGCGCGCGAAGCAATTCGCGAGGGCGCAAAGTTGTTTATCGTCTCAGCCGGATTTTTGATCGACAGTTTCGATCGAGACTTTCGCGAACTCACAAAAATTCTTGGCGAAGGTGGCGAGACTGTCGCGACCATTCCTGGCCGGCCGGCAGGTGACGATCAAATCAATTTTCAAATACTGTACGCGGCCGAGTACATTTCGAGCGAAGTCTTACGCCACGCGTCGTCTCTCGGCAACATAACGCATACTGAAATCAAGATTGAGATGCCCGCCGGCGAAACCAGGTCGTCGCTCGGCGCCGCTTATCCACTCACGCGGGCAACCGACCGCGGAGACTACGGCGCCGTCCGCATCGAATTGACGCAACTCGACGATTTGATCTCCACCGCCGGTGAACTATCCCGACAAACGGCCAACGCCCTCGCGACAATTAGCGGCTCGACACAAGCAAAAGCGGCCGAGTCGGCGACCAGAGATTTGCATATGCGATTCGTCGCCTTTGAAGAGCGGCTCATCAAGCTGCGGCTCGTGCCCGCCGGTGAAGTTCTGCAACGCGCTGCCGCTCGCGCCGGCAGAATCGCTGCTCGTCATTTGGGAAAGGACGTCGAATTTGAGATCAAGGGCGCTGACGTTGGGATTGAAAAGTCGCTCGCCGATGTGATTGCCGATCCCCTGCTCCACCTCGTGCGCAACGCCATCACGCACGGCATCGAAGCGCCGGATGAGCGGCGCGCGGCCGGAAAGGATCCGACGGGACATGTGACACTTGCCGCTGCCAACCAATCGGGCCGCATACAAGTTACCGTCACCGACGATGGCCGTGGGATCGAACTCGATCGAGTTGTGGCCACAGCAGCGCAGCAGGGAATTTCCAACGGCGGGTTATCAGAGGATCAGTGTCTGCGCTTGATTTTCAGACCCGGTTTTTCCACCTCGCGCGAACTGTCCGAGATGGCCGGGCGCGGCATAGGTTTGGACGTGGTCGATCGCGCCATGGACGTCGCCGGAGGCGAAGTGCGCGTCGCGACTGAGAAAGGCGCCGGAACAACTTTCGCGATGATCGTGCCCGCGGGGCTGTCATTAGCTAAGTGTGTAATCGTGAGGTGCGGAGAACGGCTCTATGCGATCGATGCGGCTCACGTTTCCGGCACCAGCGCAACTGGATCGCGATCGGGCAGTGATGCGAATGACTCTGCCAATGTACCGCTGGTCTATCTCACTTCTTTAGTCACTCTATCGAATGATTACGCTGAGGATGTCTTCAATGAGGGTGACGCGTTCATAGTGTGGCGCCGTCCTGCGCATTCACAAAATGGGGGCAACGGCGTTCCGGGTTATCGCATTGCGGTCGACGAGATTATCGCCACCCAGGAGACGCTGATTCGCGGTCTCGGGCGGCACGCCTATCGCTGGGTCGGAATTTGCGGCGCGGCGGAGATGTTCGATGGCGCCATAGCTTTGGTTCTGGATCTGCCGGAGCTTATCAAGCGAGGGTTGGAGACATCAGCTGGATGAAACTACATGATTTGATCAAACTCGGTAGTTTCGGCTTCGCAGTGTTAATAGCTGTTGCCGGAACACCTGGAACTCTGGCGCAGACCCGCGCGTATCCCGACAAGATCCGCGGCTACAAAGTCGAACGCACGGTCGTCGAAGTTAAGAGCGTAAAGAATAGTACGGGTGCAGCGAACAACGACACGAAGACTGATGATTCAAATGTCGATCAATTGATCACTTTCGGGAAGCCCGCTCTCGCGCGAGTGACGCCGCTGGGAATCACGTTTGACGTTCCAATCGTTGTGGCGCCGGTGACTCAAAACGGCAAGGTTGATTTTCTCGTCTTCGAAGACATGGAAATAAACGGCCACTCGGTCGACATCTCCGACTATAACCATTCATTCAACCTGCCGGGAGACGCGCCGCTTACTCTGAAGAGTCCACTCAGCATCCATATCTACCTGCCCGGTGCAATGCTGGCCGCTATTGGTGAATGGACCGACTCGAGAGAAACGTGGCCGGTGACGGGTCGCGTTTACGTCTTCGGAAAATTCAAGAAGAGCTTGTTTAGTTTTAAGAGGTGCGTGCCGGTGGAATTGGACCTGACGATGCGTAACCCGCTACGCGAGCGATAGCGCGTTTGGAGTTCCGCCTTCAGGCGGCGCCCACGGTCAAACGAGCCGCCTAAAGGCGGAACTCCGAACTGAAGCATCACTTCGCCAGCGCGTATATCTTTGAGATATCCGCGAAGTAAATCTGTTTTGAATCCAGAGTGAGAGACCGCATCCAGGCCGTATCACCCTGATCCAACACAATCGAATCGCCGCCCGCCTTCGGGACTTTGCGCAAGGCATCCGGGCCAAACGATCCGGTGTGCGGCACAAATGCGTAGTAGTAGACATATCCGTCGTCAATGATGAAATCGAGCGTGTGCTCAATCGATGGCGCAAGTTGAGATAGCTCGTTGGATTTCTTTGACAACTTCATCAGCGCCGAATATCCGTTGCCGGCCATCTGACAAAAATAGAAATTGTCTGCGTCCATGCGCAGACCCAGGCTCGGCGACTTCGACGTATTGTGATAGACATCAGTCACCTCTCCGCCGGTCTTGCGAATCTTCTTAATCCCATCGCTTCCCATCCAATAAACAAAGTCCTTATCGATCGCGATGCCGCTCGTGCCCAGGTACCTGGGTGTCAGTTCTTTGGGATCGCCACCTTTCTTTGGCGCGAACATTAGAGGCTGCGGCGGAGAACCTTCACCGCCCCACATTACCCAGTAGATGTTTTGGTCATCCATTACCATCTCATCGGGCCTGGCCGCGCCGGCGATAATCTTCTCGCTCTCTCCGCCCGCTTTCGAAATCCGGTAGAGGTTTCCCCCGTCAGACCAATAAAGAAATTTGTCATCGAGCGCGAGGGTTTCTTCCGGGATCAATTTCCCACGCTTGACCAAGACCGAGACACTGCCGTCGCGCAACGAGATGCGTTTGATGTTGTTCGTGCCTTCGTTCATGCTCGCGACCGTCCCGCCAGTCACGTAATAAACCGCGTCGCCATCAGTGATGATTTTTGAAGGATGATCTTCTTTGTCAGAGAGAACTTTCGCCTTGGTCCATCCCGGCGGATCTGAATGTTTGGTTGAGCGACAGCCGAGAATGGCGAGCAGAATTACACAGAGTGCAATACACAAACTGGAGATGTTTCTTTTGCTGATCGGAGTGTTCATTTGGATCGAGCTGCGTAGAAGTAAATTCAATTTGCAGTCGAGGTCAGTACCGGGAGCGATAGCGACCGGGTAACGATCCGTTCCGCTTGGACTCTTGGATCAACTGCAACCCGGTCGCTACCGCTCCCGGTACTGACTTAATGATTAAGAGACAACCTAGCGCCCAGAGTCTATCTCATTCTCGGAGTTACATGACATAATATTCTCGTCGTTTGGAACTGATGAGAAAAAGACCAACGAGAAGGCCTACTCATCCTGGAGAGTTGTTGCGCGAAGAAACTCTTCCCGCTACAGGACTGTCACCGTCTGAACTCGCTGAGCGTTTAGGAGTTTCAAATCGCGGCATCAACGATCTGCTTCACGAGCGTCGATCGGTAAATCCTGATTTGGCGCATCGCCTTGCGCGAGTTTTCAACACGACACCTGAGTTCTGGCTTCGCCTTCAACACGCAGTCGATGCTGATTCCGTAACGGACTCGTCAGTCTTGAATGCTTAGTTTCAGATGACAGCCGTAGCAAATAAGACTCCATCAGTAGCTTGAATACTTCTGGGCTTATTTCGTTTACTTCATGAGTTTCGAACTGATTAATGAATGGAGACAGGGTTTCTCTCGGGATTGTTTTTACATTGATCTCGTCTGTCCTTCGTTAAGAGCAATTCATCGGGTATGAGTTGCATTACTGAAATCGCTTGATAAAGGTAGTGCTTCGTCCATTCTTCTTCAGGAAACCCCTTCGCGTTAGTGGTCGAGATACAAACACCGCTTTCGACCGCGCCTAATCGCGGCGCAATTCCTATGCATAAAATGCCTGTTCGGTCTTTCTTGCGGTCCATCCAGCGGCATTTGCGACCATTTCCCGCAAACTCAAGAAGCGGAGCAGCATCAGAAGGGGTTCGCCAATAGCCCGTGACCCTGCCATTTTGCCAGCTTGCGTCCTCTCCATTGTTCATGTTGACGCGCCAGCGCACGACGCTTCGCTCGCCAATTGCGCAACTAATAATGGACGGGTAGGTGAGCGTCGCCGCATCCAAGCCACCCTCATTGCATGCTAGGGGATCATTGTCCGACCGAGCAACGCCCACAAAGTACGTTTTCTTGGTTTCTTGGTCTTCGTACTTCCTCCAAAAGGATACAGCGCCTGTATCACTACTCACCCCTTGCCGATCTTTCAAGTCCGCCGCGACATAGTCCGCAAAACTTTTTAGAGCAGCCCGCGCTCTCTCACCATCATCTTTTAGCGTGCCTGAGGTTCTGGCATCAGCTAGAGCGTTCCAAAGATCTTGTAGACGAATCAAGTCGTTCGAGTCCGTCTTCTCCCACTGATGTAGTTTCGTTTGTTCCTCGCTCGCGTATTGCGCGGCCTTAAAATAAGACCAGTACAGAAAGGCGCAGAGTAGCGCTGCAACCACTAGGGACCATATCCAGATCCGCTGGAAAAGGTCCGCTTGTCCTCTCCACTGCCTGGCTCTCTCAGTAGCACGCGCCAATAGTTGCCATAGTCCTGAAACCGCGCCCGCCTTTGGGATGAGATTGAACGCCCAATTGTAGGATGCATCAGGCGGTAAGAAATTTACGGCTAATACTGGTTTATCAGAATGGCTGACACTCCAATTATTGACGATGTCATAAATCTCCGCATTTTGCTCTATCGCTTCTGTGCAAAAGAAATACACGGCGTCTGAACTTTCCAAGAGGGTTAGCAGGGTATTCCTTTCAAATTTCGATGTGTATTTGAACCGTATGATTTGCAAAATGCTACGACGATATTCCTGAGCCAAGGAATCCACAACACTTTCTGTTGAACCGTCATAAATAATCAGAACCTTCACCAGATTTTGGTTTAGTTGCGTCCCTTTTTGCGGAAGCAATTGATTGAAGATGATCTGCCACAAAGCTCTAGGCCCGGGCATCGATCGGGTAGTGCCGAAAGTTCGGTAAGCCTTGCGACCTAAGTATAGAATCCAAAGCGAGAAGAAAAGCAGCGCGGCTATCGCTGGCTGGGTGAATCTAACACCCGGTATCAATCCGATCAAAGCCGCAAGAACACCGAGAAAGGGTAAGTAATCCTTGAAGTAAAGCAGCGACTCGAGGAACTGGTTCGAACGAGTTCTTCCAGAGTCTTTCTGAAGCTGATTTGAGTCCTGCTGGTCGAGTGTTAACTCAGAGATTTTTTGTTTCGCATCCGCAATCTGTTGCTGCAGCTTGAACCTTTCACCAGGATCGGTAGCAAGCGCTTCCTCCCTTTGTAAATGTTCTAGTTTCTTGCGCCAGAGATCGATGGGATGTTCGCTCATAAGCAGTGGTTCCGCTGAGAGTCAAACGCTGAATTATTGGGGTGTTGTGAAAGTTGAGGCCCCGTTTCGCGGGCCGGGAAGCCTTAGCACCTCTTGCCAATTATTCGTCGAGCGAAAACGTTATTCCCATTACGTCGGCATCCGCCCCGCCGTCGAACACTACTGAAGATCGCCATTGATGATAGAGAAAATCTTTGGTTGGGTCAATCGGATATCTCCATGAAATAGACAATTATGAGGCTTGGCAATATATCGAGCAGGCAGGCACTCACGCCCAATCAACTTTCGGATGCATCGTGTGCCACTGCGTCGCTTTCTCAAACGCCAGCGCGACGCGCAAGGGCGATGCTTCGTCATACAAACCACCGGTGAACATGATTGCCTGCGGCAGATGTTGCAGCGGTCCATTGTTCGCTCCCGGGATGTCGAGGAAGCCGCAGGGCAGACACACCGCCGGATGACCCGTCAGGTTCGTTATCGTTAAGCTGGCGCTGTTGGGCGCCGGCGCGACAAACACGTCCCACTGCGACATGAGCTTGTCCATTTCGCGCATCAGCAAAACGCGCAGCCGCTGGGCGCGCAGGTATTCAACTGCGGTAATAAATCGCGAAGTACGGAAACTGTTGGGCCAATCACCCGGATCCTGTCCGGACAATTGATTCACTCGACCGTCGCGGGTGATGTCATCAAACGCCGTCGCAGCCTCAGCGGTCAGAAGGAACCGAATGTTCCCCGTCGGAAACTTTGGCAGTTCGATCGGGGTCATCTTCACGCCGGCTTTTTCCAAGACCGCCAGGGCGTCTTTGTACATTGCATTGCGCTGATCCGTGAGCTTCCGCTGCTGCTCGGTCGCGTTTGCTTGCGGCGTTATTTCGAATTCAGTTTTCAAATAGGCGACGCGCAAGCTGCTTAAGGGCATCTCAGGCGACCAATTGAAAGGCGCATCGCCGACAGTCAGATCGTGGCCGTCCGGGCCATAGATCGCGTCGAGCGCTGCCGCGCAGTCTTCCACGCCGCGACAGATGGGACCAATCTTGTCCATAGTCCAACTCAAGCCCATCGCGCCATACCGGCTGGCGCGGCCGTACGTTGGACGCAACCCGGTCACACCACAGCGCGATGAGGGCGAAACGATCGAGCCGAGCGTCTCAGTCCCGATTGAGAAACCCACCAGACCCGCGGACGTTGCCGACGCCGGCCCTGCGGACGAGCCACTGGATCCCAGACGATCTTCATCCGGCACCCACGGATTACGGGTCACGCCGCCAAACCACTTCGGGCCCTGGGCCAATGCGCCCATCGAAAGTTTAGCAACCAGCACCGCGCCCGCTTCGCGCAATCGCTCAACAATTGTCGCATCATAATCAATGACTTGATCGCGATAAGGTTCGGCGCCCCAGGTAGTCTTGATTCCTTTCGTCGCAAACAAATCCTTCGCACCCCAGGGAATTCCGTGCAAGGGCCCGCGATACTTTCCGCGTTTCAAATCATCGTCAGCGGCTTGCGCCTGCTTCATCGCCAAAACTTCAGTGAGCGTCACTACGCAGAGAAGTTTTGGTCCGTACTTTTTTAATCGGGACAGATACATCTTTGTAAGTTCAACTGACGAGACTTTCTTTGTTCTGATCAATTCGGCGAGCTGGGGCACGGTCGCAAAGGCAAGATCGTCAACCGACTTGAATTGGGCCGGTTCATTTTTGCCAAACTTGAACTTCACTTTCGCCGGCGCGCGTTTGACATGAAATCCCGGCAGCGCGGGATGAAAGGCGATCGCCGGTTCGGTATCGAGCGGCACATCGATCTTGCGAATCGCTTCGTAACTGTCCAGATTGCCGTTGACGCCACGCACGGCCATCGTCTCTTGCGCATCAGTCAAATCAATACCGATCAGTTTCTCGGCGTTGTGCATCATCTCTTTCGTGACGCGCAGCGGCGTCGGCGATGGGCGCGGTGAAGGCGAAGCTACCGGAGTTGGCGTTTGCGCCAGGGCGCTCAACGGCGATTTGGAAGCTACCAGGCCGGCGGCCCCGGCGGCTGGAAGCAGCTTCACAAAGTTGCGACGATTAATCGATGTGCGTTTTGGTTTTTTCATAAAGGTATTTTCAGCTTAATAATTCGAAATAGTCTCTGTGCCCTCTGTGGTTGAATTTCATTTACGACCATTAACCACAGAGGACACAGAGAAATCACTGACTTGGACTTCCGTACTTCATCTTCACAACCTTCGCCTTGCCTGTTCGATACACAGTTACGACGTACAGATTGTCGTATTCGGTCTCTGGAATGGTCGGATACTTTGGGCCGCCAAGAGCTTCAATTATTTCCGGCACCGTATTGTTATGCCCGGCAATGAAGATAGTCTGCCCTGAGTGCTGCGCGCGAATTTGAACCAGCAGATCGGCCGTGCCTTTTGAATTCACGATCGTCACCGGCACTCCCGTCTTATCAGACAACGGCTTCACAGTTTCCTGCGTGCGCTTGTACTGCGTCGCGTAGATCGCATTGATGCCCGCGTCGCCAAACATGCGCGCAATCTCCTGGGCGCGCGTTTGACCGGCAGCACTCAGATCGACATCCGGATTGTTCGGATCGATGATTTTCTCGGCGTGTCTTATCAGAATTATCGTGGTCACTGGCCGCCGAAATGTGGTGAAGTAGCCGAAGACAACGACCGCACCAAGAATCGCGAACAGCATCGAGAAGACGAGTGCGGTTTTGAGCTTGGATCGCGGTTCAGGCGTTTCGCTGGTCATCTATGACTTCGATTCCTGGTGAACTCAACAAGGCGTGGCCGCATACAATAACACCGCGGGCGCTTTTATTCGAGTGTCAGAAGCCCGCGCGTCAGC
>DNNE01000109.1:14086-29681 GCA_003487805.1 Blastocatellia bacterium | reverse complement strand
AGGGAGTCAACCTGTACCACTACGTAAAGATGGCTAACCGACAACCCCTCGATAAATCTCATAAGTTAACCGCGCTGCCTTCTCCCACGAAAACTTAGCTGCATGAGTTGGACCGGCCGCAATCATTTTCTTTCGCTGTTTCTCGTTTTCGCAAACATCAGTTATCGCCGCCCCTAGCGACTGCACATCCAACGGATCGACCAGCATGGCCGCGTCTGCAATCGTCTCTGCCAAGGCGGCAATGCGACTGGCAATTACGGGCGCGCCGCACGCCATTGCTTCGAGGGGCGGCAAGCCAAAACCTTCGTATAGCGATGGATAGATAAATGCCCGGCATGATGAGTAGAGCGCACGCAACTCGTCGTCGTTCACATAGCCAATCAGCTTCACGCGATCCGCGATCCCAGCAGCACGGATAAACGCAAAAGTTTCCTCCATCAACCAGCCTTCACCACCCGCGACGATCAACTGAGGGCGAAAATGGGTGTCGCGAAGAACTTCGGAAAACGCTTTTAAGAGCGTCAACAGATTCTTGCGCGGCTCCAGCGTTCCGACGAAAAGTAGAAAATCATTCTCCACGCCGAGTCGTGTTCGGGTTCCGAGACTTTCATCAGGTGACATGGGGCGAAAGCTTTGGCGCGGCGCTTCATGAATCGCGGTTACTCTGTTTGGTTTCACATTCAGTTGTGAACACAACTCGCTCCTCACAGCCTCAGTCGGCGTGATGACGGCCTTTGCCATTTTTACCGAGAGCGGCAGCCGTAGGCGCATTCTCCGCGCCAGCGGTTTGCGATGTAACTTTGGATACAAGAGAGATGAAAGATCGTGGACCGTCACCACGGTGTGGCGGCGGCGCCAAAGCGGAAGCTCATAATTGGTTCCGTGAAACAGATCGAGTCCGGCTCGTTTCAGGTAACGCGGCAAATCGAATGACCACCAACGCCCGCGAACGCTTGATGACTTCGGATTAATGAACTCCAGATTGGGCAGGCGATCCCGCTGACTCTGCTCAACGATCTGAGGAGAAAACGGTTTGGGAGAAATTAGCTCGAATTGATCCGAAGGATAATTGACCGCCAGCGCCCGCCCAAGTTCAAAGGTGTAATGGCCGATCCCGGTTAGCAGGTCGCTCAGTGGAGAGCCGTCGAGTCCTACGCGCATAGTAGCGCAAGTTGTTAACTTGCGCTTCGCAAATTAGCAATTTGCGCTACAGAAAGCTACTGCGCGAAGCGTTGACGGTATTCGTTCGAAGAGAGGAAGGCCTTGACCATTTCGGCCTTGATGAAATCGCCGTTGAACTGGTTCAGCTTACCCAGCCAGAAAGTGTAGCCATCATAATTGAGTCCCGGCTCCGGCGAATCGTTCGGATTGCGTTGCAGATAACCGAAGTATTCCATCAGCACGAAAGCTTTATTAAATTCCTGCTGGTACAGCATGGAATCTTCAGCGACCAATCGCAGCGCATGCGCGCGCGCAGTGTTATCCGTCGTGGGCGCTGAATTGAATTCGTTAATGGCCAAGGCGCGATTCGGCGCTGAAGCCGGCGCGATCCCGGCATTGCTGTAAAGCTGATCGACGAACTGTTGGGCGGTCATGTTCGTGTTCGTCGGATACTTGGTTGTAAAGGCCGGCCGTGTGACAAAATCAGCAAAGTACGCCTTCTTATTATTTTCCAGCTGGTTCTGCCAATCACCCTGGTTGACGATCACACCATTACCAATTTCGAGGGTGTCAGGCAGAAATTGCTGACGCGTGATCGGCACCGGCGAATTCGTCAGGTTGCCATACGCAGCTTTGTAAGTCCGATAAACCAGATAACCGGTCTGCTGAAACTCAATGGACAGGAAGAATGCCGCGGAGGCATTGACCCGCTTGACGTCGATACATTGCGCGTCGCCGCCACAGGAATTGATTTCGTTCTGCCAGAAAGCATAACCGGTCGCATCAGGTTCGCGATTCAAAAAGTCCAGATACTGCTGCCTGACAAAGAACGCAGTCCCATCGATCTGATTCGGAATAGGCGAGGCGCCGGCATTAATCGTCACGTGCGGCGCGGTTGTCGTATCACGGCTCGACGAACCTATAACTGTTATGACGATCGGCAAATCGCCGACATCAACCGTGGAGGGTAACGTTAAAGTGACGAGATCTGTCCCCGGTAAGTCAGAATTTGCGTTGCTGTTCGCTACGGTAATCACGGTAGTGCCGATAGTCGCAGTAATAGTACTAGCCAGGTTGTTGCGCACACCTGTCATTGAAACTTGCAAGACAGTGGCCACTTGATTCCCCGTGCCGTCGTTCGTCGTGACGGTAAATGGCTCAGGAGTACATACTGCCGGGTTGGTCGCGTTGCACACTACGGCCCTGCCGCCTGGCCCGTTCGTGCTGGTAAAGATGTCGGGCTGCGCACCGACAATGGTGAGCGCGCCCCGAATCACTGTCCCGTTATTATTGATAGCGATCGGATAAATGCCTGCTGTCAGTCCGATGGGCACGACGAATCTAATCTGCGAAGAACTCACCGCATAAAGTCCGCACGCGGCGCCGTTAATTGAAACTGAAACTCCATTCAGCTCGATGGGAAGCGCCGGAGCGCGCTTAGATTCGGAAGCATTCGCATTGCTGACAGTTGCGCTGGTTACGGGTCCGAAAGCTGCTTGCGCAACCGCAACCTCGCCCGGGGCCAATCCCAGCGGAACAAAGCTTGGACTAACTGAGGGACTCGGCGAAGGGCTCGGACTGGGGCTGGGCGTCGGACTAACGTTTGGACTTGGAGTCGCGGTCGGACTTGCGACCGGAACCGCGATCAAACTGGCGCCGGTTAATAAAGAAAGCGTGGCTGTCGATTCCGTTGTGATCGCCGGAGACAATTCATAAAAGACCTCGCTCGACCCGTCGGAGTTTCCCAAACCTAATTCACCCGTGCGCGACAGGGCGAACCGCCGGCGACTGTTGCTGGCCATTGCGCCAGTCCCGCCGCCGATGAAAGGAGAATTTGTTATGCGCGTGAAAGGTCCGGTTGTCTGCGCGGGCAACGGCGCCAGAAAGATTTGCGCCACGCTACCGGGATTCAATCCCGTGCTGTCGGTAACCAAGGTGCCGCTGGACGTATAGTTCAAAGCTGAGGTCCACATGACCGAGGCCGGATGTAGCGCTGCATCGTAATCGGTGAACACCGGCACATGAAGTACTGGATCGATGGCCGTGTCCGTCGCGCGCGGTCCGAGTTGAGTGAACGTGTCCGTCGTCATGTCATAAACAAACGGCGCATAAAAATTGGTGTTCGTTCCGTTGCCCTTCGGATCGCTGGCTAGCGACTCGAATCCAATGAACCTGCCGTCACGACTTAATCGACGTCCAAAAGTCAAAAGGTTTGCGCTCGCCGATGGATCGGGGCTGACGCTTGGCGTTGCCACAGGTAAACCATTCTTGGTCTTGGTGACCTGGCGCAGTCCGCTCACAGTTGTACCGAGATCATAACTTGCGACATAGATCTCCGCGTTACTAAATCCACCGCCATCATCGTTCGTCGATGTCAGATTCGCATTAGAAATAAAAGTTAAAACCTTACCGTCGCCTGAGAGAGAAGGATTAGAGCTGAAAATCGGATTGTTAAAAGAAGTCGTTACCGTGTTCGTTACTTGAATGAACTTGGGTTGCGCTGGGATAGCGATATTGGCGATGAAGATTTCCGGATTCCCCTGTGGGTTAGAACTACCCTGGTTCAGTGGGTCCGTAGGATCAAGGTTACCAACGGACGGCACAAGATTACGCGTGGAAGTAAAAGCGATGATATTGCCGTTATCACTAATCGTCGCATCGCGATTGTCATCAGCGATGAACGGTGAAAACGGGATGCCGTTGCTGTCGCTGCCTCCCGCCGAGGGCTTGCGACTCGCCGGCGTGTTCGTGATGCGCGTGAATGTCCCGCCGGATAAGTCTATTGGTCCCACGTCGGCGCCGCTGGAAAGATTCGCAATATCCGCTACAGTGAACTGATAGGTCCAGAGCTCCTGATTACCATCGCTTGCAAGCGCACTCAAATCAGATGCAGAGGCGTTTGTCCCATCAAAATTAGCGAGAGACGGCGCATTCGAACTGAACACTATGGTGTAAGTGTGTTGCCCAGCCGCCGGAACAATGCCTTCGACGCTTATCATCGGACGATTGTTGCTGATCTCGATCTGAACATTCGTCGGCTCGTCTACCGGCGGCGTCGGACTGACTATCGGCGTCGGACTCGGCGAAACACTCGGACTCGGGCTGGGACTTGGACTAGGGCTCGGTGACGGACTACCGGGCGGCTTCAAAACGCTGCGCGTATTGGTAAGCTGAAAAACGCGGCGCTGCGCATAGTCGTAAAGAAAGATTTCGCGATTTCCGTCTTGATTATTGCGCGTCGCGGTTTTTTCCGTCGCGACATCGCCGTTCGATTCGATTACGACAAACCGTCCATTGGCGGTTACGTCACTCGCAAACGATCCAACCTGGGTGGTCGCCGATAAACGATTCGAGTTCGTTATCTGAGTGACGAACGCGTCAGGCGTTGACGACGAGGTGGATTGGGCAGAGGTGAGCGCGCCCGCGACGAGCATACACGCCGCTGCGGCGGTCAAAAAGGCGATAACCAGTCTGATCATTAAGAAACCGAAACTCGATCTAAGTGCTAATCCCGACCTGCTGGGTTTAGGCCAAAATCAATAAGAAAACGCGATATTTTGATCCAATAGCCAAGGGCGCTCATTGTAAGCGTTGGTGATGCGCAACCGCAAGTGGCCCTCCGCTTTAATAGCGACACGCGCATCCTGCGCGTGATCGCGGGAGGGACGCCTGTGCCACTTTCAACTAACACTCCGCTTAGTTTCCTTCAAGTGGCATGCGGTTGCTCGATAATAATTAGTTCACCGCGAACCGATGACGATATTCGTCTGCGGTAATGAAGGCCTTGACCATCTCCGCCACGATGTAATCGCCGTTCGCTGCATTCAGCTTGCCCAGCCAGAATTCATATCCCGCATAGTCCGAATCCTGCGGATCATTCGGATTGCGCCGCAAATAACCGAAGTACTGCATCAACACGAATGCGCGATTCTTCTCGGAATTCGCGAGGTCCGCGTCCTCAGCCACGGCGCGAAGCACCTGCGCACGAGTCATTGTGCCATTCGTGAGCGCGTTAACCAGGCTGTCCCGTTCCGCCGACGACAAGGGCATCACGTTACTGTTGTCTTTCGCGTTGCCATTCAGCGTGTCGACGAACTGCGCCGGCGTCAGAGACAAGGGCAGAGCCGTCAGGAACGTTGAGCGCTTCACGAACTCTTCCGTGAAAGCGTTCTTGTTATCGTCCAATTGTTGTTGCCAATTGCCCACACCGACAACCACGCCCTGTCCAATTCGCTGCGTGTCGGGCAGAAACTGATTCAGTCTGATGACCGGGACTCTTAATGTATGACTCCCGCCGGTTGCCGACGTACCGGTCGCATCGCCGAACGCGGTCTTGTAAATCCGCTCGACCAGATAGCCGGTCTGCTGAAATTCAATTGAAAGGAAGAATGCACCGCTCACGTTGATGCGACAGACGGTCAAATCCGAAGCCCCGCAATTGGTCATTTGGTTGTTCCAGAACGCCAGACCTGATGCGTCCGGTTCGCGATTCAAGAAGTCAACGTAATGTTGCCGCACAAAGAAACCCGCGGTATCGATCTGGTTTGGCCCGGTGAACCCGCTGTCGTTGATTGTAATCGTGGTGGTCGATGGCGAGCCGAGTCCAGCGCTCAAACCGACAGGCGAGCTAAGCGTCATCGTAAAAGTTTCGGCGCCTTCCGTATATGAGTCGTAGGTGATCGGAATCGTGATCGTCTGTGAAGACTGGCCCGCGGCAAAATTCAAAGTTCCCGACGTCGCAATATAGTCGCAGCGCGACGAAGCTGCGCCGGTGTTTTGGCCGCAACCATTCGAACCCGAAGTGTCGCTGGTAGCGTAGTTAACGGATGCCGGGAACGAAATGTCACCCGATCGCGTGACCGTCACGGTTGCATCGACCGACGCGCTACCGGTTCCCTCAGTGACTGATGCTGTACTCGCGCTGAACTGCAGCGTCGAAGCCGCTGGATTGACCAGTGCAGTTTCCCAGATCCCCCGACCATGAGTACCCGCGCGCAAGATCCGGCTCGTCGGCTGAATCTGTAAATCAAAGACCGCGACCCGCGGCAGACTCGATCCGAACGGAGTCCAACTCGCGCCGGCGTCGCTGGAAAAGTAAACGCCAATGTCAGTGCCGGCATAGAGATTATTCGAGTTCAGCGGATCGATCGCGAACGCGTTGATCGGAATGCTGGGAATGCCGCTTCCCGCCGCGGCCCAAACTGGCGCCGCGCCGCCGCTGACCCCCGCGGCGTTGAGGTTAGTGATCTTCCAAATCCCCTGCCCCGCCGGCGCGTAATAAGACAACGTGACATAAGCGACGTTCTTATTATTCGGATCGATCATCGCGCGGCCGATGAATTTGTTGATGGTGCTGCCGGAGGGATTCGCCGGAATCGGCGGTGAAATATCAACCAACGTAGAGGATCCAGTTGCAGTCGCAAACACCTGCCCATTCTGAAGCCCGACCATACGAATATTGTCACCCCGGTTCCAAATCGCAATCGTGCTGATCGGGGACGTCCCCGCTAACGGGACCTGGCTAACGGCCGTCATCGTGTCGCCACGATCAAATGATCGGTACAACCGGTCGGAACCAAAATAGACAGTATTCGGCGAGCCCGGGCCCAGGGCCATCGGCGCATAGAACAAGACGGTCGGGGTAAGTACGAGCCCGTTGGTTTGGACCAGTGTTGTTCCGCCGTCGCATGGCACCGGCGTGGTGTCATTGGGGCCAAAACCGACGCCGCGCACGGGCCACGAATCGAAGACTGGCAAGCACGCTGCTTTGAAAATTCGATCAAAACCGATCTGTCCGCTGTTATTGAAGAACGTGTGGTACATCGTCACGTTCGTCGTATCGGTCGCGCTCTGATCAATCAGCGCATAGCCTCCATCACCACTTTCGGCCCTGCGCCAATTGCCTGACGAAGTCTGCTGAAATTCAGTGCCGTTGTCCTGCGTGCCGCCGATCATCAGGAACTGATCCGTCGGATGAACAGCAATGCTTTCGAATTGCAAAGTATTGAGTGGCGAGCTATTGAGATTCGTCCATGCAGTGCCGGCAACCGCTGAGGCTGATCGCCTCCAGATTCCACCATCATTGCCACAATAAATATTGCCTGCTCCGTCAAACACCAGGGCATGATCATCAGCATGCAAGCCAGTACTATCTTGAGCGAACGAATTGCCTGAAACTCCGTTGCCTCCATCAATGGCTTTTCTTACGACGCCACCGCATGTCGAGGTTGCCTGCCCGCCAATGTAAACAACATTCGCGTCCGTAGGATCGACGGCGATCGGCATATCGTAGAAACATTGTCCCGAGCAGAAGCCGCCGCCCCCGCTCAGTTGCTGGGCGCCCCAGGTGGCGCCTCCGGTGATTGACTTGTAAATCGCACCCGATCCTGCCGTCGTGCAGCCCGTCGTGTTCACTGGTGTCTCGCTGGTCGCAGCATAAACGGTAACCACACTTCCAGTTTTGTTAATCGCTAAACTGGTGCGAACGGTGGTCGCAAGAGGTTTCGTCTGAGTGAATGTCGGCGTCGCCGTGGTAGCGTTCGTCGACTGGTAAATGCCGCCATTTAGACTGGTAAGTCCGATGACTGCCACGAGAATGTTATCCGGCGTACCCGGCTCCATCACCATGTCCACCACATCCGCGTTGCCAGTTGCGGGCGTATCAATGCTGCCATCCTGGTTGACGGTGAGTTTTGTAAACGTTGGACTCGAAGATGTCGCGTTCGATGATCGGAACACTCCACGCAGCGCCACGGGTGGTGTCGCGTTAAGTGCATTAGCACCGCTGCCGCCAACGCCGCGCGCGGTTGATACCCAGATCGTGGCCGGGTCAGTCGGGTGAACCAGAATCTTTGTGATCGAGCGTCCATTGAAAACGTTGTAAGTGCGGTTGCCAATCGTCTGTTGCGGGTTGATTGGGCCAACCAGGGTCGCGGAAGTGTCGGCACTATCGATTCGATAAAGCCCGACGCCAAAGAAACAATCCCCGCATGAATTGAATTCACCGGTGCCGACGTAAAGCGTGCTCGGACTTGAAGGAGCAACCGCCAGGGCGCCAATCGCCATCGTTTCCGCATTATCGAAAATCGAAGCCCAGGTCGTGCCGCCATCCAACGAACGCCACACGCCGCCCTGCGCCGTACCAAGATAAACCTTTTGGGAATTTGTCGGATCGACGGCAATGGCGGTGACGCGACCGCTGGTTGGGCCACTATTGCTGCCGACGCCATTCGGCAAGGTCAGCGGACCAATCGGAGTCCAGGCGCCGCCCGCTGCCGGCGTCAAATCTCCGCTGACGATCGACTCCAGCCGGCGGCCTTTCTCTTGCCGATCCATCTGCTCGATTGCGCGACCGCGCAAAGTTGGATCGAAGGGACGCCCGGGCTCGATGCCGCGCTTGCGCGCGACGTATTCATCACGCGCGCGCAGATATTCTTCGCGATCGATGCGCGATCCAAACTTGCCCAGATCAGCATCAGGTTCGTTCTCGTCTTCGTCCTGGTCCTGAAAGACGGCGCTTGACTGCTCCGCGTTGTCCGGTCTTTGCTCCGGCGCGTTTTCACGGTTGGTTGCTGCCGTCGATCCAAAACTCCAAATCATCAGGACGAGGAGCAGGGTCACAATCGCGATTGTTGCTACAGTTTTACGTTTCATAAGGGAACATCCAGAACGGTCGAGGCGGTTGCTTTGATGAGGCAAGAACTAAAAACGGTTGTTGTCTTAAGCGCAAAAAGTTTTGACGGAACAACTCTAATTATTTAGAGGCGAAGTTGTCAACGGAGAACTATGCCAGGAGGCCGTGTCAGAACCGGGAGCGGTAGCGACCGGATCAGCCACAAAGCGCAACAGAAGAGAATTAACTCAATGGCATACCCTGATCGCATTGAACATACGCAATAGCGCTGGCTAGTTCTTCCTCGGTCCACAGGTATCTCTTGCTGCCTCCGTGCGCCCACGGCGTGAGGTTATTGTCCCAACATCCTGCATCGCGCATTGAGCGCGTTGCGTTTGCCTTGAGCGCACTCAAAACCGCTTCCGGTTTGCTTGTGGACGAAATTACAACATGGACATGATTAGTGCGAATATTCAGAGTCCACAGAGACCATTCGCGTATGTGACAGGTCTCACGAATACTGAACTCCACTGCCGCACGCTGACGCGAATTCAGTAAAACGGGAGATTGTTTTAACAAGCCACAATTGCGCGCTTCCCTTTGAGGGCTCGTCGGCAGGAGCGGCGTTCCGTATCGACGATGATTACGATCGACTGATCCTCGCATATCGCCGTGTAGCCATGTGCCGTAAGAGCGAAACGTTATCAAATATCCTACGGGCTGCCCACGATCCTGGAACGTGATGTAATCGCCTTTCATTTGAAGCTTAAGTAACCGATGATCCGGTCGCTACCGCTCCCGGTTCTGACACGGGGGGGCGCACCTACTTCGCCCACTGTCCGATCTTCTCGGTGCCGAAGGTCCCGATCCCGTTCAGCCGGAACGCGAAGACGAACCGGTTCTCGTTGCGCAAGCCAACATTAAAGGTAAAGTCCTGCGCGGTAATCATGCAGCACTTCCAGGTGTAGCCGATGGTCATGGTTGAGCTAATCAGCGAACGATTGCTGCCCGCGAACGGATGCTTTTGGAAATCAAAGAACAACGACACGCCGCCGAACAGGCCTCTCTCTTTGTCGCCGAGAAAAAACGAAGGACTCCATTGCGATCCGCGCAAAGTACCGGGCTCTGTGCCATTGGGATTTGCATACTGCTGCAGCGACGGGACCAGTTCCACGGCGCGCGTGTAATAAAAGGTCGAAAAGGCCTGGACCAGCGGGCGATTCAGTCCAAAAGTCGCAGACATCGCGCGCAGCCCGCCGCCCTTCGTGTCGATGTCTGAACGAAAATCAGCAAACAAATCCTGGCTGGGCCGATAACGGACGTCGATGTTGACGGGCGAAAATTTTCGCGGCACCGCGCCATAGGTAAAGGCTGAGAGAGTGTCGATCGGATCAAATTGATTGCGGCGGCCCGGTAGCAACGCGCCCCCGAAATACGGATCGAAAAAGTATTTCCCGCGGACCGTGATCGATAGCGCTTCGTAAGGCTGGGTCGCCAAAGATTTTTTCTCGCGAGCGACGCGCGCAGCTTTCTTGCTGACACTTTCCGTCGATCGTCTGGTGAAAAAACGATTGGTAATGCCGTATTCGATCTCGTTCGTGTCCGCGATCGCGTCAAGATAATCAAAGCGAATTATCTGATTGAAGTTATCGATGCCCGCGACCCGGCGATAGATCAAGTACGGCTCGATTACGTGGCGGAACCGAACCGTGCCGTCACTGCGCCGGAAGTTACGCGCCAGCGCGGGCGGCCGCAAGTCCAACTCGAACTCGCCATAGCCGCGAATTACGTCGCGCGGGGAAACGAATTGCGTCACTGGATCAATCGAATTTGAATAATAGGTTGCTCGCGCGCCCGCGGTCGCGGTCAAATTCCAGCCGCCAAAGCTGAGCGGCAATTCGACACTCGGATGCAGGTCCAGGCGTTGGACCACGGATGGCGTGATGATTGGTGCGCGGCCCGCCTCAGTGACAAACGTCAACAGATCCGCCGGAGTTTCTTTGCGGCTGACTCCTTCGGCTGCACTCTCAAACGAATAATACAGCGGAATTTTTTTCAGCCATGGGAATGGCGACGGGCGCCGTTCCAGCGAGATGGCCGGCAATTCACGGATGCGAATCTGCGAATCCTGCAGCGACGTCGCCTGCGAATTCATCCGCACATTGAAACTGTAAGCGTTGTAATTCTTGTTGAGAAAAACCTGCGAACGTTCTTCGGGTGAAATCGCCTGCTGGATCGAATCAGAAAAAATCTGGCGAAAGGCCAGGCTTGAAGTGATGTTGACGTCGGCCGCCGCCAGAAATCCGTTCGGAAAATAATGAACCGCGTCGATGTAGAAGCTCGAGCCGCCCTGGTCCGGATGCTGTGCGTCTTTCTTTGGACCCAGGATTCGATCCTTCACCGCATAGAATCCCATGTTGAAGAACGAGCGCGAGTTCGCCCGCGTTCGCAAGTCGCCGCCGATCCCGATTCCCCGTTGCGAGAACAAATCTCCGCGTAAGGTGAAATCGGCCGACCGGCCCAGGGTCAGATAGTATGCGTCAGAAACGCGAAAACCTTTTTCACCCGAAGCGCTGAAGGTCGGCGTCAGAAAGCCTGACGCGCGATCGATGTGCTTCAGTGACATTGACGCGTAAGGCATATAGATGACCGGCAGGTTCTTGATGCGGAACGTCGGCGAGGTAATGCGCGCGCGGTCACCAGTCTTGATGCGGGCTTTCTTCGCATGAAAACTCCACTTGGGTTTTTCTTCGTCGCACGCAGTGATCGTGACGTTAGTCAAAACGATCGTCGTCAGATTGATTCTCTCAACCCGATCGGCGACGAAATACATGCGGGTGCCGTCATTTGTCTGGTTGGTATAGCCGGTCGAGTTTTCAAAGAAGCCCGTTTTGTTTTTGTAATTCCATTCAGCATGGCTTCCGGTAATGCGTTGCTGATCGCCCTGATCGAAAACGACGTTGCCATCGGCGACCACCAGATTCTTCACCTCGTAGGTAGTTATCTTGTCAGCCTGTAACCGGAAAGTGCCGATGTGCGCATCGACCGAGCCTTCGCAAACCTCGACGCGGTCTTCCTTTGGACCAGAGAAGGATTGGTGCGCGCAGGTTATGTCCAATATGTCCCCGGCCTGAACGGCCGGAATCTTGCTGGCCGGCCGACGCACCGGCTGATCCTGTTGCAGCGGATTAACGTAAGGAGTATCGGTGACCGGATTTTCGACTTTGCGATCGACGGGGTTGGTCTGCTGCCCTAATGCGGCGGGCGCAAACAGAGCAATAAGGATCAAGCAAGCGAAGATTGCGAGCGAGCGCGTCATTGCCAGCCTTGTTTTCCCTGAATCTCCCTCTCCCATTGGGAGAGGGTGGGGGTGAGGGCTTAACGCCAGGCCAAACTCGTGTGTTGATTTTCTCACCGAACCAGATCCAAACGCGAAAGGGAGTTCCTTGTGCCCTCGCCGCCAGCTTCACCTTTCACTTTGTCTCTCTTCCACGGGGAGAGGGAGAGAAAGCGTCAACCATATAATCAATCGCGCCTTCTGCGAAATCGAAGAGAGTCGCAGCAGGCGCGCCGTTTTCACTAACGGAATGCGCCGATGCTAACATGCGCGCGCGATGAGCGACAAGGATAAGCCAAGTTAGGTTTTATTTGGCCCTCTCCCTCTGGGAGAGGGTTGGGTGAGGGCCTAGACGAGGAGAACCAATCTCTTTGTATTTCTTCGTCAATGAAAGCACTCAAGATAGAGGTTATGAAACGACAGCGTCATTACAGGGGCGGTTATCAAGTTGCAGGACTGACCGAATTTGCCCGTGAATTGCGGAAGAGCCAAACATCCGCTGAGGATCTGCTTTGGCAGCTTTTGCGCGACCGTCGACTATTGGGCTTCAAATCTAGACGGCAACATCAACTGGGTGATTACATCGCAGATTTCTTTTGTCGTGAAGCAAATTTGGTAATCGACTGCGATGGTGCAATCCACAATCGAAATGAAGCGTGGAATCACGATAAAAACCGTGACGCGTATATGATCAGTCTGGGACTTCGCATCCTCAGGATTCCCAACGAACGGATTTTGAATGACACGCAGAACGTGCTGCTCGAGCTACAACAACATCTCCCGTCTCCCTCTGAGAAAGGGTCCGGGGGTGAGAGACTAGCGGCGCCTACTAAACCCTCACCCCGCCCCTCTCCCAGGGGGAGAGGGAGATAAGCATGCCACTGCCCCTTCTAATCGTTGCCGGCGAAGCTTCCGGTGATGCGCATGCCGCGTCGCTGGTGCGCGCGCTGCGCGATGCTGCATCTGAAACCCAATTCGAATTCTTTGGCTCCACGGGAATCCAGATGCGAGATGCCGGCGTCGAGCCGATCGTGAAAGCAGACGAGCTGGCAATACTCGGGTTGTGGGAAATCGGCCGCGCGCTGCCAAAATTCTGGCGCGCCTTTGACGAATTGAAACGCGCCGTGGAGAAACGAAAACCAGCCGCGGCGATCCTGGTTGATTGGCCCGATTTCAATTTGCGTCTGGCGCGCTGGCTTCACCGCCGCCGCATTCCTGTCATTTATTATATAAGTCCACAAGTTTGGGCCTGGCGTTCTTATCGCGCGCGCACCATTCAGCGAGATGTGGACCTGCTGCTATCGATTCTTCCTTTTGAAAAAGATTGGTACGCCGCGCGCGGCATCACCAGGGTTGAGTACGTGGGCCATCCGCTCGCGGGCGCAGTGCATCCGCGTTTTGATCGCGCGGAATTCTGCCGGCAAAACGATTTGGATTCGTCGCGACCGATCATCGCTTTGTTGCCGGGCAGCCGTCACAAGGAATTGGTTCGCATTCTGCCGCCGATGCTCGAGGCGATTTCACCGATCCAACAGCAGCGTCCGGACGCGCAGTTTGTGGTCGGGGTCGCGCCGAACCGCGATCTCGATGAAGCGAGACAAATCGTTGCCGCACTTGCGCACCCATCGTGGTCCATCGATTCGCTGCGAGTCATCCATCATCAAACACGCGAAGCTCTGGCGGCTTGTGACGTGGCGGCGATCGCCAGTGGCACCGCAACTTTGGAAGCTGCGCTCTTATCAACGCCCATGGTGATCGTTTATAAAGAGTCGGCGGTGAACTGGCACGCGCTCGGCAGCCTGATTACGACTGAACATTTTGGTTTAGCGAATCTCATCGCCGGCCGCCGCCTGGCGACTGAGCTGATTCAGGATGATTTCACGGGCGAGACGTTAGCGCGCGAATTGGATTCGTTGCTCGATCCCGATCGCAATCTCGCCATGCGATCCGAGTTGAAAGAAGTCATGAAAAGGATCGGCGAACCCGGCGCTTCGCAGCGTGCCGCTAAGATCATAATTGAATTCATAAATAAGGACGCGAGAGAAACCCGCGCGTAAGCAAGGGCAAGTTGGCCCCCTTACGGGGGCCATGACATGCTTGACTCATCAACTCAACTTTTTTGTTTTTTTCGTGACTCCGGTTCGTGTGGTTTCGTGGTTTGGTTCTCGCTTATTCGTCTGCAAAGCACACCACGAAAAGGCACGAACACAAAACCAATCCACACGAAGGTGCGCAGGTCAGTCGCGTCTAGTATTTTTTTACCCTTAGGGTCGGGCTGCTGACACAGCCCAGGAGATTTATGGCACGAAGTCGTTGGACAAAAATTCTCATAGTCATTGTTCTTGCATTGATCGTTCTAATCGGCCTCGGCATCACTTTCACAATTGGTTGGCGTCCGATTATCGGCGCAAAGAAGCGCGCTTTGACGGATCGGAAATTCGAAGCGACGCCCGCGCGGTTAGCTCGCGGAAAGTATCTGGTTGATGGCGTGAATGGATGCCTTGGCTGCCACACGGACGCTGATTGGTCCAAACCAGGCGCGCCGCCGGTCGCCGGCCGCGAAGGCTCCGGCCATATCTGGGCCGATCAGGACATGCCCTGGCTGGTCGCGCCGAACATCACGCCTGACAAAGAAACCGGCGCGGGTAATTGGACCGATGACACCCTGGCGCGCGCGATCCGCGAAGGCATTGGGCATGACGGGCGCGCGTTGTTTCCGTTCATGCCTTATCCGCATTATCGAGACATGGCTGATGAGGATCTCGCTTCGATCATTGTTTACCTGCGCAGCATTCCGCCGGTACGCAATCAACTGCCAACGACAAAAATGCCTTTCCCGCTAAAGTTCCTGATCCAGAACGCGCCGCAACCAGTGACTGCGGCAGTAGCAGCGCCGAGTCAATCTTCAGACGTGGCGCGCGGGGCTTATCTCGCGAGCATGGCGGCTTGTACTGATTGCCACACGCCGCAAGAGAAAGGTCAGCCACTTCCGGGAATGGAATTCGCTGGAGGGTTACTATTTCACGAACCGAAAGGGGACGTGGTTTCGACAAACATAACCCCGTCCGCTTCTGGAATCGGTTACTACAACGACGCCACATTCATCCAGGCTTTGCGGATGGGCAAAGTTGGCGCGCGACCGCTGCGCGCTACGATGCCCTGGTACTACTTCGGCAGGATGACCGACGACGATCTGAAATCGATCTTCGCTTTTCTCAAAACAGTAAAGCCGGTCAAGCATCAGATGGACAACTTTGAACGACCTACTTACTGCCGGCTGTGCAAACAGAAGCATGGTTTTGGAGCGACGAACTGACCGTCAACGATGAACTCTCAGATCACTGCCTCTATCAAGGTCGTGTTCTCTTAAGTTGTCCCCACGAAATCACTTTGCCCTGGTAACGGCTTTGCCCGGAAGGTCGACGAGACGAACACGTTACGGAACCGGTCGCGCCAGTGACCGGGTAGTTTCCTTGAGATTACCC
>DNNE01000109.1:12129-13775 GCA_003487805.1 Blastocatellia bacterium | reverse complement strand
GCTAGCGCAAGCGGTTCCGTACCTGATTGATTCTTCACGCACGATCTGGACTTCTTGGGCAAGGCCCTGGTGATCGCAGTCTGTTTCAAATGATTGCGTGCAACCTCGATCACTCGAACGGACATCTGAGGAGAACTTCAAACCAGTTTCCAAAAAAATAATTTCAATCGAGGAATTTACCCAATACCTAAAATCAATATCGGCATCATCGGAGGCGGAATCGGTGGCGTCGCCGCGGCAGTTGCGCTTCATCAAGCCGGCATACATGTGACGGTCTACGAACGAGCCGCGCAGATGCGCGAAGTTGGAGCGGGCATGATGCTCTGGCCAAATGCCACCCGGGTGCTGAGCAAAATGGGACTTCTCGCGCGCCTGGCAGCGCACTGCGATTCGAACACTCATTTTCTGGTTCGAACAAGTTCTGGAAAAGTCTTGATGAAAATCGCGTTGGGTGATTTCGACGTGCCGGCTATTTGTGTGCGCCGGGCTGATCTACTGGCGGCACTGCTTTCAGCTCTGCCATCTGAACAAATTCTCCTCGGACATGAGTTTCGTCATTTGGAGCAATCGGGAGAGAGAGTGCGGATTCATTTTGCGGACGGCACGTCGAAAGAACACGACGCAGTCATCGGCGCTGATGGAATTCGATCGCGAGTGCGCCAGACCTTGTTCGGAAAATCTGATCCCATCTATCGTGGTTACCTGATCTGGCGTGGCGTCGCCCGCTACGAGGGCAACGCAATTGAACCAGGCGCGAACAGCGAGAGCTGGGGTGCGGGCAAACGCTTCGGAATCCTGGCTATCGGCGAAGGAAAGTTCACCTGGTACGCCACCTTGAATACACTTGCTGATCACTCTGATTCTCCCGACGGCCGGAAGAGCGAAATTCAAAAGGAGTTTGCCGGCTGGCACGCACCAATCTCGAATCTCGTTGACGCCACACCCGATGAAGAAATCCTAAAGCATCTCGCCTATGACAATATTCCTTTACGGCGGTGGGGGGTTGGACGCGTGACGTTGCTTGGAGATGCAGCGCATCCGTGTACGCCCAACCTGGGACAGGGAGGATGTATGGCGCTCGAAGACGCGCTGGTGCTCGCGAAATGTATCGTCAATCATAACTCGATCCAGGCAGGGCTGCGCCGCTATGGGTCGCTGCGATATTCTCGTACCAGGCACATTCAACAACGATCGCTTTTAATGGGTCATATCGGGCAGTGGAAGAATCCTCTGGTGGTGGGCGGACGACGCGTGGTGACAAATCTGCTCCCGGCGAGAATATTCGAACATAATCTGAGAAGAGTTTATTCGTACGAGCTTCCCGGATCGTAAGCGCGAGCCATCATTGATTTTTGATTTTTATAGACAGGTCTTTGTGGTGAGCACTTAGTTAAGTTCCAGACGCTTACAAATACTTTTCCTGAATGACGCCGACATGATGCCGCGCATGCCCGATTATGAAGTACGCTATCGCGCGAGCTGTCATCGGAGCGGTTCCGATATTGCACCATCGTTTGCTCTGCGCGTCCGTCATGTTTTCAAAAAGTTGCTCTGTCGAACTACGAACGGCCCTGAATTCTGAAATCAGACTTTCCAGCGTCCGGTGAGAAACGTCCGAATTGCTCGCGTATAGTTCTTCATCCATT
>DNNE01000109.1:0-11821 GCA_003487805.1 Blastocatellia bacterium | reverse complement strand
TTCTTCATCCATTCGATGATGCACGGTAATGTCATCGCCCCTGGCGGCCACCAGTCCTCGATAACAAAACACCCTCTCGGTATCAATGATATGCATCAAAACATCCTTTATCGTCCACTTGCCGGCAGCATATCTGTAGTCAAGTTTCTCCTCCGGCAGCTTGTCAAAAAATGCGGGCGTGTCGGTAGAATTCTGTCTTACCAAATCCAAATAATCTCCGCTCGCTATCAAGTCAAAATACTTTTGATAGTTTGGTTGGTACTCATCTGCCAATGGTCGCTGCATAAGTTTTCCAGGCGCCTTTTCAGTAGTTAGTTAATATCGCATCAGCCGGAAAGCCCATCCGCTCCAGACGGTCGCGCGTCTGCGCAATCATCTCACGCGAACCGCATACCAGCGCCACCGGCGATTTCAAATCCGGCAGCACATGGTCCAACAACGATTGCACATAACCGGTTGGGCCAGACCAGTCGTGATCGCCCGGCCGGGAAATGACCTGGCGCAGTTCGACTCCCGCGTCTTCCCAGCCTTGAGTCTCATCTCGATAACAAAAATCATCCGGTGTCCGGGCGCCATAAAGCACCACCAGTTTCCCAAACTCGTCCTTTTGTTTCAGGACCTGCCTGAGCGCCGATCGCAAAGGCGCGACCCCGGTGCCCATCGCCACAAAAACCAAATCGCGGCCGCGCATGCGCTCCAGATCGAAACCGTGACCCGCGACGCCCACCAACTCGATTGCATCGCCTTCCTTCATTTCGAATAACGCGACACTCGCGCCGATGGTTCGCTTCACGAGGATTTCCAACTCTGGATCGTCGGGCGCGCCGGCAAACGCAAAGTACGCCGGTTCTTCATTCGCCACGCGGAGCGCCGCCACCTGACCAGGGATGAAAGTCACACCGTGCGCGTTTTCCGCGCCCTCAGTCATTAGATCAAACGAACGAATGTCGCGCCCTTGCTCGCGCACCGAAACGATCTTGAGCGCCCGCGTCTGATGTTCAGTCATAAATTCCGAGTCTAAGTTATCCTTAACAAATTAAGAAACCGCAGCCACTCGGCCCAGTAGCGGAGGAATTCTGCGGACATAGATGAGATCGGCCCAACGGGGCACTAGCCCGACCGTAAGGGAGGGCTCATCAAGTCACGCAATGGAGCCCTCCCTCACGGTCGGGCTAATGCCCCGAGTGCGTAGCACGGGCGTCTCGCCTGTGAGTCCACGCGCAAGATGCGCGTGCCACAAACAAACTCACAGGGCAGCTCCTGCATCAAATCTCAACTTTGAACAGTGATAGAATGGCGGGCCGAACCATGATGAAAATCTTCCTGGCAGTTGTAATCCTGTTTGCGTTGACCGGTGTTATGGAGGCGCAATCAGGTCGCCGCTCGACCGGCGGATCGACAACTTCGACCACCACCACGACCCCGTCAGTTGCCGGCCCCAAGACAACTGAAAAGAAACCCGCGCCTGCGCCCAAGTTGCAATTGCTGGTCGGAATCGATCGCGAAGAAGTCTTCAACAATGTTCCTTACTATATTTATGACACGGTACTCGACAACGTGATCCGCCGTTTAGGCGATGCTGAGATTGTGTTCGCAAATTCGGGTGGCAAGATGACTCGCGGCGACGCGTCGAAGGCCGCGAAGCAGGAGAAGGTCCGCTGGGTGGTGAACCTCGAGATTCGCAGTATCTACTCTGATTCAGGCCGGCAAGTGAAGAACAATCAGGATGAGTTGGTAATCAGCTACGCGGTGATGGAGCCTGATACCGCGAAGATCAAACACTCGGGTGTGACCCGGCAGCACATCTATCAAAACGGCCGAGGCGGTGTTTCCCTACCCTCAAAAAATGGCGGAGTCTATTCTGAATATTCAATCAAGCAGGCCGCGATCGAAGCCGCAGATCGAATTCTCAGCGACTTTGATATCAGCGTCCGTCAGGGCTCGCCGTTTTGAGATCGTTCGTTTAGAGGCGGGCTACTACCAACCAGATTCTTACGTTTAGAGGCGGGCTACTGCCCGCCAGATTCTTAGGTTTAGAGGCGGGCTACTGCCCGCCCGTGTTCGTTAAAGAAAAGATAGGCGGACGGTAGCCCGCCTCTAAACGATTAACAGGTTCTACTCATAAATCCGATCGATCACATCTCGATACTTTTCATCAATCACCCTGCGCTTAACTTTTAAAGTCGGCGTCAACTCGCCACCTTCGAGCGTCAATTCCTTTTCCAGCAAAGCGATGCGTTTGATTTTCTCGAACTGTGCCAGGTCCTGCGTGCGCGCCGCAATCTGTCTTTCAAACAAATCGATGATGCGCGGGTCGCGACAGAAATCCGTTCGCGTGCGCAAGTCGAAGCCTTTGTACTTTGCATAGCCCTCAAGCTGTTGCCAGTCGGGCACAATCAACGCCGCGGGAAAGCGGCGGTCGTTGCCGATGACGACCACCTGATTCACGAAGCGCGAGCCCTTGATGAGTTGCTCGATCGGTTGTGGCGCAACGTATTTTCCGCCGGAAGTTTTGAGCAACTCCTTCTTGCGATCGGTGATCGTCAAATAACCAGCCTCGTCAAGCAAACCAATATCACCAGTTTTGAACCAACCATCATCGGTAAATACCGCACGCGTTTCGGCCGGCTTGTTCCAATAACCCAACATCACGTGGGGCCCGCGCGTCTCAATCTCGCCGTCTGAAGCGATGCGAACTTCGACCTGACGAATTGGTTTTCCGGCAGTGCCGACGCGATTGTCGCGCAGTCGTCCCGCGGTAATCACCGGCGATGTTTCAGTTAACCCGTAGCCCTGCACGATCGGCAGACGCGAGCCGAGAAAAGCCAGCGCGACATCGGCGGAAAGCGCGGCTCCTCCGGAAACCAGAATCCGAATGCGACCACCCATGGCCTTGCGCAGTTTTTCCAACACGATCACATCGGCCAGCCGGTGCTTGAGAGAAAGCAATAATGGTACCGGCGCGTGACCGGCGATCAATCGCGCCCATCGCTTTCCCGCTTCCACGGCCCAGGCGACGACGCGCGCATTTAGCCTTCCCTTCTCCGCCGCCCGCTCCTGCACCCGCGCGATGATTTTTTCATAAATCCTGGGCACGCCGACGAAGACGGTCGGATGAACTTCTTTCAAGTTTTCACCCAACGTTTCCAGCGATCCGAAATAGACGCTCATGCCGTGATGCAGATACATATTCATCGCCTGCCGCTCGAAAATGTGCGACAACGGCAACACGGAAAGCGCGACATCCAGCTCATCAAATTCGAAATGATTTGACGAATCGATCAGGTTCGAAACCATGTTCGCATGCGTCAGCATCACTCCTTTCGGTTCGCCCGTCGTGCCCGACGTGTAGATGATCGTCGCGAGATCTTCAGGTCTGGCGCTGTTCGCCAGCTCGCTGATCAGATCAGGTGATTGGGATTGAAGCGCGCGCCCTTTTTCCTCCAACTCTCCAAGACCGAACTCTCCACTTAGAACGGTTGCCGGATTTGGATCATTTGAAGCGAACAGCACCACGTGCTCGATCGCCGGGCAATGTTTGATTTCAGATTCGACCTGTTTGAGTTTTTCGTGGGTTGAAATGAAAACTGCGCGCGCGCCGCAATCGTTCAGGATGTAGCTGACTTGCGCCGGCGTCAGGGTGGGATAGATCGGAACCGTCACGGCCCCGGAAAGAATGCAGCCTTGATCGGCCAGCACCCACTCAAGACAGCTCTCAGACAGAATGGCCACGCGATCGCCCTTGCGCACACCAAGGTAATACAACCCCGCGGCGAGGTTACGAGCGCGGCGCAGCATCTCTTCCGCCGAAACGGAACGCCAGGCGCCTTCGCGTTTGTAATTCAGCGTGTCGGGCTTTGGATGATCGCGCACGACGCGTTCGTAGATTTCGATGAGCGTCGTTGGCTCATCAGAATTGAGCGGCACGCGAGTGCCTGCTGGGACAGTTTGCTGGTCTCGTACTTCTAACATGACAAGACAATCTTCATTCGGCGGCGCAAAGTTCCCTGCTCCTCTGCGAGCTACCGGCAACTCGGAGGGTTGTCAGAGAGTAGCCGGGGGTCGGAGCGAAGCGAAGACCTCCGGGAACGAGTTGATCGGCTCGCACCCTGAAGGGGTGCCAGCTCTTCCTTCGCGAGACCACTAACGTCTTGCACCCCTTCAGGGTGCGGACGATCAATTGAATCGCGTTCCGGTGGTCTACGACCACCGGCTACTATCTTGCAGCCCTTCGGGCTGTCGGAAACAAACGAAAATCGATTACCAGAATCATTCTGCAATGACTCCGTTGAGAAAGACATCCATCACTACATCGGCCATCGGTTCGAGCTGATAATTGCGGTGCGAGATGATCCAGTTCGTCGCCATTTCGTCCAACGCGCCAAAGAGAATCTTTGAGACCACCTTCGCATTAAGATCCTTGCGGAAGACGCGCGAGCGTTGTCCTTCTTCAATAATCTTGCACAAGAGATCGAGGTACTCAGCAAAGCCGGCCGCGGAAAACTCCTCCATGAATTTCGTTGAGCCGCGCAGCTCAACCTGAAAGACAACCGCGAGATCGCGGTCGGCACCCAATCGCTCGAGGTGGAGTTTCGCAATCCGGCGGAGTTTCTCGCGCGGATCCGAGAGCGCTTTGATCAATTTGCGACCCGAGGCAATGGCCTCAGCCATGTTCTGATCGAAAATCGAATGCAGAATCTCTTCTTTGCTTTTGAAGTAGAGATACACGGTGCCATCAGCGACGTCCGCGGCGCGCGCGATGTCGGCGACTTTCGAATTGAAGTACCCGTTACTCGCGAACACGCGGGTCGCCGCCCGCAGAATCAGTTCGCGCTTCCCGGCTGATCCATTTCGTGAAGTTTTCTTTGCCATAGCTGGAATGAATGAATCATCACTCAGTCAGCTTAGCGTATCTGTTACGCCGTTTTCTGGCAACCTAAAGTTGATTGTAGTGTCCTTATTTCAGTTTACTCTGCGTTCCTCCGCGAAGTCCTCAGTGATTCCTCTGCGGTTTCATACGCCGACTTGAAGACTAACCACAGAGCGAGGTACCGAGGTCTTCGCAGAGGCCGCAGAGAAGAGCCAAATCAGGACTCCTCCTGTTACTTCGATTGCTTCCCACGATTCGCTCGTTATAGCATGCGGATGAAAACGGTGAGGGTGATCAAAATGAAAATGCGTTTGTCTCTGCTGGTCTTCGCGGTGCTTGCGGTGATTCTTTTCCCCATGGCCGCCGGCGCTAAGAAACCGAAGTTCACCACCTGTGGCCAGCCGCTTCCCCTGCAACTAAAACCGTTCACCCGCCAGCCGCAGCGAATCGATTACTTGTGCGGCAACACCGGCTGCTCCAAGGGTCCGGCCAACGATATGCAGAACGCGCAGAAAAACAACTTCTGTGCATCCGTCAATCCGATCACTCCGGTTACGCTGAAAACGTTTAGCGATCTGAATGATGCGGCGAACAACGAGCCATCCATTCCCAAAGGCGAGCCGCCGCCGAGCCGAACGAAACTTGCGAACATACTAACGTTGGCAAGCGGAAAGAAATTAGGAGAAGGTAAAGTTGTTTCCTTCGTTGGTTACGTGCTCGATGCCCGACACTCGAATGTTGATAAGGACAACCCGCTGACGGCGGGCAACGGAGAGAGTGTGCAGTGCAACTTGCTGGGCTGCGCCTATAACGACATCCACGTCACGCTCGCCGAAGATCAAAACGAGCAGAAAATGTGTCGTACCGTGGTCGCGGAAATCATTCCTCATTATCGACCGCCGGCCTGGGACCTGTTCGACTCTCCCGATTACACAAACTTTTTTAAGACCCACCCGGTAAAGATAACCGGTCAATTGTTCTTTGATGGCAGCCATGTTCCCTGCACCGCGGAGGGAAAAGCGGGCTTTAATCCGGCGCGGGACAATGCCAAAGATTTCGAACGGCTGGCACTGTGGGAGATTCATCCGATCTACGCCATCGACGTTTGCAAATACGCCGACAAAGCACAATGCGATCCCGCCAACCAACACGCGTGGTTTCCATTTACTGAATTGAAGACGAGGCTGGGATTGAGTTCAGTGAAACCAACTGACAAGTGCAAAGCTACAACCGATGATCCGAATAGTAAGTGTCCCGGATTCACACCCGACAAATAAGAGAGCCTAACTGTCGGCCGGCGCATCAGCTTGCGATTCGTGTAGATTCACCGTGTCGTCTGTATCGATCTGGAGTGAGCCCTGCCGGACACGCAATTCAGTTTGCGGATAAGGAATCTCGATCTTTGCTTCGCGAAACAGCTTGTCGATTCGATAATTGATGTCGCTGCGAATCTGCATGTGCAAACGGGGCCGGTTGCTCCATACGAGCAGCCGAAAATCCAGCGACCAATCGCCGAACTTCAGGAACTGAACTTTCGGCGGCGGATCTTTCAAAACGTTGTCGACTCCTTCGGCGGCTTTCAATAACGTTTGCGTCACCAGATCGATGTCTGACTCAGCGCTTACGCCGATTGGGATCGCGATACGCGCCCGCGGATCTCCATAAGACCAGTTAATCAAGCGCTGACTTACCAGCTTTGAATTCGGCACGATGATCGAAACGCGATTGTTCGTCGCGACTACGGTCGTACGCAGGTTGATGCTTTGCACGTCACCTTCATCTTCACCGATGGTGATGCGATCGCCGACGCGCACCGGCCTCTCGAACAGCAGAATGAAACCCGAGGCAATGTCCGCCGCGATATACTGCAAGCCAAAACCAATGCCGACCGAAAGCGCGGTGAAGAGTAAAGCGATCGACGTGAGATCGAGATTAAGCCCGGTTCTAAGGGCGAGCAGGGTCCCCAGGGTAACGATGACGTATTGCGTCAGCCGGCCGAGCGTGTACTGCAATCCTGGATCGAGATACGCGCGCTTGGCGATCCGCCTCTGAAGCAACGCGCTCAGTGTGCGCGACATCAGCAGGGCAACTGTAAAAATCAGGATGCCGAAGACAATGTCCGTGACCGAGACGGACAGGTTTCCGATGGTGTGCTTATCGTTCAGGTAGTGCCAGATTCGATCAAGAACGTCGCGCCAGTTTTCAAGCAGCGCGAGGGCCGGCGTAAACCTGATCGAATACGTGCCGAAGTTAAGCAACATAACTGAGAACCACCGCCCTGACGTCGAAACCAAAAAGCCGCCGCAATCCGTCAGGGGAATGCAAGCGGCTTACTATAGCCCGTCCTAACAATATAGACCTCTGTCCAGCGAGGTCCAAGCTAAGCGGTATTGAATGTTTGCCATTTTCAACCTGCTCGCCACTATACGGCATAACCGGTGGTTTCAGGATTTGGGCAGGTTCTGCTGCGAGATCGGTGGAAGCGATTTCTGTAGTGATGGTATCCACACTTCGATATAACCACCTGGCACGTTCTGATACCTTTCACCAAGATAAATCAGTTTCATATCGAATGAGACATTAGACTTTCGACGCGCACTTAGGAGTGGTGCCACAATGCTTTTGATCAGAGTGGCAGCCGCCTCATCCTCGCGATGATAATAGCGAACATCGCCGGCGGTTGAGCTATCGGTCAATTCCTTAGGTTTCACGTTAAAATTCTTCCCTCGGAGCACCTCGCAAACTCCATCGGCGGCAGCGCCGTCTTTCAGATCGTTATATTCAACGAAGACCGTGAGTTCGGTGCGATTGTGATCTTTTGTGGCTGTGTAGCCGGCCAATGCAAGCCCCTGTCCAGCTTGGCTGCGAATTTTTGGATCGGCAGTTTGCTGGTTAGCCTCGAGAAAATCCTGTATGGCCTGCTGCTTATTTCCCGCGCCGGCATAACTGAACCCCCGCCGCACATAGGCCTGCGGTTTAAGCTGACCTGAGGACGAGTTGATAATCTGATCATAGTCCCGGATTGCCGATTCAAATTGTTGAGAACTTTCGTAGCTGTAGCCACGATTCAGATAAGCATCCCAGTAATCGGGTCTAATTTTGATGGCAGTCGTATAGTCAGCAATGGCCTTATCATCGCTGGCATTTGAAAAGAGAAATTGGCTGTAGATGTCTGCGCGCTCAAAATAAGCGACAGCCAGATCGGGTTTCAACTGAATCGCTTTGGTGTAATCATCGACTGCTAGATTCCACTTGTCGGTGCCCATCAGTTCGTAAGTCCGGGCTCGTTTTAGATATGCGTCAGCGTCATCGGGCTTTGCATCGATCGCCTGATTGAAATAGGTCACGGCGCTGTCCAAATTTCTTGCGGATAGCTCCAGCGAACCACGGCTCACCAGGTCGTCGGCTTTCTTCTGGGCCTCCTCCTCGGCCTGCCTTCTGGCGACATCCGCCCGTCGCTGCCGCACATAGAATACGAGCACCCCTGCAATGATAATCAACCAGACCGCCATAACGACCGCGTAAAGCCGCCGCCGTTTTCGTTGCTGACCGAGGGCGTTTTCTTTCTGTCTGTTCGCGGCCAGTTCCATGGCCACCGAGCTCGCATCGATGTAGCCGCTTTCGGCGACGTTCAGGTCATTAGGACGTTTCTCTCGCCACTGTTGCGCCAGGGTCAACGGCACGCCACTGAGTAACGCACCCTGATCGCGTTTGGTCGCCTCCCACTCAGCGATCTTCGACTTTAGCTGCTGACGCCACAGCAGGAAATCCCGATCCTCATCAACCCATTTTCTTAGTCGATTCCAGCTCGTGACATAAGACTCGTTGGCAATCTGCGCGACGGGACCGGTGCTCTGGTCGTCATTATCGATGGTGACGAGCTTAACTTCAGCTAAAGCATCCACAGCTAGTCGCGAAACTCCATCAAGTTCGTTGACTCTAAGACGCTGACGGGTATCTTCGCCCTCTTCCTTAGGCGCTACGAGCAGCAGCCGAGTGAAAAGTCGCGGGGCTAGTACTTGAATGGCCGGGTCAAGACGCAAAAAAGCTGCTTCGATTGTTTCGTTCAGCGTACTCTGGTCCGGAATCTGCTCGAGCACTTTCGCGCGCAATACGCTGTTAAGCCAGAATGCTTGAAGTTCAGGATGGTATTTTACGAGGGAGATACTATCGAGACGGTAAACTAATTTCTCGGCCGAGCCCGTATCAAGCTTCCATAGTTCCTGGGCTTCACTAAGCCTGATGGGTGCGTTTTCGGGGAAGAAACCCAGTTGCAAATAGCGGGCTCGCTCCTCATCGCTAAGTTGATAGACACTCGGCAGATGACTGGCAAACTCTCGTTGCAGCTCATTTTGACATTTGTCGCGCACCCGTTCTCCACTGGGGCCCTGGGCCAACAACGCCAGATGCACGGTTAGTTTTTTGTAGGCTTTTTCGAGTTCGGGAACGCGTTGATCATTGATTGCAAGCTGTTCACGGTAGGCGAACTTGGGCACATATTGAATTGCCAGGTCCCAGAAACTGCTGTTCACCGACCTAAAAGCAGGGGGCGTAAATTCATCGAGCGTCGCGCGAAATTGATCCTCAAAAGCCTTTCGGTCGTTCACTTCGCTGATATCCACTCGAGAAGGGATAATTACGGTATCGAGTGAACGTTGGCGTTTTTCTACAATCTCATCGCGCCCAAAGGATTTCGTCATGTCGTAAACGCCGCCGAGGTTTTGCGCGTTTGGGACGACAAAGGACACGACGATATCCGCCAATTGCCGCGTACATACACCGCCCATCTCAGTAACTCCGGTGCGGCTGTCGATCAGGACGACATCGGCGAGGTTCTCGGCCACCAACTGTTCGCGCATCCAGTTAAAGTAAGTTTCGCCTTCGAAAGAAGCATAGAAATCTGACCAGTCAAAGCTCTGGACCGCCTGCGCATAGACAGGAAAGCGATCTCCGACGCGCCAGCCGGCTGGCATCAACCAAAGGGCGCCGCCTTTCACGCTGCTTTCTTCGGTAGACTTAATCGGAAACAACGCGTCGGATACAGGCGGCAGATTCTCTCGCAGGGTTTGCAAGAAACCCTGGTTCAAATCCCCAGCTGCCGGGTTTTCAGTTGAAGGTAAATTCGCCTTCGGAACTAAGTGCCGTAGTCGCGGAAATGCTCGTTTGTATGAAAGCAGTAAATCGATCAGACCCAACTGGGAACGCACTACGTCTAGATCAGATTTCTCGGAGTAGAAGAAGTTCTCAAGCCCGGGCGCTTCGAGGTCCCAATCAATCATGATCACGCGCAGACCTTGCTGATAAAACCACTCAGCCACGTTCGCCAATGCCATCGAACGTCCGACTCCACCCTTGTACGAGTAGAAGGTATATATCATTCCGTGACCGTCCTCACTGTCTTACGAAAGAAGCAGCCGCTTGGGGAAATGTCTGCCGGATGTGGGCGCCGAGACTGCGGCGAATGATCCGGCGAACCTCTCGCTCATGACCGAGATTCACACCGAGGTTCGCGTACTTGCCCGAATCAGGAACTGGCGGACGCCAGTAGGGATTGAAGAATGGCCTCCCTCGCCTCTCAATCAACGTCCCGAGATCGACCAGGGCCTGCGGCAGTCTGAACGGAGTCAGCACCATAATGCTGCAGCGATCGTTGTTAAAGCACTCACTCAACGTGACCAATGCTTCGTACACCCGATCGTCATACAGCGAAAGTGGATCTATGACTAGCGCGGACCAATTTGACAACAGGCGTAACTGTTCAACCTGCGCTACATCGTCGTCTGTCCAAAACTTTTGATCAATCAGTTCCCATTTGAACTGAAACTCCGGATCCGCCATCCCTTTCTGAATCGCCCTGGTCTGTTCTTCGCCATTGATTTCATCAATTTGGTTGTCAAGGATCTGAGTCACATTCAAAGGCTGACCAAACGGCCGCCAGTCAGTTCGCTCGAGGCCATACGTGTTACTGTTCGCCAGGGCTTCGCGATTGCCGATTCCCAGAATCGCCAGAAGCGTGTTGAGATCTACACCCCAAATCGGCCGCTTGTCCGGGTCGACGTCTTCCAGGTCTTTTTGCGTCATGGCGAGGACCGCTAGCGGAATGCGGATGACTTTATCTGAGTTCTTGATATTCGCGGCAAGCTTCGTAACCACATCCTGCCAAACGCCGGGGTCGACCGTGCCGGCTCCTATGTCCGGAGCATTCTTGTCGTATGCCTTTCTGATTTTTTCGGCGTCGACGTTCTGATTTCCCGCATAGGCAACGTTTTGTCCTTCGAGCATCAGAAAGGCATACCAGCGATTGTCCTTCTCCGCCTGCGGCGCCGTCGCCGGATCATTCAAAGTTTCGAAATAGCTGACCTCTCGCCTCACCCACTGGGACGCGTTGGCATTGTCTGACCAGAGAGCGATCAGGTGTTTGGAACTTTGCACCGCCGTCGCAAGCTGGGCGTCCCAGGGTTTTCCAACATCCATGCGCTGATCAAGAAAGCATTCGATGTTCTTGCTTTTGAGCGCAGCTTCAAGTTTCAGCGCCCATGGTCGATCCAAGCTGCTGTAGGAGATAAACACGTCGTACTTGTATTCCATTTTGAAACTCCTGATCGGCTGATATCAACCAGTTACCGCCAAGTGTTTTTCTGAATTCCGAACCAAGGTTTGCCGCGAGGGCGATAATCCCTCAGAATTATCGGCGCGCAACAATGCGATTGTTCATGAATTCCGGGAACGTCCAAAGAATTTTTGCGGCAGGCTCGTGAGAATCGAGTTGTGCTCGCAATCTCAGCCTGTCGGTTCCGATTCAACTCTACCGGCTGGAACTAGATTCTGCTGGCAATGGCGGCTTTGAGGTCCAGCCTAAAAAATTGCAAACGACGCAAACAGTAAGTCAAACTTCAGCCGCAGTCAATACCCAGTACCGTCGGGTGCCGGTACAGTTTACCTCCCTCTCCC
>DNNE01000129.1:66731-67345 GCA_003487805.1 Blastocatellia bacterium | reverse complement strand
ACGGCTGGGGAAGTGGTCTACGTCCCCGGCGTCTGGAATTTCAAGCTTTCCGTCGGATACGTGCGCAGCGAATCCGAAGGCGTCGAGAGCGCCCGCACGATCGACGCGCTCCTGCGCGCGGCGCGCAAGCTCACTCCCCGTCTGGAGCTGTACGTTCAGGGCGGTTACCATCAGAACCGGTTCGCCGGAATCGACCGGTCGCTGGCCGCGGAAGCCGGCGCCGCGTATCAGTTCCTCTCCGGAGATCCGCACTCCTTGAAGGTCGAAGGAGGCCTCGGCTACACGAGCGAAAAGAGGCTCGTCCCGCCGCCGCCGGCGACGGAGACTCGCAACTTCGCGACGGCGCGCGTCGGACTCGAATACAAGTGGAAGTTCTCGAAAACGGGCGAGTTCTCGGAAGAGGCCTCTTTCACCGAGGACCTGAAGGATTCGCGCGACTGGCGCTTCGCAAACAAGGTCTCTCTCGCCGCCGCTCTGGCGAAGAACGCCTCGATCAAGCTCTCCTACGCCTGGCTGACCTTGAACGAGCCCGCCCCCGGCAAGGAAAAGACGGACAAGATCACCTCGGCGGCTCTCGTCGCAAAGTTCTAGCGCTTTCGGCCGCGGCGTTCGCT
>DNNE01000129.1:6985-66470 GCA_003487805.1 Blastocatellia bacterium | reverse complement strand
TCGGCCGCGGCGTTCGCTCCGCGAACAGGCGGCCGAGAGGGCGCTTCGCTTGGGACAATGCAGGGAACGGCTTCGCCGTCTCCGGGGCTCACACTGAGACTCAGGCCACGCCGGGAGCTCGGCGACGGGAGCGCTCTCGGAGGAGACCCTCGAAATCGGCGCACACCACACCGGTGACTCATCGTTCTGCTTCTGCGCCGATTTCGCGGAGGCGCGACTGCCACTGCTCCTGTTTGAGTACCGGCCGTCGCGCCGTGTCGACGCAGGGAGTGCGGACGGCGCCGGGCACCTCGTTAGTGAAGAACGTCGTGAGCACGGACACCTACGTTGGAAGCGCGCCCTCGCGCGCGGCCGGGGCGGTCCCGGGGGTAATCTTCCCCTCCGGCGTCGCGCCCTCGCCGCCGCCGATCAACCGGCGCAACAGGGGGGAGAAGATCAGAAGGACGATCCCGGCGACACCGGTCACTTTCGCGACCGAGGTGAAGAGCTGCGTGATCCCCATCCCCGCGAATCCTCCGGCCGCGAGACCGGCGATCAAGTTCCCGAGCGCGGTGCCCATGAACCACGTGCCCATGAGTTGGCCGACGAGGCTCTTGGGCGCCAGCTTGGTCACGCTCGACAGGCCGACCGGGGAAAGGCACAGCTCCCCCACCGTGTGGAGAAAGTAGGTGCCGATCAGCCACATCATGCTGACCCTCGTCCCGTTGGCGGTAAAGCTCGCGCCCCATGCGAGCACCAGGAAGCCGACCGCGAGAAACACCAGGCCGAATCCCATCTTCGCGGGTGTCGAAGGCTGGCGGGCGGCGAGCTTGATCCAGAGCGCGCCGAAGAACGGCGCCAGGACGATCAAGAAGATTGAGTTCACGGACTGAAGGAAGGAGGCGGGCATCGTCCAGCCGAAGATCACTCGATCCGTGAGGCGCTCGGCGAACAGGTTCATGGAGGACCCCGCCTGCTCGAAGCCGGCCCAGAACAGGACGGCCGCCATGAAGAAGACGAAAATGACGATGATCCGCTTCTTTTCGGCCGTCGAGAGCTTTCCGAACAGAAGAACCGAGGCGAAATACAGGATCGCGAGCCCGAGCATGAAGAAGCCCGTGCCCTTCGCGACGCCGTAGAGCGTCAGGTTCAGAACGCCGGCGGCCTGCAGCACGATGGCGAGCGCCACGGCGCCGAGGACGACGCCGGCGCCGATCGCGAGGTTTCGCAGGGAGGCACGGTCGGCCGCCGCCGTGGCGTCGCCGCGGCGCATGCCCGCATTGCCGAGATACTTTCCGCCATACCGGTACTGGATCAGCCCGAGGACCATGCCGACGCCGGCGGCGGAAAACCCCAGGTGCCAGTTGACCTTTTCGCCGAGGAAACCGCAGACGAGAGGTCCGACGAGGGCTCCGACGTTGATCCCCGAATAGAAGACGGAGAACCCCGCGTCGCGCCGGGAGCCTCCCTCCGGATACAGGTCGGCGACCATGGCGCTCACGTTCGGCTTCAAGAGGCCGGTCCCGACGACGATCAGCACGAGGCCGGCGTAGAAGGTCGGCACGGTCGGAACGGCCATCGAGAAGTGGCCGGCGGCGATGATGCAGCCGCCGAGGAAGACCGCGCGCCGCTGTCCCAGGATCCGGTCCGCGACCCAGCCTCCCGGAAGCGCCATCAGGTACACGAAGCCGACGTAGAGCCCGTAGATCGCCGAGCCGGTCCTGTCCGTGAGGCCGAACCCGCCCGTCTTCACTGAGGCGACGAGAAACAGGAGAAGGATGCCGCGCATCCCGTAGTAGCTGAAGCGCTCCCACATCTCTGTGGCAAAGAGGACGTATAACCCTTTCGGATGGCGGCTTACTCCCGTTTGGTTAGCTGTGGACATAGCTCTTACCCCTCTTGAGTTCGAACTTGACGACAAAAGCGGGGAGATTTGCGTGCGATTATGTTAGGCATTCAGCCAGAAGCGAGTCGTGTGTGTCAAGACTGAAAATGTATGCAAGCCCTCGCCCTTTTGCTTTGCGTCCGTGAGGAAGGAGACAGTAAAATGCATGGGCGCCCGAACTTTGTCGCTTCTTCGGTATCATTATTCGAATGTATCGGGAAGCCGGAGCCCGGCACCATATTCCACATTTTCATGCTTACTACCAGGAGGACTCGGCGATTTTCAGCATCGAGCCAATTGAAATGGCACGCGGGGCGCTGCCGACGCGTCAGCGCCGCCTGGTCGAGGCCTGGGCCGAGCTTCATCAACACGAGCTTTTGATCGACTGGAAAAGATTACAAAGCGGCCAACCAGCATTACCCATTGAGCCCCTCAAGTGAAGGAGAAGATCGTGCACGACATACACCGTGTGGAGACTTTCGAGATAGTCGCACCATACACACTCCGCGTGGGATTCGAAGATCACACGGAACAACTGATTAATTTTGAGCCGGCCTTGGCCGGAGAACTATTCGGCCCTCTCCGCAATTTGTCCGTATTCAATCAAGTTCGGATGGATCCGGAAGTACATACGCTCGTTTGGCCCAACGGCGCCGACTTCGACCCGGCAACCTTGCACGACTGGCCCGAGTTGGTGGACGCCCTCACCACTCAAGCCAGGGAGTGGGAGTCAGTGCCTGCCTAGGCTAGCACTCCCGGTTGACAGAGGGCTCGGATCCGGCGTATAAACCCGTTAGAAAAACGTGGTGAGTTAAGGCGACTTGCGGCCACGTAAAACAAACAGCTAAACAGCACGGCGAGTTCAAAGGACGAACCGAAAAAACTTCAGACCCGATTGAAGTCCCGCGTTGTTTGGCGCGGGATTTTTATTATGTCGGAGAGCTTAGTGTTTGGAGCTTAGGGCTTAGACACTATCGAACCAGGCTCTAAAGACTAAGCTCTAAGAACTAAGCTCTAAAGTTATGCAAACTTTCAAAGACTTACTTGATTCCGATCGCGCATACATCTTCGACGGCGCCATGGGTACGATGCTCTATTCAAAGGGCATCTATATCAATCGATCCTATGACGAGCTGAATCTGGCCGCGCCTGATCTCGTGCGCGAGGTCCACAGCGAATACGTCCGCGCCGGCGCCGACATCATTGAGACGAATACGTTCGGTGCTAACGTCAACAAGCTTCAGCCTTACGGCCTCGAAGCCAACGCACACGAAATCAACGTCAAAGCCGCGCGCATTGCCCGCGAAGCTGCCGGCGATCGAGCGCTGGTTGCGGGCGCTGTCGGCCCACTCGGCTTGCGAATTGAGCCGTATGGACCGACCTCGTTCGATGAAGCCAGACAGATGTTCAGCGATCAGATCTCAGCGCTGTTGGAAGGGGGCGTCGATCTGTTTGTGCTTGAGACGTTCTCGGACATTTCGGAACTGCATCAGGCCATCAAAGCGGTTCACGACCTGTGCGATCTGCCGATCGTGGCCCAGGTAACAATCCAGATGGACGGCAACACTCTGTTTGGAGCGACGCCGGAAATATTCACCTCACGCATCGCGGAATGGGGCGCGGATGTTATTGGGCTTAACTGCGGTGTGGGACCAGCGATTGTGCTGAATGCGATCGAAAAAATGCACGCGCTCACCGACAAAAAACTGTCGGCGCAACCGAACGCCGGTCTGCCGCGAGATGTGGGCGGCCGTCAAATCTACATGTGCTCGCCGGAATACATGGCTGAGTATTCGCGACGCATCATTCAGGCCGGCGCTAAGTTCGTTGGCGGATGCTGCGGCTCGACACCCGCGCATATCAAGATGATCGCCGACGCAATCCGGCAGTTTCATCCGCGCACTCAACAAGTCTCTGTTGCTGAGGCCGTAAAGGTCAGCGTGCATGAATTGAAGCCGCCCGACGTAACCGTCGTCCCTGCGGAAGAACGATCGAACTGGGCCCGGAAAATCGCCAGGGGTGAATTCGTCACTACGGTCGAGGTCCTGCCGCCAAAAGGATGCAGCCCGGCGAAGACACTCGATGCGATTCGTCTTCTCAAAGACGCCGGCGTTGATGGCGTAAATATTCCCGATGGCCCCCGGGCGCAGACGCGCATGGGCGCGATGGCCACCGCCGTAATGGTGCAACAGCAAATCGGAATCGAAGCAGTGCTGCATTACTGCTGTCGTGATCGCAACCTTTTGGGAATGATGTCGGACATCCTGGGGGCCCAGGCCCTGGGCGTGCGAAATCTACTTTTGATAACGGGTGACCCGCCGAAGATGGGTCCTTATCCGGACGCGACCGCGGTTTTCGACATCGATGCGATTGGCTTGACGAACATGGTGAACAAACTGAATCACGGTTTGGACATCGGCAACAATCCAATCGGCGAGCCGACTTCGTTCTCAATTGGCGTAGGTGTTAATCCCGGTGCGGTGAACATGGAGGAAGAGTTGCGTCGCTTTGAATGGAAGATCGAAGCGGGCGCGGAGTACGCGATTACGCAACCGGTTTTCGATGTTCAGCAGTTGCGTGACTTTCTCAAGCGTATTGAGCACTGTCGCATTCCAATCGTCGCCGGCATCTGGCCGCTGGTTTCCTTCCGCAATGCAGAGTTCCTGCACAATGAAGTGCCCGGCGTGCACGTCACGCCTGAGATCATGGACCGTATGCGCGCTGCGTCAGCGATTAGTAAAGAAGCCGGGCGCGACGAAGGATTGAAGATCGCGCGCGAGTCTCTCGCCGAAGTGCGCGACTTGATCCAGGGCGTGCAAGTCTCAGCGCCATTTGGAAACGTGAAGTACGCGCTGGAAGTTTTCAGCGTGCTGCCTGAATTTAGCTCGCAGAAGGAAGCCGCAGCGCCTGCTGCATGAAACAATCCACAGATTACGCAGATTACACAGATAAAGAATAGCCACAAAAAGGCACAGAAAGCACAAAAGTAACTCAACACCGCCAGTCACATCTGAGATATTGATCGTAGTGACGCACTTGAACGTTACGATCGGAAAGATTTTTGTGGCTTCTGTGCCTTTTTGTGGCTAATGCTTTTTCCTTTCTGTGTAATCTGTGAAATCTGTGGATTGCTTCTGGTACACTGACGCACGCAGTGTCACAGACGAGAGGCGTTAAGAAAACTCACGGTCATCCGCGCGTTCATAAAATCAAGACTCGCGCGCGCTACGAACAGCGAAGACTAAAACGAATCTCACGGACCGCGACTCTCGGCGGCCTCTTTCTTTCATTCCTAAAAATCGGCGTCAGTGGTTTCGGCGGAGGCTTCGCCGTCCTCGCACAGATCCGGCACCTGGTGGTGCTGGAACGCCGTTGGCTGGGGGAGCACGACTTTGTCGAAGCCTTAGCGCTGGGCCAGAGCTTGCCCGGCACCAGCGCCGGCAACGCAGTCACCTACATCGGCTTTCGGGTTCGCGGTTGGCGTGGCGCGAGCGTTTCGCTGGCGGGATTCATTCTGCCTTCGATGCTGATGATGATCGCACTCGCTGTTTTCTATGATCGCTTTCGCGCGCTCCCAAATACTGAACAGCTATTTCATGGATTCAATGCGGCCGTCGTCGCCCTCATCGCGGTCACCGCCTGGCGCATGGGCCGGCACACCTCCAGCAAATCATGGCAGCGCATCCTGATCGTGCTGTCGTTCGCGGCAGTCATCCTGCTGCGGGCCACCGTCGTCGAAGTCATTTTGATTTCCGGCTTGATCGGAATCGGCATCGAGTCTTTTGTCGAGCCACGTCTGCCGCGACTCGATCGCATTCGTGGTATTGCCACGCGACGGCAACAGCGAATCCGCGAACGTCTTAGCCGGCGACGACGAACCAAGCCGCACAAGTTTTACGGCGGGTATTTGACGGAGGCAATGGCTGAGCAGCGGCTGCGTGAAATGAGCGAAGGGCTCGTGACGCAAACGCCGGAAGCCGAACTTGATGACGAACTAATCACAGAAGCTGTTGAGCCACAAAGCAGAAAAGCCTTTCTGTTTCCGGCCATCCCGCTGATTGCTAAATTAGGTCTGGCGCTTTCCGTGTCGTTTATCTTTCTTCGCATTGGCGCGGTCACCTTCGGCGGCGGCTATGTGATGATTCCGGAAATCGAAAACGAAGTCGTCAACTCTCATCACTGGTTGAATCATCAGGAGTTCGCCGACGCCACCGCGTTGGGCCAGATAACTCCCGGGCCGGTTTTGATCATGGCGACGTTTGTCGGTTATCGAGTTGCCGGCACTCCCGGTGCAGTCCTCTCCACCCTCTGTGTTTTCCTGCCTTCATTCCTGATGACGATCGCCGCCGGATCATCATTCAGACGCTTCCGAACCAACCGCCAGATGCAGGCATTCCTGCGCGGAGTCGCACCCGCAGTCACGGGCCTGCTGGCGGCCGCCGCCTGGAGCGTCGCGCGCTCAGGCATTCACAGCCTCATCGGCGCGGCGATGACCGTCGTAATTGTCGTAATTCTTTTGCGCTACCGGCCAAATGCGTTCTGGGTTCTGATGGGCGCGGGCGCGTTTCGTTTTGTGCTGGCGCTGGTGTTGTGGTGAGAACGTATCCGGTTGGATATGAAATCTCCCTCTCCTTTTGGGAGAGGGTAGGGGTGAGGGTCTAGCGGGTGCGCCGACACTTCTTTTCAACCCTCTGCGAGCGCGACCAAACAAGACAATTAAAACTCTAGCTCTCTCTCGTTAAGCCCTCACCCCAGCCCTCTCCCAAAGGGAGAGGGAGCAAATCCAAAGGGGATTGACAAGTTCCTAACAAGTGAGACAATCTCCCGCAGTCTCAAGTCCTTCAGTTCAAGCTTAGGCCGCTCCTCCGGAGCGATCAGCTCATTAAAAGAAACGTGAGTTCAATAAATATTCCATCCGTACGGGACTCGCATCTCTCTCAGGAGGCGACAAAAATGGAGAAACGTAAAGATAGAAACCACAACCTTATGAATAAGCCGGTGCCGCCGTATGCGAGACTCTTTTTTGATCACCTGTATAGCGAGTACATCGCCCTCAAACCCTCCATTACCGATGCAAATGTCATCAACCTGCTGGATGAGCTTCATGAGCGGCGACGGAAACACGATTTAACCTGGAGCGACATCTACACCTTCGATTTGACTCTGGTGGATCAGCGGCCGCCCGAGAGTTTGATTCGTAAAGCTTATGATGCTCGCACGAAGTATCGTAGCGTGGCGGGTCAGAAAGAGTATGACGAGTACATAGCTTCAAAGCCTTTGGATTTAGGAGCTATCCAGGTTGATCCGGACGCTCAACCTCCCAAGCCAAACGTGCTCATCGAACGCGAACTGCGCGCGGACATCAAATACCTGCTTAGTAAATTCTATCTGTACTACTCGCTGTTGCCGGCGCGTGAAGCGCTGCGCGATGACCTCACGAAAAAAGCTGTGCTCCTGACCGGGGGCGTGGTCGTTGTGATTGCATTAGCGATCGCCGCGAACATCACGGGCACCTTCTTCATATCCGGAGTCGCCGACTACTCGTCAGTGGTGGTCACAGTCCTAACCGTCGCGCTAGCCGGCATCGTGGGAGGATGCGTGAGCATGTTGCAGCGGATCCAGGCCGCTCCGACCGATGGCGACGCTCTGTTCAATTTGGCGGCGATGACCAACGGATGGCGTGGAATCCTTCTGTCACCGATTTATGGCGCCATCTTCGCATCGTTGCTTTTCGTCCTTTTCGCAGCCGGCATACTAAACGGTTCAGTCTTTCCAACGATCGTAACCCCTGGCTGGAATTCCGCGACCGCGGCTCCCACGCCCGCCGCAACCCCGCAGGCGTCTAAGGGACCGTCGGCGACTCCCTCGGCAACCCAACTCGCCACTGCGACGCCAGCGGGATCAGCAACACCAGAGGCGAAAGGTTCGTCGAGTCCTGGCTCATCGATCCCCAATCAAACGGAAGCTCAAAAATCCCAATCGCCAACTCCCGTTCCAATCCCAACTCCGGTGCCTAGTCCACGTACGGCCGTCCTGCAAATCAGAGATTTCTTACAACAAACCGGCCCGCGGAGCGGAATCGCTTACTCGCTGCTGATCATTTGGTCGTTTCTCGCCGGCTTTGCTGAGCGGCTGGTGCCTGACACCTTGAATCGGTTGGTGCAAAAGAATTTGGATATTTCGGGGGGCGGTGGTAGCTGAGGGAGTTGCTAGATCAACCGTCGGCCGTCTCATCGTTGCGCTAGGATGAATGTCTATACAACCCGCCCACGCGTTAGGGAACTCTTGGCGTGGATGTGTTCCGATTTATGCGCGACTAATCCATGTTCGTATGAAATCCAAATATTCTGGGATCGGCATCATATTCAGATCCTCTCTAGAAAATCCCTCTGCGCGGCGATGCTTGCTAAAGTCGGACGCAAAATCCGTGAACTTATACCAAATGCCTGTTGGACTCTCGACTCCCGTCATTCCAACTGTTTCTACAAACCAGTTACGGATCGCCTGAACAATTCTAGTGGGTTTGTTTGAGTGCGACTTTATGTCTACACCTGAAATATCGGAGAGCGCACGTTTATAGTTGTACGGGCCTTCCTCCAAAATCAAAAATCGCTTTGTGCGAAGACGGGCAGAGGCCAGCCGTCGAGCGCCATAGTCGATTCCAAGCTCAAAGCATATTTAGCCGATAGAATTCGCCTGTTCGTGCCGCCTTCAATCGTGATAGGTCGTGAACGCTGTACTTTGAGCCTTTGATCAGTGCGCAGATTTTTTCAATCCGCATCTCACCTGAGTCAGAACTCTCTAGCGCGATTCGCGGATTAAATCCAAGGTAGGTAATCGTGAAAAGTAATGGGCGCAGCAGAGAGTAATAGTCGCGATCAAATGGACAGTTTATGAAGACGTTACGATCGAAAGAGTCGCGTTTGGGAGGCATACGGATTCAAGGGCGCGCTCCATCTCGCGCGGAAGGACTGCCCGCATAGCTATCACGGCGCCTGATCGTGCCATCTTCTTTGTGAACTACAAACTCTCCGCCGCCTTTTTTAACCTCTTCTCTTGCCCAGTCAATCGCATCAGCCTGAGTCTCAAAATGCCTGGACGCGCGCGACACATCCTCTTTTTTTACCGCCCACCCCCCCTTAGGGGTAGGGATTACGTGATATGAAGTCTTTCCCATTGCAACCTCCAAACTACGAATAGGTTACGGATTGAAATGAGTCCCGTCAAGATGGCCACTGGGACATCACCCAACATATTTCCTCATCGCGCTTTCCAATGTAGGATACTGAAATTGAAAGCCTGCCTGAATTAGTCTTTTCGGCATAACCTTCTGACTCGCAAGCAGCATTTCGTCAGCCATCTCACCAAACGCCAGACGCGCGGCGAACGCCGGCATCGCCAGCGCCGTGGGGCGGTTCAATACGTGCCCCAGTGTCTTGGTGAATTCTTCATTCGTTACCGGATTTGGGGAGACGATATTAATCGGGCCGCGGATTGATTCATCATCAATAGCCAGCTTGATCGCATTCACCGCATCCTCAAGCGCCACCCAACTGATGTATTGCTTTCCTGATCCAACTTTGCCGCCCATTCCCATTTTGAATGGCGTCAGCAACTTTGAAAGCATCCCGCCGTCCCTTGCCAGGATTGGTCCCATACGAAGATTGACGACGCGGACGCCCGCTTTACTCGCGGGCTCAGTTGCCTGCTCCCATTCGCGACAGACGCCCGCCAGAAACCCTCCGCCTGACTCACTCTGCTCATCGAGAGTTTCATCATCGCGATCGCCATAGATGCCGGTGGCCGACGCGCAAATGAAGACGCGGGGCTTTGACTTCATCTGTGCGATCGCTTCGCTCAGCAGGTGCGTACCATTCATCCGGCTGTCGCGAATCTTCCGCTTCTGATCGTCGGTCCAACGCCCGCCGGCAATATTCTCGCCGGCGAGATTGATGATTGTCTCAAAGCCTTCCAGGCTCAGGGCGCTGACTTTATCCTGATTCGGATGCCATTCAATTTCTCCCGGTTTCGGAGATGAGCGAACCAAACGAGTAATTTGGTTTCCATGACTTTGCAAGATTGGAATCAAAGCAGAGCCGACCAATCCGCTACCGCCGGCGATCGCAATCTTCATCGTATTGGCTTCCTCTCAATCAACGTGCACCCAATTAGCATGATCGGAATCCTAACCCAGTCTGGCCCGCGATGCACATACTCTTTCGTTGTAATTACCGCAAAACCATGTAGAATTCCCGCGCAAAATTCTATTGCCCGAAGTTGAAAGAGTGGCACGGGCGTCCCGCCCGTGATTCACGCGCAAGATGCGCGTGCCACATCGTCCCGTGAATCGCAACAGTCTACTCGCCCTGATTCTTCTCGGAACGTTCGTAGTGTGCCTGTTCGCATTGCGCAGCGGGCGCGCCCAGTCAAGCACGCTTCGCCGTATTACTACGACATCGGAAGAAGGAATAAATCTCAATCCATCGATCAGCGGCGACGGCAGAGTCATCGGTTTTGAATCCACCGAAGACCTGGCCGCAGCCGGCGGCAGCGATCATTTCCGCGCAATTCGCGCGAGCATCAGCAGCGACCCGGCTGCTTTTTTTCAGATGGCCGGTTCGCGCGCAGTGGCGCCCGCGGTTTCCCAGGACGGGTCGCGAATAGCTTTCGCCTCGAAAGACGATCCGCTGGGAACCAACACGGATGGCAACTCGGAAATTTTTCTGTTCGATGGCGCAAAACTGATTCAGGTCACGAATACCTCACCCGGCAGCCTCGCTAACCGAATTACAAATGGAAACTTTCAACCCTCAATTTCGGACGACGGACGGTTCATCGCGTTTTCATCGAATCGCGACCTCGCGAGTCAAAACAGTGACGGCAATCTGGAGATCTTTGTTTACGACACGACTGCCGCGTCATTCACACAGTTAACGAATTCATCGGGCATAGTCGGTTTTAGTGACGCGAAGATCAGCGGCGACGGCTCGACTGTTGCCTACATTCGCGACCCTGGAACATCGCCGGCCACGGCGCGTGATTTGTTGAAGCAACCTCGTTTCGGACCTGGCCCGACCGCTCTGTTGGCTGCGAACGTGCAGTCGCTCGCGATGACCTACGGACGTGCGATCAGCGATGACGGAACGCGTGTCGTTTATTCAGCGGAAACTGGAACGAACACTACGCAGGTGTTTCTCGCGGACGCCCGCACGGGCGGAAGCGTACGTCAAATCACCTCGCTGGGCGCGCGCGTCACCGAAGTTCCTCTTCATCCGACCATCAGCGGTGACGGCTCGCGCATCGCATTTGCGGCACGACGCACAGTCAGTGGCGCGGGCAGCAACTCAGACGGGGGCGTGGAACTCTACGTTTACGATCTTCCCACGGCGAGCTTTTCGAAGATTACCAACGGGCCCTCGAGTGCTACTGCGGACGTTGTTTCGTCATTGAATGACGATGGATCGATCGTCGCATTCAACTATCCGCGAGTCCTTTCCGGCGCGGTCACGACCAGTGGAACAGAAAACAACTCTGAGATTTATGCGCTCGCTCCGCCGGCGCGGCCGCCGTCAGGCGCACTGACAGCAATTCTCAACGATGCTTCGCTTGGTCACGAACCGTCAGCAACAAAGGCGGTGGCCCCGAACAGCATTGCCGCCGCCCAGGGGGCGAATCTCGCCAACACGACCGCCCAATCGCAGCGTTTAGCTGACGGAACATTCCCCACCAGCGTTGCCGGGACGCGGCTGACGGTTAACGGCAGGGCGGCGCAAATCTTTTTCGTCTCGCCTACTCAAGTTAATTTTCTCGTCCCCGCGCAAACTGAGATCGGAACGGCTGAAGTTATCGTTACCAACTCAGAAAATTTCCCGGCACGCCTGAATGTGACTACGCTGAGAGCGGCTCCCGGCATTTTCACGAAGACCGGCGACGGCATCGGCGAAGGATTGATTTTGAATTCCGACACGCTGCAGGAAGGGCCATTCGATCCGACCAGCGGTAATCTGCGCCTAACTATTTTCGCGACCGGCGCGCGCAATGGCGCGCAGACGAATGTCTCGATTGGCGGTCGCATCGTTTCTGCGGAAGCCGTGCTCGCCTCGACAGACATGCCGGGCCTGGATGAAGTTCACGTGCGCGTGCCATCAGATTTACGCGGCGCGGGCGCGGTGAATTTGTCAGTCATTTCAGATGGACGTGAAAGCAATCCGGTCACTATTAATTTCACCGGCGATCCGAGTCGCGCGATTCTCATTAATGAAGTACTCGCCGATCCGCCCACCGGCGACGCGGGCGATGCTAATCACGATGGCGTGCGCGACGGCACGCAGGATGAGTTCGTCGAGCTGGTAAATGGAAGTGCCGGCGACACGATTGGCGTCAGCGGGTGGACCATCAAGACTCGCGCCACCGGCAGCACGACTGAGACGACTCGGTTTACTTTCCCTTCCGGCACATCGGTCGCCGCAGGAGAAGCGCTCGTCATCTTCGGCGGCGGAACCTTCAACCCAATCGATCCTGTCTTTGGCTGCGCGCAGATTTTCAAAGCAACGTCAGCGTCCAGCGGGCTCTCGCTCACCAACACCGGGTTGACTATCCTGGTTCGCGACTCTGCCGGAAATCTCATCACCCAGTTTTCCTACGGTGGTTCGACCGGACTTGATGGCAACAGCTCGCAATCACTGACGCGTTCACCGGACATCACGGGCAGTTTCGTGCCGCACAGTACTCCAGCTGCTGCGAATGGCCGGCGTTTCTCGCCAGGGTTGAGACTCGATGGAACTCCTTTCGGCAATTGTCCGGGCCACCTGACGAGTGTGACGATCTCACCCTCGTCGAACAGCATCGCCGCCGGACAAAATACACAGTTCACGGCGCGCGCCATTGACGAATACGGCCGCACAATGACGGGCGTAGCGATCAACTTTGCTTCTGACAACACAACTGTCGCGACCGTTGATTCAACCAGCACGAACCCTTCAAACGGTGTCGCGACCGCGAACGTCACTGGACGCAATCAGGGCACGGCCCACATCCAGGCAACCGCGACGAGCGGCGGTGTGACGCTCAACAGCTCAGCCACGCTTAACGTGATTCCGAAAGTCAGCCGCATCGATGTCGCGCCGGCGACTGCGACAATCAATCGAGGCAGCACTCAGGGATTTACCGCGAGCGCATTCGATCAGAACAATCAACCGCTCAGCGGCGTCACCTTCACCTGGAGTTCAAGCAACACAAACATCGCAACTGTCGATTCGGCAGGACTTGCGCGCGGCGTCGGCATTAGCGGTGTCACGATTACGGCATCGACGCCCGATGGATCGGGCGGTACCGCTTCAGGCACAGCGACACTGAATGTCCAGATACCACTCGTCATCAACGAGATTAATGCCGACGTTGCTCCTGACAACACGGCCACGACAGCGATCGAAGGCGACGCTAACCGCGACGGCGTGCGCGATTCGGATGATGATGAGTTTATTGAGCTGCTGAACAACTCGAGCAATGCAGTCGATGTCTCGGGTGTCGTCGTGGCTGACGCGACGAGCAATCGCTTCACCTTCCCGGCGAACACGACGCTGGCAGCCGGACGCGCGGTCGTCATCTTTGGCGGCGGCAATCCGCCGGTGAATGATCCGGCATTTGGTGGCGCGCTTATTTTCACCACCAGTTCGTTGAGCTTGAACGACACTGGCGACACAGTGAACGTGAAGCTCTCGATTGCGAGCAGCGATGTAATCATTGCCACGCAGACTTATGGCGGATCGAGCGGCGTTCCCGCACCCAGCGATCAAGCATTGACGCGATCACCCGACGCAGACCCCGGCAGCACTGGCGGATCATTTGTCGCGCACGACACCGCAACGAACGCTGCCGGCCGAACATTCTCGCCCGGCACACGTACGGACGGTACGCCGTTCGGTTCGCCGGCCGTCACTCGCATTGAAGTCTTGCCGACCACGGCCCGCGCTAACATCGGGGCGACCCAGTCGTTCATCGCTCATGCTTTCAATAATTCAGGCGGTTCCGAGATCGAGATCCAGAACGTCTCGTTCATTTGGGACTCGAGCGATACGAGCAAAGCGACGCCAGCGCCAACCACCGGCCAGACGACAACTGCGACGGCTCTGGCATCAGGCGACACAACAATTCGCGCGCGAGCTGGATCGCAACAAGGCGCGTCGGTCCTCTCAGTGAACCCCACGCTCTCGATTAACGATATTTCGCAAAGCGAAGGAAATAGCGGCACGACAACATTTGTGTTCACTGTCAGCCTTTCGAATCCGGCGCCGGCTGGTGGGGTGACTTTTGATATTGCGACTCAGGATGGCACCGCGACGGTTGCGAATAACGATTACATCGCGCGCACCTTAACAGCACAGACAATTCCTGCCGGCAGTCAGACCTATTCGTTCGCAGTAACTGTTAACGGCGATGCGACGATCGAACCAAATGAGACTTTCTTTGTGAACCCTACCAATGTTTCGGGAGCGACAGTCGCGGATGGGCAGGGCCAGGGAACGATCGTCAACGATGATAGCCCGGTGCTGTCCATCGCCGACGTCTCGCAGAATGAAGGCGACAGCGGCACGACGACATTCACGTTCACCGTCACCTCGTCTTTGCCCGCTCCCGCCGGCGGCATCACGTTCGACATTACGACGCAGGACAGCACGGCGGTCGCGCCCGGCGATTACACTGCCAGGAGCTTGACGAACCAAACGATTCCGGCCGGCCAACAGACGTACAACTTCGATGTCACCGTCAACGGCGACACCCTGGTCGAGCTGAACGAAACCTTCTTCGTCAAAATCACCAGCGCGAACGGAAATCCGCAGGCGACCGGAACAATCGTTAATGATGACACTGCGAGCCTGGTCATCAGTCAGGCTTACGGCGGCGGAAATAATTCAGGCGCGCAGTTCCGCAACGACTTTGTCGAGATATTCAATCGCGGCACTACCACCGTCGACTTTTCGCTAACGCCGTATTCTGTTCAGTACGCGAGTGTCGGTTCGAATTTCGGATCGAACAAGACGAATCTGACGACCGGCATCATTGCGCCCCATCGTTATTTCCTCGTGCAGGAGTCAGGCGGTACAACTAATGGCGTGGCACTTCCCTCGCCCGATGCGACGGGAACGATTGCTCTGGCGAGCACTTCAGGAAAAGTCGCGCTGGTCGTGGGCACAACATCGCTTTCGTCAACTGCTTGTCCCGGCGATGATGGAACGTCGCCTTTCAACCCTCTCAGCACGACCATTGCGGACTTTGTCGGATATGGAGACACGAGCACCACTGCCGGTCATTGTTACGAAGGCACCGCGCCGACGGCGAATCTTTCAAACACGACTGCCGGCTTTCGCAAGGCCGGCGGCTGTGTCGACACTAACGACAACGCGAGTGATTTCTTTGTCGCGCAACCGAATCCGCGCAACAGCGCTTCAGCAACCGGCGATTGCAAGCCGGAAATCATCATCAACGATGTGACGGTCACCGAAGGCAACAGCGGAACCATCAATGCGAGCTTCACCGTCAGTCTCACCGCGACCAGCGCCCAGACCGTGACCATTGATTTTGCGACGGCTGACGGGACCGCGACTGCTCCGGCTGATTATCAGGCAAACAGCGGCACGCTCACTTTCAATCCGGGCGACACGACGAAGACGATCACCGTGCTGGTCAACGGAGACACCCTCGACGAAACAAACGAGACTTTCTTTGTGAATCTTTCGAACGCGGTGAATGGAGTCATCATCGACAATCAGGGTCAGGGCACGATCAATGATAACGATCCGGCGCCTTCGATTTCGATTAATGATGTGAGCGTTGCCGAGGGTGACAGCGGCACAACGCCTCTGACTTTCACAGTCGCGCTGTCGAAAGCCAGCGGCCAGACGGTGACAGTAAATTACGCGACCGCTGACAACGCGGCGACGTCGCCGTCAGATTATCAAGCGACCAGCGGCACGCTGACTTTCAACCCCGGCGACACGACGAAGACAGTGACGGTGCTCGTTAACGGTGATACGGATTTCGAACAGAACGAAACCTTCTTTGTAAATCTAACCACACCCGTGAACGCCACGATCTCGGATAATCAGGGCGCGGGCACGATCACTAACGACGATGCGGCGCCGGTCACGCCGACGTTCTTCATCAGCGATGCAACCATTACCGAAGGCGACAGCGGAACAACTACCGCGAATTTCACCGTCACGCTCACGCCGGCGAGCAGCAACACCGTCACCGTCGATTTTGCGACCGCAAACGGCACCGCGACGGCGGGAAGCGATTATCAATCGGCGAGTAACACGCTGACCTTTAACTCAGGCGACGCGCCGAAACAGATCAGCGTCACGATCAATGGCGATACGCTGGTTGAGCCGGATGAAACCTTCTTCGTAAATCTCAGCAACGCCACCGGCGGCGCGACCATCGGTGATCCGCAAAGCGTCGGGACGATTCAGAACGATGATGTTGCAAATCTCGTCATCAGCCAGGTTTATCCCGGCGGCGGGTTGACGAATGCGACGTATACAAACGACTTCATCGAACTGTTCAATCGCGGCAACACCACTGTTGACTTCTCAGTGACGCCGCATTCGGTGCAGTTCCTCAGCACTTCGGGATCGACATGGGTCAAGACTGATTTAACGTCGGGCACGCTTTTACCGGGACGTTACTTCCTGATTAAAGAAGGCGCCAGCGGTGCCGGGGCTTCGCTGCCGACTCCGGACGCCACCGGAAGTACCAGCTTTAACATAACGAGTACGACCGCAGGAAAAGTCGCCCTCGTATCAGGCACTACTCTTCTTAACGGCAATTGTCCCGGTGACGACGGCACGCAGCCATTCAATCCCACGAATGTTGTCGACTTCGTCGGTTACGCCGGCACTGCGGCGACGGCCAATCATTGTTACGAAGGCAGCGGTCCCTCGGCGTTTACTCTGAGTAACAACACGATCGCCGATGTCCGCAAGGCCGGCGGCTGCACCGACACAAACGATAATGCGAGCGATTTCTTTACGTCCACGCCCTCTCCGCGCAATTCCAGTTCACCCGCCAATAACTGCGCGGGCGGCGCTGCGCCGAATCTTTCGATTAACGATGTAACGGTCACCGAAGGAAATAGCGGAACGGTAACGGTCACCTTCACTGTCAGTCTGTCCGCGCCGGCGCAGGGAGCCGACGTAAGTTTCGACATCGCGACCGCCGACGGCACTGCTACGACGGCCAACAATGACTACGTGGCAAAGACTCTAACGAATCAAGTTATTCCAGCGGGACAAACGACCTACACCTTCAGCGTCAACATCAACGGCGACAACAACGTCGAGCCTGATGAAAACTTCTCTGTGAACGTGACGAATGTCGTCGGTGCGAATGTCACCGATGGCCAGGGGACGGGCACAATTCAGAATGATGACCTGCCGGCGCTTTCGGTGACCGACGTGTCACTGCTCGAGGGAGACTCCGGAACAAAACTATTCAGCTTCACAGTGAATCTATCGACCGCGGCGCCGGCGCCCGTGACCTTCGACATCGCCACGCAAGACGGCGCGGCGACGGTAGCTGACAACGATTATGTGGCTCGCAGTCTCACCAGCCAGACAATTGGTACCGGTCTTAGCTCGTACACGTTCGACGTCACCGTAAACGGCGACACCAATATCGAACCGAATGAAACTTTCCTGGTTAACGTAACGAACGTTTCCGGCGCGACGGTAACGGACAATCAGGGTCAGGGCACAATCCAAAACGATGATAGTCCGGTGCTGAGCATCAACAACGTTTCGGCGAATGAAGGCAACAGCGGCACGACCACATTTACCTTCACCGTAACTTCGACGCTGGCGGCACCGGCGGGCGGGATCACCTTCGACATTGCGACGGCGGACGGAACTGCGACATCCGCGAGCGGCGACTATGTCGCGCGCAGCGTGACCGGAGCAACTATTCCTGCGGGCCAGACGACTTACACTTTTGATGTAACCGTGAATGGGGACACATCACCCGAGCCGGATGAAACATTCTTCGTCAACATCTCTAATCCCTCAGGCGGCGGCGCGACCATCTCCACGAGTCAGGGGACCGGCACGATTCAAAATGATGATGGTGCGTTAATGGTCATCAGCCAGGTTTACGGCGGTGGCGGCAACAGTGGCTCAACTTACAAGAACGACTTCATTGAGATTTTCAATCGCAGCATAGTCACGGTTGATCTTGCCGGGTGGTCCGTTCAATACGCGTCCGCCACCAGCACCGGAACCTGGTCGGTCACTCCGATCTGTCCGACTGGTCCATGCGTCGTGACTCCGGGTCATTACTTCCTTGTGCAGGAAGATCAGGGAGCCGGCGGTACAACCAATCTCCCCACGCCCGACGCGATGGGAACAATTTCGATGACCGCAGGTGCGGGCAAGGTCGCCCTGGTATCAAACGCCAGCGCCTTAACCAGCCAGTGTCCGCTCGGCTTGATCGACGAAGTTGGCTATGGCAGCACTGCTAACTGTTTCGAGGGCACTGGCCCGACAGCGGCGCCCGGGAATGCTACCGCTGCTTTCAGAAAATCAGGCGGATGCGTTGATACGAACGACAACGCTACCGACTTCAGTATTGCTTCCGCCATGCCGCGCAACAGCGCATCAGCGGCGAACGATTGCACGACCGGATTCAGACCGGATATTACAATCAACGATGTCACCGTAACCGAAGGAGATAGCGGCACGCTTAACGCGAATTTTACCGTGACGCTTTCCGCCTCAAGCGCGCAGACCGTAACGGTTGCTTACACAACCGCAGACGGGACCGCAACAGCCGGCGCAGACTATCAGACGAACAGCGGCACGCTAACTTTCAATCCAGGTATTACTACTCAGCCGGTGACGATTGCCGTCAATGGAGACACTTTGGATGAGGTTAACGAAACGTACTTTGTAAATCTTTCCAACGCGACAAACGCGGCAATTCTGGACAATCAGGGATTAGGAACTATTACTGATAACGATCCAACGCCATCACTCTCGATCAATGACTTGCCAAATATCACGGAGGGCGATAGTGGCCAGAGTACCGCAACCTTCACGGTCAGTCTCTCAGCCGCGAGTGGACAGACTGTGACCGTGAATTATGCGACCGCGGATGGCAGCGCCACGACGGCGGACAGCGACTATGTAGCGGCGAGCGGAACACTCACTTTCAATCCGGGCGACACGACGAAAACGATTCCAGTTACGATTAATGGGGATACGACCTTCGAACCAGATGAGACATTCACAGTAAATCTAAGCAGTGTCTCATCAACGGCAACAATCCTGGATGGGACGGGACAAGGAACGATCAAGAATGACGATGCGTCACCGAATCCCACAATATCCATTAACGACGTTACCGTAACGGAAGGCAATGGCGGAGCGGGCAGTACGTCCGCCATTTTCACGGTCTCGCTTTCAGCGCCGAGCACGCAAACAATAACCGTTGATTACGCCACCGCAGACGGCACGGCAAAAGCCCCTTCGGACTATCAATCAAATAACAACACGCTGACCTTCGCTCCCACCGAAACCAGTAAGACCATTACGGTGCTGGTCAGTGGCGACACGACAAACGAAGCAATCTGCGAAACGTTCGTGGTGAATTTGTCTAATCCAACTAATGCGGTGTTTGGTGATAATCAGGGCCAAGGTTCAATCACTGACGATGACGGAACGAAGTTGGTAATTAGTCAGATTTACGGCGGAGGTGGTAATTCGAGTGCGACCTACACAAATGATTTCATCGAGATCTTCAATAGGGGCGACTCGCCGATAAGTTTGAATGGACTATCAGTTCAATACGCTCCGGCAACCGGTACGACAGGGACCTACAGCGTGACTACTCTCCCCAACGTCACGTTGCAAGCAGGACACTATTATCTAATCCAGGAGGCTACCGGGGGCGCGGTCGGAAGTCCCTTGCCAGGTCCAGATTTGACGACTGGCACGATCGACCTGGCCGCAGGCGCAGGGAGGGTGGCGCTGGTTAACGGCACTGGGGCATTAAGTAGAACCAGTTGCCCGACGGGCAGTACCATTCTTGATTTTGTGGGTTACGGATCAACTGCGATCTGCCGCGAAGGCGCTTCCACCTCGGACAATGCCCCGGGTCCATCAAACAACACCACCTCCGCTCAGAGAAAACAGAGCGGTTGCCAGGACATCGGCTTGAATGGTCCGGCGGCTACTGGCGACTTCACTGCTGCTGCGGTGAGTCCGCGCAATACCGGCACAGCAGCGAACCTTTGCAGCTGCAGCACCAGCTACTCTTCTATGTTCACTCTCGACCGAGATACATGGCAGACGAGCGTAGCCATGCTCTTCATCGATCGCCGCACGCCTATCCCGTCGCCATGACTTCAACGCTTGCTATGCGAAGCCCCACGCTTCGTTGATTCCGGCGCTGTGGTGCACGCGCACATAATAGATGCCGTCAACAAACGCCGGCGACATGTTCTTGCAGCAGAGTTCAAAGTCTACCGTGTCGCACGGCTTGACCTTCTGATTGATCACCTTGCGGGTGAGACAAACCCTCTTACAGCTCTTCGCATCGTAGACCCAGAGTTCGATGTAGCTCACGCCGATATCTGTAGTTCGCAGGTTCTTGAGCGTTCCTTTGGCGCAATATTCACCTTTGCCGTGCGTCGCTTCAAAGCGAATCGCCACGTTCGGATTTTGCGCGAACAGCGGCATCGTGAACGCCAATAGAAACAACGCTGCCATCATTGGACGAAGAATCGTTTTCATTTCTTGCTCCTTATGAGAAGTGGTTGAACTGACGCGAGGACTCCCCGGGTTCGACGGGCGTCATTTACCACTTTTTTGAGCGCTCTGCAAGAACAACAGCAAGGTACGGTTAGATACTTCTGCGACCGGGAATTAACGAACGACTCCACTAACCGGACTCGACGCGCTGGCATAAAGCCGCTTACTCATTCGCCCGGAGATGTAAGCGAGCCTTCCGGCTTGAATAGCAAGCTTCATCGCTTCTGCCATCTTCCCAGGATCCTTTGCTTCAGCGATTGCCGTATTCATCAAGACGGCGTCGGCGCCGAGTTCCATCGCAATCGCGGCGTCGCTGGCAGTGCCAACGCCGGCGTCGACGATGATCGTCGCGTCGGGAAGTTGTTCGCGCATGATGCGCAGGTTGGTAGGATTTTGGATTCCAAGTCCTGAGCCGATTGGCGCCGCCAAAGGCATCACTGCCGGACATCCAGCGTCAAGTAGTTTCTTCGCGACAATCAGATCGTCGGTAAAGTAGGGCAGAACGATAAATCCTTCTTTGGCTAGCGTGCGCGCCGCATCCAGCGTCTGCTCGTTATCAGGAAACAGTGTTGTCTGATCGCCGATTACTTCCAGCTTGATCCAATCAGTTTTCAAAGCCTCGCGCGCGAGTCGCGCCGTGCGCACCGCTTCTTCGGCTGAGTAGCAGCCGGCCGTATTCGGCAGAATCTGCAGAGATGGATCGAGATGATCGAGAAACGATTCGCTGCTGCGATCGAGCGGCACGCGCCGCACGGCGACTGTCACCATCTCAGCGCCCGACGCGCGATGCGCTGCTTTCATTTCATCGTGCGAGCGATATTTTCCGGTGCCAATGATGAGCCGCGAGTTAAATACTTTTCCGGCTACTTCGAATTGATCAGTTAGTGCTGGTGCTGTTGCGGACATGAATTTCGGAATCTTCCTTGTTGATAGATTACTTACGACTCTACACCGGTCTAGTCAGATTTTCGAATGAACGTCTTGAAAGTTTCTGGATAGTAACCTGATTTCGAGATGTGGCGCGCCAAAAAGCATCATCCACGAATCCACACGAACCAACACGAAGATAATTGTTCGTGATGCTTCGTGTTGTTTCGTGGATGGCTTTGCTTTTATCCATAGCCTCCAATCCTTTGCCGTAGCGAGTCCTCCCTTATGGTCGGGCTCCTCACCCGCCGCCGACGAAGTGAACAATCTCGACTCGATCGCCTTCCTGCAGGGTCGTCGCTGCCCACTGATTGCGACGAACAACGCTGCGGTTAAGTTCGATCGCCACTCTCGCTGGTTGCAGATCTAGCGCGAGGACCAGACCTTCGACCGTCAGGTCGACGGAAAATTCTCGCTTCTCTCCATTTACTTGAATTTCCAAGATGTGTTTCAGGCTCAGTTATGGCCCGGCAGAATGATCCGGCGCAGCTCGGCAGTGACACCATTGTCTTCCGCCTGCACGAGTATGGCTGCGCGGCCTTTGCGAAATTCGGGCAGCGAAAGTGAAATCGCGGCCATGCCACGCTCATTGGCCGTTGCCTCAACCGTGTTGGTGGCGAAAGCAGTGCCGAGTGTTTTCAATACCAGCCTGGCGTTAGCCGCCGGCGCCCGGCCACCCTTTGCGAGACGAGTTACCAGCAATCTCAGCACAACAGATTTCCCTCCGCGCAGCTCGGGCTCGTCGACTAACTTTAACGATAAAGGCGCATCATCAAGGTCAGCCACGCTCGACGAGCTATCTATCTGCGGTGGATGTTTGTCTGATTTGCGATCTTGATCGTCGGTCGAAGTCTTCGCGCGGGCGACGGCCGTACTCGACGCCGCGTCACGCTCACTCATCCGTTTCAGATCTTCGATTCGCCCCGCATGGACTGCGGCACAAATTAATTTGTGTTGGCGCTGCAGACGTTCAACCAGAATCTGTTCATCAAAACCTCTCGCGATCAAATCATCGTAAGGCGCGCGTTTACTCGCCAGGATCGCGCCGCCTATATATACGAGCGACAAAATGATCGGCGTCTGCAATCCCTTGTCTTCGGTTTGCACGTGGTAAACGACACCACCGAATTCCACGTCTGTGTTGTAGCCTGTGATCACTTTTGATTTGAACTTTTGGCGCTGGGTCGTACGAAGAGTTCCTGAGTGGCCATGCGAAAGTTAGCACATGGATTTTTCCACGGTCAATCTATTCGTTCCTGATGCTACAAATGAGAGATTGATTAGCTTGACACCCTCTGATCGTTGGCCTACGATCACGCTTGTACAATGATTCTCAAGCAATGCGCGAAGCGCAAAGAGCTAAGCGCGAAGTGTCAAACGAAAAACTGTCAGCTGCAGTTTGCACTTACCTCTTTGCACTTTGCTCCTGGCTAAGCTCATGAGCTTTAACCTGGTTGACTATCTGCCGATCCTTTTGATGTTCGTCGTCGCGGCGGGATTTGCCGTGACCTTCATCGGATTGTCTCAGCTGGTTGGACAAAGAAAACGCACGCGCACAAAACTGATGCCGTATGAGTGCGGCAAGGACCCGGTCGGATCGGCGCGCGAACGCTTCTCGGTCAAGTTCTATTTGATCGCGATGATTTTTATCTTGTTCGACATTGAAGTCATCTTTCTGGTCCCCTGGGCCGTGGTGTTCAGGCGTTTGTCTGCTCCCGAATACGGATTGAGCAACGTCGTCTTCTTTGAAATGATCATATTCATCGCACTGCTCGCCGCCGGGTTGATTTATGTGATCAAGAAAGGCGCGTTCGATTGGACTGAAAACGCGCGCCGCGAAGCGGAAGCTGAAGCGAGATTGTTGGACGTGACCGACAGACAGCGCGCAAAGAAGAAAGCCGCTTAACAAATCGCAGGTTAACAACTTGCGTTACAAAAAATGGGACTCGAAAACATCATCGCCGAGGCACTGCCCGAGGTCTTAACGACGCAGCTTGATGCGCTGATCAACTGGGCACGCAAGTCGTCGCTCTGGCCGGCAACTTTCGGTTTGGCCTGTTGCGCGATTGAAATGATGAACGCGACCAGCGGCCGCAACGACCTGGCACGATTTGGTTCGGAAGTGTTTCGCGCTTCGCCGCGCCAGGCAGACGTGATGATCGTCTCAGGCCGCGTGTCGCGCAAGATGGCCCCAGTGTTGCGCCGGATCTACGATCAGATGCCGGAACCGAAGTGGGTAATTTCAATGGGCGCGTGCGCGACGTCAGGCGGTGTGTTCGACAACTACGCGATTGTCCAGGGCGTGGACAAGATCGTTCCGGTCGATGTCTACATCCCCGGTTGTCCGCCACGGCCCGAGATGTTGATTCACGCCGTGATGATGTTGCAGGACAAAGTGATGAAGGAATCGATTCGCGATCGCCGCGACGCACCGGATGAAGAAGCTCGCGAAGCGATCACGCCGGGCACTCTGCCGGTCACTGACGGCTCGAGTTTAGGTGAAAGCCAGGGGTCGGAGTCGAAGCCTTATACAATTGCGTCGAGACATGAAAAGCGGCGATCGTTTTGAAGCTACCCACCCGCTACCGCAGGTGGTTCTGACATAGATTCCCCGGACTGAAGGTTAGATGGAACAGCCGAATTCGCAATCGAACCAAACTGAAGGCCAGGAGTCGAACGCAGCAGGCATAACGCCGTCGCCAGTCGCGGCGGCGTTGCAGCGTGAAAACCCGGAATGGGTCCGCGAAGTAATCGAAGCCCTCGGTGAAACGACGATCATCGTGCCACGCGAGCACATCGCAAACATCTGTGCCCTGCTTAAAACCGCGCCGGACTTTCAGTTTAATTTCCTTGCAGACCTCTGCGGCTTTGATCGCGGGCCCGAGGAAGAGCCGCGCTTTGAAGTCAACTATCATCTATTTTCCACGTTGAAACATCATCGTGTGCGTTTGAAAGTGCTGCTCAACGAAGACGATGCGCACGTGCTGAGTGTCTCCGGTATTTGGCGCACGGCTAACTGGCACGAACGCGAAACATTCGATTTGTTTGGCGTGGTTTTTGACGATCATCCGGATCTGCGCCGCATTCTTTTGCCGGATGATTGGCAGGGACATGCATTGAGAAAAGATTTTCCTTTGCGAGGTTACGAACCGTATAGCCTGGAATAGGTCCTATTTAGTCCCTTACGTCCCGTTGGTCCCATGGGACGATATGACAGATAGGACCGATACGACTGATGAGCACTGCCGTCAACATTCCGCCGCAATTCGAGATCGTCGATCAGCCGCTCGACACGCAGATGACGATTTCGATGGGACCGCAGCACCCGTCCACGCATGGCGTGCTACGGCTCGAGCTCGTGCTCGACGGCGAGATGGTCGTCAAAGCCACGCCGGACATCGGCTATCTCCACACCGGCATGGAGAAGCTGTTCGAGTACCGCAAGTACCAGCAGGGGATCGTCATCACCGATCGAATGGATTATCTCAATCCGCTCGGTAACAACCTTGCCTATGTGATGGCGGTCGAAAAGCTCCTCCAGATCGAAATTCCGGAACGCGCGCAGACTATCCGGGTCCTTTTTTGTGAACTCCAACGGATCGCTTCGCACCTGGTGTGGTTGGGAACGCATGCGCTCGACATTGGCGCGATGACCGTTTTCTTTTACTGCTTCCGCGAACGCGAAAAGATTTTGAATCTGATCGAAGCGGCCTCGGGTGGCCGCTTGACGCCCTCGTATTTTCGCATCGGCGGATTGATGATGGACATTCCGGCGGGCTTCGAACGGCGAGTCAAGCAGTTCCTCGACGACTTTCCGCATGCCGTCCAGGAATTTCATAAACTGATCACCGGTAATCGAATTTTTCAGAAGCGCACGCAGGGCGTCGGCTATATCTCAGCCGAAGATGCGATCGATTGGGGATTGTCGGGCCCGAGCCTGCGGGGCAGCGGAGTCGACCTCGATATTCGCCGCGCAAATCCCTACTGCAGTTACGAAACTTACGACTTTGATGTCCCCACTGAGCCGGACTGTGATGTCTGGGCCAGGTACATGGTGCGCATGCGCGAGATGGATGAGTCGCACAAGATTGTGCAGCAGGCTCTGGCTCGTTTGCGGCCCGGCCCGGTGAAAGCGGACGCGCCGAAAGTTGTCCTGCCAGATCGCGAAGCGATGAAGACGCACATGGACGCGCTGATTCATCATTTTCTAATCGTGGCCGAAGGGTTCGATGTGCCGGCCGGCGAAGTGTACATGCCGATTGAAGCTTCAAAGGGAGAACTCGGCGTCTATATCAAGTCAACGGGTGGGCCAAAGCCGGCGCGCGTTCATTTTCGCGGACCGAGCTTTGTAAACCTGTCAGCGTTACCGGATTTGGCGCGCGGCGCGATGGTCGCGGACATCGTCGCGATCATCGGATCGCTGGATATCGTTTTAGGGGAAATCGATCGGTAGTCGACGAAGCAGCATATGGCCACAGATAAACACGGATCGGCACAGATAAGAAAAGAATCAGTGTGTATCTGTGTTCATCTGTGGCTCATTCATCCGCGCTTGAGGCTTCTGGTCTGGTAACACTATGGGCGAAGTACTCGTCAAAATTCAGCCGCCTGATCATCCGGTGCACATGCCGGAGCCGGCCGCCTTCTCAGCAGAAGTTGAAAGTGAAATCGATCGGCATCTCGCGAAGTATCCGGTGAAGCGTTCAGCCATTCTGCCGCTGATGTTCATCGTGCAACGCGAGCGCGGCTATCTGGATCCGCCGGGCGTTCAGTATCTGGCGAACCGTCTGCAGTTGCGCGTCACCGATATCTGGGAAGTCGCGACGTTCTACTCGATGATCCAGACGAAGCCAGTCGGCAAGTATCACATCCAGGTTTGCAAGACGCTCTCGTGCAAGCTGCTGGGCGCCGACAAGATAACGAAATACTGTTCGGACAAGTTAGGAATAAAAGTCGGCGAGACTACTGGAGACGGTCGCTTTTCTTTATCGGAAGTTGAGTGTCTGGGTTCGTGCGGCACGGCCCCGATGTTTCAACTGAATTTTGATTATCACGAGAATCTGACGACTGAGAAAGTCGATCGGGCTTTGGATTCGTTACCTTGAAGAATTGATTCATTTGTTCATTGAGTCAATGATCCAATGAATAAATCGATCAATCACAGTATCTGAAACGACAGACTACTGACTACCATGTTCATTGGCGCCATCGGATGTGAACCACTTCAGCTGCGGCGAGTTAATCTCGAGCACTCGCGGTCGCTCGACGTGTATCGACGCAACGGCGGCTACGAAGCGATTAAAAAAGTTCTCGATTCGATGTCGCCTGATGATGTCATCAACGAAGTGAAGAAGTCAGCGTTGCGCGGCCGTGGCGGCGCGGGATTTCCGACGGGAATGAAGTGGAGCTTTGTTCCCAAAGATTCGCCCAAAGAGAAATACGTGGTCTGCAACGCCGACGAATCTGAGCCCGGCACTTTCAAAGATCGCTACCTGATGGAACGCGATCCGCATATGCTGATCGAAGGCATGCTGATCGCCGCCTACGCGTTGGGCGCAAAACGGAATTACATCTACACACGCGGCGAATATAAATACTTGATCGACATCATGGACGTCGCGTTGGACGAGGCGCGCGCGGCCGGACTGCTGGGTGAGAAAATTCTCGGCTCGAATTTCGCTTGCGAGATCTATACGCACACCGGCGCGGGAGCTTACATCTGCGGTGAGGAAACCGCGTTGCTTAGTTCGCTCGAAGGCTTTCGTGGCCATCCGCGCATGAAGCCTCCCTTCCCCGCTATCTCAGGCCTGTATGCATCGCCGACTGTCGTGAACAATGTCGAAACGCTAACCGCCGTGCCTGACATCATCAAGATGGGCGGCGAGGCTTATCAGAAATTGGGAACCGAAAAGAGCGGCGGGACAAAGCTTTGGTCGGTCTCAGGTCATGTCAATCGCCCGGGCGTTTATGAATTGCCGATGGGCTATGACGACATGGAAAAGTTCATCATGGAAGACTGCGGCGGGATCGCGAACGGCAAACAGTTGAAGGCAGTCATTCCCGGCGGCTCGTCGGTTTACATCATGCGCGCCGATCAGATTATCGGGAAAGATGTGCGCATGGATTACGAAGGCCTGGTCACGGGCGGGTCGATGGTCGGATCGGGTGGTTTCATCGTGATGGACGAAACGGTTGACGTGTTCGAGTCAACGAAGAACCTGACTGAGTTCTACAAACATGAATCATGCGGTTGGTGTACGCCTTGTCGCGAAGGCACTGATTGGCTGGTAAAGATTTTCAAGCGCATTGAAGGTGGCGGCGGCCGTCCGGAAGACGCCCAGTTGCTCTTGGATCTTTGTGACAACATTGAAGGCAAATCATTTTGTCCGCTGGGCGATGCCGCGGCGTGGCCGATTCAGTCGGCGGTGAAGCGCTTTCCTGAGGATTTTGAAAAACATCTGTCAGGTAATGGGCGCCCCCAAAACTAAGATGAAGCGAGCGACCTTGATTTGCGGTTTCGTCTTGTTGATGTCCGTGCTGGTTGCGGCGCGGGAGCGGAGTCCAGACTGGCACACGGTCACGGGCACAGTTGTGGACGAACAGGAACAACCGGTCACAGGCGCTTGGGTTAGTGCGTTGGTGGGAAACGGGCGTGTTCCCCGCGGACAGTCAGACTCGAAAGGCCAATTCTCGCTCTGGATCCAGCGTCCGGGTACGTACACGGTTTATGCCGAACATCTTGAGAAGGGATATCCGGCCGCGGACTTGGCCTTTTACGGAAAGCTTTGGCAGGAGAACCTTGCGCAAGTGGCTATTGATGAAACATCGACGCCCGCTCCGGTGAAGATCAAACTAGGGCCAAAGGCTGGACGCCTGGTGCTTACGATTTTGGATGGCTCAACCAATAAACCGATCGAGGGAGGCTCAGTCTATCTATGCCGGGCGGGTGAGCCCCGTTCCTTCTGGTCCATTAGTTCGGCATGGCCGAAGGGGCATTACGAAATCCTGACTCCGGAAGTGCCCTTCACCATAAAGTTCCAGACCTCGCACGGAACGTGGGTCGACCGAAAGGCGTTTGACGAGTCGGGTGCGCAAATCGAAACCATTCAGCTGGATCTGGGCGCGCGCCGCGAAATGACGATCAGACTCAATTAATAAATCTCGATGTCAACAGAACTAATCAAAGTAACCATTAACGGCCGCGATTTTCAGGTCGCCAAAGGCGCGCGGCTGATCGACGTGTGTCGCGAAAACCAGTTCGACATTCCCTCGTTCTGCTACTACGCCGATCTGGCTTTGCAGGCTTCGTGTCGCATGTGCCTGGTGCGCATCGAGAAGATGCCGAAGCTGCAGACCTCCTGCACGATCATTTGCACGGACGGCATGATCGTCACGACGCAAAGTGAAGAGATTGAGAAGGCGCAGCGATCGATGCTCGAGTTCCTGCTCGCCAATCATCCGCTTGATTGTCCGGTCTGCGATCGCGGCGGCGAATGTGAACTTCAGGAGCTCACTTTCGACTGGGGCAACCTCGAAGAGCGTTTCATTGAACGCAAGAATGCCAAAGCCGAAAAATATCTTTCGCCGATGGTCGCCAACGATCCGCAGCGTTGCATTCTCTGCAAGCGTTGCACGCGCGTCTGCGATGAGTGGATGGGTGAAGAAGCGATCGAAGCCGGCAATCGTGGCGCTAACACCGTCATCGGCACGTTCGGCGGCTGGTTGAATTGTTCGCAATGCGGCAATTGCATCGAGGTTTGCCCGACGGGAACCCTGCTTGACGGAACTTATCGACATCAACATCGACCCTGGGAACTGACGCAGACAATCTCAACCTGCACCTACTGCTCGGACGGTTGTCAGATGTCGCTCGGCTCGCGTGGCGGCGACCTGGTGCGCATTGTCGCGCGCGATCGTTATGTGAACGGACACAACGGCGAGTTCCTTTGCGTCAAAGGCCGTTTCGGTCATCCATTCGTGAACCATGAAAAGCGAATTCGCACGCCGCTGATTCGTTATCAGAAAGGCGGGCGGCTCATTCCCGCGACCTGGGACGAAGCTATTCGCTTCACGGCAGAGCGGCTCGACAAAGTCGTCGCTGAGAACGGCCAGAACTCACTCGGTGTAATTGGCAGTGCGCGACTAACAAACGAATCACTCTACGTCCTGCGCAAATTCGCGACTGAAGTTGTCGAGACTGAAAACTACGCGGTCGATGATGCTTCTAGTCTCAAACCTTTCTTCGAAAATCTCGGCGGTGAATTATCGACACATCGAGATATTCGCTATGCGAAGACGATAGTTTTGATTGGCGGCGAGCCGGAAGAATTGCAACCACTGACGGGCAAGCAAATTCGGCAGGCAGTGCGAAACGGCGGCGCGAATCTGATCATCTTCAACAGCGTGCCCATTCGCATACGCGAACAAGCTTCGCAGTTCATTCATATCCGGCCGGGCACCGAAGACGCGGCTGTGTTGTCGCTGGCAAATGCTGATAACGATGCGCTGGCCGCAAAGAAGATGGGCATCGATGCGCGTGACCTCGAGACCGCGCGCACGGCAATTAATCAAACGCAGGGTGATGTCACAATCATGTTCGGGAGTGAACTGAGTGCCGCGGCCCAGGCGATCGTGGCTCAGTTCCCTTACCTGTTTGCTGCTGAAGGTCGTCGCGTGCTGCTGCATCCGCTGCCGCTCTTCAACAACAGCGTCGGCGCACACGATATGGCCCAGGGCAAAGCGCGGAGCGCGATCGATTTGCTGGCTGGCGCAGGCCAATCAATCCGCGCGATGTATGTAGCCGGAAGCCTCTTGCCGGCGCACCTGCAGGAACATCCCGACGCCCTGGCGAAGTTCGACCTTCTGGTGGTGCAGGAGCTTTTTGAAACTGATACTACGGAATTCGCCGACGTCGTCCTGCCGGCTGCGTCGTTCGCCGAAGTTGATGGCACGTTTACGAACAGCGGCGGATTGGTCCAACGCGTGCGCAAATCAATCGAACCAGTGCATCAATCTTTGGCCGATTGGATCATCACGGCGCGGCTCGCAAAGGAACTCGGAGTTGACTTTGGTTTCGAGCGATCGTCGAGCGCAGTGTTTCGTGAGATTGCGGATCGAATTCCTGCTTACGCCGGGCTGCGATATCCGCTTTTGAAAGACGAGAGCAATCCTGTGCAGGTCAAGCATGCGATCGCTGCGCAGCGCGATGTTTCAAATGAAATGAACGCGATACACGGATCGGTCGAAGCTTTGCCGGATGAAGGCGAAAAGTCGCAGGTCACGCCGTCAGTCGGTCATGAGTTGTTTAAGCCGGGAACGTTAATGAGCAAGACGCCACAGATTCATTTGCTGGCTGCTGGAAATCCGGTGCCCGAGAGTTTTGCCATCTCGCCGCTGTATCAAATCACGATTGATGACAATTTGAAGCGGGATCCGGCAGTGGCGTGAATTGTCTCATTGACTGATTGAACCATTGATTCATTGCGTCTGTCGAAATGAATCAATGAAGCAATGAGTCAATGAATCAATACTTCTAATGGAAGATCTAAAACATCTTGTCCTTTTGATGATTGGCATCCTGGTCGCCTTTACGGTGGTCATGACGATGGTCGCGTACACGGTGCTGGCAGAGCGACGTGTGCTCGGATTTATTCAAGGACGCCTGGGACCAAACCGCGTGGGTCCCGGTGGACTTCTGCAACCGTTTGCCGATCTGCTCAAGTTCATTCTCAAGGAAGATATAGTCCCTGATAAATCGACGCGCTTTGTTTATTTCCTGGCCCCGGTAATTGCCACTACCGCGGCGCTGATGACGATCGTCGTCTATCCGTTCGGGCCGGAAATACACCTGCCGGTCATCGGCACCATTCGCCTGGTCATTGCGCGCTTCGATGTTGGGTTGCTTTACGTGCTGGGAGTGACGTCAGTTGGAGTTTACGGAATCGCGCTGGCCGGCTGGTCTTCAAATAACAAGTACAGTTTGATGGGCGGTCTGCGTTCGTCGGCGCAGATGATTTCGTATGAACTCGCGCTTGGGCTGGCACTGATTGGCGTGATCCTGCAGTCGGGCACGCTCGATCTTTACAGCATCGTCGAACAGCAATCAGGCCATCTGGGGATTACTGGTTGGAACCTGATCTGGGTGCAGCCGCTCGGTTTCGTAGTCTATTTGATCGCCGCGATCGCCGAGACAAACCGCGTGCCTTTTGATCTACCTGAAGCGGAGACTGAACTGGTCGCCGGATTTCACACAGAATACAGCGCGATGAAGTTTGCGCTGTTCTTCCTGGCGGAATACGTGAACATGTTCACGGTGTCGATGCTGGCGACGACGCTTTTCCTCGGCGGATGGAATGGGCCCTTCGTGCACCAACTTCCGTGGTTGGGCGTTTTTTATTTTCTGGGCAAAGTAATTTTCTTTCTGTTCTTCTACATCTGGCTGCGCGGCACGTTGCCCCGCTTTCGTTTTGATCAGTTGATGGGCTTCGGCTGGAAGTTCCTTATGCCGCTGGCAATTATCAACATTGTTCTGACCGCGACGATTCAATGGTCGGGCGCGTTTGATTACCTCGGAAAGTTTTTGAAGACGACGACGGGTTGGGGCGGATAAGTGCTGTGCTTCTCTGTGTCCTCCGTGGTGAAAGAATCTTAACCACAGAGGACACAGAGAAACACAAAGCAATGTTAGGACTGTTATTCATATTGTTTGCCGGGATGGCGATAGGTTGCGCGATTTCAATGGTCGTGCAACGCAACCCGCTCTATGGCGCCATCTCGCTGATCGGCGTATTCATTTCGCTCTCTTGTTTGTACGTCACGCTGGCGGCGCCGTTCATCGCCGCCGTGCAAGTAATTGTGTATGCGGGCGCCATCATGGTGCTGGTCGTGTTCGTCATCATGCTGCTGAACGTTGAAGACGAAGAGCGACAGCCGCTGCGCCTGCGCGCGCTGGTCCCGATCGCCATAGGCCTCGCAGCAATTCTCTTCGCTGAGACGGCATTCATCATTGTTTTCGTGCACACATCGCCCGGCACGCCGACCAGCAATATTTCAGACGTGGGTCTGACGTCATCAATCGGGGCAGGGCTGTTCACGACTTACCTGCTGCCGTTTGAGATTACGTCGATCCTGCTGTTGATGGCGGTGGTGGGTGCAATGACGCTCGCACGGCGAGGTGGATTGTTGCCGCGCAATGTCGCTGTTGTACCCGGGTTTCAGGTACTGGCGCGGGACGTTTTGGATCCGCGCTCAACACCGGATTTGACCCCAGTAGTGGCGCGTTCGACTGAAGAAGTGGAGAAATTGTCAGGCGTAGCCGACGCTCCGCACGCGAATGATGAGTAACGTGCTTGTTCTGACTTCTGACTTCTGACTTCTGTTTTTATGACACCACAACTTTCATGGTATCTCGCGCTTTCGGCGGTGCTGTTCACCATCGGCGTCGTCGGCGTGCTGATTAAGCGCAACGTCATCTCGATGTTCATGTGTATCGAGCTGATGCTCAATGCCGTGAATCTGACGTTTGTGGCTTTTTCGAGTTTCTTCCGCGACGTGACCGGACAGTTATTCGTCTTCATCGTCATGACCGTCGCCGCAGCGGAAGCAGCGGTGGGTTTGGGAATTATCATCGCCATCTTTCGCAGCCGAGAATCGTTGGATGTGGATGATTCAAGCATTTTGAAATTTTGATTGGAGCGCGGGCATCCTTGCCCGCATTGAGCGCGAAGCGCGAACGGTTTGTAAGTTTTAAGAGTAGAGACGCGAGCTTCGCTCGCGTTTGCGGGCAAGGATGCCCGCGCTCCGAATGAACAATAACCATCTCCTTAGTCTGATCATCTTCGTTCCGCTGGCCGGTGCAGTCATCAACTGGTTCGTCGGTCGTCGTCTGCGCAACGAGCAGTTCATCGGCCTGATCGCGTGTGCCTCAGTCGGCATCTCGACGATTCTCAGCTTCTACTTCGCATTCAAATCGGATGGGGCGCTGCGGTCGACGCAGCCGATCATGGATCATCTGTGGACGTGGATTCAGGTGGGCTCGTTCCGGGCTGATTTCGGTTTGGCAATGGATCGGCTGAGCGGCATCTACGCGCTCTTCATCACGTTTGTCGGATTGCTGATTCACATCTTTGCGACCGGCTATATGCGTGGCGACAGCGGTTACTATCGCTTCTTCGCATACTTGAATCTGTTCATGTTCGCGATGTTGACCCTAATTCTCGCGGACAACTTCCTGCTGATGTTCGTCGGCTGGGAGGGCGTCGGCCTCTGCTCGTATCTTTTGATCGGTTACTACCTCGACAAAGAAGAGGCTGCGCCGGCAGCGAAAAAAGCTTTTATCGCAAATCGGGTCGGCGACTGGGGATTCGTGCTCGGCATCATGCTGGTGTTTTTCCTCACGTCCGCAAAGGGCCATGCGTCGATTAGCTTCTTTGATAAGCCTGCTCAGGGCGTCATCAGCGCTCTGCAAACGATTGGGCTTATGAATCCCGACAGTTTCGCGCTCTCGACGCTTTGGGCCGGAGGCATAACGTCAGTCGCGGTCCTCCTCTTCATCGGCGCCACCGGGAAGAGCGCACAGATTCCTTTGTTCGTGTGGTTACCGGACGCGATGGCCGGTCCCACACCCGTTTCGGCTCTGATTCACGCCGCAACCATGGTGACGGCGGGCGTGTACATGGTCGTTCGCTGCTCGGCGATCTTCACGCACGCGCCGACGGCGATGTTCATTGTTGCCGTCATCGGCGCGGCCACAGCACTCTTCGCGGCCACCATCGGCCTGGCCCAAAACGATATTAAGAAAGTTCTCGCTTACTCGACGATTTCGCAGCTAGGTTACATGTTTATGGCTTGCGGAGTCGGGGCGTTCGTCGCCGCCATCTTTCACGTGATGACGCATGCGTTTTTCAAAGCGCAACTGTTCCTCGGATCGGGCTCAGTGATTCACGGAATGCATCACGAGCAAGACATGAGGCGGATGGGCGGCTTGCGCAAATACATGCCGATCACGTGGCTGACGATGTGCGCCGGGTGGCTGGCGATCTGTGGCGTGCCGATCTGGGCCGGATTCTTTTCGAAAGATGAAATCCTTTGGAAGGTTTGGAGCGCCGGGTCATTCAATATGCCGGGAGGAGCCGCAAAGGCCCTTTGGTTTGTCGGAGCAGTCACGGCGCTGCTGACTGCGGTTTACATGACGCGACTGATGGTGATGACGTTCTGGGGAACGGAACGTTTTGATGTAACGCAAACTGTTAGTTTGCATGACGCCGAACACGACACGCACGAATCGCAAACTAACAGTTTGCACAACAGCCACACGCCCCACGAGTCGCCGCTCTCGATGACGATTCCGCTTATCGTTTTGGCGATCCTCTCGACCATCGGCGGATTGGTCGGAGTGCCATACGCGATCAGCTCGCTCGTCGGCGGTCATCCCGAAAATTATTTTGAACAAGTATTGGCGCCAGTGATCAATCCGGTTCCATCCACTGCGGCCGGCGGCGAGAATGGCGCGCAACCTTTGCATTGGCTGTCGCCCGCGCCGCAACCGACGGACGGCAAACCTGCCGTGGCTCCGGTTGGTGAAGCACCGGGCGCAGCGTCTTCAGAAGAGATCCCCAATCCCCAGGAGATCAATGAAGAACGCTTGCTGGCGCTGGTCTCAGTGATGATTGCGCTCACGGGCATCGGTATTGGTTGGTTCATGTTCCAGCGAAAACCGCTGCTTGCCATGCCGCGACTGCTCGAGAACAAGTATTACGTCGATGAGATTTACGATGCCACGATCATTCAACCGATCAAGGTGGGTGCGCGCGAAGGATTATGGAAGCTTTTCGATATCGGCGTGATCGATGGAACCATTCACACGATCGGCGGTGCGGTTGTCAGGTTTGGACAAACCATTCGTTACATGCAGTTCGGCTATGTCCGCGCGTATGCCGCGATCATTCTGGCGGGTGCGGTGATTATCATCGGTTACTTCGCTTACAGCGGCGCGCACGTGTTGAGATTTTTGGTGAGGTAGTTCTCTGTGTCCTCTGTGGTTTAGATCATTTTCACCACAGAGGGCACAGAGGAAACACAGAGCAATGCAGAATCATCTGCTCACAATTCTGATTCTTCTGCCGGTGATTGGCGCGGCGACCACGGTTGTCTACAGCCTTACGCCCGGCTCCAGAGAATCACACTATCGCTGGATCGCGCTCGGATTCACGACGCTCGCGTTCCTGCTTTCGCTGCTGCTAATCAAAGGCGGCGGCGCCTTCAGCACGTTTGTCCTGGAAGAAAATTATTCCTGGATTGGAGCGGTCGGAGCACGTTATCACGTGGGTGTCGACGGCATCAGCCTCTGGCTCGTCTTATTGACGACGCTCTTGATGCCAATCGCCGTGCTCTCGAGTTGGACCGCGATCACCAAGCGGCAACTGACTTACTACGCGCTGATGTTGTTACTTCAGTCAGCGATGATCGGCGTCTTCGTCTCGCTGGATCTACTGCTTTTCTATCTCTTCTTCGAAGCGTCGCTGGTGCCGATGTTTTTCCTGATCGGAATCTGGGGCGGCGAGCGGCGCATCTATGCAGCAGTAAAGTTTTTCATCTACACGGCAGTAGGTTCGCTCCTGATGCTGGTCGGCATCATCGCGCTCTACCTCATTCATCAAAAGGCAACGGGCATCGGCACCTTTGATTACACCGTCCTGATTGAAACACTCAAGACCAACGCCGGGGTGATCTCGCCGCGCGCAGAGTTCTGGTTGTTTCTCGCGTTTGCGTTTGCTTTCTGCATTAAAGTGCCGCTCTGGCCGTTTCACACCTGGTTGCCGGATGCGCATACTGAAGCGCCCACAGCCGGCTCAGTGATCCTTGCCGGCGTCTTGCTGAAGATGGGTACCTACGGACTGCTGCGTTTCAATTTTGGTTTATTCCCGAATGCATCCCGGCAGTTCGCGCCAATCATGATCACGCTTGCCGTTATCGGAATTATTTACGGCGCGCTGGTCGCGATGGTCCAACCCGACGTGAAGCGTTTGGTCGCCTACTCATCAGTTAGTCATATGGGATTTGTCGTGCTCGGCTTGTTTTCGTTTACCGAACAGGGAATGCAGGGCGCGCTCTATCAGATGTTGAATCACGGCGTGTCGACGGGCGCGCTGTTTCTATTTGTCGGCATGATTTACGAGCGGCGACACACGCGCATGATTTCTGAGTTTGGCGGACTGGCGCGGCCGATGCCCTGGTTCTCTGCCCTCTTTGTCATCGCTTCGCTGTCATCAATTGGTTTGCCGTTCTTGAATGGTTTCGTTGGCGAGTTTCTGATCATGCTCGGTTCATGGACATCGGCTGCGGTGAATCATACCTGGATTGTGACGATGCTGGCGGGAACGGGGGTCATCTGGGCGGCGGTTTACATGCTCTGGATGCTGCAACGTGTCGTGTTCGGCGTGAAGACAAGCGAAGCGAACGCAAAACTGCTCGATTTGAATGCGCGCGAAGTCGCCCTGGTGTTACCGCTGCTGGCTCTGATGCTGTTCATGGGAGTTTATCCGGCACCGTTTTTGAATCGATCGCGCGCCAGCGTGGTGGCAACACAGCAGCTCCTGAATCCAAATGCGACCAGGACGCCTGCGGTTGCCGCCGTCCCGAAACCGGAGAAGGCGCAATAGAAATCGTGAGAACACACGCGCTGCGCGCCACATTAATGATCGCAGTCCTGATCGCCCTGGGCGGCGTCGCGTCTGCGCAGTTAAAGCCTCCGCCGGCAGCCCCTCAGATGAAGTTGCAGGGCCTCGACGGAAAAGTTTACGACCTCGCAGATCTGCGCGGCTCGGTCGTGCTGGTTTCGTTCGGGGCGACCTGGTGTCTGCCCTGCACTACTGAATTAAAGGCGCTGCAGGAGCTGCTGACTGAGTTCCGAGACAGGCCGGTGAAGTTCTTCTGGGTCAGCGTGGAACGTCCTGAAGAAATCACCAACGCAGGCCTGAAGAGATACGCGCACGAACGAAGAGTGACGTTTCCCGTTCTGCGCGACACCGGCAAGATGGTCTACCTGCAATTCGCCGATCGAGTGCGGTTGCCGATGATTGTGCTGCTGAATAAAAGCGGACGGGTGGATGCGCCCGTGCAGTTGGGCATGGAGTCTCAGACAGAAAGCTACAAGGCGAACTTGCGCGCGCGGTTGAATAGACTCCTGGGTCGAACGACCGAGGCAGGCAGATAGTTTTGGTGTGTAGTGGATGAATTTCGTGTGATTTCGTGGATCGGTTTTGCTGAGACCTAAAGCGACACACCACGAAGCCACACTAAAATTACGAATGCACACGAATTGAGACTTGGACGGTATTTCGTCCGGCTAATAGAGAAACACATGTTGCTAGCATTTCAAGCAGGCACTCCCGATATTAATCTGACGCTAATCGCGCCGGAGATGATTGTCGGCATTGCGGGCGTGCTCGTCATGATGGTCGATGCCTTTGCGCACCGGAATCAGCGCTGGCTGACGGGCACGCTATCGATCATCAGCTTGATAGCTGCAGCCGTGAGTTGTTTCTGGCTTTGGAACGCGTGGCCCGCCCAGCGCAGCGCCTTCAACGGCATGATTGTTCTCGATGAGCTGCGCCTGAGCTTCACCTTGATTTTCCTGGTAGTGGCTTTGCTGACGATTCTGATCTCGAGTGTTTGGATCGAGACAGAGAAGCTGCCGGCCGGCGAGTTTCATTCGCTGCTGCTCTTCGCAACGACCGGCATGATGTTGATGGCCTCAGCCGGCGATCTCGTGATCGTGTTTCTGGGTCTTGAGATCCTGTCAATTGCTACTTACGTGCTCGCTGGATTTCGACGTACCGATGTGCGCTCGAACGAATCGTCCTTAAAGTACTTTATTCTGGGATCGTTCGCGTCGGCCTTCCTGCTTTATGGCATTGCGTTGATCTATGGAGCGACCGCGACCGCGAGTCTGCCGGGCACGACAAATATCGCAATCATCGCCACGCGCCTGAATCAATCACTTTATCCGCCCTTGCTGCTTGCCGGAGCCGCAATGTTGCTCGTCGGGTTTGGATTCAAAATCGCCACCGCGCCATTTCATGTTTGGACGCCCGACGTTTACGAAGGCGCGCCCACGCCCGTCACTGCCTTCATGGCGGCGGGGCCGAAAGCCGCCGGCTTTGCTTCATTCATGCGCGTCTTTGTTTTTGGATTCCCCATCGCCACTGCGGCGCTTAGCGCGGGCGGTTACGCGCACAAAGCATGGGTGGGCACGCTGGCCATCATGGCAGTTTTGACCATGACAGTCGGCAACGTTGTCGCCATCGCCCAGAACAACGTAAAGCGAATGCTCGCGTACTCATCGATCGCGCACGCGGGCTATGCGCTGGTGGGATTCGTGGCGGCGGGTGCGGCGACGACGGCGGAAGAACGAAGCGCCGCCTTGTCGGCAGTTGCTTTCTATTTGTTGGCGTACGCAATTATGAACATGGGCGCGTTCGCCGTGGTCACGCTGATTGCGCGGCGTGGCGACCAGCAGACAACTGTCGATGATTACAACGGCATTGGTTTCGCTTCGCCGGTACTCGCATTTTCACTTTCAATTTTCTTGTTGAGCCTGTTCGGAATGCCTCTGACCGCCGGCTTCACCGGGAAACTTTTCGTGTTCAGCGCGGCGCTCCGGCAAGGTTACATTTGGCTGGTTGTCATCGGTGTGCTTAACACTGCCGTTTCTGCTTATTACTATTTGCGACTGATCATCGTAATGTTCTTTCGCGAACGAACCGGTGCCTGGGAAGTGCCGCGTATTCCGTCAAGTCTGGCTATCGCTTTGTTGATTACCATCCTCGGCGTGTTCTATCTCGGGCTGTTTCCCGGACGCATAATCAGCGTCTTTCAATCTCGACCTGCGATTGCGGTGCGCATGCGTTGAACTGTTCCGCAATGAAAGACGCGGCTAACTATCTCGAGAAAATAAGCAGTGAACTTGGCGATTCATGGTTGCCGCGGGTTTACGTCCGACGCGTGCTCAAGCTGCGAACCCGGGCTTATGAGTTTCCCGCGATGGCGAAGAAATCTGCGCCACAGATTCATCACACGTTGCTGGGCATCGAATTAAAAGTCGGCGGGCGTCGCATGCTCTGCCCCGACCTGGCCACCGCCCGATATCTCTCGGTGTTCGCGCGTATTGGTTGTAGCGCGGTGGCGATTCCTTATGACATCACGAAGATTTCGATGATCGCAGATGAACTCGACAGCTCCTGGCATCGAATGCTGCTCATGTCAGAGCGTCTGACTGCCGATCGTAATGCAGCTTTTCGCGCTCGCGTTCAGCGCCAGATCATTGGTAAAGTACGTGACGAGATTGCCATGGCAGGAGCAGGCCCGCGCGTTCCCGAGTTTAAGCAGAGTACGAAGCAGAAGACGGAGCCACAAAAAGGCACAAAAAGCACAAAAGGAAATGCCTAGCCTTAAGCGTACGATCCAGGTCTTTTTACTCGTCGATCTTTTTGAGCCTTTTGTGCTTTTTTGTGGCTAACTAGTCATCGTGGAAATTCAAGAAACAAATCCAACGGAAGTGCAGGCCCCGGAAATCGAGGCGCTTCCATTTCCTTTCAATCAACAGAATTTCTGTCGTTACGAGTCGATCGAAAAAACGATCGGAAAAGTGCGCGTACTGATCGTCGACAATCTGTTGCGCGACGAAAACGATCTGTCCGACATAGCCCGAAAGGAATTGGGCAGGAGCACCCACTCTCAACTGAAACTCGAGCGGCAGATTGCGTCCATGGCGTTGCAAAATATCGTCACAAACATCAAACGCCTTGTGCAGGAACCGATTACGGAAATTGCGCACGTAAGCGAACTCGCAAAGGTCGCCGATAAGTTTGAGCCGGATGCGATCGTGTTGAGCGGCACGCTGCGAGACTTTGACTTCTATAAATCTGAACTGCTGGCCGGCTTCACCGATTTCATTCATACAACCAGGGTTCCGGTGCTGGGTATTTGCGGCGGGCATCAACTGATCGGATTGAGTTTTGGCGCGCGCGTGGTAACCCTCGATCAGCAGGAGCAGGAAAAGCGCCGGACGAATCGTGTGACTGAATATCAATATCGCTTCGTGCGCATCGTCGAGCCGGAAGATCCAATCTTCAACGGTATCGATAATCCGGAATCCAGAGTTTGGCAGGACTACACCCGCGAAGGCCGTATCCTGCGCGTCTGGCAAAATCACGGACTGCAGCTCGATAGCGTGCCGGAAGGCTTCCAGCTGCTAGCTCGATCGTATCTCTGCCGCAATCAGATGATGGTCAAACGATCCGACAATCAATTTATCTACTCAGTCCAGTTTCATCTGGAAAAATCGTTTGAAGACTGGAACCGCAACCGCACTCGCTGGGAGCACCCGAACGAATCTCGCGACGGGCGATTGCTGTTTGAAAATTTTCTAAAGCTGGCCCTGGCTTACTAAAACCGATCTAACAACCTCAAATAATTCGATTGGAAGAATGAAACCATGACTGATGAAAAAAAGCCCAAGCTGATATTCCAGACCGAGGGTCTGCCCGAGTTCATCGTTGATGTGCCTTATGAGCTGTGGCTGCAAGTAGACGGCGCCACCCAGCCAGTCACGTTCGAAATTCAAAGCGGACAGTTTCCAGCGGGTATTGGCCTTTCTTCGGAAGGCTATGTGTCCGGTATTCCTTTGCCCGACGACGCCCAGGACACTACGGTTTTTATTACGGTCTCCGACGCCACCGGGGCCAGCGAAACGCAGGCGTTCGATTGTCAGGTGAGCGGTGGCGAGGGCGAAGCAAGTTAGCTGGCGCTCAAGAACCTTCTGCAAAACTTACAAACGAATCTCGCGACGGACGGCTGCTATTCGAAAACTTACTGAGGTTGCGCTGGAAAGGAAGCCAGCGTAGCTTAACTACAGCTTCTTTCTCTTGCCTTCGTCCACATTACTGGAAGGCTTAACCGCGCGAGATCGGCGTTGGCGCCTCCTCCCGCACTGAACTTCGCCGCTCAACGCAAAGGATAAAAACGACATGATCAAGAATGAATCCTCACTGGTTTTCGCTACGCGAACTCTTACCGGCCTCGAAGTCGGCGAGGAATACACCGTGTGGTTACAAGTAACCGGCGGCACTCCGTCCTATTCGTTTGCAGTTGGCGACGGCACTTTACCTCCCGGCATCGAAATTACTCCGATCGGAACCGTAGACGGCGTACCATCGGAGGCCGGCTCGTTCACGTTTTCAGTTAAAGCGAGCGACGACGCCGGCAATCTTGGGGAACAAAGTTTCAATGTAGTAGTGGCGCCGCAACCTGATCAGAACGCGCACATCTAAATGGCCGCTGGCCGGGGCGTGGTCGGAACTTCCGGTGTCTCACTAGCCAAAAGGATTTTCCGAACGGCCGCATTGTCCGTTGAGAATTCTGTGTTGGCGGCACGCGCAGCGCGTTGAAGTTGCCGCGATCGCTCTCATCAGTTAACCTCTGGCCGGAGGTTGCCATGAAACAAAAATTTGCGATCGCGACATTAGCAGTCATCGCGCTGTCGGCTGGAGCCTGGGGCTTCAGCAGTGCTGCACCCGACCATAAGGTGTGGGAATACAAGTTCGAGACCGGATGTACTCAAGAGCGGGCTAACACTCTGGGAAACCTTGGATGGGAACTAGTAACCATGGATCCTTCGAGCAGCCATAGAGAATGCATCTTCAAGCGGCAATCTCTTTAGGCAACGCCGGTCAGTAACCATTTACGACATACAGTGCGGTGACAAGCTTGACAAGAGACGGTCTCGCCGAAGCAGCCACAGCGCTGGCCGCGCGTGATCGCCATCTCGCTTCCATCTATCATGTTCACGGTCCGCCGCCGATGTGGGGGCGCCAACCGGGCTTTCGCACGCTGCTGCGAATAGTTCTCGAGCAACAGGTTTCACTTATCTCAGCCCGATCGATGTTCGAGCGATTACGAGCGAACATAGATCCGTTCGAACCTCAAGCGTTCATCGAATGCGGCGAGACCTATCTGCGCTCGCTCGGCATGACGCGCCAAAAAGCTCACTACGCAATCCAGGTTGCTCAAGCTTTTACAAACGGCGATCTGAAATCGATCGGCCGTTTGAATGATCAAGATGCGCACGCGACGCTGACGCAGATCAAAGGCGTAGGGCCATGGACTGCGAACATCTACCTGCTGATGGCCTTGCGGCGTCCCGACATCTGGCCAGATGGCGACATCGCCCTGGCGACTGCGGTGAAGAAACTTCGCAAACTAGATGATCGCCCGTCGTTCGTTGAGCTTGCGCGCATGGCACAGCGCTGGCGGCCGTATAGATCCGTTGCTGCGAGAATGTTGTGGCAGTATTATTTGGCGGAACGAGATGGAAGACGTAAAACAAACCCGCGAAGAGGAAGATGACGAACTCAAGCCGGAGTACGACTTGAGGAGCTTAAGAGTCAGAAAGCTCGGCCCAGGTCGCAAGCGCTTCGGCCAAACATCGATTGAGGCGCTCAATATAGAACTTACGAATCTTGCGGAGATCTTTCGTCACGTTGTGGTTGATGAAGAAATGCCAACCATTAAAGCTGCGCAATACTTCTGACTGGACCTCATAAATCAAACCTTCCATTGCATCGTGGATATTACCTTTAATCTTTTCCCGAAGCAGTCTCAACGCTTGTTCGCGGCACATGAAGACGTGATTCAAATTCACTACACTTGCGCGCCCTTTCGTTTCGGCAAGGACATCTGAAAAGAAGACGTCAAGACCGTCGACGCACTCCTCTTCAAGGTCATACGAGCACGTGAGTTTCCCATACAATTCATCTTCAACAATGAATTTCCGACGAGATAGTTGGGATTGTCGGCTGACAAGATCTTTAGCCTCGATAAAAATTGACTCGGCTGAACAATGAAGTTAGCCGTCAGGCTTCTTTCGGTTCTGATTTGCGAGCGAGCAATCGCATGCGAAGGTTAGCGGACGTTCTTTGATATTGAGGATCAGACTCTATCGCTTTTTGGATTTGATTGCCGTTGACTTCTTGCTGTCGCAAGTATTCTTCGATGGCTTCTTCATTATTCAGATAGTAGCTAATTGTCGCGTACACATCGGCGAGGTCAAGCGCAGGAAACTTCTGAGCAATTTGTTCGGCAGCAGCGCCCAGCTTGTAGTGATGAATGACAGAATCAAGGCTGACTCGCGAATCTCCAATGCGAATCGTTCCATCTTCCGTCAATCTAAACGGGAGCGTTTGTGTTTGTTCCAGAGTCGCCATATGCCAACCGCCTATGGATTGAGTCTATAATTTGGCTCAGCTACTTCGCAATCGTTGACGGCGCCATCGCGGCTTTGCCCACAGTCAGGTCCACGTTCTTTGGAACGTTCTCAGCGGTCAGCTCAATCAAACGATCTACGACAGCTTTCAAATCATTCGTTTCTTTATAAACGCGCAGTTGTTCGTCGGCTGAAGTGCGGCGTTCGAGGATCGTGTGGATGTGCTCGACCTCTTTGCGCGAACCGAGTTCATCGAGCACGGGATCGACGAAATCCAGAAGCTCGCGCACCAGATCTTTTGTCGGCACTTCTTTGTTCTTGCCGAAATCGATCATCATGCCGTCGAGACCCCAACGCACGGCGCGCCACTTGTTCTCTTGAATCAGCATGCGCCGGTACAGACGAAAGCCCAGGTTCTTTTCAATCAACCCGGTGAGCCTGGCCACGATTGCCTGGAACAGCCCGGCGATCGCCACCGTGTCGTCTACGCGCGTGGGAATATCGCAAATGCGAAACTCCAGCGTCGGAAAGAATGGATGCGGCCGCAAATCCCACCAGATTTTCTTGCCGTCGTTAATGCAGTTTGTCTTAACCAGCAAGTCTATGTATCGCTGGAATCCGCTGTACGAGTCGAAGTGATCGGGAATGTCCGTGCGCGGAAATTTTTTGAACACTTCAGTCCGATATGACTTGAGCCCGGTATTCTGGCCCATCCAAAACGGCGATGAAGTCGAAAGCGCCAGCACGTGCGGCAGAAAGTACCGCGCGGCATTCATGATGTGAATCCGCCGCTCTGGATCGGCAACTCCAACGTGAACGTGCAACCCAAAGATCAAAAGCGAACGAGCCACGTTTTGCAGCTCCTCGACCAGCAGTTCATATCTCTCATCTTCGAAGACCGTCTGGTCCTGCCAGCGCGAAATCGGGTGTGTCGAGGCGGCAACAATCTTCAGACCATTTTTCTCGGCCAGCGAGGAAATCACGCCACGAAGATTTGAAATATCAGCGCGCGCTTCCTGAATGTTCTTGCAAATACCGGTGCCGACTTCAATCTGAGACTGGATCATTTCGGGCTTGATCTGCTCGCCCAGGATCATTTTGCCTTCGTCGAGAAACTCCGTTACGTGCGACTTCAGTTCACGCGTCAACGGATCGACGATCTGGAATTCTTCTTCGATACCTAGTGTGAATTGATCGAACATAATCCAAAAACCGGCGGGCGGTAGCCCGCCTCTAAACGACCGTCTCTTTTTTACGGATGGGGTAATTCCCTTTCCATCAACTCGCGCGTTTCGTTCGGGAGTCGATGAAATCGCACGCCGACGCCATGCCCGGGATTACTATAAACGACGTCGCCTTTAATCACGACGTGCTGGCCCGCCAGCGGAATCCGCAGAGCCAGCGTCTCGCCCACCGGAATATCAGCTTGTGTACTCATGTATAAGCCGCCCATGCTTATGTCTTTGGTGCTGGCTACGCCCGTTGCGTCCCCACCATCAAAATGCAGATCGACAATAACTCGCGAACGATCGTATTGCCTTCGTTCATCGCTTGAAATCTCTTCAGATCGATCTTCATCAATCATCTTAGGTCCCTGGGCTCGCGCAGGAAACAGTTTCGTAATGCCGGCTTGTACCTGCGCCAGATGATAACTCATTCTGCCAGCCACGAAAACAAATGCCACGACATTCTGCCCAGGCAGAGCTTTGCGCCTCGTCTTGAATTGACACTAAAAACATGCGCACGCTACTATCCGAGTCTCGCAATTCTTTAGCTCGTGACCTTAGCTCCTGAGTCTTCGGTTAATTATGGGTTTCGCCACTACCGCAATTCACGCCGGTCAGGAACCGGATTCTGCCACCGGCGCGGTTACAGTACCGATCTATCAAACCTCGACTTACGCACAGGAAGGTTTGGGGAAGCACAAGGGTTTTGAATACGCTCGCACCTCGAATCCGACGCGCCTGGCACTGGAGCGTAATCTCGCGGCCCTGGAAGGCGCGCAGTTCGGATATGCGTTTGCTTCGGGCATGGCAGCGATTGATGCGACGATGCGTCTGGTCAAGGCAGGCGATCACGTAATCGTTTCCGACAATACTTACGGCGGGACGAATCGTCTGTTCAAGCGCGTGCTGGCGAACTATGGAATCGAATTCGAGTTCGTTGACACCTCTGATGTGACGAACGTCGAGGCCGCAATCAAAGACAACACGCGCATGGTTTTCCTTGAGACGCCGACGAACCCCGTCATGATCGTCACTGACTTGAAAGCCGTTTCGGACGTGGCTCATGCAGCCGGCGCGCGCGTCGTTTGCGACAACACCTTCATGTCGCCTTACCTGCAACGACCGATTGAATTCGGCGTAGACATTGTCGTTCATTCGACGACCAAGTTTTTGAATGGACATTCGGACGGTATCGGCGGCGCAGTCGTTCTGAATAATGAGGACGACGCGAGCTGGATCGCTTTTATTCAAAACAGTGCCGGCGCGATTCTCTCGCCGTTTGATTCCTGGCTGGTGCTTCGCGGTGTGAAAACTCTCGCGCTGCGCATGGAGCAACATGACAAGTCCGGACGCGCGGTCGCGGCATTTCTCGAAGATCATCCCAAGGTGTTGAAGATTTACTATCCCGGATCGACGTCGCATAAACAGCATGAACTGGCAAAGCGACAGCAGAAGGGTTTTGGCAGCATGGTGGCGTTTGATGTCGGATCGCTGGAGGCCGCGCGCACAGTGCTTGAGTCTGTAAGAATGTGTACGCTGGCAGAGAGTCTGGGAGGTGTCGAGACTCTTATTTGTCATCCGGCGACGATGACGCACGCTTCAGTCGCACCGGAAGTGCGCGAGCGTCTCGGCATCACGGATGGACTGGTGCGAATTTCGGTAGGCATTGAAGACACCGACGACATCATTGCGGATATTGATCAGGCCCTCGATAAGATCGGTAAATGAAATGTTTGGAGTTCAGCCTTAAGCTGAAAAGGCAAAGCAAGCTAAAGCTTGAACCCTGAATTGAATACACAAATCTACGTATGAACAGTCTTGACACTGACAGTCGATCGCAATCTACTATCCGGTAACTTATGCTCGTTGAACTCCACGCAAAAACCGACGTGGGCCGCGTACGTCGCGGCAACGAAGATAATTTTCTGCTGCTTGATCTGACCGCCGCGCGCGCGTGGAGCGGCTCCGACGGCCCGGAAAATCCCGACGACATGCGCGAATTCCCACTTGGTCAGCAGGGTTTGGTACTGGTCGTGTCCGATGGCATGGGCGGCGCCCTCGCCGGCGACGTCGCCAGTCGCATGGCGATTGAGGCTGTCCGCGATGTCTTGATGGGGACGAACACCGACGGCAACGGCTGCGATCCGGATTCCTCACTCGTCGATTGCCTCAGGCACGCGACGATGGAAGCAAACAAGAATATTCATTACAAGAGTTTGGAGGACAGTCGTTGCAGCGGGATGGGCGCGACGCTGACCGGCGCGGCCGTCAAAGACGATAAGCTCGATCTGATCCAGGTGGGCGACAGCCGGGCTTACGTGATGCGCGGCCAACAGATTCGTTTAGCGACCAAGGACCAGTCGCTGGTGCAACAACTCGTCGACGTCGGGCAGATCAGCGAAGCCGAAGCTGAAACGCACATGTTTCGCAACGTAATTCTTCAGGCACTCGGGGCGCAAAACGAACTGACGCCGGCTACGGCCCGTATTCAACTCCGCCAGGGCGACATGGTGCTTCTGTGTAGCGATGGATTATCCGGGAAGCTTCGCAATGAAGACATTCGACAAATTGTCGCTGATGCGGACGATCTTGGCGCGGCGTGCGACGCCCTGGTAGCGGAAGCGAACAATCGCGGCGGCGAAGATAACATCACGGTCGTGCTGGCGCGATTTACCGGCGACGAATTGCGCGACGCAAACGACGATCGAATTACGGTTGAGTTGCCGCCGCTGGAAGAAGATCGAACGTTGGATGAAACGGAAGCGGATACCCAGCACGAGTGAGCTAACTACCGAGTTCCTTACCGCGCCAATCCGGCGCAATTCCAATCCTTCTGACATAAATCGACGCACCCTGGACGCGAGTGACTTCGACGCGGTCGCCGGCTTCCAAAGGCTCTTCACCTTCTGCCGGATATGCGGTCCAGGTCGATCCGAAAACTTTGACCGCGCCTTCGTGCATGGAGCCGCGACTCGAAGAAACTACTGTTCCGATCTTACCGGGCAAAGATTCGACGCCTGATTTCAGATCGCCGCCGCTCTTCTCGCGCGAAAAATAATTTACAAAAATCGTGCGGGACGCTGCCGTCAAACCGATCGAGACGGCTGCGAAAATGAGGAATTGCAAAATAATGCTGTGTACGCCCAGCAATCCGGCAAGACCAGCCGCGAGTGCGCCGATGCCAAACCACAGCAAGACAAAGCCAGTGGTGAAGACTTCAGCGACGACGAGCACGGCGCCAAGGATAGCCCAGAAGATCCAGAGGTAGTTTGCCATCTCGATCGTTTAGAGGCGGGCTACCGCCCGCCGCCCCAGAATAGGCGGGCAGTAGCCCGCCTCCAAACTGTTCTTACCCTTTCAGAAAATTCTTCAACACAAACCAGATATTTGCCGGCCGCTCAGCCAGGCGCCGCATGAAATAAGGATACCAATGTTTCCCGTAAGGCACGTATACGCGCATCCCGTAACCATCGCGCGCCAGTTGCTCCTGCAAATCACGACGGATGCCATAGAGCATTTGAAACTCGAATGCATCTTTGCCGATTCCCTCGCGCTGCGCAAATTCAATCGTGGCGTCGATCATCTTCGGATCATGAGTGGCGATGCCATGATAGGTTCCGCTGGCCAATAGCAACTGCATCACGCTCACATAGTTGTCATCGACATCTTTCTTGTCGGGATAGGCGACCGACGCAGGTTCGTCGTAAGCGCCTTTACACAATCGTATGCGGGCCGGAATCTTCAAAAGCTCACGCGCATCGTCCATCGTTCGACGCAGATAAGATTGAAGAACAATTCCGACGTCATTCAATCCAAACTCCGATCTGAGTCGTTTGAAAACATCGATCGTCGCCTGCGTCACGCTCGACCCTTCCATATCGATGCGGACAAAGTTGCGGCGCCGGACCGCATCTTCAACAATGCTGCGCGCATTTTGATAAGCCAGGTCGGGGGCGATTTCCAAACCAAACTGCGTCAGCTTGATCGATACATTCGAGTTAATCCCGGTCTGATCGATTAGATCGAGGAGATGCAGATACTCGCGCACTTCGTCTTTCGTTGCTTCGACGCTACTAACCGATTCGTTCAGGTGATCGAAGGACGCCGAACATCCGCGCGCGTTGATTTCGCGGATCGCGGCAACAGCCTCATCAGTAGTCTCGCCGGCAATGAAGCGCGTAGTGAGCTTCTTGAAAAGGCTGAACTTAGCAGCGAATTCTTTGAGGCCTTCCTGACGAGAGAGATATATCAGCGCGCTTCGCGTGAGCATCGTTCGGTGGTGTTTCTTCCGTGTGGTATTCTTGGCAAACTTCCGAAAAAGAACTGCGTTGGTTGTCTAATAAGTTTCAATGCGTTGGAAACTGCTTGTCCTGGTATCGCTGGTCGCTGCGCTGATCGCTTGCGGAACATGGTCCTTACTCATAATGATCATCTTCGGTTCGGCGAGACCCATTCAACCTTCGCTGTTGCTGGCCAGTACAGTTGTGCCGCTGGCATTAGCTGGCTTCGCTGGCTTTTTCATTTATCGGCACACGGCGCGCAGACGAAAGACTCAGGCCATACTCACGATTTTATTGACGCTTCTTCTCTCGATCGCCGCGTGCCTTTCTGCGACGAGATTATTTCCGAAGACAATCACGATCTACACGACGGGCGACTCGCCAATCACTACTAGGCGCTAGTTGCCTGCTCTTCCCTCGGCCCCAACCCAATCTCTTTCTGCACCGGCTTTAGCGCATCAATCACAAACCTGATGTGATCATCGAGCTCGACACCCAACTCCTCAGCGCCTTGATAAATGTCGTCACGATTGACTGATCGAGCGAAATGCTTGTCCTTTAATTTCTTCTTGACCGACTTCACTTCCATGTCGTCGAGGCTGCGCGACGGGCGCACGAGCGCGCACGCCACCAGAAACCCGCACAACTCATCGGTCGCAAACAATGCCTTTGCCATATCGGTGTCGCGCGGCACGTTTGTGTAGGTCGCGTGGCCCATGATCGCTTTGATGAACCGTTCTGAATAGCCGCGACCACACAGAATGTTTGCGCCCGTGAACGGATGCTGATCCGCCGACGGAAACATTTCGTAATCGAAGTCGTGCAGAAGCCCTACCAACCCCCATTCATCTACATCGGCGTCCGCTGCACCGTAACGCGCGGCGGACGCACGCATCGCAGTCTCAACCGCGAGCGCGTGCTTACGCAGGCTGTCGCCTTTGGTGTACTCGCACAAAAGTTCCCAGGCTTCTTCTCGGTTCGGCATACTGAATATCGGATTGTGTTACTGGTGCGAAAAGAAAACTAACACGAGTGAATGTAGCGGAACAAGTTGATTCACCCCCTACCCCGCTATTCACCACAGAGGACACAGAGGAAGACATTCAGAACAAGAAAGGAATTGGAGCTATCGATTGCGTAAGGCGGGCAGTAGCCCGCCTCTAAACTGGGTCTTAGTCTTCTCTGTGTCCTCTGTGGTTAAAGCTCGTGCGCGAGAAATCACAAGCCCTTCGCCCGATAGCCCGGTCGCGCTCGCACGGCCACGTCTTTTCGCGAAGTCTTCACCTGGATTTTTCGGTAAGCGCCGTCCTGGTTTTTGTTCGCGGGATAGTAACCAAGCAGGTATTGCGTTCTCAGCTCAGCGGCAATGGAAGCGAACGCCTGTGGCAGAGAGGCAACTGTGTCGGCCCGATAGAGCTGACCACCGGATCGATCTGCGAGATCGTGCAGATAACTGTCGGCCATCAGATAAAGATTATCCAGCATGCCGCTGATCGAATCGTTCTTTGGATCTTTCTTTGGATCGGGAGCCTGCCGTGGATCACGATTTCGCGGATCCGCGCTCGGATCGGTCCGGGGATCCTTTTTCGGTTCAGTATCAGGAAACGGATCAGTCGGTGAAGTTCGCGGCATCTGCGTTTGACGCGGCCCGAGGATTACCGAGGGAGGAGGAATCGGCAGCGACCCTCGTGGCATCGTCGGAACCGAAGAACGATCCTCGCCCGGAAAAGTGGTTGGCGTTCCGCCGCCGGTAGGCAACCGCAGAATGCCGCTCGTCGGCAGTCCAACTCCGCTGCTTTCGGCTTCCTGTTTTCGCGCGAGCGCTTCCGTCTCAGCGCGAGTATCGAAGCGAATCGGATAGACAATTACACCCGACTCATCAAGATCACGAATCGTGCTCTCGTAGGTCGAACTCTCGCTATGCCAGTCCATGCCATCAGTAAAAATCACGATCGCCTTGCGCTGCTGAATCGGACGCAGGCTGTTGAGCGCTAATTGCACGGCGTCGTACACATGGGTGTCGTGCGCGGTCCGCGTCTTTGAAATTGCGTTACGCAGAACTGCTTTGTCGCCGGTGAAATCAGTCCAATCGTGCAACTCGCCATCGAAGGAAATGATCTTCACTTTGTCGTTGGGCTGCAGTTGCTCAAGGAAAGCGATTGCCGCGCGTTGAATCTGCGCTAACTTTTCCTGAGTGCTGTCGCTCGTGTCCAGCATCAGCACCATATAAAAGGGCGCGTTCACAGTCGCGAGAAATGAAATCTCCTGCGGCACGCCGTCTTCCGATAACTTGAATTCTTCCTTCTTCAGATCAGCGATGTAATTGCCGGAGCGCGAACTGGCAATCACCGGCACCGTCACCAGATTGGTGTCAATCTTAAGAGTATCGACGTCTTGGTCCTGTGGAGGAGTCGGGGTCGGCCTTTGGCCGGAGGTCTGCGCTGCCGCCTGCGCAGCGAACAGAAAAATGATTACGAGTAACGACTGGGCCCAGAGTTTCATGGCTGGTGTGACTTCTTTCCGATGCCGGAATGGCGCGATGCGTTGTCGTCCGGGGAGACGACGACATTCTATTCCGGTTCAGAAATTAGCGCCATAACAAAGCTCACGGCTAGAGATGCGGTCAGTATCGGGAGCGAACCCGCGCGGGCATCCCGCGTGGGGTGGTGGTAGCGACCGGGTCGCAGCATAGGGCAGCGATCGCTTGCAGGAACCTCACCCGGTCGCTATCGCTCCCGGTACTGACTCCATCTCCGAGCGCGTCACTCGGTAGTATCTCAGCACTTAATTCCTGTACAGTTGCGCGAATGGATTTTCTCCAGAACTCACTGCAACTGATCGAGCAGTACATGCTTGCTTACGGCTATTGGGCCGTTTTTTTTGGCGTCATGCTTGAGAACGCCGGACTGCCCGTTCCCGGCGAAACCATTCTTTTGGTTGCCGGGTACTTCGCATCCACTGGTGTCTTCCGGGTTCCTTTGGTGATGCTGGTTGCGGCCACGGGCGCTGTCATCGGCGACAACATCGGCTTTGCGATCGGCCATCATTACGGCCGGGGGCTTCTGCTCCGCGTCGGCCGTTTCTTCTTTCTCACGCCAAAACGGATTGAGCACATGGAGAATTATTTTAAGAACCATGGCAACAAAACGATCCTGGTGGCGCGCTTTATCACGGGGCTGCGTGTCTTTGCCGCGCTGCTCGCGGGCGCTTCGAAGATGCCCTGGCGCGTGTTCTTTATCTACAACGTTTCCGGCGCTGTTTTATGGTCGGCCGTCATAACGATGCTCGGCTATTTGTTCGGACAGAGTTTGCCGCTGCTCGTGAAATGGGTGGGCCGAACCGGCACGATATTGCTGATCGTAGCGATCATTCTCGGCCTGGTCATCTGGCGCGTTCAGCGTCATCGGAAATCCAATGATTAGTGTGCTGCTTTCGCCGTCCGTGGCGGACCGCGAGTTGGCGATTTTACTTGAGAGATCGGGGGCTCGAGTTTGGGCCTGGCCCGAGTTGGCGATCGATGATTCAGACAATGATGCTTCGTTGAGCGAAGCGATCAACAATCTCTTCGGTTACGACTGGTTGATTCTGAAAAATGCCCATGCCGCCGATTATTTCCTGCGCCGGTTTCTGACGGAACATCAGCCCGAAGAGTTGGAAGATCTCCGGGTACTTACTATTGGCTCCGCAGCTGCTGAACGGGCTTCCGAACTCCGCGTGCATGTCGACATCGCGCTTGATCGATTCTCGAACGCAAAGCTCTTCTCTGAGATCAACTCCTACTGCGACAATCTGCAATCGTTTGCGCGTCTGAATTTTCTGGTTCCAAGTGCAAATGTCTCTCGCGAACAGTTCGAGCAGCAACTGGCAGATGCCGGCGCGCGAGTAGATTCCGTCACCACTTACCGCACTTGTTCTGACGGTGCAAAGCTGACTGAACTAAGAACTTTACTAATCGGCGGAGCGATCGATTGCGTGGCATTCACGGACCCCTCAGCCATCAGCGAGTTCGCCGCATTGTTCGACACTGATGAACTGGGCCGATTGCTTGCGGGCGTCACCATTGCGTGCCGCGACGAAGCAACGAATGCGGCCGCGAATGAATTTGGGTTAACCGAAACCCTAAGACCCTCCGACCCGTCGACTCTCCCGACCCTAATCAAAGACCTCGGTAATTGAGGCAAAATGCCTCTGAGCAAGTTCCCAACTTGCCCAACATTCGGTGTGCTACACTCAAATTGATGAAGGGCCGCGTTCTCATCATCGATAACGATCGCGAACACTGCGAAGCTCTCAGCGCAAGTATGCAGGCGTTCGGCTACGACGTCCGCACCGCTCGCTCAAGCTTGGCGGCGGTCGAAATCGCGGAAACATTCCTGCCTACCGCGATCGTGACTGATCCGACCGCCGATAGCTTCGATCCGTTCGCACTCTTGCGAGCACTGCGGACGCAGCAACCTCACACGCCGATCATTCTGACCGCGCGAAACAGCTCAATTGAAACAGCTCTGCGCGCAATTCAAGACGAAGGCGCTTATCACTATTTCGAAAAACCCGTCGATCCCGAAAAGTTTTTGCCTGTCCTCGAGCGGGCCGCCGAATTGGCTGAGACACGTCGCGAAAACGAAATCTTGCGCCGGCAGTTGCGTGACCGCGGCGCCTTCGGCGAGTTGATCGGCAGCTCTGAGACGATGCAGAAAGTTTATGTGCTGATCGAGCAAGTGGCTTCATCGTCAGCCTCAGTTTTGATTACCGGCGAGTCGGGCACGGGAAAGGAACTTGTGGCGCGCACGATTCATAATCTGAGCCCCCGGCGAAACGCGCCCTTCCTGGCCATCAATTGTTCCGCAATTCCGGATACCTTGATGGAATCAGAGCTGTTCGGTCATGAAAAAGGCGCGTTCACTGGTGCGGTCTCGCGCCGGCACGGTTGCTTCGAATTAGCGAATCTGGGCACCCTTTTGCTGGATGAGATCGGCGAGATGCCTACGCTGCTCCAGGCGAAACTTCTGCGCGTGCTTGAAGAACGAGTGGTCCATCGGCTCGGCAGCCGCAAAGATGTTCCGGTTGATGTTCGCTTGCTCGCCGCCACCAATAAAGAACCGCACGGCGCGGTGCGTGACGGACTCCTGCGCGAAGACTTGCTCTATCGATTGAATGTAATTTCGATCCATCTGCCGCCTTTATCAGAGCGTCTGGAGGACCTGCCGCTGCTCACCCAGCATTTGGTTACGCGACTGGCGGCGAAACACAATCGTCCGGCGCGTTTCATCAGCCCCGCCGCGCTCGACGCGCTGCGCTATCATTCATGGCCCGGCAACGTTCGCGAATTGCGCAATGTGATCGAGCGTGCGGTGGTGATTTGCTCCGGCGAACAGATTGAGCGGCATCACTTCGCGCCTTATCCTTTCGATCAGCGACAGAAGCGGCGCTCGGAAGACACGGTCACGTTTCCCGTCGGCACGCCGCTCAGAGAGATCGAGCGACAGATGATCCTGCGGACGTTGGATAAGACCGGTAACAATAAAACGCGAGCCGCGCAGTTACTGAACATCAGCCTCAAGACGTTGCATAATAAGTTGAATGACTATCGCGCGCGAGGATTGCTTAGCGACTGGAATCATGACAAGTGATTCGCGTGTGCTTCTTTTCTTCATCGACGGTCTCGGGATCGGAACTCGCGGTCCACACAATCCTTTTGATGGCCTGAGCGACGCCGCGCCGCTCGCAATCTTTCAAAACGAACCCGCGGAAATTCCGTTCGCTGGAATTCTTGCTCCGACCGACGCATGTCTCGGCATTGAAGGTCGGCCGCAGAGCGCGTCCGGGCAAACGACCATTCTGACGGGCGTGAATGCGCCGAAAATCATCGGCGCGCACAAACAGGGCTTTCCGAATCAGGCGCTTCTCGATATCATTCGCGAGCACTCGATCTTCCTTCAATTGAAGAACAAAGGCATCGAATCAATCACCTTCGCGAACACGTATACAAAAAGATTTTTTGAGCGACGCCCGCGTTGGATTTCAGCAACTACCGCGGCAGTTGAAGCTGCCGGTCTGCGCTTCAACGTCGTCGAAGATCTAAAAGCGGGCCGCGCCGTGTATCACGATTTCACAAACGAAATGTTGATTGAGTACGGCGAAATCGTCGATGTGCGAACACCGGAACTGGCGGGTGACGTACTCGCAGGCATCGTTCGGTCCCACCGGTTCACGCTGTACGAATATTTCATCACCGATAAGATCGGGCATGCTCAGGATTATGACGCCGCTCGCCGAGGGCTGCCGATGCTGGCCCGTTTCATTCGCGCGGTGCTTCGAAATCTTGACCTGACAAACACCACCATGATTCTTACCAGCGATCACGGCAACATCGAAGACTTGTCAGCGCGAAACCACACCCTGAATCTGGTGCCAACGATTACCTGGGGAAGAAATGCAGAGGCGATTGCGTCGCGCATCGAGACACTCGCTGATATCACACCTGCGATCGTGCGGACTCTAACTGCGAATGCGACCGCCGGCAGCTAACGAACGACATCGACATCAAATGAAGTCTGACAAGAACAACCCGAAAGAGATCTTCGCATGGAAGATGTATGACTGGGCCAACTCAGCATTTTACACGACCGTGGTTGGCGCCCTTTTCGGTCCTTATTTGACTGACGTGACGCAGCGCGCGGTTGGCGAGAACGGCATAGTTATGCCGCTTGGCCCATTCGGTTCGATTACAGCCAAATCATTTTTCCCCACCTGCGTCTCGATCGCTGTTTTTCTGCAAGTGTTCATTTTACCCATCATGGGCGCGGTGGCTGATTACTCACACCTGAAGAAGCGAATGATGGCGCTGGCGTGTTACCTCGCGGTCGCGGCAACCTGTCTCTTGTATTTCGTGAATGGCCGTCTTTACCTGCTGGGCGGCCTGCTATTCATAATTGCGAATCTCGGCTTTGGCGCGTCGAATGTTCTGTACAACAGCTTTCTGGGCGAAATCGCCACTGAAGATCAACGCGACAAAGTTTCGAGCCGCGGCTTCGCGTACGGCTATCTCGGCGGTGGTCTGTTGCTGGGCTTGAATTTCCTGCTGGTTAACAGCGCAGCGAGATTTGGGATGGGTACGGCGATGGCTGTGCGTCTGTCGCTCCTCTCCGCCGGCGTTTGGTGGGGCGCATTCGCGGTGATTACTTTCGCGGCGCTGAAGACGCGGCAGCCTGCGAAGGCCCTGCCGCCAGGCAAAACATATCTGACGATCGGGTTCAGCGAGCTCGGCAGAACGTTTCGCGAGCTTAGCCGGCTCCGGCATACGCTCAGGTATTTAATTGGGTACCTTTTTTATAACGACGGCATTCAGACCGTGATCAGCATGGCGTCGGTATTTATCGCTCAGGAGCTATTTAAAGAGCGCGGCATCGAGACCGATCAATCATTTCTGTTGCTAATCTTCCTGCTGGTCCAATTCGTGGCGATCTTTGGCGCGTTGTTGTTTGAGCGTCTCGCTTATCTAATCAACACGAAGAATGCAATCCTCGTTTCGCTGGTCATCTGGTCCGGAATCGTCGTTTATGGCTATGGATTTCTGCAGACGACGAGACAAGCATGGGTGATGGCTTCGGTGATCGCGATCGTCCTGGGTGGATCACAAGCTCTTTCGCGCTCGCTGTTTTCACAGATGATTCCGCGCGGTCGTGAAGCATCGTTCTTTGGAATCTATGAAGTTTCAGAACGCGGGACTTCGTGGTTGGGTCCGTTCGTTTTCGGCGCCGTGGTGGCCGCCACGAACTCTTACCGGCACGCGCTGCTCTCGCTGGTAATTTTCTTTGTGGTGGGAACGGTGATCTTATATTTCACCAACACGGCCAAAGCGATTCACGAATCAGGAAACCTTCTCCCTCAGGAGGCCGCCAAGGAAAGTTAACAAGCAGCCACTTATCCCCGGCTCTTCCCGCCCAGGCATTTGGCCGAACAGAACAACGTATCTCCTGAACTAGCGGTGAGCGCGCGGGTGATCGGAATCCAGACTCCGCACGTTGCACACTGCACAAGTTTTTCATTCCCGCCCTGACGCCTGGAGTCGGCAGCAGCAGTTTGAAAATGCCGAATGGTGTCGATGAAATTGCGGATCGTTTGGAGGTAGGGCCGAAGCCTGCGGTAAAGCAGAACGAGCAGCAAGGCAAGGAGCGCTATAACTACAAGGTATTTCAAAGTACCGTCTGCTGAAGAAGAAACGCTTCCTTATGATCTGTCATCCTCGCGTTTGCCGTCGCTGGGTGCGTACGGCAAATCATCCCGGCGTCTTCGGGGAAATGGATCACTGGCGCGTCTCCGGGTGGGTGAATTCGGCACGCGGCGATCAATACTGCCGGCCGGCAAATTCCGGCCGTGAATCGCTTCTGTAAGAATGCGAGTTATCTCCTGCGAAAGAGTCCGATGTTCGGCGGCCGCTCGCCGGCGGAGAGACTCTTTCAGTTCGTTGGGAACATAAGCTCCGATGAACACTCCTTTGCGGTTGGCCATTGTCCGGGGTCTCCTTGTCAGTAACGAGCTAAACGCTGGCGAACAAGACGCGCACGGTCAGCGCGCGACAGGACATATATTCGAATAGCACTTTTTTCGAGGAACTGATGCCTTGCAATTTGAGAGCAAGCCTGTAAGCCGAATTCTGTTTCCCGATGATTTCGCATCGGGATGGCGATCATTCCTCTAGCCCAACCGTTGCCAGTTGGATCAAGCAACCTACCCGGAGGCTTCGAGCGGGCAACCCGATTTTGAAATCTCAAATTTCAAATCTGAGATCTCAATACGCCTCCCTATTTGGTCTTGCACCGCGAGGAGTTTGCCTGGCCGCGCATGTCACCACGCGCGCCGGTGCGCTCTTACTCAAATCAAATCTGAGATTTGAGATCTCAGATCTGAAACTAGCCCTTGCGGGCCGCACCGTTTCACCCATCACCTGTGTTTCAGATTTGAGATCTCAGAATCTGACCGCACCGGCTGGTCTGTTCTCTGTTGCACTTGTCGTCGTCCGAGTCTTTCTTCATCTGAAATTTCAAGTCTGAAGTTTGAGATCTGAATTCGCTCGGACGCCCCGCCGTTAGCGGGCTCGCTGCCCTATGGTGTTCGGACTTTCCTCTCCTTCTCTGTATTTCAAATCTCAAATTTGAGATTCGAAATTATCGGAGAAGCAGCGATCACCCGACTTGCTCTCTTTGCAAGACGGGCCGATTATAACATGAGTGTTCAAACGGTACAGCCAGAAACTGGCAGTGCAAAATCCGCTGAAAAACAGTGGTTTTGGAGTGATCTGACACGCGAATGGCTTAAGAGAAGTACTTGAAGCCAATCCGTAAGTGGTTCAAAGCGGACATCGGGAGCGTAGAGACGACAACCCACGTCATTAACGAATGCGATATGGCGAGAGCGAACAGATTCGGGGCCCGCTGATAGACGAAAGCCCAGACAAGTCCTCCAATGAAGGTCACCAGCATTAACCAGGGGTTCGGAAAATGGAGGAATGAGAAAACAAAAGCAGTCAGCACGATGCTGCGCAAACCCTTCTGCCAGACAATCTGCGCGCGACGGTTGATAAAACTCTGGAGGACGTACTGTTGCACAAAGCCCCACGCGAAGCCCAGCGCCAGTTGCGCAACAATATGGCGTTCCGGATGCCAGCGTAACAGGTCGGGGCTCGTCCCGAATATCAGGCCCAGACCAACGCACAAAGCCGCCACAACAATCATTGGCAACGCGAGAAGCTTCGCAGCTCTTAGAAAGTTGTCGAATCGAAATCCCAGATCGCGCAGGCTTTCTCTTCGTAAAAAGTGCGACGTGATAACCAGCACAAACGCGAACCCGAGAGGTATGGTGACGATTAACCTGGTGCGTCCCGCGGCTGCAGAAAGGATCCACTCAGCAATCAGCGCCGACGAAACCAGCGAGGCAATCTCCCACGCGGCCAGCGCGCGGTCGCTGGGAACGCCCGGGCCAGAATCTATCGAGAGCGAGGACTGTGCTTGAGATTCAGTAGTCATTACTGGCCGATACGAAAGCGATATGGCTTCCCGATTAGTTGTAGTGTGCGCCGCGTTCCTGCACCATTCGTGTGCACCGCGTAGATGCGCGCCTGATGA
>DNNE01000129.1:4906-6704 GCA_003487805.1 Blastocatellia bacterium | reverse complement strand
CGCGTAGATGCGCGCCTGATGATCCCCGGTCGAGAGTTGCGGCGTCGTAAATGCAAAGCCGTGCCAGTCATCCGGCGCGCGTTTTGCTTGATGGACGTCGGGGCGATATTGATCAGCCATCGCGTCGCCCGCAAATCTGTCGTCGATAAACAGCTGCACCTCGACGCGCGCCGCAGGATTCGACTCATCAACCGCCCATCCTGTAATCGACGCGTTGTCAGCCTGATCCAACACGCCTCGCAGATTGGGATTGGTCGTTGCGAAATAGAAACCGACCGCGACCGCCGTAATCAGCAAGGCTTCGGCCATCGACTTTGAGATTAGAAGATGAATCAGGCGCGCGCGCGATTTGTTTTCCATGCGAGACGGTCTTCGAAGTTTACCGCGTGCGTCGATCCTGTCAACCGCAGACGAGTCGTGGACACAAAAAAGGGCGGTTGTAGTCGCCCTCGAAAGGAATTGCAGATTGGATAAGACGATTCTCAGCTTCCGCGAATGACTTCAATCCGGTCGCCGGCCTCGATCAACGGGTCCGGTATCTTGCCTTGTTCGATCAAGCGTAGATCATATTCGCTAGTGGACAGAAAGCCTTTGCTGTTTCGGCGCGCAACTTTGACCGTCTTTACCGTCGCCGGGGTTGCGCCCGCCGACAACAAAGCCTGCGTCAAAGTCATTCCCTGACGAAATGATTTTTCTCCTGGAGAAACAAGGTCGCCGCCAACGTAAACGTACTGCCTGGTCGCAGTCTCGGTGCTACTGATCTTGACGGTGTCACCCGCGAACACCAGAGTGGCCATCGCCTGATCATCTCTCAAAGCCAGGGGTAAACCTTCTTTGCCATTGTGGACGATCGTTAGGGTGGTGGCTTCCGGCCGCACAGATGCTTCAGCCAGCAGGGCATAAACAGGCATCGCCTCTCGTCTTAGAGCTTTCCTGCCGGGACTATCGACGAGGCCGCTGATTACTATCCCGTGACTCTCATAGTCACGGACGCTGACATTTACTTTCGAGGTCCTGAGCACTTTGATTTGCGATGCTAACAATCTGCCGATTTCCTCAGGCGTCAATCCCTCAACCGAAATTGGACCATTAACAAGCGGATATTCGACCGTACCATTTTTCAGGACAGTGAATAGCGTCGATTCACGCGCAGGCGTGTTCTGCAAGCGAATATCTAGGACGTCACCGGCGCCCACTTTATAAGTGGATGACGCACTGGTCGTGGACAGCGAAGCGGCAACACGTGGATTCGACGCGGATGCGGATCTATCCGCAACGAGCAGCGTCGGTTGCACGAGTTTCCGTGGGGTCTTCGATTCATCGGAGCTGGCGACTTTTTCCGAGGCAGTCCCGCGAGTCGGCTGTTCCGGACGAACTATGACCGAGGTGTTTCCCCACACCGGCTGAGAACTCCGCGCGTCTTTCTGGGCAGCCGAAGGAGCATCACTCGTTTGCAGAAGCTGAGATTTCTGATTGTCAGCATGATTTGAAGCTTTGGGACCCACAACTCGATCGCGCACAACATTCGAGTCGGAGCGAACCGGTTGATCTGGCGTCAAGCGCTCTCTGGTTTGGGTTTGCGCTGAGACGATCGCAGGAATGATCGCCAGCAAAGCGATGGAAAGAAGTCGTTTCATAGCACTCGATCCGTTCGGGCCAGCATCGGTCGCGCTCCGGGCAATGGCTCGCGAATCGACATGTTTGTACGCCCGAAAAAACATCAGGCCTCCCTTTCTTTCATAAAGGACGGAAGGAGGCGAGTTTTCAGAAAATCGGCTTGTTTATTGCACCGGAGGGG
>DNNE01000129.1:2288-4569 GCA_003487805.1 Blastocatellia bacterium | reverse complement strand
ATTTATCGTGCTGCTAGAGTCGCTTACGACATCTTTGGTGGCGGCGTGAGCAATTCGCCGGCGACATGAATTCCTTCTTTGCCCGCCTCGCGAACTCGGCGCGAAACCTCCGCCAGCGAATCATCCGGTGATTGGTCGGCGAGTTTCAGGATCATTGGAAGATTGACGCCGGTTACGACTTCGATGCCGGGATTATCGAGGAACATCGACGCAATATCAGTTGGCGCGCCACCAAACATGTCTGTGAGGAGCAGCACGCCTCGCCCCTGCGAGACGCGAGCAATGGCTCGCTCCAATTCCGCCCGCGCCACATCAATGTCATCGTGCCAATCAATTGAAGCCGGTGTGACGTGCGGCATGGGCCGCCCCACAATCATTTCGGCGGCCGCAATGAATTCGCTGGCTAGATGTCCGTGGGTGACAATCACTCCGCCGATTGAAGGCAGTGACTCCGGCTTGGGTTTTTGTGCGTCGATAACTTTCATGTTTACACTTCGCGAGATCGTTTTGAGCTGACCCCGCGCTTATGAGCGTTCGCCTTTCGAATATCTCGATGCAGGGCACGCGCATCGAAGCCCGCGCGCCGCAAGAGTTTGGTTAGCTCGTTAGCAACCATGACCGAGCGGTGACGACCGCCGGTGCAGCCGATGCCGAGGGTGACGTAGGACTTCCCTTCCCGTTGATACTGCGGCAGAAGGTAATACAACAAATCCGCGAACCGTCTCAGCGTCTCCTCAACCTCAGGTTGATCTTTGAGGTACTTCACGACGCGCCTGTCCGCGCCGGTTAGCAATCGCAACTCATCAACAAAGAACGGGTTCGGCAGATGACGCACATCAAACAGCAGCTCCATATCCCGAGGAGTGCCGAATCGATGGCCGAAGCTCAAGACCTCGACGCGCATTGATCCAGCCTCTCCGCTGTCGCTAAATCTGTTGAGAATGAGTTTGCGCAAAGAATGAACTGTGTGATCTGAGGTGTCGACAACTTCGTCGGCGAGAGCGCGCACCGGAGTCATTGTTTTGCGCTCGGCGCGAATTGCGTCGGGCAGTCCTCTGCCACGCTCAGCCGGATGCGGCCGCCGCGTCTCACTGAAACGACGAGCGAGAATCTCATCCGAGGCCTCAAAAAACATGACTGAGACCGTCAACCGTTTTCGCAGGTCCCGCAACTGCTTGGAGAATTCGGCAAGAAAATGTCCCTCGCGGAAACTTATGACCAGGGCCGCGCGATCAATGCGGCCTCGCTCGTTATCGCCGGCGCGCACCAGCCGCGCGAACGTTGGCAGCAGTGTCAGCGGCATGTTGTCGACGCAGAAATATCCCAGATCCTCAAACGCATTGACGGCGGAGGACATTCCGGAACCACTGAGGCCGGTAATGATCACGATATCCGGTGCGTTCTGTCGATGGTGCTTGTTTGGCGTCACGATGCGACGAGACCTATCCTGCGTGCAGTCTAATCGAATCGTCGAGAGACTGCGAACCGCAGGACAAAAAAAGGAGCAACACCAGCGGCGCTGCTCCTTTCACGTTTTTGGTTTGCTGACGAACAAATTACGGTTCAATCAGACCGAAGTTACCATCCTGCCGTTTGTATAAGACTCCGACGCGACTGGTATCAGCGTCACGAAACACGATGAAATGATCGGGCTTCGCCGAAAGATTCAAAGCCGCCTCTTCCGCGGTCATGGGCTTAACATTGTAACGACTGGCATTGATGATCCGCACGGGCGCGGACGCAGCCTTCAAATTACCGTCGGGATTAGGAGCGGCGACGGAAGTCTTTGTCGCGGTGTGTTTGCGATCGATGATTTTCTTTTTGAGCTTCAGCGCCTGCTTTTCGATCTTGCCAATCGCACGACTCAGCGCCATGTACATATCGGCGTTGGTGTCGGCCGCCTTCAAAGTATGATCCAGCCAGTGCACGACCACTTCGCCTGTCTGTCGATTCTTTTCGACGGCGAGAATCACATGGACCGGCACATCCGTCCCATTAAAAATTCCTTGCAGCTTGTTGAATTGTTCCTCAACATGACGACGAATTGCGGGCGTAACTTCAACGTGACGACCTGTGTATTCAAACGTCATTTCTGTTCTCTGCCCTCCTTGCAGCGCGCAACTTCTTACGGTTAGACCACGGCCTTTCGCTCACGCGAGCCGGGAATACGCATCTGATCGCGATACTTGGCCACCGTTCGGCGCGATAGTTTAATTCCGTCCTTCACCAATATTTTTACCACTTGATCGTCCGTAATCGGGTTGTGAGAGTCTTCTTCTTC
>DNNE01000129.1:1736-1954 GCA_003487805.1 Blastocatellia bacterium | reverse complement strand
GAGTCTTCTTCTTCTATCAATTTCTTGATCTTTAGCTTAATAATTCGCGTCGAAACCTCTTCGCCGTCTTCGTTCAGCATCCCTTCCGTGAAGAAGCGGCGCAGTTCGATGACCCCTTGCGGAGTATGCGCGTATTTGCGATTCACCACGCGCGACACAGTCGAAAGGTGCATCCCAATGTCTTCGGCAATATCTTTCAACATCATCGGCTTGATGTA
>DNNE01000129.1:655-1437 GCA_003487805.1 Blastocatellia bacterium | reverse complement strand
TTCAACATCATCGGCTTGATGTACTCAACGCCTTTATCGAGAAACTCTCGCTGCCGATTTACGATCGATTCGACGACGCGATAGATCGTCTGGCGGCGATGTTCGATGTTCCGCAGCAAATCGACCGCTGAACGCATCTTCTCTTTAATAAAGTTGCGCGTCTCTTTCGTCGTCGTTCCCTGCGACAACATCTGCTGATAAGTGGGATTGATGCGCAGGCGCGGGCTGCCATCGTCCGCAAAGTAGATCACATATTCGCCGTTTTCTTCCAGCTTCTCGATATAGATTTCCGGCGAGATTAGAATCGGCTCTTCCGATGTGTAGCGCCGGCCAGGATATGGATCGAGCGTGCGAATAAACTGTAATTCCGCCGCGAGTGTTTCGATGTCGACGCCTACCTGTTTTGAGAGATGAGGCAGTTTATGTTGCTGCAATTCAGGGAGATGATCGCGAATTAGCTGGGTGGCTAACCGATCAGTTTCCCCACGCGCTTCCAGTTGGGCCATCAAACATTCGCGCACGTCGCGCGCGCCACAGCCGATCGGTTCCAGGCGCATCACGATCGCGCGCGCTTGTTCGACTACTTCTTCTGACCAACCGCCAAGCGCTGAAATCTCTTCGTTTGAAGCCGTCAGGCGTCCATCGGGATCCAGATTTCCGATCACGCATTCAGCCGCGTCAGAGACTGGGCCCTCCTGAGAATCCATGTGCAATTGCCATTCGAGGTGTTCTCCCAACGACGGCGCTTTGGTAAGAAATTGTTCGAAGGTGGGCGCGTCTTC
>DNNE01000129.1:0-308 GCA_003487805.1 Blastocatellia bacterium | reverse complement strand
TCGAGGTAGTCCTGAAACTCGCGTCCAAAATCCACCTCTTCAAACGGGTCGCGTGAGGCTTCAGGCGCAAGATCCTCGCCGGCTTCCACGCTGGCTCCTTCGGCGTCGGCATTCGCCGCAAACTCAGTGTCGTGTTCCGGTAAGAAAGAGCTTTCCGCGTCAATGTCGCCTGAACCGTTTGACGACGGCTCACCCATTTCCGGCGCGCTGGCTTCGACCCGTGGCGCATCAAAGTTCTCGATCTCTCCGCCGCTAGCCATATGATCGAGAATCTTCTCAGCCAGTTCGCGCGCTTCTTCCTGCGTCGC
>DNNE01000151.1 GCA_003487805.1 Blastocatellia bacterium | reverse complement strand
GGACGGTTGCGCTCCAGTCAACTCAATTCCATCACACTCGAGTCGCGGCTTCCTTTGGCGTCACGGTGATGTTCTTGAAGCGTTGCAGGCGAACCAGACCTGGCTTGGCGCCTTTCGGTTTCGAAACAAACTTTCGCTCGGTGAAATGCACGTCCACTTTTGGATCTTTCTTGGCTTGAGAGAACCACGCGGCGAGCTGTGCAGCTTCGATGATGGTTTGATGCGGAACTTCTTTGCGTGTCTGCCGGCGAATCACCACATGCGAACCGCCATAGTCCGCCGCATGCAGCCACAGATCGTTGGGCCTGGCGATCTTGAAAGTTAAGTGATCGTTATCGTTCGAGGTGCGGCCGACGAGAATTTCAAAACCATCGGAAGATAGATAACGGCGCGTGCCGGGAATGCGCTTGGCCGCGACTTGTTTTCTGTCGCCCGCTAAGGCGGGCTCGGTCCGCTCGGCGGACGAAGAGGGCCCGCCCGCTACCGCAGGCGGTTCTGACAACAGCTTTTCCAGCGACTGTTGTTCTGATTCAAGCTCACGCAACTGTTTTTGGGCCAATTCAATGCGGGATTGGATTTGGGTGATCGCACGTTTCGATCGCGAGTAACGGGCGAACCGGCGCGCAGCTTCTTCCTGAAGCGAGAGATTCCGGTCAACTTCGAGTTCAATGGTCGGAGCATCTTCGGCAAAATAATCGACCAGCGTTACGCGGTCGTCGTCTCTCTTCGCAGCACTCAGGTTCGCCAGCAGCAGATCGCCGATGCGTTTGTGTTGTTCGGGGTTGGCGTGTCCGCGCAAGTCACGCTCAAGTTGCTTCAGCAGTTTTTGCTGCCGAGATATTTTCCTGCTGAGTTCGCCGCGCGCGGTCGCCGCGCGGGCAGCATTTTCTCTCTCGGCCAGCAAAGAAGTGAAGTAGTGATCCGCGGCCTCAGACGGCGCTGCGAACTCACCGCCGCGAATCAGTTTCAGAAGATCGGTTTGCTCTTTAGGCTGATTCGGTTGCAAGGCGTTTGAGCTTTGGTAAGTATCTCCGATTCGTTGACCAATAATCTTTGATGAGCGAAGAGTCTGAATGATTTGGTCCCGCTCATTCAGCAGCAATAAGTTGGCCGAGCGCCCGGTCAATTGAACGACGAGCATTCGCGTCTTTTCACTTCCGAGATCATCTTCCCCGGCGAAGGCAAATCGAACGATACGATCGGCGGCGTCTTTCTTGATTGAAACCAATCTCGTTTGGGCCAGCTCTTTTTTCACGGCCTGCCCAAATTGCGTCAGCGTCCGGCTCTGTTTTTCGAGATCGCGGACGCGTCGCTTGATCAAATAAATTCGCGGAGCGGCGGGTTCGACGGCAAAGAATAGATAACCAGCGTCGCGCAAACCGAAATCAACCGCCAAAGACGCGCCGGCAAATTGGAATATCTTTCCCGGCGCGCGCCCGGCGAGTAGCGGAGCGATCTCGTTGACTATTTCCTTGATCGATTCGTCGTCCATAAGTGCGCGGAGAAGTTAACATAGATGCGCGACGAGGTTGAGCGAGGTGCGCAATTGAGCTGCTCGTCAAGTTCGAAGTAACGCGGCGAGCCGAACGGCCCGACGGTTTCGCTCCGTAGGAGCGACATGTTTATAGAACCAACGCGCATCAGTAGTTCAGCTCCTTTAGGAGCGAGATATATTTCACTCCTAAAGGAGCTTCATAGTGTTTGTGGCGCAGGGTTCTATAAATATTTCACCCCTACGGGGCGGAGGAAGGCTTGCTTCAAGAAATCAAAGAGCGGGCAAGGATGCCCGCGCTCCGCAGCCAGGGATGGCTGCGCTCCGTGTGCGGCTAAGTGCGCACGACGATGGTATTCGAAAGACGATCGTAAACCGTTCGTTTGTCAGGATCGATCAAGGCATATCCCACGCCCAGGCCAAAGAACGCGAGCGAGAAAACAAAACCGATGGCCCGCTTGATTGATTGGCCGCCGGTCGGAATTAAGCCGGTTTGCAAATCGATGGTCCGCAATGAAAGCATGCGCATCGCCAGCGTTCTGCCAGTCAACGCGATCGAAATCGTCAGGTAAGCGAACATCGTGATGGCGGTAATGCCGCTCATAATCTCAATCGTGCGCGCGTCAGTCCATTTGTCGCCGGAAGAATAAATAACGGCGACCGCCGGCGACACCATCACGGCAATCAGGATGAGATCGATGAGACCTGCAAAGAATCGACGTGACAAGCCCGGCAGGTCGTGGCGGGTGTCACTCGATAGAGCGGGAACCGACAGACAGTTTTCAAGATATGACAACGCCGCATCATCATCTGAGATCACCCGCACGGGTTTTCGCGATTGGCTTTCCGCTGTGCTTGACTCGATCGTAAGTTCGCTGGCAGCACCCGTTGCGGGCAGCTCGACGTTCATTTCAATTGTGGCGGCGGCCAGGGTCGGCGCGACAACCGTGAGCTTTGGTTTAGATGAAAGCATCTTTTCATCATCACGCTCTGGCAGGGCTGATTCTTCAAATTCTGTTTCGAGCGCCGGAGCAGTTGCCACTGCTGCTCTACCGGCGGAAGCAAAGTGATCGACGCGTCGCGCGCGATCAATTCGCTCGAGCGCTTTTGAGACGATCGGATTCATCACCGTCTGTTCCAGATCGGGAACGAGTTCAAGTTGCCCTGATGGCAAGGCACACGAAACCAATCCGGCTTCCTGCGCGGCGGCGAGTTCTTCCGCGGCTTCGCGGGCCTTGCGCTCCTGGACCTCGCGCACGCGTTGGCTCAACTGCTTCCGCCATTCAGGCTTGGCACGTCCGGTTCCGGGAAACTCGATCAATCGCGAAGAACCACCTGTATCTTGCCCCGGCTCTGGCGCGCGATCGTTGTTAGGTTTCGACTTATTTTTGTTGTCGGATTTTGAGGACAAATCCGGTAGAGCTTCTTGGATCATGGGTTGAGATAAAGATACGGGGCAGGTATCTGAGTTATCGTCATGAGCGACGCCACAAGAGCAATCTTGCATGGGCAAGTGTCTCCGTCAGCTCTAATCCAGGGAATGGGATCTTTAACAAACCCACACCCTCCACAGACGCCGCCGATACTAGCAGCTTTACTTTAAGTCGTCAACGAGAAAATATTGCAGGAGTTGAAGTTGGCTGTGGCGCGGATTTTAGTCTGCGTCGGCTTTGCACAAAAAGTCGCCCAGTCTTTCGTTGTGAAGTGGACCCATCGTTACAGAACCGCGAGCAGTAG
>DNNE01000038.1:1585-4511 GCA_003487805.1 Blastocatellia bacterium | reverse complement strand
ACATTGGAGCGGGTGAAGCGCTCCGGTTCCGAATTTGCGCTCGAATTCTCTCATGCATATCAGTGCCTTAGAACGTTTGGCCAATTTTTGTGTTGGACGCTTTGTTGGACGTTTTATTGGACGCCCTTGTCGCCACCCAATCAGCTTGCACTACCAAGATGATGGATGAGTGGCTTAAGACCGCCTGCGGTCAGATCCAAAGTCGCCACGGTGATGGGCAGGTTGAAACGCCGTGGCCCAGCGCTTCCCGGATTGAGATAAAGCACCCCGCCAATAGTCTCGATCCGGGGCCGATGCGAGTGGCCGCAAACGACGACGTCAATCCCGCTCGAGACAGGATCGAACTGCAGAGTTTGGATGTCGTGCAGGAAATAGATGCAGCACCTGCCGAGGGTTACCATCTGGGTCTCCGGATATTGCTCCGCCCAGTGGCCGGTATCGACGTTCCCTCTGATCGCAATGACAGGCGCAATCCGTTGGAGTCCGGCGATAACGTTCGGCGAACCGATGTCGCCGACGTGGACAATATGCGCCACGCCTGCAAGGCGTTGCTCGACCTCCGGACGCAGGAGCCCGTGAGTGTCCGAGATGACTCCAATTCTAAGCACTGCGCCACGATTCCTCGGTGCCCGACCGTATGGACAGGGACTCCAGGCCGATCCGGTTAGCGATCAACATTCTTGACGCCATCTTAGGCTGACGCTGCCGCTGCGAGAGTGTCCATTTTGGAGAAGACTAAACTTCGAAGAAGACCCGATAAGACGAGCCTGCGATCCCTGCGTCCAGAACGCAGTGGATATCTTCTAAGTTGTTGATTTTTCTCGCTGCGGCGGGTAGTCCCGCCACGTTTTGTTCACGGTCGTTTCACCCAATTCGTTGCGATTTCGTTGCGGCGTTCTCAGAGAGAACGGTAGCAGCCGCCTCAGTCCAATGGGTGATGATGTTCCAACGGATCCAGTATGCCCAACTCCGCAGGCCCGCCGCGCGCCACAGGTTCAAATCCCGAACACGCAACACCCGATTCTTGCGATTGGTCGAGCGAGCTATTCCGAGGTTGGACCATCTCTTCCAATCCCCTCTGGTTCGCCATCCCACCGATTCCACTCTACGGCGCACACAACTGTCAGATTTGGCGAAGTGGGCTATTCTTCGCGAGGGCGGCGAGGTAAAGCCGAACTATCTTAATTTAGATCGCGACTTCGCCGTCGATGAACTGGCCGTCGTCTATCCGATCTTGAACGCGATCTTTGATCCAATTCCAATTGTCGCGGAAGAAGCTGACAGCTTCGTTTGCGGTCGGATAGGGTAGTCTCATGCTACATGCGCAACGCCTTCCATCGCTCACGACCTCGAAGTAAACCCGGCGGTCTGTAGGGTCCCATTTTGGGCCGAGGAGGAGTTCAGTGCGCATAATATTTCTACTCAAAGCATCACGAGCTTAATCGGGCCGTTTTCAAAAGTTCCGCTCGCCAGACAATCGCGCGCGCCATCTTCTAGATTTTATTCCAGTTCTGACGGAGATATCGCGACGCTTGTTGCTGGGGTCGTAAATTTCGTCTTCACGCTGCAAGCTTGGCGCGCGTTACCGTTCGCGATTTGAAAAAAGTCCGTTTGCGGTCCTTCCTCGTGTTCCTGTTCAGTCGGCAAGCTATTGCTCATGGATTGTTCCTTTGTAAGCCTCTGGTGGAGCTAGGCTGTTGGGGTCAAACTGACCAATAGCCTCTTTGTGCGGCCTACTACGACGCGTGCGTGGGTCGGCATGAGCGTGAAATTGCCAATGGGCCGGCACCCAGCTTTCATTCGCGCGGCCGCTCGAACACGTCGATTTCTCTGCTCGCTCCATCGATCAATTCGCGCAGCTCGATCAGCTTGCCGCGCCGATCGGTCAGCCAGGTTGCGAAAATTTAATCGTATCCTTTATCCCAATACTGCCGGCTTGCCGGTCTCCTTAATTTGGATTCTCGCCCATTGACCGGAAATAATGTTCGGCGTGCTGGAAGTAATTCTCCGCCACGATGCGGTCCCCGGCCAGAGCTTCGGTGCGGGCTAGGGCCAGGTAGCGTTCATAGTTTCTTTGGGCGTTTTGAGCTTTCCTCGCCTGGGGGCGGGGGAACCCGGAAGCTTCATTTCGCCGGGCGGTCTGGGATCTTAGCGGCATAGCGTTGGTTATAAGCCTCGTATTTGGTCGTGGCTGCGCCGCCGCAGGTTTAAGTTCCGAAATGTATTTCATTGTTGGTCCGTATGCCACTCCGGCGGAAGCCGGGCGACGTTCATTCGAGGAATTGTCGAGTTGGGCGCCGCGCTGAGGGCAGCGATCAAGCTTTGATGGGAGCAGGAAGTTGGGCTCGGCACTCGCTCAAGAACACAGAGGGCTGGCCAACCGGATCCAGATCGACTCAATTCATATAGGAGGGCAAGTGGCGATTTCAAGTTGCTGGCCCAACCTTTCCCTTGAGGCGGGTAGTTGGGGTGGCGAATTCAACCCCGAGTTCGGTCCCCAAAAGGGCGATGTCGTCATCAAGGAACACTGGGCGCAAAGCGGCTTTGCAAACACTGATCTCGACCTGCAGCTTAAGCAGCACGGCATTCAGAAGAACGTGCTGGTCGGTCTCGTTGCGAACAGTTGAATTGAGTCGACGGGGCGCTTCGGAATGGAGTTGGGTTATCACGTCACATTGGTCACCGACGCTACAGCGGCGTTCAGCTCGGATGGGATGAAAGCGGCTGCGACGAACGCACCGATGTCCGCACACGCCATTCTCACAACCGAAGCATTGATGTCGCAGCTTCCCGCTGCGAACGGCTAAGCGCCCCCTTGAACCCGATTCCGAATTGATAAGCTCTTAACTTATTCTTTATCAGTCACGATATGCTGTTTGGTTATGAAACGCCGCTTTGCGCCAAAGATCGGGATAGGGGGGAGCCT
>DNNE01000038.1:0-1234 GCA_003487805.1 Blastocatellia bacterium | reverse complement strand
GCGGTTCGAGAAGTTACGCTAACCTGGTGTCGATGCGAGCAACAAGAGAGGACCCACGATGATTCCAATGACGGCGCGACAAATGAAGATGCTGTTTAAACTACGGCAGGTCATCACCGAAACCATGCATGCCACCGATGATGGCTCTCCGATCTTACGTCATTCAATAGTAGTAACAGCGCTACATGCCGTCGCCAGAGCATGCACTGATCAGTCCATCAGTCTGTCGAAAGAAGACTTTCTGAAGATTGCTGCCGAAGCATATCGAGACAACACCAATGAATAGGAGCGTGAACCATGAGCACAGGCAACAATGTATTTGAAACAGAGGTCCGACGGCTGATGCAAGGTATTCGAAACAGAGGCCCTAGCGATCATAAAGAACGAAAGCGGCGCTCATGGAGCCGACGATGGCTCCCAAGTCCTTCAAGTCCATTGTCGCTCCTCAAGCCCGGCTGGCAGGCGCGAGCTAGAATTTTTGTTCAGCCCCCGTGGGGAGCAAAGATTCTGCCCCAGCGAATGCTGGCCCGAGTCTCGCCACCTAAAGCAGCCACCCCCGTTCGCCGAATGCAGAAAGATTAACTCCAGGCGGAGCATACCAGCCCTCGGAGCCATAGCGGGCACCGAGCTTCAGCGCGACTTCCTTGTTGCCATAAGGAATCCGGAGTGGAGTCCTGATCGAGTTTATCGGCGCGGGAGCCATCGAAGCGGCATCGGTGTCAACTTTTTGTTTTCGAGACCTCTTCGGCGGCACACCCTGAGGTGCAACCGACACTACCGGCCCGTTTGAAGTTTTGCGATTAAGCTTGCGGCGTTTCTTAACTCGATTCGTATCAGTCCACGCGGACATCGCGGCCGTGTTGGTCTTCGCATCATCGGGGATGATGGAGCCTTTCCCCTGCGCCAGCTTCTTGGCGTACCACAGCTGTGCTGAACTTACCGGTTTGGGGTCGAGCTTACCGGCCGTTTCACGGTCGGACTTTTTAGGCGCGTGTTCGCTAAGGAATTTGCGACAGATCGATATCGACGTCTTAAAGCCAAGCGGTGGTTTGATGCCTTTTTGCCGGATGAGGCTGTCAGCAAAGCGTTTCATTGCAGGCGTCGGTGGATACGTTCCTGTACCATTGCCCCCTGCGCTGCCAAGCAAAGAAGGTCCTCCCGCGGTAGCCCCCTCCTTCAGCTTGTTGATAATGCGCTCGGCGACATCGCATACGGCGTCAATCGCGCCGACCAT
>DNNE01000211.1:46481-68452 GCA_003487805.1 Blastocatellia bacterium | reverse complement strand
ACGGCGCCGGCAAGTCGACTCTGCTGAATGCGCTCACGGCCAGTGAGGTACTAGCGGAATCGCGCATGTTCGCCACTCTGGATCCGACGACTCGCCGTTTGCGCCTGCCGCGTGAGCGCGAAGTCATCATCAACGACACCGTGGGATTCATCCGCGACCTGCCACCGGATTTATTGGAAGCCTTCCGCTCAACTCTGGAAGAAATCGGCGGGAGTTGCCTGCTGATTCACGTCGTCGATGCGGCCAATCCACGCTGGCAACAGCAGATCAACTCCGTGGGCCGCATTTTGACGCAGCTGCAATTCGATCAGATTCCGCGTTTGCTCGTTTTCAATAAGAGCGACCTGATTGATCGCCCCACGCTCGATTCAATGATTAGGCGGGCCTTGCTTGAATGGGGAGCTGAGGCGCTGGCAATTTCTGCAACGGATCGAAAATCGTTACTGCCAATGCTTCATCGGATTGACGAAATACTTGCGCAGGATGTTTCGCGTTCGGATCATGTCTATGCCGCGCAACTCGGTAGCCCGCCAGCGCCACCTCCATACAAATGAGTCCGCGTCCACACTTTACGTCACGAATCGACGTAGTACGCAATGCCGTGCTCGGCGTTCTGCTGCGGCCATTTCGTTGGCTTTCACCAGGTTTGCAATTCGCGATGGGTTTTGCGGCTCTCGTCCTTTCAACCACCGTGGCGATGAGTCGGTGGCCCTTTGACCATCGCACCGTCGGAATGTTGGGGATCGTCGCCACGGTGCATTTTGGCCTATGGCGTTTCGTAAAGTACCGCGCTGCCGCGGTCGATCTGCTCATTTCGCCACAACGTGCTTTCGCGCTGGTCGGCTCTGCAATTTTCTTCCAGACGGCCGTAATTCGATCAGGTTTTCTGGTCGCGAATGCCATCGCTTCGCAAAGCACCCGAGCGCCATTCAACGACGCCGACGTTTGGGCGTTCACGATCCCATTCGCGGCCGCCGCCCTTCTAATAACCATGCTGCTGGATCGGCAATTGAGTTTTATCACCGGCTTGATTACGGCAGTCGTAGCCGGAGTTCTGGCGCCCAGGGAATTTCCCGCGATGATCTACGCTTTAGTTTCCTGCGCCGCTGCCGTTTATGGAATCAAGCGATACCGCGAGCGGCAATCAGTGACGATAGGCGGGTTGGCGGTGGCCGCCGCGAACGTCGTGGCGGCCACCGCTATCACGGTGTTTACGCAGCCACGACCAGGCTTCTTCGCAATTCTGGTCTCTGGTCTGTTTGGATTTGGTGGCGGGTTATTGACGATTATTTTTGCGGCGGGCGGTGTGCCCATTAATGAATCGCTGTTTGGAGTGCTGACCGATATTCGATTGTTGGAATTGACTAACGCAGATCTGCCAATTTTGAGTCAGCTGGCGCTGCGCGCGCCCGGAACTAACCAACATTCACACGCGGTGGGCCAATTAGCTGAAGACGGGTGCCGGGCGATTGGCGCCAATGCCATGCTGGGCCGGGTCGGCGCGCTCTACCACGACATTGGAAAGGTGGCGGCGCCGGATCACTTTGTCGAGAACCAAAGCGGTAGCAATCCCCACGATCACCTTAAACCATTGCAGAGCGCGAAGATCATCACGAGCCACGTGACCTACGGTTTGAAGTTAGCGAGAGAAATTGGCTTACCGAAACGCGTCGCGGATTTTATTCCGCAGCATCACGGCACGCGCACCCTGCATTTCTTTTTGCGCAAAGCCGAAGCCGAATCAAACGGCGCGAAAATAAACGAAGCCGACTTCCGCTACCCCGGGCCAAAACCGCAATTCAAAGAAGCCGCGATTATGATGCTGGTTGATTCTGCCGAAGCGGCGGCTCGATCGTTGGCCCAACCTAATCCCGAAAATATTCGTGCGATTGTTTCCAAGATTTTCGACGCAGTCGTCAACGATGGACAGCTGGATGAATCGCACTTGAACCTGCACGATCTCGCGCTGTTGCGCGAAACGATCATCAATTCATTGCTGGCAATTTATCACCCGCGAATCGATTACCCCGGCTTCAATGTGCCATCGCAATTGGATCACGACAGTCCGCGGGGGCGCGCCGCCACTTACGCGAGCGCTGCTGACGTTCCAATCAATGAAGCGGGTGAAGTCGAAGACGAGGCGGTTTCGGGACTGAACGAGCTGGCCAGGGATCCGGAAGCTTAGATTCTTCCGTAAAGCTTTTCGTAAGTCGTCATTAAGTCTTCAGGCAGCACCCGCGTGTCACTGACGGTTGACATAAAGTTAGTGTCGCCGCCCCAGCGAGGCAGAATGTGCATGTGAATGTGATCAGCTACGCCGGCGCCGGCGACGCGACCCAGATTCATACCCACATTGAAGCCTTCGGGATGATAGCTTTCGCGCAATGCCTGCTCGCATTGCTTGACCAGATCCATCATCTCATCCGTGGATTCCTTTGGCGCCGCCCCTAGCTCGCCGACATGCGCATAGGGCGCGATCATCAAGTGCCCGCTGATATAGGGATATCGATTGAGAATGACGAAGTTGTGAGTGGCGCGGTGAACTATCAGATTCCGCTTGTCGTCAGAGGGATTCTGTTGCGCTGCGCAGAAGATGCAATCGGACGGAGATTTTTCAGAACCGCTGGATGTGATGTATTCGTGCCTCCAGGGACTCCACAGTATTTCCACAGACAAACCCTAACATGGACAGCAGGGATTTATTAGCAGGATCACGTGTGACTCTCGTTTATTAACTCTTTCAATTCCTTGCCTGCTTTGAAGTAAGGCACGCGCTTCGCGGGAATATTCACTGGGTCGCCGGTCTTCGGATTTCGGCCGCGCCGTGCGCCGCGCTCACGCACGCGAAAACTCCCAAAACCACGGAGTTCGATCTTCTCGCCCTGATTCAAGCTATCGATAATGCTCTCGAACACGATCTCTACCAATCGCTCGGCATCTTTTTTCGTTAACTCTGCGGCGTTTGCCACGTCGTTGACAAGATCGGCTTTAGTCATGAAGTCACCTCGAGTGAAACGCGACCAACCTTTCAAACTGCTGAACCAACACCTTTTGCACCTGAATCCGATGAGGAATTTCGGATAAGATTAGCAGAACGGCCCGGCTTCAGCAAGAGCTGGAACTGCCTCATTCGCAATAGCTTACGCTGGCTCTGACCGTGCCCCTAACTGTCACTGTCGTCGTTCGTTTTGCTCGCAGTCCCGAAATCGGCGAGTTCACCCAAAGAGGCCATCCCGCCACCGGCCTGGGAAGTATAAATCTTCGTTTCGACGATTGGATCTTCAAGCCCGGCGGCGCGCGCGGACAATCCGATCTTTTTATTCTCTTCATCGATCCTCAGGACTCGAAACTCCATCTCCTGGCCTAACTGCACGGCATCTTCCGGTTTCGCCACTCGTTCGTCTGACAACTCTGAAATGTGACAGAGCCCTTCCAGATTGTCGCCTAACTCAACAAACGCGCCGAAGCTGGCGAAGCGGGCAATCTTGCCTTTCACCAGGTCGCCCGGCTTGTGCGTGGCCACAAACTCATTCCAGGCATTTGGCTCCAGATCCTTTATCGAAAGAGACATGCGCCTGTTTTCGGGATCGATGGCGGTGATTACCGCATCCACGGGCTGGCCCTTCTTCAAGAGTTCCCCCGGATGCTTAACGCGACGCGACCAGGAAATGTCCGAAACATGAACCAGACCATCAATGCCGTCTTCGATTTCAATAAACGCGCCGAAGTCAGTCAAGTTGCGCACTCGTCCATGCACGCGCGCGCCAACCTGATATCGATCGTTAAGCGTCTTCCAGGGATTCTCTTGCACCTGCTTCATCCCCAGACTGATCCTTCGTCCCTTTGCGTCAACTCCAAGAACCTCGACGTCAACAATGTCTCCGGGGTTGACGATCTTGCTCGGATGCTTCACCCGCTTGGACCAACTCATCTCTGAGACGTGAACCAGGCCTTCGACGCCGGGCTCGAGTTCGACGAACGCCCCATAGTCGGTAACGCTCGCCACCCGACCGTTGAGTCGTGTGTTTGGTGGAAAGCGCTCTTCGACGCTCTCCCACGGATCCGGGAGCAGTTGCTTATATCCCAACGACACGCGTTCACGCCCGCGATCAAATCGCAACACCTTGACCTGGACGGTGTCGCCTACTTTGAATAGCTCGCCGGGAGTTTGGACCCGTCCCCACGACATGTCAGTGACATGCAGGAGCCCATCAACTCCGCCCAGGTCAACAAACGCGCCGTAGTCGGTAAGATTCTTGATCTGACCTTCAACGATTATGTCTTCCTCGATTTGATCGAGTGTGTCGCCCTTCCGGCCGGCATTCTGTTCTTCCAACAGCGCCTTTCGCGAAAGTACGACGTTCGAGCGCTTTCGATTGAGCTTAATTACTTTCGCCTCGATTTCACGTCCGCGCAGAGAGTCCAGATTGCGGATTGGCCGCACATCGACTTGAGAGCCGGGCAGAAACGCGGCAATACCATCAATGTCGACCCTCACTCCGCCCTTGATGCGCTCAATGACCCTGCCTTTGACCGGGGCACCTTCTTCAAAAGCCTTTTCCAGATCGTCCCAGGCGCGCAGACGAACGGCGTCCGCTCGCGACAGCAGCGGATAGCCTTCGCCGGTCTCCATGTTCTTAACGAGCACGTCGACCTCGTCGCCTCGCTTAACGGTCAGTTGCCCGTTCTCCATGAACTCGTTCTGGTTGACGATACCTTCCGACTTGTAGCCAAAATCGATCACGACTCCACGTTCCGTGATTCCAATCACGGTACCGCGCACCACTTCGCCTTCTTGAAGAGTCGATTGTTCCTGCTCAAACTGATCAAGCAGTTGACCGAAGTCTTCGCCGCTCGGGCGCGCTTCCTCTTCACTTTCGCGTGCGGCTGCTTCGTGCGACGTCTCCTGACTTGCAGCGCCGTCAGGTGTCGTCAGTTGGCTGGTCGAGTCATCACTCGGGTTTGAATTCTCTGTCGCAGGTTGGTTGGCGTCGGTATTATCGACGGTTGTTAAAGGTTGTTCCGTGGACATGCACACTCCCTAATCATTTTCGCTGACGCTACGAGCGATCGCCGCGCCAATCCGACAAGTAATGAAGCGGCGCCTCTGTCTGGGCTGCCGTTTGTTTTCAGGTGATGCGTCGGAGAAAGTAAGGAGAGGTATGCGAGCAGTTAGGAGTTGAAAAGAGGGTTGTCGTTTCGATTTCCGTGGTGCCCGTAGTCTCCCGCGTTGGTCCGACTATCACCGATCACTTGACCGGATTGTCTCGGAATTTACACGTCGCTGTGAGTTAGTGTCAAGGCGACGACCGATGTTTCGTGTTGCCGAGTTGCTCCAAAATCTTAACGACGCTCGTTTGCGGAAGACTCTGCGCCGCGCGGAACGACGTAAACTCCACCGGAATGCGACCCAACAAACAGAGTATTCTGATCCTTCGGATCAAGAGCCAGCGCCCAAATGCGGAAGCTCGGCAAACGATGTTCGCGCGCATCAATACGCACCCACGTCGAACCAGCATCGTTCGTTCTGTACACACCGCCTCCACCCTGGGCGTTTTGATCGTTTTGATAGGCATTACCGACAAATAGTTCATCAGGGTTACGAGGATTGATCAGAATGCTGGTGAAATCTCCGAAGGGCAAATTACCACCGCGTCGCGCCCAGTGATCACCACCATCATGCGACAGAAAGAAGGCCTGTTTGGTTCCCGCGTAGACGAAAGACGAACGTTGGGGATCCTGAACAATAACATTTACCGGTGAAGTGTTGGGGACCCCGCTGAGTTGTTGCCAGGTTTCACCGGCGTCGTGCGACACCAGAACACCAGACGTGGCCGTGCCGACGAAAATCACCGACGGGTTTTGCGTGCTGGTAGAGATGCACGTCGTGCGTACATCGATTCCCTGCCCATAGGATAGACGGTCCCATCCCAGAGTTGGATCCGCCGTCCGGAACAGACCCGAATTGGTCGCGGCCAAGATTTCATGTCCCGATTTTCCGGCAAACGAAACCATCGCATTCACGGGATCAGAGAGCGCCGCGATATGAGCGGCAGCGCTGCCGGCAGTTGAAGTCGCTACGCCCAGCGCGGCCAATGTCGTCTCATCAAGCTGGCCTGAAACCGGCAGATAATGATCCGTCTGAAATCGTTTTATAGCGGCAACTGTGCGTGCGCCGAGTTGGCCATCTGGCTTACCAATCGCGTAGTCCGCTCGTTCCAGGGCCTCCTGCGCGCGACGAACCGTATCATCATTAGGCTTCGGAGCAGCGATGCGCTGACCCGGCGTGCTGGCCGGTGCGGTGCGCGTCGATGTCGGACGCGATTGTGCGATAGTCCTCCCCACCGTGCCACGATTTGTGCTGCGTCTTTTCGCAGGTGCTGTTGCTGGCTTGCGCGCGGTGACCGGCGCCCACGAAACTCCCCGATCACTTGATCGATAGACGCCAAGGTTTGTTCCCAGGTAAATAGTGTTGCCGTCCCGATCATCCTGAAAAATCGAATAACCGATTAGGCGGGGCGGCATATTGCGCATCGAAGGTTGCCACGAAGCACCGCTATCGTTGCTTACGAAGAAAAATCCGCCGCCGGTCGCCGTGTTGATGGTCGTGGCATACACTCGATTCACGTTTTCGCGATCGGTAACTATCGTGTTCACGAAGCGCCCGCTAAAGCCGGTGTTGCTCGGCACAAAATTCTTGCCGCCGTCCGTCGACACCATGACGCCGTAGTTGTTGGTGCCGATAAAAATAGTATTCGGGTTGCGAGGATGAACAGCGATGGAATTGATTTCCAATTGTCGGGAGGTTGTGACCATCCACGAATTATTCTCGCCGCCCTTACCGGATCGCCAAAAGCCTTCAGTCGTTCCCGCGAAGACTAACCCGGGTATCGAAGGATGTTGAAGAATGGCCCGCGTGCGACGCGACTGCGATGGGATACCCTGCACCTTGGTCCAATTCTCGCCCGCGTCGCGCGTCTCATAGATTCCGCTACATGCTGAAGCGACCACATGATCCGCATTCCTGGGATCGATGTTGATAGCAAAAATATCCGAGTCATCAATCATTCCCTTTTTGATAACCCGCCATGTCTGACCGCCATCGGTGCTCTTGTAGGGCAGGTACCATGTGCCGGCATAGATCACATTTGAATTGCGCGGATCAATCGCCAGAGACTCCACGTCAACTTCCTTGTCGCCTCGCTGCAGAGCTGCGGCTGCCGCGAGCGCGCCCGTCGGCAGCGGTGTCCAGGTCTCACCTGAGTCAGTCGACCGAAAGATTCCCGTGATTGTGCCAGCAAGCAGAACATTAGGATTGGATGCTGATTGGGCCAGCGAATGCAACGCTTCATTCCTCAGCTCGGGAGCATCGCGCCAGGTAAGACCGCCATCTGTGGACTTGAAAAAGCCACCTGATTCCTTGTGGCGATGGGTGGCGACGTAGAGAACCTTGGAATTCCGCGGGTCAACGATAATGTGATCAACGAACAATCTTGGCCGATTCAAATTCACCAGCATTCGCCAGGTCCGCGCTCCATCCGTCGAGGTATAGATTTGTCCATCAAGTGTTCCAAAATAGAAGCGATCAGGATCGCTCGGATCGACAACCAGACCGCGGACGTCACCACCTGTTGGTCCCGTTAGCCGCCACTCTGTTGAATACGGAGTGCCCGAGGATGTCACATCGCCCGAGGGGACGTTAGCCGATACGCGCGATGAACTCTGAAACGTCAGGGTGAGGCCGGCGAGTATTACCAATACAACTACGATAGAAATTCTTTTCATTGATTCGAATCTTTCTTCAAGACTGAGATGCGCAGCGTTTCCTTGAAAGGAACCACAAGTTTCAGATGCATTATACCGATCTAGTTGATGCTTGACGATAGTGAGAAAACTGCGGCGGCGAAATGCAGGGGCAAAACAAGCGAAATGGGCGGCGATCCTCTTGGAACCACCGCCCACTTCGGAAGAAGGTCGCTACTCTAAAAAAGAGTGGCGAGCGTTTAGTTTGTTGAGCCTATTCTTCGCCTCGGCGGCGAGCGCCGCGACGTCGAGTTGCCGGTTTCTTCTTGCAATCCGGACAAGGCGAAATCACTCCCTGCGCATCGCCCGTCGGCGGAGTCGCACCTTGCGGGGCGATCCACAGTTGGACATCCAGCTCAGGTAGACATCCCGCATCAACCGTCATCAACCGACCGGCATCGATGCCGCGAGTATTGACGAGGTAATCCTTGGCGCGATTCGCTCGCGTCAGGCCCTCGGCGTCGCAGCTGCCGTAACCGATGATGTAACCTTGGGCTGTCGGCTCGTTCTGCAGTTGAATTGCGAAGTTGTCGAGTCTGGCTTTTTCATCGTTAAAGCGGATGTTGCCGTACTCGTCGAACTTGCGCGAAATAGGCGGCTTGCCCTTAACCGGCGTTGAGCACGACGCTGTTCGCGGACAGGTCGGATCAACTCCGCCGATTTCAACAGTAGCCGTGATTGTCTGACCACCCAGGCCGGCGGCGCTCACCGTGATCGAGGACGTACCCTGACCACTAGTGATCGTACCTGCCGAGACGCTCCAGTTATAGGTCTCGGAAACCACGGGCGTTCCCTGGTTGAACTTCGCGGTAAACGTAGCCGCACCCGACTCCTCAACTTCAGTTGGGCAATCCACGCTAACCGTCGGACAAACCAAATCTTTCTCGCAGTCCGAACAGTTCGCGATCGTAACCGTCGTGGTCGCCGCAGTGATACAGCCGCAACCATCGTCAACATCGACTGAAGCCGAGTAGGTTCCTGGTCCCAGCCCACTAAGATCCCAACTGACGTTGGCGCCCTCTCCGGTAATGCGGCCACCAGTGACCGTATACGAATAGAGCAAAGTATCGCCATCGGGATCAGTTGCCGTCGTTGCCAACTGCACGCCAGTACTGACGGCCGCACAGGAACCACCCTTCGAATGGAAGCCCGGCGGACATGGCAACGTGATAGTTGTCACCGATGCCGCGATTGACGCCGTCGGCGGTTGGTTTGGCAGAATCGCCGGCTCTCGCTTATTGCGATGTCCAAACCACAGTTGCGCACCGAATCCGTATGGGTCGCTCGAAGGCTGGAAGCCCAGCGGGAATCCGGCACTAGTTGAAATCACCGACGTACCCGGAACGACGATTATGCCTCGGCCCGGAACGTTGACGTTAGTAATCTGCTGGACCGTCGCACTGGCGTCCTGCGGAGCGATATTTTTCTGCCGCTGATCATTCAAAGCCCTTCGATACCAAGCCCCGAACCCCCACCAGCGTGCTGGGTAAATTTTGATTCCAGCTGTGAACTCGACCGGATTATTCTGAAACGCGTTCGGCGTGCGGCCAGCGACGTATTCCGTTGAGCGAAATTCCATCATCGGCTGCACATACTTGTTGATTGGAAAGTCGACGCCGATGCCCGCAATTACCTCGTCCGGACGATCCAACAGTGCAACGCCGTCAGCACCCTTTGGATTACTGTTCAAAATGTAACCCAGGTTAGCCGACAGATTTACAGACCGGCTCAGCCGCGCGTCCGCAAACATTACCAAACCAAAGTCGCCGATATTTCCACCAGGGCTGGCGCCGCGTTGCAACTGATTAAAGCCTTGGCCATCCTTAGCTTTGTCCAGGTACCAGCGATAGAAAGGAATAAAACCGAAGCCAAAAGGATTCCTTGGCCCGGTTATTCGCCACTTCGCGCCAATAACCATATCCGTGACGCTCGATTCGCCGTAAAGGCGGCTCACGAACGGTGCATCAGGCAAGTAAGACGGAGCAGTTGTGTAGCTGGTCGGAATTACGATCGGACTCAACGGATTCGGCGAACCCGGCGGCCGGCAATTGCCGGTCAGCGCCGTACACGGCATCTGTATGGTCGCCAAAACGATGCCCGGCAGGATGCTGCCTACCGGAGAGCCAACACCGGGGAAGGTGCCAGCGGCTCCGAAATTGGTAGTGCCGCCGGTTGGCGGTCCAAGCGTCGCGCTAAACCCGGGAAATCCGAACAACCCGCCGATTACTCCTGGCCCAAGCCCGAAGTTCGGACCAGTGCCGCCAGTATACGGATAGGCAACAAACGGCTGGCCCGCGCTGTAATACACGGCCAGGGGGTCGGTTCCCGCTACGCAACCTGGACAAAACGGCGGACGAAAGACCGCTGTTCCCGCAATCGTTCCGACGTTTGGACCCGAAGGAGCCAAAATAATCGCCGGCCCACTGCCCAGCAGCCCCGCGCCAAAGTATCCCTGCGTGTTGGGCAGATAGAAGCTGGACAGGTTCTGCGGATTATTGACCTTGATGCCGCGATAAGCGTTGGTCTTGAAGAAAAGCTCCAAGTGATCGTTCAACCCAACGTTAAAGCTTGCCGGCCAATCTGTAATATCGACGTTACCGGGATCACGGTCGTAATTGCTAAAAGCAAAACTAAAAGTGAACTCTCCCTTTCTTAACGTCGATCCGTCATAGATCGTAAACAGACCGGTTGGCCCACCTTCGGGGCCGCCGGTCCCTACGGACGGTGACAAGTTCCTGGGATCGTTTTCACCTCTCGGCGTTTGCCCAAATGCAACGGCCGATAAAACAAATATTGCGAGTGCACAAAGTAGCACCCTATTCGCGAGTTTCATCGCGTTCCTCCTGCGATAGTCAATAAGAAGTTGCGCGGCCGAACCTGTGAAGACAAAGAGCCGCCGATGTCGATTTAATGAATTGTCTGCTCGAAGCATCTCGCCGTCGGTCTTATCCACATGGATACGGACGCTCGAACTACAGCGTCAACGCTAACGTTAACAACCTTGAGTCGCTCGTGTACTTCGTCGAGAGCGACAACTGAGAGGGGCCTTAAGCAACAACAGACCGCTCTTTGGTTTTAATGCCGAATGATCCAGCGCTTCTTTATAAGCAAACCAAGCGCCTATGTCAATAACCTGAGTGCTCACAGCACGTTCGCTGACTAGAAAGACTACACGCGACTTGTGAGCATAAAATACGGCCGAAGCGTACCATTGACATAGCCGGAAATCAAGACATTTTCACGACTTAGGGGCGATTTGTTTATGTTTTTTCCGTCACGCATAGATGCCCCGCATCCGTGTGTCGTAGGCGACTCGGTCAATCGCGAGCATATATGCCGCCGTCCGAGTATCAACCGAATGCGCATCAGCGTACCGGCAAAGATCGTTAAAGCTCGCGACTATCGTGTCCTGAAGCCGTTCGTTTACCACATCCTCACGCCAGAAATATCCCATCCGATCCTGAACCCACTCAAAATATGAAACTGTTACGCCACCCGCGTTAGCCAGGATGTCCGGAATAACGAAAATCCCCTTACGATAGAGTATTTCATCTGCGGCGGCGGTGGTCGGGCCGTTGGCCCCTTCGGCGAGGACCTTGCACTTCAATCGCTCGGCGTTACTGCTGGTAATCTGATTTTCCGTAGCAGCCGGGAGCAACACGTCACAGTCGAGTTCAAGCAACTCGGAATTACTCACACGCTCGGCGCCCTTGAAGCCCTCGAACGATCTTGTAGCTTGTAGATGCTTAAGCGCCGCCGGAATTTCGAGTCCTTTCGCGTTGTAGATGCCACCATGCACATCTGAGATACCTACGACCTTGAATCCCGCTTCGTGAAGTAACTGTGCCGCAATGCCGCCTACGTTCCCGCTGCCCTGAACTACGACGCGAGTGTCCGCCGGGGTCATGTTGAATCGCTTTGCGGCTTCAGTGATGACAATCAACAATCCTCTTCCCGTCGCCTCGCGCCGTCCCCTTGATCCACCAAGGTCGATCGGCTTGCCTGTAACGACGGCGTTGACGGTGTGACGCGCGTGCATGGAATACGTGTCCATGATCCACGCCATCGTCTGCTCGTTAGTATTCATGTCGGGCGCAGGCACATCCTTTTCCGGTCCAATGAAGTCGAGCAACTCTGACGCGTAGCGTCTCGTCATTCGTTCAAGCTCGCCCATCGACATCTGCATCGGATCGCAAATGATGCCGCCCTTCGCACCACCAAACGGAACGTTCACCACCGCGCACTTCCAGGTCATCCACGCCGCCAGCGCTCGGATTTCATCGATATTTACATCGGGTGAATAGCGAATGCCTCCCTTTGCCGGTCCACGTGCGAAGTTGTGCTGTACGCGAAAGCCTTCGAAGACCTGAATGCGACCTGAATCCATCCGGGTGGGGATGTACACCTTCAACTCTCGATTGGGCACGCGCATCACCGCATACAAATCGGGATCGAGATTGAGTAATTGCGCCGCTCGATCAAATCGCGACATCATCGACTCGAACGGATTGTCTTCTTTAATTTCCTTGATATCGTCAACGAGCGCTGTGGACATAAATCGTCTCCAACAATTTGATCATCCTGTAGAACGGGTGTGGTTTACTTTCGCGAAATGTTAACGCATGCGATTTGCCCGTGCAACCGTAACGGGAACCTAATTGTGATCAGCCAACCAAAAGACGAGCTTTACAAATGCAAGACGTGGCACGTCGTTGATCGAAATTCGTTTTTCGACCTGCGTGTCCGAAGGATTCTTCTCGATCAGCTTGGACCACGTATGACTCCCGGGAAACGTGTACCCACGCGGAAATTGTTTTTCGACTCGAAATTGTGCGGAGTGATAAATAGGAATGGGCGAAAGAAGATCACTTCATTAATCAGGAAGCAAGATTCACGCGTTGCAGTAGTAGTTGAAATCGCGGCTCTGAGCGAATTGGATCGAGCCGCGGATCGACCTTAAGATGAATGGAATTTTCGTCGTGCTCCCGGAACGCGCGATCGAGCCACTGAAACGCCGTCTCCTTATCTCCGAGCGCTGCATATATTAAGGACACGCCTTATGAAAAAACATATCTCTGCGACGCCGCCAGTCTAGTCAGCATGTCGATCATCGCTTTCGCATCGCTTTGCTTTCCGCCCAGCGCGTAAGCGTGGCCAACATCTCCGGTTTGCCTTCATTCGTCTCGGACGTCTTTGATAGGCCGGGTAGATTTCGCCCATGCCGCTCGTACCGATGTGGGTGCGAATTTCGAACGACCTGGTCGAGTGCCGGGGCAAAGCGCCATTTCAATCGAACTGTTGCTTCGGCTGCTATGTTTTGGTGACGCAACGCCAAACGTAGTGTTAACATCGAACTTCTCAAAACCGGCTCGGCTGCGGTTGGCCCTTTCTAATCATTAACGAATCATGTCTGCTACGTTACGCTCAAAACAAATTCTATTCTGTGGGCTGATCCTGCTGGCTATCGCTCTCTGTTTTCAGGCGGTTCGGGCCCAGACTGACGATGCCACCAATGGCGAAACTGATCCGGTGAAACTGTTCGAGAAAGGTCAGGACGCGCACGCAAAGAACGATTTCAAGCTGGCCATTCAACTGTACGATGCCGCGATTAAGTTGAAGCCGGAATTTCCTGAAGCGGAATTTCAGAGAGCTATGGCGCTGATTGCCACAAATCGAAAATCAGAAGCGATGGAAGGTTTTAATCGGGCGGTGACTGAGCGTCCGGATTGGCCGCTGCCATACGCAAAGTTTGGAAGCATGCTCGCGTTTCCCGGAAATGCCGACGCCGACGCTGAACCGCTACTTCGTAAGGCGATCCAGCTCGATGATAAAAACTCCGAAGCGACCGTCGCGTTGGCCGTGTTGAGACAACGAGCCGGTGATTTGACTGAAGCAGTAAAACTCATGCGCGCGGCCACAGCCTTGAGTGACGCGACTTTTCAAACCTGGCGCCGGCGCGCGTATATCGAAAACTCCGCGGGCGACAGTGCAGCCGCAGTCGCAAGCATCACGCACGCAATTGAAATGAAGCCAAGAGAGTTGTATGCGCTGTATCTCGATCGCGCGCGGCTTCGCCTGCAAATGAATGACCGCGCGGGAGCGCTCCTGGATCTCAATCTTTTTAAGCCTACGATCGTTTCAGAGACTCACTACACAATCATTTTGGAGGTCGCGCAAATGTTCGCGCGCGCCGGCGATTCCAACGAGAGCCTGCAACTGCTCGACCGGCTCAGTGAAGACGATCGCAAGCGGCCCGAAGTTATTGCGCTGCGCGCGGAACTTGCAGGCGACGCCGGCTCAAGCGTTGAAGAGCGTGCGGCGCTGGAAGATTTGCTCAAGCGAAATCCGCGGGACGCAAATCTATTGTCGCGCCTGGGCAGCGCCTATCGCCGGGTCGATCCCATGAAGTCGCAGGGCTATTACTATCGCGCGCTGCAGCTCGATCCGAAGAATCCAAAATACGCGACTGGTTATGCCGCTGCGCTGATCCAGGGACGACAGTTCGCGGAAGCTGAACCCATTTTGAGGGACGTAATTAAGTCCGCACCGGATGACTACCCGGCGCATGTGAATCTCGCGCTCGCCCTCTATGAAATGAAGCGGTGGGCTGAAAGCGTTCACGAATACGAATGGATCGCGTCCGCGCGGCCCGAGATTGCCGCAACGTACTTTTTCATTGCGACCGCGCATGATAATCTCGGAGAGTACAGACCGGCCCTTGATGCGTATCAGAATTTTTTGTCGCATGCTGATCCGACGAGCAACCAACTCGAGATCGAGAAAGTGAATTTGCGTCTGCCAGTGCTGCGCGCGCAGGTTCAGCGCGGTGCGGGCGCAAAACAAAAGAAGCCTCGATGACTATCATTCGCTGACGATCGACAACCATGTCAGTTTCGCTTCGCTATGGATCAATTTTTCTTCTGCAGGTAATCGGGGCCTGTCTACTCTCTACGTCCGGCGCCGCTCAACCACAGATGCCGCGCCTGCCGGCGCCGCCGCCCTTGCGCCTCGTATCGCGCTCAGAGCGCTCGCAACTTGATGAAGCGCGAGACGCGAAGGCGCGGCTGCATGCCACGATTGCTTTGGCCGAAGATCATTTGATGCATGCAGAGAATTTCACTGAACAGAAGAAATTCGACGAAGCTTCCGCTGAGGTAGGCAGTTATATTGGGCTGATTGGTGATTTACGGGATTACATTTCCAAGCTGAATCACGACAAGACCAGCACGCGCGACATTTGCCGGCATCTTGAAATGGATGTGCGGCCACACCTTCCCCGACTTGCCGTCATCCGACGCACCACGCCGGTTTCTTACTCACTGTATATTAAAGAGGCCGAAGAGTTCATAAAGGACACACGAGCGGAGGCGTTGGACTCTTTCTACGGCCACTCAGTTCTGCGCGAACCGGCCCCGGCTAAAACTCCCGCTCCGGTTGAGCCGAGCAAAGCTCCTGCGGCGGCCGACTCTAAAGACTCACCGCAAACCAAACATCCATGAGTGTCGCCAATAATGCTGTTGCTTTTTCGCGATTGATCGCGCGCGGAGTGATCGTCGCGCTGTCGCTGCTGTTGGCGATTTCCGCTACTGGTCAGCAGCGAGACCATCTGACCGATGCTGAAACTGATCTCGTTCGTTTTTATCAGGAGATTGATAAGCGTACTGACGTTTTCATCAAAGCCGCCGACCGGCGCTTCGCTATCATCAATGGCGCCGCGCAACCTGCGACCAAGAAACTCGTGAAGGATCAGCCTGAGTGGGGCGATCCTCCGAAGGGAAACCGCACCCAACTGCTGGGAGATATCGCGGGCATTCTTGACGAGGCGATCTCGAACATCGATAACGTCGCCAGTCGTGATGCAAAGAACCCGCTACTTTCACGCTCGCTGCGAAAGCTTTCGACCGCCGCGAATGGTTACTTGAATCAGCTTAATTCAATTAAGACCAAAGTCACTGATCCGGACGAGGTCGCTGCGATCGAGCGCGTGGGTGACGAGGTAAAGGAAATCATGGACGCCAGCGGCCATCTGGCAACAGGTGCGCCGGAAGATGATAAAACTCAAGACAAAGACAAGAAGAAAAAGAAACCCTAACCGCGGCAAAGAGCAAAGCGCTAAGAGCAAAGCGGCGCTCTTGTTGCTCTTCGCTCTTTGCGCTTTGCCCTTAGCTCCTTACTCCCTGCCCTTCTTCAAAACTTCAGTAGCCCGATTAATCGCCGCGATGACTCTGTCCAAACCTTCCTTCTCAGCAGTGAGATTGCGATCGTCGATCGCTTGTCGAAAGTCAGTCAGCGGTTGTGATGCATAGCCGGTAAAAATACCGGGCGCGTAAATCTCATGTTTGTACCAGGGCCTGCCACGCAAGCCCCGTTCGTCGATGAACGCGCGCTCGGCGCCCATCAACGCGTCGTTGAGGCGGCGAAGTTTTGCTGCCGAACTGGATGATTTATCTGCGTCGGCGACCAGTTTCTGTCTCTCTTTTTCAAGGCGCATGGCTTCTTCTGAAAAATTCCTGACGGCGTCATTGATTGATTTCTCATCGATCGCAGAATCCAGGCGACGATGCTTCGCGAGCCGGATGCTCTCATCGAAGTACTCGCGAATTTGATTCGCATAATCTGTGTAGTCGAAAGAGAGACCATCAGCATCGGCCAGCCGGATTGCCATCGTGCCCCACAACTGCGCCGCAGCCACGTGATAGACGAAATCCGGATCGCCGAAATGCGTCATCCAATAGAACGAGTCGTAAGCTGAATGATAGACGCCATAGTCGCCGCCAAATCCCATGTCAGTCGATGGCACCCCGAGGTGCTGCAGAAACGGCGTGTAATCCGAACCTGATCCAAGCGGGCCGATGCGCGCTTCTGATTCGGCGTCGAGTTCGGCCCGCTGTTCGCGGGCGCGATCCTGCCATTGTTGATAGACGCTTTTGCCGGTCTTCGGATCTTTCACCTCGCGCGTTGCGGCGCGAATCAATTTCCAAAGTGACGGCACCGCTGACGCACCATAGTTAGGACCGTTGACTGCGACGTCAACGTTTAGATATGCGACGGCTTTCTGTTGCAGCTCGGCGGCATTCTCTTCGACCCACTCAGTCGAGCCGATTAAGCCGTATTCCTCGCCGTCCCAACTACAAAGAATAATGGTGCGACGTGGTTGCCAACCCTGCTTCAACAACTGACCGAATGCGCGCGCGGTTTCCAACATCGTCGCGGTGCCGCTGTTGGGATCTACCGCGCCGAAAACCCAGGCGTCGCGATGATTGCCCATGACCACCCAACGATCTTCTTCCACTGCTCCATCGATGCGTGCGACGACGTCCCAAAGCGTGCGCGACTGATAGTCCATGTCGGTCTTCAAATGGACTCTTACGTCACTCGTGCCGCCAACGTGATAAGCGAAAGGAAAGCCGCCCTGAAAACCTTTGGGGCGGACGGGACCTTTTAATGGCTCGATTAATCTGCGCGCCTGATCGTAAGCGAGAGGCTGTACCGGAATTCTTGGAATGTCGCCGTAGGCTTCTTCCAAAGTGAGTCGAGGCACGCCGGGGATCGCCGGCTTACCCGGCGTCAAAGGATCGCCCGGATATTGAAACAGAAACTGAACCGAGCCGCGTTGTCCTGCAGTCACCGGACGCCAGGGTCCTTTCGGATAAACGTCGCCCTGCACGTAACCGTCATCGGCCGGATCGGAATAGATGATGCAACCGATGGCGCCGTGATCCTGCGCCACCTTGGCCTTGACTCCGCGGAACGAATTGCCGTAACGCACAATTACGATTTTGCCTTTGACGTCGACGCCGGCTTTCTGCAGCACTTCGTAATCAGGCGGCAAGCCATAATTCGCATAAACCAATTCCGCGGTCACGTCTCCGGTCGGACTATAACCATTGAAAAGCGGAGTGATCTTTGGACTGGAGGAAGTCGGGTCTTCCTTGATTACGGCTTCTCTTACGCTAAGCCGTTCGCGCCGCGCGGAGGAAATCAATTCAACAATTGGATCGGTCTTTGGATAGTTGAGCCAGACCTGGTACTCCTTCAGTTCCGCCGGCAATCCGAACGAGCGCATCTGATCGCGCACGTATACGGCAGTCGCATAATCTTCTTTCGTACCGGCGATGTGCGGGTCAGCCGTCAAACGTCGCAAATGCTCGCGCGCAGAGTCTGGCGCCGGCACCGCGCGAAACTGTTCTTCGATGCGTCGCTCATCCTGCGATCGACTTGCAGAGAAGCCGTCGATTGTTTGGGCGAAGGTGACGGATTGAACAGATAGGATGAGCGTCAACGACACGGCACAACTCATCCACCCAGAGCGCGTTCTAGTCATGATCAAATCTCCAATCGGGCTTTTGTTGATGGCTCGTCAGAAGCGGGCGACCGCCCGCTTTGGTCGGGCAGTAGCCCGACTCTAAACAACCACAAAAACTCATTTCTTTGAACTATCTCCTCAAACCTCACGTAGAATGCGCTGAGGAGAACCACAAATGGAAAGCCGCTACTATCCCGGCGTTGAAGCTGACGTAATCAAACTGACGACTGAGCTTCGCGATCTTTTCGACGAAGACTTCGAAGTTCAGACTATGCAAGTGTCATCAACTGCCGTGCTGCAAGCGCGCAAGTCTAGCACGTTACGCGACATCACGGGATTGTCCGCCGCGCTCACGATTAAAGTCACGCCCGAGACCGGCGGCACACGCGTCGAGATGGGTTTGCAGAAGTGGTTCGACAAGGCCGCAGTGGCCGCGGTCGCTTACATGGTCTTCCCGATCTTACTAGCGCTCCCGGCCATCGGCGCCTACTGGCAATACAAACTGACCGAAGATGCCTGGAAGATTATCGAAGCACACATCGCAGGCAAAGCCGGCGGCTATGTTCCACCGATGCCGGGGCGATGCGGGACCTGCGGCGCGGCTGCGAGTGCCGGTCAAACTTTCTGCTCCGGATGCGGTGCTAACCTGCGCGCGGGCTTGTCATGCGCAGCCTGCGGCGCCGTTCAGACTGATCCGAACGCGCGCTTTTGTAATGCGTGCGGAAAAGCTTTAACAACATAACGTCGATCGTTTTATTTTGGAATGATCCCTAACAATAGTTTTCGATCGTCCGCTGCGAGGACCCGGTTGCTCGTCTTCCCGCTGATCATCGCGGCGCTACTCGCCTCCGCGTCGGCTGCCTATTCGCAGGAAAAAGAACCAATCGATGTCATCAAGGTCAACACGGACCTCGTCGTCTTTGACGTGCAAGTCGTCGACAAACAAAGCGGGCGCGTTGTCGGCGATCTTAACAAAGAGGATTTCGAACTTTCAGACAACGGTGTCAAGCAACAAATCAGCTACTTCAGCCGCGATGAGCTGCCGCTCTCCATCATCCTTCTACTGGACGTCAGTCGCAGTACGAGGCCAATCATTCACGATATCCGCGACGGCGCACTGAATGCTCTCCAGCGTTTGAAGCCCGACGATCAGGTGGCGGTCATGGCTTTCTCTGAAAGGTCACGGTTGGCCCAGGACTTCACCAGGGATCGAGCGCTGGTTTCCAGGAAAATTGAAGAGGTAACGGCAACAAACGAGTTGGGCAACGGTACATTTTTGGGCGCAGCGATGAAAGAAGCCGCATTCCACATGCAGACGGCGCCTACGCCCACGAGCCGGCGTGTGATCATCGTGATCACGGACAATATCGCGCCAACCAAGTCCCGTGAGCAAAAAGCTGTGTTGCGCGACCTGTTCGAGAGCGGCACGGTCGTCTATGGCCTGATCGTTCGAGCAACAATCGGAAAAGTATTCAATGTACTTTCGTTTGGTCAGATCAAGGCGGTAAACAAGTACGTGGAAGAAACCGGCGGCGAAGTTCTGGGCGCAGACAAAAAAGAAGTTGATGCAAAGCTGAGTGAAGTAATAGATCGTCTACGGGCTCGTTACGCGATTGGGTTCCGGCCGAGCAATTCGACTGATGACGGCAAGTTCCGTCCGGTTGTGATCAAAATAAAGCCGGCGTTAAAGCGAAAAGAGAAACCGATCGTGTTGACCAAGCGTGGATTCTATTTGCGACGGCGAAAAGACTGAAGTAATAGGATCACTCAAATGATGAAACCTCATCGAGGAGCGGTAATTCTGGCATTCGGTATTCTCGGCTTCGTCGTCTGCCAACTGTTCGGCATAGCAGCGTGGGTAATGGCCGACAATGACTTGAAAGAAATGCGTCGTGGTTATATGGATCCGAGCGGGCGCGATCTAACTATGGTTGGTCGGATTCTGGGAATGGTCGCGACGGCCCTGATGGCGATCCCGGTTGTGCTGCTGATTTTCTTTCTGGTTGTTGCGATTGTTTCCCACTGACCACTTAATCATGTCTCAAGGCCCGCACGGGATCGATTCCATTCGGTACGCAGTTTTGAGTTATGCCTTATGAGTCTCTGCAAAGGCGCGCAGCGCTCTGTTGATAAGGTTCTGGTACTCAGGTCCCTGGGATTTGAACCATTCAAACACTTCGGCATCGACGTTCATTAATACGGAGACTTTACCTTCAGGAACCCGCAGACGTGCGTTTGCAAAAAATGCTTCATCCAAAACGGGAATGTCAGAGGTGTCGATCTCTTCATCAGTCATCCGATCGACCTGCTCCCAGTTCGTCTCTGAGGAATTGACCAAATCGCTCGCGCTCATGTCTTAATGCCTTTCGTAACGAGATAGTCCGAATTGTATCATCGTCCTGTTGAGCATACACAACAACAATAATTCGCTGCCTCAGGAAACCGATGCCGACGAATCGCTGTTCAGCATAATCTTCACGAGTATCAGGAGCGACGAGCATCGGCAGGTCAAAGATTTCAGCAGCGTCAGAAAAATCAAAGCCGTGCTTCGCGATATTCGTTCGATTCTTTTGTGCATCCCATTCACACTTCATGGGCAGAAGGGTTCCCCTATCGGCACGATTTCCGCTTCAATCGTGCCTCAACGCTCTTACCGGATCGATCCGCGCGGCGCGCGCCGCCGGATACAATGCTGCCAGCACTGAAACAGCCAGCGCGAACAGAATCGCTCCCATCCATAGCCACACCGGCAAGTGAAAGAAATCTACGAACGAGGCGCCCTGCGGTTTCAGTATGAAACGATAAGCCAAACGATTCGCCACTGCGTCGATTCCCCAGGCCGCCAAAGAGCCGATCACTCCACCAGTGAAACCTATGACCGCCGCTTCGAAAAAGAAGATCAGTTTGATTTCACGATCTTCCGCGCCAATCGCTTTCATGATCCCAATCTCGCGCGTGCGCTCGAGGATGGACATGATCATTGTGTTGGCGATGCCGAAGCTCGCGACTAATAATGAGATTCCGCCTAACAAACCGAGCACTGAGTTGATAATCAGAAACACCGTGCGAATTTGATCCAACTGATCGACGATCGAGAAGCTTCCCAAGCCAAGCTCCGTTAGCCGTTTCCGCACGTCAGTCAGGGCGACGGGATCATTAACGCGCACCAGGGCCGAAAAGTAACCGGGAGATTGATCTTCACCGATAGCGCCATTCTCTCGCGCCAGCGCCATGATTACGCGGGCTTGTTCTCCGAGATGTTCATTGGCCCACTGGCGCGCCGCCGGCAGAGGAATATAAATGTCCGCGGACGGCATCAACCCCCGCGAGGGGCCGGGGCGCCCATCTTGTTTCGGCTCCGCGAGCACGCCAACGATGCGAAAGGTGCGCGCAACTACAACCGAGCCTTTTGGCTTCGTATCTTGATCCTCTTCTCCGAGTGGCAAGCCGAAAAAGCTTGCTGATTCATTGCCGGCCTCCTGCTTCTCCTTTTCACTCGGCGGCGCGAGAAATTCGAGTGTCTTTCCGATAGCTTCGGCGGGTGATGCGTAACCGGAGATTCGCACCGTATCTTCGCTGATGACTGCTTCGTCGCCGTTGGGCGCCGATATCATCTGGCCCGCCGCAAACCCCGTGAACCGAGATGAAGCGTTCGGCACACTCGCACCGGCAACCGAGTGGGCAAATACCTTGCCGTTCGAACGGCACTCAATTGGGAAGCCAATGTACGGCTCGACGTATGACACACCCGGGAGTTTTGCGATTTCCGCAATCGCCGCATCATCCAGAATCCGCGTGGGCGTCACGTTCGTCGGCAGCCGCGGCCCCTGATTGTCGCCGCTGGCTCGACGCGCGCCCGAAG
>DNNE01000211.1:35378-46185 GCA_003487805.1 Blastocatellia bacterium | reverse complement strand
CGACGCGCGCCCGAAGGTCGATCAAGATTGCCGGCGGCAACGGCGATGTTCTTGCCGAACACAGTCATCTCGTTAAATAGGTCGAGCGCCTTAAAACGCGACAGCAGGTTCCGCTGCAGGCCCAACCCAAACGACACCATCGTGACGATCACCGCCACGCCGACTATCACGCCCATCGATGTCAGCGTTGCGCGCAGCTTGGCTTCGCGCAGATTGCGGAGAGAAAGTTTGAGTAAGTCAAAAAAAGGCATCAGGTAAATGCGGTCAGGGCGCGACTTAGATTAGCCTAGTTTTGCCGCTGTCAGAAGCGTACCAGTCACGTACGGCTCATATAGCAAAATGCCCGGTTGTAAATGGGGCTTTCCCGACCGCTCATACAACTCACGTTGCATTTTCTGTATCTAAGTATTGTCCTCGACAAACACCCCGACAATTGAATACGAGATAAGCGAGATCAACTCTCAAGAAGTACTAAGCCCCCAACAGGCGACCTCACTTGAACCGGTCTTGCAACGCAACAGAAATTGTTACAAAATCGGAGAACCAAAAAGATGTCAAACCCCAGAAATATGTTTACGAAAATCAGCGTGGCCGTAGCGATCATAGTCGCGCTTGGTACCGGCGCCCTCTCTAAAACACATTCTGACCCGGCCTTTTCAAAAATAAGAATCAAAAACTTCGGCAAGATGGACGACCGGTTTTATCGCGGCGCGCAGCCGAAAGCAGAAGACTATAAGGACCTCGCCACTTTGGGCGTGAAAACTGTAATCGATTTGCAGGACGACCCCACTGGCTACGAGAAAGGTGATGTGGAAGCGCTCGGAATGCACTATGTGAACCTTCCGATGAGCGATTCGAGCTATCCAAAACAGGAATCGATCGACGCATTTCTTAAGCTCGTCAACGATCCCTCGACCGGCGTCATGTTTGTCCACTGCGCCGGTGGCCGTCACCGCACAGGCGTCATGGGCGCGGTGTATCGATTCAATGTGAACCACTGGAACCTTGACCAGGCTTACTCGGAAATGAAGGACTATGACTTCTACACACGCTTCGGCCACGGTGACCTGAAAACGTTCGTCGAGGATTACTCGCGAAAGATGCCGGCCACTTCAACAGCAGCCGCGGTGAGTTCAGCTTCGCAGAAAAACTAATTGAAGTCCCGAATCTGACTTTTCCGATTTGCGAATTCAAGAAAAGGCCGCTCGAGAGGAGCGGCCTTTTTCTTTGCGAAACCAACCTTTGCATTCTTCTAGCGCTTTTCTTGTCGTTATTTGCGTCCCGTGCCCGCGGCCAGTGATTTGTTAGTATCTCGGTGCACACCGCCCTCTGGAAAAACCCGGACGGGTTTCCGCGAGCAAAATAGCTCGCCGAACGCGTCTCAACTCTTCCCGGACAGGAGCTTTACCGTGCAATCAAAGATGAGAAGTCGCTGGCTGGTTTTGTTGACTTGCCTCCTGATCATCAGCGCCCTTTCGTTCGAAGCATTTTCCAGTGCCAAGGCAACAAAGAAGAAAAAACAGCACGCCGACAAAGCGGCCGTTCTGTGGCGCGATCCGGGCAACATTCGTAAACGCGATCTCTATTACGGACCCGGCTCGAAAGACCTGGCGCCGGCGCCACCTTTTCATTTCATCAAAGAGGTGAAAGACGGCAGCAATCCCAAGTTTGAGGTAGAAGACGCACGAGGTGCGAGGTGGCGCGTGAAGCTCGGGCCGGAAGCGCAGGCAGAAACGGTTTCCAGCCGCTTGATTTGGGCCGTCGGCTACAACGCTGAAGAGTCTTACTATCTCGATCGCGCGCGCATCGACGGGCTGACAAAATTGTCGCGCGGTCAAAAGTACGTCCAGGGTGATTTGGTGCGCGGCGCGCGATTCGAACCTCGCCGCAAAGACATCGAACGCGGCAAGCAGTGGGACTGGAATAAGAACCAGTTCAAAGGTACGCGTGAATTGAATGGACTAAAGACGATGATGGTGTTCCTGAATAACTGGGACACGTTCAAGAAAAACAATCGCGTGCTTCATGTGAAGGACTCGGGCGAAGACCGTTACACCGTCACTGATGTGGGCGCGACTCTCGGGGCTGTCGGCGGCTTTGGTGCGCACCGCTCAAAGAACAACGCCAACGATTTTTCGCGCGATCGATTTGTGAGTAAAGTGAAAGACGGCAAGGTGAAGTACGATTACAACTTGAAACCGCAGGGCTTTGGACTAATAAGTCTGATCTACCCGCCCTACTATTTCCGTCAACGTAAAGCCACGAACGCAATGAATAAGGTTCCGGCCGAGCACGCCGCGTGGATCGGGTCGCAACTCGCGCAGCTTTCAGACGACCAGTTGCGCGATACTTTTCGGGCCGCGGGTTACGATCGCGCAACGACGGAAACATACGTTCGGGCAATGCGCGGCCGCATAAACGAATTGAATCGGTTAAGAGATGCACAGGTTGCGGTGCGAGCGAGACGAACCAGATAAATAACAGGTAGTAGCTCGACCGGCCTCTGTCTTTGCTTTTACTCTAGTCTCAAACCGCGTTAGAAACAGCGCCGTGACGCTATCTCTGATGCAAAGCCGCCTGCGATGGCAGTTTCGGTGTTGCTATTGTGTCTCGATATTGATCTGGAGGCGCACAGTCTGTAACATGCGCGCAGTCAGCTAGCCAAATAGTCCGGGTGTATTTCTTTTCACCACTTTGACACTTGGCTGATATCTGGATCAGTCACATAAGGAGATTTCGATGCGAAAACTTTTTCTAATCGCCGCTTCGGTCGTGTTTTGCCTGGGCCTGGTTACAACCTCGACTCACAGCGCGAGGCTTAACAACTCTTTCACCCGTGTCGTAGCTCAGCCGCAAAATCCGGAGCTCGATTTCACCATCGTGAATAAGACTGGCTACGATGTTAAAGCGCTTTACATTGGAGCTAGTGGCACGGGGGATTGGACCAAAGATGATGAGGTCCTTAAAGGACGAGCCTTCCCGAACGGCAAGTCATTCGACATTAAGTTTAGCCCGAGAGCCAAGGCGGAGAAGTGGGATATTATGGTGGACTGGGCTGATGGCAGTGGCAAAGAGGAATGGCTGAACCTGAAATTGACTGAGATCCAGAAAGTCACCTTGATCTACGATAAAGAAAAGGATCAAACCAAGGCCATTATCGAGTAGCGTCTCAAGTGATTACAGCCGTTCTGTCTGATAGCCTGGAAAAAAATGGCGAAGAACTCTTCGCGAATGCCTCGCGGCCGTCTTTTGTCTTTAAGATGGCCGCAGGCGTTCGATTCGTCAAAGCGGGCCGCTTGATTGCAGCCTGTCATCCACATTAAATCAACGAACAGTTAGCTCAAGCGTGAACGTCGTATTTGTCTTCTCATCATCCGGCCACACGGAAATTTCGTAATCACCGGTCTTAGGCAGAACGCCGCTCCAATCCTTCGCGTTCTCTCCAACGTCCATCGGATTCATACCCGGCGACCAAACTCCGAACACTGCATTCTTTTTCGCCGAGGTCAGATGCAGCGTCATCGTCTGACCTTTGTTGGCGCGGAGTAGATAGGTGATCGGATCCATGCCGCCGCTCTCGCTTGGCCCACCCGTAGTGCGTCCATTCAAAACAACGGTGGTGCGCCCCGGAGGAAACTTCACGCGGATGTTCTTTGCCCAAACCGTCCCAGCAATCAAAAGCATTCCGGCAAGTACTAAAAGAGAAACTCGTTTCATTGATTGTCCCTTCAAAACAGAATTAACTAACGTGAAGACAGATACTTTGTGGTGGCATTCGATGTCAAGCATGTCAGAACCGCCTGCGGTAGCGGGCGGGCCATCTTTGTTTCGGGGCAGTAGCCCGACCGTGAGGGAGGGCGTCTTACTCCGCAGCCTCATCAACATGAAACTCATCATGCGGATTGATCTCAACCTCCGGCATCGGCTCAAACTTCGATTCATCAAACGCCCGCATCTCCGGCTCAAGCGCGCCGAGCCCTTTCAGATGCCGCTTCGCTTTCTCGAGTCCCCAGTGGTAAGCGAACGGCGGCCCATCACACCACGCGAGGCGATATGCTTTCGTCGCCGCTTCAATCGCTTCGTTCATGTTGCCTTCGTCGCGTTCGATTTGGGCGAGGACGTTCAATGCGTCTGCATGAAAGAGAGGATACGGCCCACGCTCCGCTAATTCCCAAACATCATCCAGTAACTCACGAGCCAGGTTCGATTCACCCCGCCGCCACCGCAACTCCGCCAGCGCCACGAGCGCGGGGAGTTCTTCTGCAACCAGATTCACCATTCGCGCGCGGGTGAGTACGTGGTGCAACCGCTCATCGGCAGTCGTGAGATCATTCAGTCCTAATGCTGCTTCGCCTCGCAGTCGCGTGGCACGTATTGTGCCGCGCTCATAGCGCTGTGCTTCGCAGTGTGCCAATGCTCTAGCCGCCCAATCGTATGAATCTTCGAAATGACCAACCCATAATGCCCGCGTTGCTTGATAGTCGTAAGGAGGATAGGAGCCGGTCGCTTTTGAGATTCGCAAAGAACGATCTAGTGCGGTGCCGCTTTGAAGTTCATTCCCATGCGCGGCAAGTGTTAATCCAAGCCAATACAGACTGCTAGCTTCCCCTGAGCGATTAAGATGTTCACGTGTCATAGCCAATGCTCGACTCGTTGCAATCTCCGACTCGTATAGTGCGCCCGACATCCGCAACGATTCTGACAAGTCGCACAAGTCCACCGTACTCCAATCATCACGGTTGTTCTGCGAATCAATTCCGTAGGCACGGCGATGTAGGGGTGCTGCCCGCCCGGGAGCCCCGCTCAAATGATACCCTTGCGCCAACCAACTGAGCGCCATGGACTGTTTGCTCAAGTCGCTCAAACTTGGCAACTCGTCGATTCCACCAGGAAAGAGCATCGCTAGAAGTTCAATACGTTGTCGGCTGGCATTCAGACGGTACAATGTGGCTTCATTCAATCGCTGCTCAAAGAGGTCGCAGGCATCATCATAACGTCCCAGGCCAATCAGCGTGTTATATAATTCAATGGCGGGCGTGAGATCTTCGAGACTATCGATCTTGAGATAATTATCAATCTGCGGCAATCCTTCAAAGTGCGCGTGCAGGCTCGCGTAAACAACTACGCGTGTGTCATCGCCCAAACTGCTCCAAACCACACCGCGTACAATCGGGTGGAGGTCGTAGCGGTTGGCGCGTTTGTCCCAACCGACCAGCCCTCTGTCTTCCAGTTCATTCAAGATGACGTCTAATTCAGCCTCATTGGAGCACACTCCGTTCTCACCAACCGAAACGGCAGCCAGGGTGTCATAGCTGGTCGGCATGCGAAACGCTGCAATTGTCTGCAATGCCCTCTGCCCATTGTTTGCCAAACCGCGTAAAGCAAACTCAAGTACGTGTGCCATAGCCTCCTTCGTCTTGGCAAACTTGCTTGGATCAAATTTAGGATTTGCTTTGCGCCATTCCTCAAAATCTCCCGGCGCTTTGCGATAGCGTTTGACTTCGCCAGCCAATGCTTGAATAAGCAAGGGATGCTTACGGAACGTGTTGAAAACGGGCAACAGCTCATCGCGCGAACCGCTAACCCCGAACGCGCGCCAAAGCTCGACCGCGTCTTCATCTGTTAAGCCTTCTATCTTTACTTTGAAAGTGCCGGGTACCGGATCACCGCCCGCTGTTTCCAGTTCCACGGGGTACAATCGCGAACTTATCAAAATGCGAGACTGCTTTACCTGCGCCAACTTTTTCAAAAAGCTTCCAACCCTTGGATCGGCAGTCTTGCGCAGGTTCTTTTCTTTGCCGACTTCACTGTCGTCCAACCGTGATGCGTCCATTCGCGCATATGCGATCAGGATTCTTTCCAGTCCGTCTAAGACGAAGAGAAACGGCTCACGATCGAGGGCGACTAGTAATTGTGTTTCGCGCTCAGGGGCCGGGATCTTCTGAATCTCGTCAATCGATTTGCCAGTCACATAAGCGAGCGCCCGAACGACAAAGTTCTCGAACGTGGCATCGCTTTCATAGAAGCTCCACCACGTGCGGCCGTCGAGACTCTTCATTTCCCGCGGAGCGACGTCATTGAACCATTTCCAGGTCAGAGCGCTCTTTCCCATCCCGCCGACCGCTACGACGCTCATAATGCGGACTGAATTAACCGCCGCCTTCTGTCCATCGAATTTCAACGCTTTACCGGTGATCCAGTCGGTCAGAAGTTTTAATTCTTCTTGGCGGCCGATAAGCGTATGTGTTTGCAGGAGCGTGTAAGGGTGAGCTATGTAAACTTCTGGCGGTTGTGGAATATCGCTTACGTAATGAAATGAAGTCAGGTCAGCCTGCCGCCGATCAGATAAGCTATCAATAATGTTAGCGCGCAGATCGGCTGGTGATTTGAAGAGATTTGTTCCCTTCACGAGTGCGCGCTCTTTAAACGCTTCGAGCTTGATAGCTCCTTCACCCTTCTCAACATCCGCAGCTTTTACTGAATGATCCTCGTGCATGGCGAAAGTAAGAATCGGTATCTTCCTTTTAAGCGCGTGGTTGTACTCGTGTTCAGTCACAGAAATCTTCTGCGGATTGTTAGCGCCGGGGACGTAACCGTATCGATGCGCGAGGATAAGGAGATAAATATCCGTCGCTTCGACCAACTTAAGTGAGGCCGGAACTGCTTCGTCATCACTCGCCGGCAAATGTTCCATCATGATTGGGAACATCCCTTGGCGGAGGCACGCATCCATCGCTTCTCGGCGATGCTCCGGCAAGTCGCGCGCGGTGCTGCTGATCATTACTCGGAGTTGGTCGGCCATGATTGTGGAAGCCGGTAAGGCGAATCGGCGTGAGTATACTGCGGGATTAATATTTGGGCGAGAGAAAATTCATTTCGCCCTTTCAGGGCGAACGGATTTGTTATTGGTTGTGATCCCAGGGCGTTGCCCTGGGCTATTCTATCTCACGCTTTCAGCGTGAAGACTAAACCGTGACAAGTTCACGAGGACTCTCTTCCTCTTCTCCCCTAAACTGCAACTCGTACAAGCGTGAATACAAGCCGCCGTTGGCGATCAATTCATCATGAGTTCCCTGCTCCACCACACGTCCCTGATCGATCACGAAGATCACGTCGGCGCGGCGCACAGTTGCTAATCGATGCGCAATAACGATCGAGGTCTTGCCTTCCATCAACTTGTCCAACGCATCGAAGACGAGCTTTTCAGACTCAGCATCGAGCCCCGCGGACGGTTCATCAAGAATCAGAATTGGCGAGTCGCGAATGATTGCGCGCGCGATCGTGATGCGTTGTCTTTGGCCACCTGATAACGTAACACCGCGTTCGCCAATCATCGTTTCATAGCCGTCAGGCATGCGATCGATAAACTCGTCGGCGTTGGCGAGATGAGCGGCGCGCACGATCTCTTCGTGCGTCGCGTCTGGTTTTCCGTAGGCAATGTTCTGCGCAACGGTCGCGCGAAACAGGAGCGATTCCTGCAAGACGAAACTGATTTGTTCGCGCAGAGACTTCTGTTTAAAGCGCTGAATGTCAGTGTAATCGATGCGAATTTGTCCGGAAGTGATTTCGTAGAAGCGCGGCAACAGACTAACAATCGTGGTTTTCCCCGCTCCAGTCGGACCGACGAGCGCGGCCAACTGGCCGGGTTCGATTCGCAAATTTATATCATCGAGCACGCGTTGATTGCCGTCGTAGGCAAACTTCACATGATCGAATTCAATCTTGCCTTTGAATCTTGGCGCACGTTTCGCGCCCGGGAGATCACGAACCTGCGTCTCGTTCTCAAGCACTTCGCGAATACGTTCCCAGCCCACGTCGGCTTTCGAGATCGTGTCCGTCATTTTCGAAAGTTCGCGCATCGGCTTGTACATCTTGCCAAGGTACAGCAGGAAAACCAGCAGCTCGCCAGAAGTAAGCGCGCCACTCAACACGAGGCGCGCGCCATACCAAAGGACCAGACACGTTCCGGCAGCGACAATGATTTCGACGATCGGTGGCAGCTTCGCTTTGAAGTTACGCGCGAGCAGGGCTTTCTCGACGCTCTCGCGGCTCTCCCGCTCAAAGCGCTTCTGTTCGTAATCTTCGCGCGCGAATGCTTTCACGACGCGGATTGAAGACAACACCTCTTCCAGGACGGAAACGACTTCGCCTTCCTGCCGGCGCAGCGCGCGCGAGGCGTTCTTGATCCGATGCGTGTAGTGATAGACCACGAAGAAAAGCGCCGGCGCGACCATCAAAGCGATCAACGTGAATGCCCAATTCAAGTAGAGCATCACAATGATCATGCCGGCGAGCGTCAGCACATTGACCAGCATCCCCAACATCACCTGCGAGATCATGCTCTGTACGGCATCGATGTCGGTCGTGACCCGGCTGATTAGATCGCCCGTGCGTTTTTGATCGTGATAAGAAAGCGAGAGCCTTTGAATGTGACTGTAAAGCACGCGCCGCAGATCGTACATGACCCATTGGCCCACGCTCGTCGTCAGATACTTTTCGAAGTAACTGCTGACGGCGCCGAAGACAGCGATCACGATCACGGCCAGCACGGCGAAGTTGAGAATGGAAAACTTATCGGTGCCAAGATAGCTGACGCTGCTCGCCAACCAATCGGGCATTCGCTTCGAGCCGAAGACGTAATCGAAAACGATCTTCAGCGGCCAGGGCTCGAGCAGATCGGTGAGGCTTTCACCTAAGACAGCGATGAAGGCGAGGCTGAGTGTGCCCCAGTGCGGATAGAGCAGGTCGATGATGCGAATCTTTTTTTGCATCGTCTGTTTATCGCCTCTTGCTCCCTCTCCCCTTGGGAGAGGGTTGGGGTGAGGGCCCAGGCAACTGACCCTTCTGATGAACGCGCTTCAAGCCACTCTGCAAATCTGCAGAGTGGCTTGAAGACGAAAAGCAAAATAAAATGTCGTACTCAGCTAAGCCCTCATCCCCGACCCTTCTCCCAAAAGGAGAAGGGAGAAAATAATCTGACACGATGGTCACTCTGCGAGTTTCGCCAACTCACCTATTCGCGCCATCACGGCTCTGGTAAGACTCTCGATTTCCTCCGGGGTGTAATTCGCGGCTCGAAACGCATCGCGGATTTGTTGCTCGCTCAACTGCGACAGGATGCCGCCAATCCATTTCGCTTGTTCGACCGTGATGTCTCTTAGCAGGCTCTGGTTCTTGCCATGATAGTCGAACTCCACTTTTCCGTTTTTTACTGCCTTAACAAACTTCGTGTCAGCCACGTACTGATCCGGGCGCCCGCGCGTATGACCCAGGATGTTGCCTTCTTTTGCAAAGCTCGCGCCCAGATCGGTGTCCATGTATTGGGCCACCTTCTCGCCAGTGGCTTGATCACTCACCAGCAAGACGTTGTTGTTGTGATTTTGAATGTCCCAGTTGTTCATTAACGCCATTAAAACTTTCAACCCAGCCAGCTCTTTCGTTCCCACAAAGGGATTCTTTTCCCAGTCCCATCGCTGGTCCAAGCGCTTTACCCCATCGCCGCGGGCTTCGAATCGCACGTTGTCGAAATCACCCTTGCCTTCGATGCTAACGTGCGGGACAAGATAGGTAACATCGGCGTAATATCCGGCCGCCCACACCAGGCGCGTCGCCGCAGTTTCCGGCTGCGCTTCCGTTCCGATCTTTACCACCCATTCCTTTCCGGCGCCGTCGCGGACACGATATTTCTTCGAATAGCTGCGCGTCTCATCTTTAAGAAATACGACGTGCGACAAATCGGGCTTGGCGGCATCGCCACCCGAACCGAGAAACAGATCGCGCGAGGTGATGTCAGTTGGCTCTTGCCAAAGGACAGCGTGCGCGTCCGCCGGAATGGGTTTCGGTTCGTCCTTCTTACTGTCTTTCTGCGCCTTTAACGTCGCCGGTAATAAACCGAAACCAACGATTGCGATTATCGCCATCGCTTGAATTCTTTTCGTTACGAACATTTTTATAATCCTCCGATTCTCTGTTGACCTCGCGGGGAAATCAACCAAGCACTTCCGCACCTTCAAAGTACGTCTGACTATCGAAAGGCGCTTCACCGGACGCGGGGACGACCGGTTTGTACAATCCTTCGGGAGAAAGCTCGCGCGCATTGACGTTGTCGCGCAGATAAGTCTGAAGCACTTCGTCCTTCAGGTAAGCGCGCAGTTTCGGATCGTCAATTGGACAAACAACCTCAACCCGGTTGCTCAGGTTGCGGAACATCCAATCGGCGCTGCCTATGTAGATTTCTTCATTGCCGTCGTTGGCGAAATAGATGACCCGGCTGTGTTCGAGGAACCTGCCGACGATGCTGCGCACCCGAATGTTGTCGGATAGGCCGGGCACTCCGGGACGCAGCATGCAAATACCCCGAATGATGAGATCGATCGAGACGCCTGCCTGCGACGCTTCATAAAGACTTTCTATGATGTTGGCGTCAGCCAGCCGATTGAGCTTTGCGGTAATCCGCGCGGGACGGCCGGCTTTAGCATGGGCGGTCTCTCGCTCAATCAGGCTGGTCAGTTTCTCGCGCAGGTTCACGGGCGAGACCAGGAGCTTGCGATAATCCTTCTGTTTTGAATACGCGGTGAGATAATTAAAGAACTCCGTGGCGTCTTCGCCAATCGCTTCGTCCGCGGTAAAAATGCCGAGGTCCGTGTAAGTCGAAGATGATGTCGGATTATAGTTCCCGGTGGCGATGTGAACATAGCGCCGCAGCGTCTGGCCTTCGCGACGCACTACCAGTGTCAGTTTGCAATGCGTCTTCAGGCCAATTAATCCATAAACGACGTGAACTCCGGCGCGCTCGAGTCGCTGGGCT
>DNNE01000211.1:30250-35074 GCA_003487805.1 Blastocatellia bacterium | reverse complement strand
GGCGCGCTCGAGTCGCTGGGCCCACTCGATGTTGTTCTCTTCATCAAAGCGAGCCTTTAACTCGATCAAAGCCGTGACCTGCTTCCCCTGCTCGCCCGCCTGCCGCAGGATCTCGGCGATTTCTGATTGTTGTCCGGTGCGATACAAACAAATCTTGATCGCCAGTACGTTTCTGTCGTTCGCCGCGTCGCGAATAAAATTCGTCACCGTCGAATAGTCGGTATACGGATGATGCAAGAGCACATCGCCGCGCTTTATCACATCAAAAACCGATTTCGATTCAATCAAACTTTTCGGGCGAACTGCTCGCAACGGTTTGTATTTCAGATCCGGCCGGTCCAGGTCGCACAGCGCGCCGAGATCGAGAATGTTCAAGGGGCCGTCGAGAATATAAATGTCGTCAGGCTCGACGCCGATTGACTCCATCAGATTGAGCAGCATCTCATCCGGCATGCCCGGCGCAACTTGCAACCTGACGGGCGCTCCAAAGCGCCGCTTGCGCAAGCCCTTTTGCAGCGCACGGAGCAGGTCCTCCGCCTCTTCGTCGCGAATATCGATATCGGCGTCGCGGGTAACGCGAAACATGTGAGCGTGCTCGACCGTCATTCCATGAAACAGCGAGCCCAGATTGCCGGCGATCACCTCGCTGAGAAATGTGTATCTGGTCGTGTCGCCCACCTGGACCAAACCAGGCAGAGATGGCGGAACCTTCAATCTGATGAAACGCGTCCGGGTACCTTCATCATCGTCTGAGCGGACGGTGATGCCGAAGTTCAGACTCAAGCCGGAGATGTAGGGAAACGGGTGCGCCGGATCGACCGCCAGCGGTGTCAGCACAGGAAACACTTCGCGCGCGAAATACTCGTCCGCCTGATCGCGCTCCGCTTTCGTCAATGAGTCATAACGAGCGACGACGATGCCTTCGCTCGCCAGCGCCGGCAGGAGGTCTTCTTTCAGGCATCGCATCTGCTCAAGGACCATCGGCTGCAGACGATCGCGAATTTCCGTTAGCTGCTCGGCCGGGGTCATGCCGTCGAGCGATGGCTCGTCCCATCCGTGCTCAATCTCCTCCTTCAAACCGGAAACGCGCACCATGAAAAACTCGTCGACGATGCTGGAAAAGATAGTGAGAAAGCGAAGTCGCTCAAGCAACGGGTTGCGTTCTTCACGCGCCTTATCCAGCACCTGACGAAAGAATTCGATCAAACTTAACTCGCGATTGAGCAGCCGACTCTCCGGCGCGGGCGCCAGAGCCAGTTTCGCCTTCGCAGGTTGGGCGGCATTTAGTCGTTCTTTAATAGAGATATTTGATATGGCTTGCATAATGAATTGTCGAAATCAATAAAAGCTCTCGCAGACTGGAGCGCAAGCGTCCTCGCTTGCCTTAATTTAGACCCTAGGATTGCGAGCGAGACGCTTGCGCTCCAGTCACAGTTCCTTATGGACCTCGGTCCAACTTCGGTCGAAACTTCAGCAACTCGTGTTCCTTCAATAACACTCCGAAGCCAATAGCTTTGAGTTGGTTGTTCGTTTTGACGGAATGGGAGAAATCAGAATTGCGATGTCAAAAACTCGCAACTGAATCGTATGAATTCACGGCATTCGAGTGGACGATTTTCGGGCCGCGTCTTTGGCAGGAGCACGATATCGGTCGCCGCAACTCGCAAATGGCAGGGTGGGCTCAGTCTTGAAAGAGTGGCACGGGCGACCCGCCCGTGAACACGCGCAAGATGCGCGTGCCACTTCGCAAATGGCTAACGCTTCTTCGCGTAACTCTGGCGCGCGTTCACACTAACAAGCTCTTCCGTATCGATAATAAAGGCCGTGAGACGACCTCCGTACACACATGCGGTGTCGAGCCCTATCGCGTACGGTCCGCGGTGCGGGATTCTTCCCGGCCAGTGCCCGAAGAGAATCGTTTGCGGGCCTTGATAGACTCTGTACCAGGGCACACCTCTGCGCCGCGACGGGTCAGCGCCCATGGTGCGGATCTCAGTCATGTCGCTGGCCATCTGATGGTCGAGCGACACGCCGGGGCGCACGCCCGCGTGGACGACGAGATATGAGCCGAGATCAATTGTAAAAGGCAGCGACCGCAGGTAAGCAGCGTAACGTTCGCGATCGGCTTCGAGCTCAACCAGGGTCTGTCGCTGCTCCTTCGTCAGGCGCAGTGGTTCGCCGCGCAGCTTTTGCCTGATCGCCCTGTCGTGATTGCCGACCACCGATGAGAAGCGGCCGTCGGAGATAAAGAGATCGAGCACCTCGAGGTCCTTCGGTCCCTTGGTGATGAGATCCCCAACCGCCACGACGCGATCATCTTTTTGCAACTTGATCAGCTCGAGCAGGTCAGTTAGTTCGTCGAAGCATCCATGGATGTCACCAACTACGATTGTTCGTGGCATGTCGTTTCAGAACCCGGAGCGGTAGCGACGGGATCAAAGACTCAAGTTGATTCCCTGATCCGCTCACTACCGTTCGCGGTTCTGAAACTAACTAAACAAATGGTGTACCGCGTCGGCATTCCAGTCGGAAAGGTTGGAGGTAACAATGTCGGCGCCAGCGTCGCGCAGAGCCTTTTCGGCCACAGTCGTGGTGACTCCAATCGTTTTCATGCCGGCCCCGCGCCCTGCCTTGATTCCGGGCGGGGCGTCTTCAATCACAACGCATTCAGATGCCAGCAGCGGCAACCTTCGATCGGCCCGGCGCCGGCTATTCAGCAAGCTTAGGGCCCGCTCGTAGCAATCCGGCGCTGGCTTGTGATTGAGATCGATCGCCGCACTCACTACTATTGAAAACTGTTCGCGGATGCCGGCGAGATTCAGCACGTAATCGATCTCGCTGCGTTCGGCCATGCTGACAATTCCGAGATCGTAGTGACGCGCTAACTCTCTGATAAATGCTATTACGCCCGAAGCGACCGGCAGATTGTCGTTGATCATTTCGCGGTGCATTGCATGCTCGCGCTCGATCACGCCGCGCATGAGTTCATCGGTCAGGGGTTTGTTGACCCGCGCGAACGCGGCGCGAACAAAAGCCACATCGTCCATGCCCAGCGATGCGAAATAATCTGCGTCGCTAAGTTCGACACCTTCGCCGGTTAATATTTCGCGATAGGCTTTCAGATGAATACGTTCATCGTTGATGATGACGCCGTTGAAATCAAAGAAGATTGCTTGTACTGATTTGCTCATCGAGTCATTGATTCATTGATTCATTGATTCACTAACGAGTCTACGATTAACCATCTCAAACGAACCAGCAGCCAATCAGTCAATGAACAAATGAGCCAATGAATAAATGAATCAATCCTATGAGGCGTTCGTTGCTCCAGCTGCCGTACCCTTCAATTCATTAATCCGCTCGTTCTGTTGCGCAAACAACAGCGGCAGACGCTCGCTTTCGATCACGTCCAGACGGCGCAGCACTTCAGTCAGCGAAATCTCATTCTTGAGGTTGACCTGGAAATCGAGTTCCGCGCGCGTCTCTGAGTGACGTCCCTGAAGATTCTGTCCCACCATGATCAGCGGCATTAACAGAATCTGAATGACGTTACTAATCAGGAGGTAGGCGACGAACGCCGGAAACGGATCGAAGGCGCGCAGGTGCAGAGCCGGGACCTCTGAGGCCAGAATGTTGTAACTCGTCCAAACGACCGTCCACCCCAAAATAATTAGAAAGAAGCCAAACGAGCCGACGCGATTGGTGATGGCGATCGCCAATCTGTCGAGAGTTTTAAGGCTCTTCTCGTAAACGACATTGACGTTTCGCGAAACACGTTGCTGGAGCATTTTGTCCGTACGACGCAGACGCGAGAAGGTAGCGCTCAGCATTTCCAATGCGACTTTCGGATTGTCGTGGATAAAGCTGAGAAAATTTTCCCGCGATAGTACGGCGAGTCGCGCTGTCTCCGTTACAGTAGCGTCGGCCGATCGCTGCTTGCCATCGATGATGGCCATCTCGCCGAAGAAATCGCCCTGCGCCAGCTCAGCCAGAACGATTTGCTTCTTGTCCTCATCCGTAATCGTGATCTGGACGCGGCCCTGCTCAATCAAATACATGGCGTCGCCGTCATCACCGGCGCGAAAGAGGCTGGCATTAGTGGGAACGTCATTCACTCGCAGGAGATTTCGAAGGTTGGCGGCAGCTTCATCGTCAAGCGATGCAAACAGCGGCACCGAGCGAATCGCATCGAGCGTCATTTCCTGGGGGGTTGGTGTTGACATGGCGGACCTCGAAATTTACTCATTGATCCATTGTTTCATTGAATCAATGAACAAATGAATCAATGGATCAATTCTCCTGAATCTTCCCGTCTTTCATCATGATGATTCGATCGGAATAGCTGCTCGCCAATTCGTGATCATGGGTGACGAGCAACACCGTCAGGCGATCGCGCTCGACCATTTCGCGCAGCAAGGCCAGCAACTCGCGCGCGCGCGTCGAGTCTAAATTGCCGGTCGGCTCGTCAGCAAGCAAAACCCGTGGACTGTTAGCCAAAGCCCGCGCGACGGCGACCCGTTGTTGCTCTCCACCTGACAACTCTGACGGACGATGATCGGTTCGATCAGACAGCCCAACCCGGTTGAGCAATGCTTCCGCGCGCTGGCGGCGCTCGACGCCTTGCATCCCGCCGAATGCCAGCGCGAGCTTGACGTTTTCCGCGGCAGTCATCGTCGGAATCAAATTGAAATTCTGAAAGATCATCCCGACCGAATGGCGACGATAGCGGGCCATCTGTTTTTTGGTCAACGGGCCCAGTGGCTTTGAATCAAAAAGCACTTCTCCGCTGGTCGGTCGATCGAGCCCGCCCAGCAAATTCAGCAG
>DNNE01000211.1:29748-29935 GCA_003487805.1 Blastocatellia bacterium | reverse complement strand
AGCAGCGTCGACTTGCCTGAGCCAGAGGTTCCCTGGATCGAAACAAATTCGCCTTCGGCGACTCCCATCGTCACATGATCCAGCGCGGTGACCAGATTGGTTCCCATTTGATATACCCGGGTGACTTCGTGAGTTTCGATTAGCATCATTAACTCTCGGGCTTAAGATTTACCACAGAGGACACAGA
>DNNE01000211.1:29052-29447 GCA_003487805.1 Blastocatellia bacterium | reverse complement strand
CACAGAGGACACAGAGGAAGGCAAAAAGATTCCACCACGAAAATGCGCAAAAGCCACAAAGCTGAAATTGACTGCGCTGGCCTCATTTTGTGTTTCTTGTGCTTGCCTATGAGTTTTTCCTCTGTGTTTTTCCTCTGTGCTCTGTGGTTAAGTAACTTCCAAACGGGCGACCCGCCACAACTCAAACCTCTCTTCATCAAATCCCTTCAAAAGAACTTCAAAACGACGAAGAGCGACGCCGTTAGCGGTTTCACCCAGAAACGCCCGGACTGCGGGATCAGCGTAGACGGCACTCGATATTACTATGTCCTCACCGGTTGATTGTCCCTCGAGACGCGCCGCCAGGTTTACCGTAGAACCAAAATAATCCAGACGCTCATTCAGCGTGACCGCGA
>DNNE01000211.1:28592-28757 GCA_003487805.1 Blastocatellia bacterium | reverse complement strand
ACGCTCATTCAGCGTGACCGCGATGCATGGGCCAACGTGCAGGCCGGCTTTGAGATTCAGCGCCGGCGTACCGTCGGGCGGATTCGCCAAACGTTGTTGCACAGACAGCATGGCTTTAAGAGCCCCCGAAGGCTGTCGAAATACCGCCATCACCGCGTCGCCGAT
>DNNE01000211.1:27722-28291 GCA_003487805.1 Blastocatellia bacterium | reverse complement strand
CGCCATCACCGCGTCGCCGATTGTTTTGACGAGCGCTCCATCGTGCGCAGCAATCACTTCTTTCAAGATGTCGAAGTGATTCATGACCTGACCAAACGCCGTGGCATCGCCGATCTCACGATACAATCGAGTTGAGTTCTTCAAGTCAGTAAAAAGCACCGTCAGCGTTCCCACCGAAATTTGCTCGCCCGGTCGCAAAGCTTCTCTGGCAAACAGATCGCGAAACACCTGAAGCGCAGTAACCTCAGCAGCCGTCGCCGCTTCATCGCTCCACGCCGTGCGCTCGAGAATGAATAACTGCTCTTCGTCAGTCGCGTTCTCAAACTCAAGTTGAGCATGTTTGGCAACCGGCAATTCTGCGTCTATCCATCCACCTGCGGAAGCCTTGATCGTTCGCACCGGCGCATCGCGATCGGTGACTATCAAATGTTGCCAGCCGGCGAGGCCCATCGTCCGCACGCGATAACGGCCGTCCTCGAGTTCAACATCAATCGAGCGCGACACGCCCGGCAATAGTAATTGCTGCGCGACCACGTGCGGCTGCACCTGTGGCCCACCGATACAAAACC
>DNNE01000211.1:27216-27418 GCA_003487805.1 Blastocatellia bacterium | reverse complement strand
GCCCACCGATACAAAACATCTCAGCCTCAACTTCGCGGATCGAAGGATTAGGACGAAAAGTAAGCTCGACTGATTGTTCAAAGTTAACGCTGAAGTCGATGTTGCAGCCGGGACAATGAACCTTCGGCGCGACTTCATCCAGGGAAGTGACTCCGCTGCCGCCGCGGCACAGAGGACAAATCAAGTTCCACTGCAAATCCAG
>DNNE01000211.1:26370-26930 GCA_003487805.1 Blastocatellia bacterium | reverse complement strand
ATCAAGTTCCACTGCAAATCCAGAATTCCCGCGCGGGTCGCGCGCAAGCAGGTTGAGAGGAGGGCCCGCCGCGGTTTGTGCCAACGCCGCGCTAACTCATACGGTCGCATGCGCGCGACTGAAAACTCGTCCGCGTTCTCAACGTGATCCACCAGCAGCGACACCAACTCTTCATCGTTGCCAAGGGCGACGAGTTTCTCGCTCAAAGCCAGCAGCCGGTCGCGTCCGCCAGAGGCAAACTCAACCTGCTTTGATTCGTTCGCGACCGTGCGGCCGTGCCTTGCGAGTCGATCGTATTCGCGAATCGTCCGGGCAAAGTTACGCGCGCTGACCAGGCCGATCTGAATGGGAATCGCCAGCAAGCCGATGACATTCTTCGGCGTCGCCGTCACTTCATAAATTAATTTCGAGCCTGGAGTCGATTGCTCGTTTCCGTCAACTGCGCGCGGAAGCAGTTCGACGCGGACCCGCAACTCACTCATCGGACCCCTGGAGTACCGGCGAATGACGCCAAATCGATGTGGCCGCACCCATTCAAACGGCTGCTCTTCCCATTCGAC
>DNNE01000211.1:25875-26069 GCA_003487805.1 Blastocatellia bacterium | reverse complement strand
AACGGCTGCTCTTCCCATTCGACCGGAATACCAAACGCGCTGAGGCGGAGATGCCTGCGCGCGTTTTTCAATTTGCTGTCCTGGACCATCTGGACCGCGGGGACGCCAGTATCGCGATTGAAGCGATTCGTGTCGGCAACCAGCGGCCACAGTTGCTCCGGCGACGATTCAAGATCGAATTCCCAGCGGTAGTG
>DNNE01000211.1:9141-25516 GCA_003487805.1 Blastocatellia bacterium | reverse complement strand
CGTTAGGAGCGCAATGTTTATAGCACCGATCAATCCACTCTAAAAACGCCGCTCGGAGCGACATTCATGAATGTCGCTCCGAGCGAATGATGGGAATAAATAAGATGTCGGTTCTATAAATATCTCGCTCCTACGGAGCGAAATCTCGCGCGTCGTTCCTCATTTCCTCACACTTCTTTATATTCAGAATCGACGTCTTCATCAGAAAACGCCACGCGGTAATTCTTTGATTGCACCTGTTTGGTGATCAGCAAATCATCTTTGCGCTTCAGAAGATCTGCCCGGTTGTAAACGGAAAGTTCAAAGTTGTAACCGTGCGTGATGGCATCCTTCGGACAAGCTTCGACGCAAAACCCACAAAAGATGCAACGGTTGTAGTCGATGTTGTAAACCTTCGCATAGCGTTCATCCACACCGATGCGTTCTTCGGCAGGGCGTGGATCGTCGGCTGCTTCGATGTAGATGCATTCAGACGGGCAGGCGGCCGCGCAGAGAAAACAGGCGACACATTTTTCCCGGCCCAGTTCATCGACGTGCAGCAGATGTTGACCGCGATAGCGCGGCTGCACCGTGACCGGATCCTCCGGATATTCAACGGTCTGTTTGCGCTTGGGAATATAGGACAAGGTAACGCTCATGCCCTGGATGATGGCGCGCGTGGAATCGATTACTTCTGAAATGATTGACATATTATTTTAATTTCGAATTGCGGATTGCGGATTATGCCCGCGCGGCCTTTGCCGTCCTACCTGAGCTCGTAAATATCGCTAAGAGCTCTCCACATTCTTGTAGCAACCAAGCACGTTGCGCAGCTTCACCGTAATCCGCCTCATCGCATATCTCCAGCCCAATATTGACACTCGGAAGACTCCTTTTCAACGATCCCGATTTTATGAATGAAGTCATTGCGCGACTCAGCGCGACCAGCCTCCCGATAATTTGCGCCTATCGACGTTCCCGCCTTTACCAGTTGATACTTTACTACCCCAGCGCTCTTACCTTGAGGTAAGGTTCCGGCGAATTTGATTATCCGTAACGCGAATTCCTTAGTTCGCTTTTCTAACTCAATTCGGTTCATATCAATTTCGCAATTCCCAATCCGCAATTCGCAATTCGCAATTCTGACGCTATTTATTCAGGGCGCCCATAAAAATCGCCGCGCCATAGATCACGATAATGATCGCGATCAGGACGAAATAGGCCGCAGCGGTCGCGATGCCGACAATCGCAAATGGCTTGCCGCCGTTCTGCTCCGGATTATTCTTGATTTGAATCAATTGGTAGATGCCAAGCCCAAGTGCAATCGGCGACGAGACTACTCCGAGATAACAACACCAGCCGACAGTAACTGAGAAGATGCCGCAAATCATCGAAGCGATAGCGAGACCCTGTTTCTGTCCTTGCGCGTAAGGCGGTGGCGGTGGCGGCTGCCAACCGGACTGCATCTGTTGCTGCGGCTGCGGCTGAAACTGTCCCGAACCAAAGCCACCTGGCGATCCAGCGACGTTCGACGGTGGCACAGGCGGCGGAACCGGTTGCGATTGAAATTGACCAGAACCTAATCCGCCTGACGGCTGCATCCAATCACCTGCAGGTGGCGGCGGCGCTGATGAAAGGATAGTCGGCGGAGGCTCGTCGGCTCTGGCCGGCGTCTCCTGGACCAGCGTGGCGCCGTCCTGAGTACAAAAGGCCAGCCAGTCTTCCTCAAAAGTTCGATTGCAAGTTGGGCAGCGTTTCATGTTTGGTTAGCGTCCGTTTCGGATCGTCGTTTCGATCTTAATTAGTTAGAGCTTAGAGATTAGAGATTAGAACATGCAAACTCTCGCCAGCTACAGGTATTAAGCTCTAAAGTCTAAGCTCTAACATCGGCTGTTGCTAGACAAGTTCAAGCTTGCCGAAAAAATACGAGATTTCGATCGCAGCGTTTTCGTCAGAGTCCGATCCGTGCGTAGCGTTCTCGCCGACTGAGCCACCGAATTCTTTTCGAATCGTGCCGTCGTCTGCCTTCGAAGGATCGGTTGCGCCCATTAGATCGCGCCAGGCTTTCACCGCGCCTTCTTTCTCAAGCACCATGACGACGCATGGCCCACTCGACATAAACTCCGTCAGGCCTTCATAAAATGGTTTGCCGCGATGGACTTCATAGAATCCTTCGGATTGTTTGCGTGACTGATGAATCATTTTCATCCCGCGAATACGAAAGCCGCCGGTGATGATTCGATCGATAATTTTTCCGGTGTGTCCCGCGCTGACAGCGTCGGGTTTTATGATTGCGAATGTGAGGTTCCCTATTTGTTCTTCCATCCTTCTCCCTTGTTAGAAGCCACTAATCGTCGTTTATGAGTATATTCAAGAATCCAGTAGGCAATTCTCAAAGCCAGGAATAGCAACAGCGAAATCAGTCCCAGCCGATCGTAGAAATGCTGCCGTTGTGACCAGGCGCCTCTCGCGATCGGATTATCAATTGTCGCATCGTCGAGCTGCATCAGGTGATACCAGCCAAGAAGCTGCGTGATTACCATGACGACAAACGCGCAAGTCGAAAGCTTCCTGAGAATCCGCCACTTGAATGAGCTTTCCACAATTCAACTTCCTGGTGATTCATTCCAGGTTCATGAGACTCAACTAGTTCTTAGTCCCCGAGATACAACAGGGATGCGAAACTGGTCCGCTGACCGACGCCATTATGTAACACATCGCTGCGTCCCCGGGGTTATATGCTCCCGGCCTGATCCATGTAAAAGCTCTGCAACTCGCATTGGCCGCACAATCGGCTTGACACCCCCCGACTGACGCCCTCGGATAATAAGTGATACGTGAGCCGCCGCTGTAGCTAATGTTATTCAGTATTGAAAACGCCGGCTTGGCTCTTTCGGGAGTTGGGGCTGGCGTCGGCTTCTGCGGTTTGTCATTTTTCGGTAGCTCGTTAGTCGCGCTTCGCGTTTCGGTCGGCTTCGGCGAACTCATCACTTCAGGTGACGCCAGCGGCGAAACAATGTCAACACGAGGCGACGGTGTCGGCAAATTACTTGCGATTCGCGATTCATTTCCGCGACCACGAGTTACGATCCAGGCGATCAAAACTCCCGAAGCACCGAGCACGAAAATGATCGCCAGAATCCAGGGCAATACATTGGGTCGCGACCGCTCTTCCGGATAAGCCTGTGAAGCAGCAACCTGTTGAGGCTTTGCCTGAAACTGTTCAGGGCGCGCGGTGATCGTCGGTTGCGGGCTCGCGGTGGTTGGCGGCACGGTGGCCGCCCGGGTGGGTTCGGTTACAGCAGCCTGTGGCAAATGCCAGGTAGCCTGATCGTCTTTTTGATCGGGAATCAAACGTGAGCCGTCCTGAAGACAAAACATCATCGCTTCGTCTTCGTATCGGCGATTGCACGACGGGCAAGTTTTCATTTTTAGCTTCTGGTTAGACTTCGGGTTTCGAACGCTATGCCTATTCAGCTATTCCCCTGAGAATATCAGGCGGTCTGTTTGGTGGTGACTGCTTGACCATGCTTCGCTGCTTGCACGGCTTGTTGTCTTCGGGCACCACCAATACAAAATCCAACACGCCAGTTGTAAGTTTGAAATTATCAATTCGCTTGAGGCAAAAGCCCTCGGCATTTGCTTCGACTTTATAAATTCCGGCCGGCACATCGAAATAATAAACGCCTTCGATGTTGGTCGTCGCTTCATAATCCTGGCCGTCTGAGTCTCGTGCGACTACGTGTGCGCGAAACATGACCGAGTGATTAATGTCGTAAACGGTGCCTAACAGGATCGTTTTCGGAGGATTGCCTGGAAACCGCGGCTGCTGTTGTGCGACGGTCGCCGGCGCCAATAACAATGCGACGATTAGTAGCTGTACGACTCTTTTCATCTTTTGAAAATGAAAAACTCTTTTTAGCTAGAACCCGGTCGAAGCGCCGAGCGCATCCATCATGGCTTGCCCGATGTCGGCCGGCGACTTCACTACATGAATGCCTGCGGCTGAAAGCGCCGCCATCTTCTCAGCGGCAGTTCCCTTCCCGCCCGCAATGATGGCGCCCGCGTGGCCCATACGACGTCCGGGTGGCGCAGTTTGTCCGGCGATGAATGCGACGATAGGTTTCGTTACATGCTCTTTCGCAAACGCTGCCGCTTCTTCTTCAGCCGTGCCGCCGATCTCACCAATCATGACGATGCCATCTGTCTCATCATCTTCCTGAAACAGTTTCAGCGCATCAACGTGTGACGTGCCCACGATCGGATCGCCGCCAATGCCAATCGCCGATGATTGACCCAGGCCAAGAGAGGTGAGTTGGCCCACCGCTTCATAGGTCAACGTTCCGGAACGCGACACCACCCCGACGCGGCCTTCTTTATGAATGTGGCCGGGCATGATTCCGATCTTGCATTTGCCCGGTGAAATGATTCCGGGACAATTCGGGCCGATTAATCTTGTCTGCTTGTCCCGCAGATATTCTTTCACTTTCACCATATCGAGTGCGGGAATGCCTTCAGTTATGCAAATCACGACGGGAATTCCGGCGTCGGCTGCTTCCATAATTGCGTCCGCCGCGAATGCCGGCGGCACATAAATCACGGACGCGTTCGCGCCGGCGTCGCGCACGGCTGTAGTAACCGTATTGAAAACCGGAATGCCTTCGTGCGTCGTGCCGCCTTTGCCGGGCGTCACGCCCCCAACGACATTCGTCCCGTACTCGACCATCTGTTTGGTATGGAACGTTCCTTCTTTTCCGGTAAGCCCCTGGACCACGAGGCGAGTGTTTTTATCAACGAGTATGCTCATAAAGTGCCATCGCTAAAAAAGTAAGGGCGCAGTATAGCAAGCCGAGATCGAAGCGCCAAAGGAGAACTAATCAAAGCGCCAAGGGCGCGCAATGTAACAGCCTGGGCCAACGGCCCAGGGTATGAGACTAGTATTCTTACCTGAGCGCTGAAGGCGCGAACTGGATTCAGAGAACATTCAACTGTGATGAACGTTTGCGTTAGGCATTAGCTCATCTCGCGCCTTCAGCGCTTAACTCATTTATCGGCGTGAACCTGGGCCGTTGGCCCAAGCTGTTACATTGCGCGCCCTTGGCGCAAAGTCGATTGGAATCTCAAGTAATGCTGACGAGTTCGTGACGAACTTCGGGCTTTGCGGTTGGGCCCTCGGCGAGTAACTTCTCTGTTTCTTTTACGAATGCGTCGACGATATCTTCGCCGGCGACTTTGCGCATCGGCACGCCGTCTTTGAAAATCATGCCGACGCCGCGCCCGAACGTGATGCCGAGTTGTGAATCGTGAGCTTCACCGGGTCCGTTAACTGCACACCCCATGATCGAAAGATGGAGCGGCTCTTTGACGTGCGCCAGACGTCGTTCGATCTCAGTCACGATCTCGACAAAGTTATCGACGTCGAGGCGGCCGCAGGTCGGACACGCCACGACGGTGACGCCGCGCGTGCGCAGGCCGAGCGACTTCACAATTTCCCAGGCAACGCGCACTTCTTCCTGCGGATCGGCCGCCAGCGAAACGCGAATCGTGTCGCCAATGCCTTCGTGCAGAAGAATACCGAGCCCAATCGAAGATTTGATTGTGCCAGTGAAGGCCGTGCCTGCTTCGGTCACGCCCAGATGAAACGGATAGTCAACCTTCTCAGCAAGTAAACGATACGCGGCGACGGTGCGGTGCACGTCGGAAGCCTTCAACGAAATGATGATCTCGGTGAAATCCAGTTCTTCCAGAATCTGAATATGCCGCATCGCCGACTCGACCATCGCTTCCGGCGTCGCCGTGCCGTACTTCTTCAATAAATCCTTCTCGAGCGAACCACCGTTTACGCCAATGCGAATAGGCACTTTCTGTGCTTGCGCCGCACGCACGACCTCAACGATGCGTTCGTGCTTGCCGATGTTTCCCGGATTCAAACGCAGCTTGTCGATGCCGGCTTCGAGGGCCATCAGCGCCAGCTTGTAATGAAAGTGAATGTCAGCGACGAGCGGAACTTCGGGCACACGTTTGCGAATTTCTTTGAGCGCGATCGCAGCGTCGTTGTCCGGAACCGCGAGACGTACAATCTCGCAGCCAGCAGTGACCATCTCTTCGATCTGCTTTACGGTCTCATCAACGTTGGCTGTGTCAGTCTTCGTCATTGATTGAATGACGACGGGCGCACCACCACCGATTTGGACGTGCTTGACTTGTACTGGTCGAGATTTACGCATCATCTAATAATCTGATTCCGTTTAGCGGAGGGCTACCGCCCTCCGAGTCTTAAATGGCGGGCGGTAGCCCGCCTCTAAACGAACTTATTACTTTCCGGGACTCGGCGGCGCCGGCGAGGCCGCGGGCGGATTGTTTCCGCCTCCGCGTGAAATAGACACCTGCTTCAGGATGTCGTTCGTAATCACAAAGACCATCAGCAGAAGTACGAAGACAAAACCGACCTGTTGAATGCGTTCGCGCACGCGCATAGAAATCGTCATGCCAACGAGCGCCAGCGCGCCTTCGATCAGCAGAAGGAAGATCGCGCCGCCATCGAGCACGGGTATCGGCAACAGATTAAAGACGCCCAGGTTCAAACTCAGAAAGGCGAGCATGGTGAAAATTCCGGCCCAGCCCAACTCTGAAACTACTCGCGAAGACTCTCTGGCAATTCCGATCGGACCTGAAAGCGTGTTGCGCACGGAGCGCTTGCCCTGAAACACCTGGCCCAGAGCCTTGGCCGTTAGTCGCAGAATCCGCACGTTTGAGTCAACCGCGTTACGCGCCGCGGCCACGGGGCCGGCCTTAACCAGAGGAACTCTTTGGCCGATGTGAACGCCGATGATCTGCTCGCCCGGCGGAATTGTGACTGTTACCTTTAACGGCTTCCCTTGTCGATCGACGTCGATGGGCAAAGGTTCCGTCTTATGCGCGCGGATGTACTGAATAACCTGTTCGGAACTTATGGCCGGCTGACCACCTATGGCACCGATGCGATCGCCGCCTTGCAGCCCGGCTTGCTCAGCCGGACTTCCCGGAGTGACATCAGCAATCACAACCAGCACGTGACCATAATCGGGGATGAACTCCAGGTCACCTGCCGTCTCGCCGTCGATCGTCAGCGGCTTCGGCTTAATCGTCAGATTCAGTTGCTGGCCGTTTCGATCGACCACCATCGGCAGAGGTTCGTTCGGCGAAAGCAACGCATCTCCGCTAATGGTGTCCCAGTCAGGATTGGCTGCTCCGTTGAAAGAAACAATGCGGTCCCCCGGACGAAGGCCGGCAACTTCCGCTGCGCCACCCGGCGCGACGGAACTAACAACCGGAGTTGGTGTCGATGGAATTCCGTAGATCAGGCCCGCTGCCAACGGAATCGCCAGCGCCGTCAGGATATTCATAATCGGCCCGGCTAACGCTACCACGATGCGTTGCCATCTCGGTCGCAGGTCAAAACGTTCAGACGCGGGAATGTCGGGCGCACTCTCGCCTTCAATCGGCGCGTTAGACTCATCGCCGCCAAGCTTGACGTAACCGCCTAACGGAATCGCGGAAACTCGATAATCCGTATCACCAAACTTCTTCCCAAACAGACGCGGGCCAAAACCAACAGAGAAAGTCTCAACACGGATCTTAAAGAGTTTGGCGACGATAAAGTGGCCGAACTCATGAAGAATCACCGCCGCGCCGAGCACGACGATGAAAGGAAGCAGCCAGGTGGAAACGAAGTGGATCATTAGTACTCTCGATGAACGAACGTCCCTACAACCTGTTGAGTTTACGTATCGTATTAGGCGAGGTCAAACAGAGGGTTTTCCTGGTCGGATGCGATGATTGAATGTTAAGCAACGCCAACTCGCGCATTCGCAGCCAGATTACCGATTGCAGATTGCGCCATCACACGCGAGTTCCGGTCAGCCTGAAGCACGCTTTCGAGATCAGCTACGGGAGCAGTTTCGTGCCGATCCATCACCTCTTCTATCACCCGCGGAATGTCCGAAAGCGCGATCTGTTCGTCGATGAATGCGTGCACAGCCTCTTCGTTGGCCGCATTCATCGCGGCCGGAAGCGTGCCTCCCGTTTCCAGGGCCCGGTACGCGAGCGCTATGCACGGAAAGCGTTCGAGATCCGGTGCTTCAAAATTTAGCGAAGATAATTTTGCGAGATCCAACGGCGGCAGTTCAGAGGGAAAACGTTCAGGATAAGTCAGCGCGTATTGAATCGCGTGGCGCATGTCCGTCACGCCCATTTGCGCGATGACTGAGCCGTCAACCATTTCGATCATCGAGTGAACTACGGATTCAGGATGCACGACGATGCCAATCTCATCGGCATCAAAACCAAACAGCCAGTGCGCCTCGATCACTTCCAATCCCTTATTCATCAACGTGGCCGAATCGATGGTGATCTTTGCGCCCATGCTCCACGTCGGATGCTTCATGGCTTCCGCGACCGTCGCTCGGGAAATCGTCGCTTTGTCGCGCGTGCGAAATGGCCCACCCGACGCAGTCAAAATAATTCGCCGCACTTCCGATCGCTTTTCGCCCCGTAAGCATTGATGCAGGGCGTTGTGTTCGGAATCAACGGGCAACAACTCGGCGCCGGATTTTTGGGCCGCTCGCGTCATCAACTCGCCGGCCATCACCAGCGTTTCTTTATTTGCAAGCGCGACCCGCTTCCCCGCTTCCAGAGCGCGCAGGGTCGGGACGAATCCCACGGCCCCGACGGTCGCGGAGATCACGCAATCCGCAAGTTCCGCCGTGGCGACTTCCACCAGACCGCCTTCGCCGCAGAGAAGCCGCGGCGCCGTCACACTCCGGGCCATCAGTTCGGCTTTTAGTTGTGCTGCTGATTCTTCAGTGTCGACCGAGACCAGTTCGGGATGATGTCGTTCAATCTGATCGGCAAGTATCCTGACATTGCGACCAGCGGCGAGCGCGACAACTTTGAACCGCTCAGGCCCGAGAGATTCAATCACGCGCAGAGAGTTGCAACCAATCGAGCCGGTGGATCCCAGAATAGCAATGCCGCGCGCTGACATAATTGACGTTATTTCGCCGGAGTAACAGAGGGATCAGACTCGTAGGCCTGCATCAAATCGATCGTTTGTCCGTCTCGATCGTAAGACGCGCCGGTGACGCGCCAGGCGCGATTGTCGCGATATAAAAGATCGACGCGCGCATTGACGTTTCGTTTCTCACCAATCACCTTCAGATAAAGTGTCGCGGTGCCGTCGCCGTTTGAGACGTTGATGTTTCCAGTTACAAACGTTCCGAAATCTTTCACTTCACCGATGTCCTGCTTCAATGTTTTGTTATCACGCAGATACGTGCGGGCGGTATTCGCCGCCTCACTCGAACCGATCGTGTGAAATACAAAAAAAGCGATGCCGCCAACGAACAGCGCCACGATCAAACAGAGCACCGCCACGATGCCGAGGATTATCAGAACTATTTTTTTCGTGCTCATCTATAGCAGTACCCGCTTCACTACGGGCGTCTCGCGCGCTTCAACGACTAAAGTAAGCCCACGCGAAATAGTAGATGACCGGTGCATTGAACAGCAAGCTATCGATCCGATCGAGAATGCCGCCGTGCCCCGGCAGCAGTTGCGCAGTATCTTTCGCGCCCGCGCTGCGTTTCAAGGCGCTCTCCGTCAAATCGCCGAGCACGCCCACGACGTTCATCACCGCCGCGAGCGGCAAAGCGAACTTCAACGGCAGATTCTGAAAGAACCAATAATGAGACGCCGCGGCGAGTAACAAGCTGGCCAGCATTCCCGCGACGGCGCCTTCCCAGGTCTTTCCCGGGCTAACGCTCGGCGCAAGTTTGTGACGGCCAAACATTCTGCCGCCATAGTAAGCGGCCATATCCGCACCCATTATTACGAGAAAGAAAAATGATAAGAGATTTCGCGAAAGCACCGGACTGAATCCCACCCGCACCGCTATCAGATAGCCTCCCAGCAAAGCCACATACATCACGCTCAAGAGGGTCACACCGACTGAAAGGATCATTCGATCGAACGGAGCGCCGCGTACCATCGCCGCAGTCAACGAGCCGGCGGTAAGCAGTAACAACACGAGTTGGATCATCAACAGGTCAGGAAGCTTCCCAGGCGCGGTGAAATAGAAAATCACCAATAGCGCAACGCCGCTCAGCACTTGGGCAGTTACATCCGCGCGCACCTGCTTCTTGCGCGCCAGCACCCAAAATTCAATTTCGCCCAGCACAATCGCCGCGGCGGCGAGCAAACAAAACAGGATCGCAAGTTGATCGATTAGGATCGAAGCGATTAGGACCGGCAACAAAACGACGGCCGTAATGATGCGCGCAATTGACGGAGGAATGTTGGATAGAAACGGCCCGCGTTTCGATTGTGTTTGAGTGTTCTTCAAAGGTTCGTTGAGGGATGATTTCAACCGGTGGCGACAGCGCGCGGTTTAGCCACCAATTTTAATCCGCCGAAGCGCCGGCTTCTTTGCTGATAATCGACAATCGCCTGCAATAAATGTAAGCGGCGGAAATCCGGCCACAGCGTGTCAGTCACATAAATCTCTGCATAGGCACTTTGCCATAAAAGAAAGTTCGAGATGCGCAGCTCGCCGCTTGTGCGCACGAGCAGGTCGAGGTCAGGCAAGCTGCGCGTGTAGAGTTCCCGTTCGATCGATTGCTCGTCTAATTCGTCCGCAGACTTGCCTTGAGCGGCCAGCTTCTTCATCGCTGTTCGACAGGCGTCGACGATCTCAGCACGTCCGCCATAGTTGAGTGCAATGCTCAGCACCATTCCCGTATTCGAGGCTGTTTGCTGCGAAGCTCTGGCGATTTCATCTTTCACTCTCGGCGCCAGCGCTTCCGTGCGTCCGATAGTTTGAAAGCGAATGTTCTGGCGATGAATTTCGGCCAGCTCAATGCGCAGGTACTTTCTCAACATGCGCATCAGCGCATCGACTTCATATCGCGGCCGCTTCCAATTTTCGGTTGAGAAGGCATACAGCGTAAGCGCGCCGAGTCCCAACCTCGCGCCCGTATCAACCGAAGCGCGTACCGCTTCAACGCCGGCGCGGTGTCCGGCGATTCGCGGTTGCCCTCGCTGTGCGGCCCAGCGGCCGTTCCCATCCATGATAATCGCCACATGCCTGGGCAGACGATCCCAATCGATCGCCCCGAGCAATTTCTGATCGGGCGCACCTTCCCGGACGACGTCGCTGAAATCTGAAAGCATAAGTGGGTTCTAAAAGCCACACGCATCTTAATCGTGCGGACAGCGGCGCGCAATCTGGAAGACTCACACTGGGTGAGGCAACTCGCGTCGTTTCACAAGTTTCACGCGCATGCTGCCGGGGTGAAGAACAACTGTCCACCAAACCACACGAAACATCACGAAAGTTCTTCGTGCTCGTTCGTGTGATTTCGTGGATCGTCTTACCTGGCCCCGGAGATCTCACAACCGGAAACCACAGAGACGACCATCTGACCAAGGCGAACAGGCACAACGCTTCAATATTGCACGCTCATTAGCGTCAATCCATGAGCCGGGGCCGTGGCTCCGGCAAGCGATCGATCGCCTTTCCCAATCGCATGCGCAACTGTTGATTGGTCGATTTCGCCTCTACCAACCGCCATTAACGTCCCGACAATCGAACGGACCATGTAGCGCAGGAATCCATCCGCCGAGATTGTAAATTCAACCAGATGACAATGACCGCGGGCGTCCCAGCCATCTGATATTTCGCAGGTGGTGACGTAGCGTACTCGCGATTCAACGTCCGATTGCGCGGCAGAGAACGCCGTCCAATCATGCTCGCCGAGAAATAACTCACTGCAGCTTCTCATGCTGTCCAGATCGAGAGCGCGCGCGTCCTGATATGCATAGCGGGCCCAGAAGGGCGGCATCACTGCTCCATGCGCCACGCGATAGGCGTACGTCTTTCCCGTCGCTGAATAGCGCGCATGAAAATCATCCGCCACCACGTCGATGAAGAGCACCCGCAAATCGGCGTCGAGATTTCCGTTGATCGCGCTTCGCAGTTTATGGGGGCTGATGTCTCGCTGCAGCTTTGCGTTCGCTACCTGGCCTTCGGCGTGGACGCCCGCATCAGTGCGACCCGATCCATGCACCGTAACTTCACGATCGTCGAGCAACGAGAGGACTTGCGTTAGTTCGCCCTGCACGGTGCGAAGCTCACCCTGCATCTGCCAGCCATGAAAATCTGTCCCGTCGTATTGAAGAAGCAGGCGATAGTTCATAAACGTTTAGAGGCGGGCTACCGCCCGCCCATTCCTTCGTCATGAGTCAGGCGGGCGGTAGCCCGCCTCTAAACGGCCAGATTAGTTTTTCGGCTTCCGGGCTTCACGGCAATGTCGCCCCGCTTGCATGCATCGCACTGATCGTCCGAGACCGCCGGAACGTCGAGCGTGGCGAGCGATACGCGAGGGACACCGACATCGGCCTTGCCACCAGAGCGATCGATGATCGACCCCGCGGCGATTACCTCAGCGCCTGCTGATTGCAGCGCTGCAATCGTATCGCGTGTTGAACCGCCGGTAGTGATCACATCTTCGATGACCAAAATCCGCTCGTTTTCAGAAACGGTAAAGCCTCTGCGCAACGTCATCCGCCCGTTTTCGCGCTCAGTCCAGATGAATCGCACGCCCAGCTGACGCGCAACCTCGTAGCCGATCACGATACCGCCAATAGCGGGCGACGCAACCGTTTCGATTTTGCGATCGCGGAAGTCTTCGGTGAGTGCAGCGCCGAAATCGATCGCATCGCGCGTCGATTGCAAAGCAATGGCGCATTGTAAGTAAACAGAACTGTGCAAGCCGCTCGACAGAACGAAATGTCCTTCGAGCAGCGCTCCGGTTTTTTTGAAGCGATCGATTACTTCAGAGTCATTCATGCTTGCTCACGCAAGTCCTTTTAGTGAAGACAAAAACGATAATCCACAAACTGACACGAGACTACTACGACGGGCTCCGGTTTCGTGCCGGTTCGTGTGTTTTCGTAGATCGTCCGCTGCCATTGGAAAAAATAACGTTCAAAATGAGCAGGGAGGACGATCCACGAAATCACACGAATCGGCACGAAAGAATCATTACTCCACTTCTGAAACTTGGTGTCAACGATTACAATCGTGTGCATGCAACGACCGGCCAACCTGATTTCTGATTCCTCGCTGGTGCAGGAAACTTTTGATTTTGTGTTGGAAAGCGGCGGCCGCGCAACTTTTACCGAAGTCACAGATTCGATTTTCCACCTTTCGAACGTTACCGAACAACTAGCCGCGTCGCTGGTCAACGACCTGATTGAAAACGATCCGCGTTTCAGCTTTGAAGATTCGCATCTGGCAATCAGAGCCGACGAGGTCGAAGCCCAGCCCTTAAAAATGATCGATTTCGTCGTGGTCGATGTCGAGGCGATCGCCAGCCGTTCAACTCCTACCAGAGTCATCGAAATCGGCGCTTGCCGCGTAGTGCAAGGCGAAATCGTCGATGAATTCGAATCGCTGATCAATCCCGAACTGCCGGTGCCGCGTTTTATTTCCGCACTAACGGGCATCAATGACGAGATGCTGCGCGCTGCGCCCAGGTTCGAGTACATGGCCGAATCATGGTTGACGTTCGCCGGCGATTCCGTGCTGGCGGCGCACAACTCAACTTTCGACGTCACCCTGCTGAACCAGGAAATCGCGCGCGTCTTTCCCGGATGCCGGATGCGCAACGCCGAACTGTGCACGGTCCAGCTGGCGCGACGCATGATGCCGAATCTCGAGAAGCATCACCTGGACGCTCTGGCCCATCATTTCGGATTTGAAGTCTCGCAACGTCATCGCGCGGCCGGCGATGCGCGGGCGACGGCGCGGGTCCTCTTGCATCTGCTCGACGAATTGGACATTTGCGGAGTCCGCACGTTAAGCGAGGCGCGAAAGTTTCGGGCTGCCGATTCGCCCGCGCGAGCGGAGTTCGAGTTAACTTTCGATTCCTGAAACGGGCTCGGGCTGACTGCCGCGTTTGAGCAAGTTCCTGCCCACAAAGAAAACAATAATCAAAACTGCCAGGCCGATTCCAATCGAGGGATAGTAATGCGAAAGAATTTCCTTCGCGTGTTCGCCATAATGCACTGCCAGATAGCCCTCGAGCAAATAACGAAACGTGCGCCCCGCCGCGATCGCGATGGTAAAGCGCAACAGATTCAGTCGAAACACGCCGGCTGAAACAACAAAGAGCTTGAACGGAAACGGCGGCGGCAATAAGGAAGCGACCAGGACCGAAAGCACGTCATAGCGATCGATCAAATCCTTCACGCGCTTCTGCTTCGATTCTGAAAACTTCGCCAGTGCGCGATGGCCCGCCTTCTCCGAAATCTTGTAGAGCCCGACGCAGCCCGCCGTCGATCCAATCGTAGCTGCGGCTACATAAATCAACATCCAGGACGGCCGCGCCGTGGCCAATAACAGGAGCATCGCATCGACGCCGCCCGGCATTGGAATCATGAGTGAATCCAGAAACGCAATCGCGAACAAACCAAACGGCCCGAACGAAAGTAGCCAGTGCGAAAGCTTGCCGAGACCGCCGGTGATCTTATGAATTATAGATTTCAATTTGAGTTGATTAACCTTTCGATATTATTAATGTGGCACGCGCATCTTGCGCGTGGTTTCAGGGCGGGACGCCCGTGGCACTTATTCCTTCGCCGATTTAACTGCGGCGCGCCCTTTGTTCGTCAAAAGATAGATTGCTAAAGCGACGACGCAAAGGGCGAAGACCGCGGTGACGATCATCAAACCATTGTCCTGCAGAAACACCAGTACTCGTCGTCCGTAATAAACCGCGAGTATGCCTTCGGTGTAATACCTAACCGATCGCGCGATCAGAATCGTAACTAAGAATTTCCGTCGTGGAAATTGCAAAGCACCGGCGGTAGCCACGAAGATCTTGAACGGCATCGGCGGCGGCAACAGCGCCGGAATTGCTAATGCGAGGATTCCAAATCGAGCATAAGCGCGCTCGACTCGCTGTATGTGCTCCAGCTTGAACTTGCGATGCAAGACCGCCAGGCCGCCGCGTTGCAAGATCGTGTAGAGCAGTAAACATCCCAGCATCGATCCGGTCGACGCAAACAACGGGAAAAAGACGACGGCGCGCGGATGTGTGAAGCATCGGGCAATGACCAGGTAATCATTTATCTCTGGCAGCGACAGCAGCGACGAATCAAGCGCGCCGACCAGGATCATTACCGGCCCGGCAACGTAAATCGGAACATGAGCGATAAAAAAACCAAGCCGTCGCAAGACGACCTGCATCCAGTCAAACATGGCAGCCCAGTTTAGAGTTCAAGCTTTAGCTTGTGTCAAGCAAAGATAGCAACCTAAAGGTTGAACTCTGAACTAATCGAACTGTTGTCTCTATTTGGCTGGCTTGAAAATGGAAGGAGTGTCGTAGGTAACGCCAACCGTTACTCCTGAGCGCGGACTGAACTTCGTCAAACCCTTGATGCCGGCAAAGTCGAAACGCAGACCGCTGGCGCGCACCTGCATGCCGAGACGTGCTTCACCTTGAGATTCAGTTCCCAGCGGACCAGTTCCCGGCCGCGTGTTGGCGCGTCCGTTCACTTCGCCGACCAGACTAAACATTTCGTCGAGGCGCACTATTCCGCCCAATCCGTAGGTCAGCACATCGTTCTGCGCAAAGTTTTGTGTGGGCACACCGATAATTCCTATGCCGACGTTTCCGAATGTATTTACGCGCGTGTTGTGACCGAATTTCTTGCCCAGGAGAACCTGGCCATACGCGTTCGTCTGATTCAATCCTATGCCGGTCGCCTGGTTCGAGTTCGGCAACTGCACGCCGAAACGAAATCCCACCGACGGCAAATTGGCAGTTTCATTCCGTAACTTAATCTTGGTCCAAAGGAAGAAGTCGCCCGTGTCGTGCGTGGAGTTTGTCCCGGCCGCAAGGTTCAGCGGAATCGAACTGACGCCCCGCGAATTGATCGAGAGAAAATTCTGCGCGACGCCTTCGACCTGTACTTCGACGTTGGGCGCCAGGCCGATAGTAAAACTGATAACGCCGGCGCGCGTCAGATCGCCATTCAAGCCGGAAACCGGATAGCGCGCGCGCTGAACAAAGTCGACGCCGGCCCCGATGCGAAACGATCCCGGCGGAATGATATCGACATCTTCCGTGATTAACGGCCGCTGTTGCGCGTGCGCGACCGCGCCCCAACTAATCGCGAACAGGATCAGCGCCAGGATCTTGGTAATGGATTTAGCGGTTTTGTGGGCCATCAGTGAATCGACCGAATTGTAATCGTCTATAGCGTGGCGGTCAATCACAAGTTGTGAAATCAGCGCCATCCGTTGAGCTAATGGCTCTGCCACTCTGATGCGCGGCAAGTCTGCGACTTGCCG
>DNNE01000211.1:0-8857 GCA_003487805.1 Blastocatellia bacterium | reverse complement strand
ACTCTGATGCGCGGCAAGTCTTCCAGGTGGAGATTGGATTGAGGCGGTGAGCGGCGGTCTTCGTTGGCGAGCAGGCTCAATTGAGCTAATGGCTCGGCCACTCCGATGCGCGGCAAGTCTTCGACTTGCCGGAAAAGCTTCTCTAAAATCCAGCGGTCTATGACCGCTCATCCGGGTCAGAGACCCCAATTAAGAAGGGGTTTCGGCGCCGGCAAGTCGAAGACTTGCCGCGCATCGGAGTGGCCAAGCCATAACCTCAATTGAACCTGCTTGTGATCGAAGAACCGCCACGCACCGCCTCAATCCAATCTCGACCTCTAAGGCTTGCCGCGCATCAGAGTGGCAAAGCCATTCAGCCATTCGCTCACACAAACGCTACTGACTCTGTTAGGATTCTGCGCCAGATCGCAGAGGTGAATCATGAACCGACTTTCACGGACATTCTTGTTGATTATGGTCTTCGGTTGCGTGCTTGCCACTAACAGATGGCCGGCCAGCACAATCGCTCAACAAGCACCCACCACCATAACCATCGCCGGATTGCACGATCGCGTCACGGTCCGGCGCGACGAACGCGGCATCCCTTATATCGAAGCCGCAAACAACGACGATCTGTATTTTGCGCAGGGCTATATCACCGCGACCGATCGTCTCTGGCAGATGGATTTGCTGCGCCGTAATGTCCGCGGCGAGCTTGCCGAGATTTTTGGCGAGGCCGCGCTCGGCGAAGACAAGCGCCATCGAACGTTCGGGTTTGCCCAGGTCGTCGATGAAACCGCAAAACACTTGCCGCCAAACCTCAACGCCGCGATGACTGCTTATGCGAACGGCGTGAATGCCTTTATTGATTCGCTCACTGATCAAACAACCCCGATTGAGTTTCGCATCCTACAATACAAACCGCGACACTGGACGCCCGCTGATTCGCTGGCCGTCGGCAAACTCCTGTCGGAGTATCTTTCAAACAGTTGGCAACTCGACGTGATGCGCGGTGCGATGATGAGCCTGCCGAAAGAAAAACGTGATGCTCTGCTGCCCGAGACATCACCGCTTGACGTAATCATTGTGGGAGCCGATCAACGCGCTGGGAGCGCAGCCCTGGGTACGCAGGCCTCTGGCCTGCACTCATCTACGACTCCGGGCCTCGCTCTCCTACAACAACTCAGCGCTTCGCTTGAGAGCCAACGCGAATCATTCGAGCGGCTCGGTCTTAACCCGGCGAACCTCGAAACTTTCCAGGCAAGCAACAACTGGGTCGTCTCAGGAAAGCACACATCTACGGGCAAACCTCTGCTGGCGAACGATCCGCACATTCCCTCGGCCGCGCCCGGCATCTGGTATCAGACGGAGTTGACCGGGCCGGGGATGCACGTCGCCGGCGTAACTTTCCCGGGCGCTCCGGGAATCGTGGCCGGCCATAACGACTACATCGCGTGGGGCGAGACCAACCTTGGGCCAGATGTCCAGGACGTTTATGTCGAGAAGTTCGACAAGGACAACCCGAATCGTTACCTCACGCCCTCAGGTTTGCGCGATGCCGAAGTTCGTCACGAACAGATCAACGTCCGCAAGAACCCAATTGATCCAAAGAGCATCGTCACGCAAACTCTCGATGTGACCGTTACTCGCCACGGCCCGATCATCCTCGAGAAAGATGGAGTGCGATACGCATTGCGTTGGCCCGCGCTTGATCCGGCGACACTTGAGGCGGCCGGGATATTCGACGCGAACCGCGCGCGCAATTGGAAAGAATTCACCGAAGCGTTGAGCCATTACAGTGGCCCAACGCAGAACTTTGTTTATGCCGATGTCGAAGGCCACATCGGTTACTACGGCGCCGGCCGGATTCCGATTCGCAAGAACGGCGATGGCAGCGTTCCCTTTGATGGTTCGACTGACGACGGCGAGTGGACTTCGTTTATTCCTTTTGACAAGTTACCGCACAGTTTTGATCCACCTTCCGGAATCATCGTGACCGCGAATCAGAGAGTAGTTGGCTCCAGCTATCCGTTCTTTCTAAGTCACAACTGGGCGCCGCCTTATCGTGCCCGACGAATTTTCGATCTGTTGTCGGCAAAACCAAAGCTGACGACGGACGATTTTCGAAAGATACAGGGCGACGTCTATTCGATCGCCAGCGTTACCTTCGCGCGCGCCGCGGCGAAGACTTTGAAAGCCGCGTCCGCATCGGGAACGGAGTCAGTACCGGGAGCGATAGCGACCGGGTCGCTCGCTAAGCTTGTCTCCGATCTCGAATCCTGGGACGGCATGATGAGCGCGGATTCGCACACTGCCGCCGTGGTCAGTCAGATGCGCGGCGCTTTTCGAACGCGAATCCTGAACGCTGCGCTCGGACCCGATCTCGCGAAGACCTATACCTGGGCGCAATCCGAAGTGCTCATCGATCGCATTGCTACTGAGCAGCCGCGTGAGTGGTTGCCGAAAGAATTCGCCAGCTACGCTGATTTGCTTCGCGCTTCGTATGACGACGCGAAACAGACTTTGACGAAATCGATCGGCGCGGACGAATCGCAATGGACCTGGGGCAAGATCGCGATCGCCCGCTTCCCTCACCCGCTGGCCGCGGCGCCTTTGATTGGTTTGCAATTCACAATTGCGCCGTTCCCGCAGAACGGTTCGGGCGGCAGCGTGAATGTAGGCTCGTCGGTTTCGATGCGGCTCATCGCCGACCCGAGCGACTGGGACAAGACACAGAACGGAATTCCGCTCGGCGAATCAGGAACTCCAAACAGTGCTCATTGGAAAGATCAGTTGGACGACTGGCGCAACGTGACACCGCGCGCGCTGCCATTTAGTAAGGCTGCGGTTGATGGCGCCACGAAAGAAACCCTGTCGTTAATGCCAAAAGGAAATTAATCCACAGATTGCGCAGATTACAGAGATTCAAAAAAGAATTAGCCGCGAAAAAGCACAAAAGGCTCAAAAGAAAATCCTTCGTTCACGATGATTAGCGCAAGGGAATTTGCTCCTGAGCTTCGATTTCATTTTGTGCATCCGGCTCCTTCTTGCGTCTGCTTCCTATCTGTGTAATCTGTGTAATCTGTGGATACATACCGCACCTTCATTGCCATCGAACTCCCCTCGAACATCCGTCAAGCGATCAAAGAACACATCGATCAACTTCGCGCCGTATTTCCAGGCGTGCGCGCAAGTTGGACCCGCGAAGACAACCTGCATCTGACGCTGAAGTTTCTCGGCAATGTTCCGGTCGAGCGCATCCCTGCGCTTTCGAATGCGGTCACTGAAGCAGCTCACGAGATAAAACCATTCGATCTGGCCATCTGCGACTGCGGCATATTCCCGCCGCACGGCCGTCCGAAAGTTTTGTGGATAGGGTGCGCAGACGTTCCGCCTGCCTCTCATTCACGGGACGCTGAGAGCACAGGCTTCCAGCCTGCATCTTCCACTTCCCCTCTGCCCTTAGCCCTTAGCTCCGTGCACGCCGCCCTCGAAGATCGTTGCGCCGCCGCCGGCTTCGCGCGCGAACCGCGCTCATTTCATCCACACCTAACCATCGCGCGTCTGCGCGAATCAAAAGGTTCGCGAGCGTTGGCCGAACATCACAAGCAACTCGGCTTCGCCGCGCAGACGTTTACCGTTTCAGAATTGGTTGTGTTCAGAAGTGAGCTAAGCAGTAAAGGATCGAAACACACTGCGCTGGCGCGACATGAACTAGGGTGATTGGTTCATTGGTTCATTGGTTCATTGGTTCATTGATTCATTGCGACAATGAATGAATGAATGAGTCAATGAGTCAATGAGTCAATCCATTTAGTCGATCGTTATGACTACCTTTCCGCGAGCATGCCCCTGTTCCAGATAGCGGATAGCCTCAGGGACTTCACTCAAGCTGTAACACCTGTCGATGACTGGGGTGACCTTTCCGGTCTGAATGAGATCGCCCAGGATGGTCAGGTCGGCTTTCCTCAGTCTCGCAACCAACATAACGAATTTCTGGCTCACGAACCATGACAGGACCATCCCTTTGAGCGCATGACTCAGACTAGTCCGGACCTTGCTCGCCCCGACGATGACGAATCTGCCATTGAGATTCAAGACGCGTCTGCAGGCGGACAACGAATGGTTACCAATGCAGTCGAAAATCAGATCGTAACGTTGCGTTCCTTTGGTGAAATCCTCTCGGGCGTAGTCAATTGTCGCGTCCGCGCCAATGGATCGAATCATGTCCACATTTCCAGCGCTGCACACCCCGGTTACATCGGCGCCGAAGGACTTGGCGATCTGCACGGCGAACGTCCCCACGCCTCCCGCCGCACCGTTAATCAAAACTTTCTGCCCCGGCTGAAGCTTTCCCTTGTCGCGCAGACCCTGCAATGCCGTGAGTCCCGCGATAGGTAAAGAAGCTGCTTGTTCGAACGTAAGGTTATCTGGCTTCACGGCCAGTGCCGACTCGGGAGCAGACACATACTCAGCAAAGGCCCCGCGGCACGAGCCGAACACTTCGTCGCCTGGTTTAAACTGAGTTACGTTTCGGCCCACCGCTTCCACCTGGCCGGCCACATCGCGGCCCAGGCGGGTATCCTTTGGTTTGCGCAGCCCGGTCATTATGCGAATCATGTACGGCCTGCCTCGGTAGAGCCGGTCGAATGGATTCACGGAAGCCGCGCGGACTTTGATCAAAACTTCATCGTCACCAGGCGTGGGTTTTTCAATCTCTTCACATTGCAGAACATCGGGTGAACCATAGTTGTGATAGACAATAGCTTTCATCAGTTTTATCTACGAGTTTGCAGAACCTAACGTTCGACCGGAGTTTCACGGTCCATCGGGGTTCGCCCAAAACCACATCCAGCCCGCGCATATATTTTTCGAACCGAGCGAGTCTCGGAGCAGGTGAAGGGTAAGACCGGGGCGTGAGCCCCAGGTACCGCGCCAAGAAAATAATTGAGCTCGCGGAGCGAGCGACAGACCGGTACAGAAACCGCTTGCGCCAGCAAGCGGGTTAATGACTCAATCTCCTGGAAAGTGATTTTGTTTTTCGTCTGGCGCCGCAATTTGAACCTGTGACCCGCTTGCTGACGCAAGCGGTTCCGTATCTATCGCCCAAGCAGCGGCAGACGGATCCTCTGTTAGCGGGATTCTTCCCGACGAAACTTCTTAACAGCAAAGTCCACTAAGAACCCAACAATAAAGTAAGTGATCAAACCGAATAGAAAACAAATGATCAGGCTGAGAAGAGGATTACGAATGCTACCCTTCGGCAATATCATGTCAAGAAGGAAACACGGCCATGCGGTGCAATAGAATAGGGCATCGAATCCGTGGGGAATATGGCCCGCCCCGGCGACCAACGCAAGTAAGTAAACAGTGACTAAGGCAACGTGAATCCCGGGCAATATCCAGCGCAATCGCAGAAGATGTGTTGTTCGAAACATTCGGCGTACTGATCCAACGATACAAGTTCTATGATGTTACGATCTGGGCCTAGCGTCCATTTGCACTTCTCCATGGCACGTTGAGTATTCCGATTTTTTCTCTTAGCTGCTCATTGCTAACCCCACGCCCATATTCTCCCATAGCGCCACTGACCGTTGATGTGTCATATCCCACGTCGATAAATTTCGACACCACATCCCAATCGGGATCGTCATGACACTTACAGCCTCTCGTCTCGCCAAAACTTCTTAATCTATCGAAGGTGTCGTGTGCCATTTCTTTAGCTTTGTCTTTATCAAAACTGGTGTGATCTCGACTCTCCCCGCCAGTTACTTGTCCCGTGATTGTGTTGCCAGCATACTCAGCATGACTGTAGGAGTCTTGAAGAAAGTGGAGATACGTGCCGAGAGCATAAATATTGCCGCCATTGCGGAACGCTTGCGCCAGCAATTGTGCAGATCGTCGCTCATTCTGTTCCTGCGTGCCAAAAGCGTGGAAGAGCACATTCCGTTTGCGCTGGGCTGCGGTCACCCCTGGGCCGGGCGCTTTATCATTGTCTAAGTCAGATCGTAGATCGTGCTCCGCGATCTCTCGCGCCTCCCAACCAGAAAAGCAGCCTGTATGTAGAGCAAGATAATAGGTGAGGTAGTAGTGCACATCTATGTCATAAAGGCCGCTGGGATCGTAACGGTTGGTGGAGTTACCGCCGACATAGCCGAACTGATTAATCCCTCCGCCAAACCCAATCGGATCCTCTGAGATAAACCGTCCCACCCGCGGGTCGTACCAACGCGCGCGGTAGTACAGCAGCCCGGTTAGCGAATCTCTTTCACGGCCGGTGTAGTCATAGCGAGTCAGCGCACTTCCGTTAGAGTTGCCGAAAGCGTCATAGCTAACCTGGGCCACCGATGCGCCGAGGGAGTTTGTGAGCGCGGTCGTGCTCCCCAGCTGATCCTGCAGGAAATAAAGCGGGCCGAGCGCGATAAGCCGAGAGTCGGTCAGGCGCAGCTTGTTATCGACGCCTGGTCCGTTCAGATAGTCAACGGTGGAACCGTCACTGTTGAGATCTTTGACAACGTCCTGACCGTCGTAGACGAAGTGCGTCGAGGCGCCGGTGCTCGGGGTTCGCTGGATTCGACGGCCGAGAGCATCGTATTTGTAACCGACAGTCGCGCCGTTCGGCAGCGTGACCTGCTTCAGCCGATTCTCAAAGTCCCAGGTGTTCTGCGTAGTTCCAGTTGAATCAGTCTTTGACGTCAGGTTTCCATTTGCGTCATAGACGTAAGTCATCCCGGATGTGCTCGTGAGCCGATTGAAGCGCTGATAGGTGTAACTAGCGCTCAACTGCGACGCGAGACGATTGCCGACCCCATCATAAGAATAGTTCTCGGCCGTCTGCAGCGGATTTGTGTAATTGGCGGAAGTCAGCCGATCAACTGCATCGTAGCCATAACTCTTAGTGATCGCGGGCTCGGTTATCTGCGTGATTTGGCTGGCGGCGTTGTAGACATACTGATGATCCGCAACCGTGTTTACGCCTTTCGCGTCGAGCAGACGCGTTAAGCGATCGACTCCATCGTACTGGTACGTGGTCTTGACGCCGTTTGGCATCTTCTTTTGGGTGAGCTTGTTGGTCGCGTCATAGTCGTACGTAAAAGCGAGCCCGGCCGCATCGAGAATCTTCGTCAGCCGATCGATCGCGTCGTACTTGTATGTCTGAACAATGGTCGAATTCAAACTGAGTTTGGTCCGATTGCCGTTGGCGTCATAGTTGTAATCAACCACCTGACCAGAGACATCCGTTACCGTCGTCACGCGATTCATTTTGTTGTAATCGAAATTCACAGTGCCGTTTTCATTGGTCGCGGTTTGCAGGCGCGACAGCTTGTCGTAAGTGTAGCCGACCGTGGCGGTGTCCGGATACGTAATTGTTTTCAGCCGGTTCAGGGCGTCGTAGGTGTAGTCCGTGGCCGCGCCGTTATAGTCAGTGCGCGTCTTTCGATTGCCAACTGAATCGTAGGCGAAACTCATCACCTCGGCTCCGCGCCGCATATGCTTGAGTTGGCCCGCCGCGTCGTAATTGAAACGGTATCGTTGTCCGATAGCATCTACCAGGGCGATCATGCGCGACAGGGCGTCATATTCGAAGCTGGTCGCTTCATTCAGCGCATCAGTCGTGCTGGTAACGCGATTGACATCATCATAGGCGTAACTCGTCGCGCGGCCCGCCGTGTCCACCCGTTGCGTGACGTTTCCGTCCTCATCATAAGCAATTGTTTCGAATAGACGCGTCGCGCCCGTAGTCGCCGGCGGGTAGGTCGTCTTCACCAGCCGGTTGAAATCGTCATAGTCGTAATTCGTCGTGCGCGCCAGAGCGTCTGTGACTCTCGTCAAATTAGACATCACATCGTAACCATAGCTCGACGTTTGGTTGGCAGCATCGGTTTGGCTAGTCAGCCGATTGACGGCATCGTAAGCAAAGGTCGAGCGATTGCCCTTCGCGCCGGTCATGGCTATTCGACGTCCTGCTGAATCGTATTCATAGCCGATGGCCGTTGCATCTGCCCGGGTCAACTGGGTGAGCCTGCCCACGGCGTCATAACTAAAAGCGGTCGCGAAGCCGAGCGCGTTCGTTGTGCTGGTCAGGCGCGCCCGCGCGTCGTAAGCAAATTGGGTATCGTGATTGAGCGCGTCCGTCCTTTTAATTAGATTGCCGTTCGAATCGTAAGTAAACGTCGTGACTTTGCCGCGCGCATCGGTAACTGTAAGTAACAGACCACGCGGATCGTAAGCCAGCGCCGTCGTCTTGCCCAGGGCGTTCGTCGAGGTCAGCAAATTGCCTTGCGTGTCATAGGTGTTCGTGTTAACTCCGCCAATTTGATCAGTGCGCGTTAAGACTTCGGCAAAGGCGTTGTAAGTGTAGGTAACCGTTCCCGTTGGGTTCGTCTCAGTTAGCCGATCGCCGTTCGGGTCGTAGGTGTAGCTCGACACATGATTAAGCGCATCGATCTTCGACGTCACATTTAATTGATTGTCATACGTCCACGTTTGGACTTGAGAACCATTGCCCCCTCCGCAACTGCACAGACCCTCAACTCGCGTAACCACGTTGCGGCCGTTGCTGGGATCGAAGGTGTACTTCGTCAAACGCCCCAGGCCATCTGTCACGTCGGTCTCATTTGCGCCGACAAAGTTCAACGCGTAATGGTCGACACCTCCCTGCTTTTCAGAGGTTATGGCGCGGCCCTGGCCGTCGTAAGTGTGTGACTCGACGATGTTGCCCAGCGCGTCCGCCACACTTGTCAGCCGAGTGCTTCCGTCGTAGCTGAAACTGAAAGCAGAGTTGTCCGCGTATGTAACAGACAGAAGTTCGTTGCTGCCGCCGTATGTGTAGGTGGCGATCGGGCCCATCGAATCGCTGATTGAAGTCACTTGGCCG
>DNNE01000213.1 GCA_003487805.1 Blastocatellia bacterium | reverse complement strand
CCGTGGAACTCGACGAACTTGCCGACGACCTTTGCCTTGCGCAGCATCTCAGTGACAGCCAGGACCAAATCAGTCGCAGTTACACCTTCTTTCAGACGGCCGGTGAGATGAACGCCGACTACATCGGGCGTGAGGAAATAGACTGGTTGGCCCAACATCGCCGCCTCGGCTTCGATTCCGCCGACGCCCCAACCGACGACGCTCAAGCCGTTGACCATTGTCGTGTGCGAATCAGTGCCGACTAAACTGTCGGGATAGTAAACGTCGTTCTTCTCCCACACGCACTTCGCGAGATACTCCAGGTTGACCTGATGACAGATGCCGATGCCCGGCGGAATTACGCGAAAGCCATCGAAGGCCTGCATCCCCCACTTCAGGAATTGATAACGAGAGTTGTTTCGCTTGAACTCCATCTCCATGTTCTTGCGAAACGCGTCGCTGGTGGCCGAGAAATCAACCTGCACTGAGTGATCGATCACGAGATCGACAGGGACGAGCGGCTCGATCACACCCGGGTTCTTGCTTAAGCGCACGACCGCCGATCGCATGGCCGCGAGATCGACGAGCAGAGGCACGCCGGTAAAATCCTGTAGCAGCACGCGCGCAACTATGAACGGCACTTCCTCTGTTCGCTCCGCGTTAGGTTTCCAGTTTGAAACCGCGCGCACGTCATCTTCCGTGATCTTCGTGCCGTCGAAATTTCTCAACACTGATTCGAGCACGATGCGAATGCTGACAGGCAGTCTGGAAACCTGGCCCACGCCTTCTTTTTCCAGCTGTGGTAACGAATAAAATTCGCCGGTCTTACCCGCGGCCGGTGAAAATGATTGCAGGGTGTTGAAGAGATTATGTGACATGTCAGTTCAGAGATCGGCGCAGCGAAACGGTTCTGATCGTTCCGGCGAATTCAGTTGAAATGTTGTGTTGCAAACTCAAGTTTAGGTTCGCGACTAACAATCGTCAAGCGAGCGTTGGAATTTGGAAGTGTTCTGATTTCAGTTTTTCTCTGCGCGATCTCAGCGACCTCTGCGTCTCTGCGGTGAAGCATAGATTTAACTGCACCGCAGAGAACGCAGAGGTGGCGCAGCGGATTTCGAAATTGACCACCGTACAAGATCACTGCGTTGTGCCTTCTGGCGATGATGGGGCTGCATGTCCCCCGAGCAGCCGAGCATTTTGTTCTTCGAAGAGCAACGGCAGACGTTCGTTCTCCAGCACGTCAAATCGGCGCTTGAGTTCAGTCAGTGACAACTCGTTCTTAAGGTTGACCCGATAATCAAGATCGGAGCGCAGACGATCTTTGTCACTCTGCCGATTCTGAGACATCAGGATGATCGGCGCCTGCAAGCCTCCCATGATCCCCAGCATCAGGTTAAGAAGAATGTAAGGTGACGGATCGAAAGCGGCATCGCGCAGCACCCACGTGTTGAGAATCATCCACGCAATCAGGAGCGTGGCGCTGGCGCCGATGAACTTCCAACTGCCTCCAAATTCCGCGATCAGATCCGCCATTCGAGAGGCGAAGGTCCTCTGAGCATCTTCTTCTTCGTTGACATTGCGCGAGACTCGCCGGCGCAGGAGTTCGTCCGTGCGGCGCAGTCTGTGACTCACCGCACTGATCATCTCCATCGCCACGTCGGCATCACTGCGAACAAAGCCAAGAAAGTCATCTCTTGACAGCACCGCAATCCGCGCGTCCTCAATAGCAGTCGCATCTGCGGTGCGAGGCTGACCATCGATGAGGGCGATCTCGCCAAAGAAGTCCCCTTCCGCCAGTTCGGCAAGGATGATCCGCTTATCAAGCTCGTCAGTCATGCTAATGCGCACGCGGCCTGATTCGATCAGGCAGAGTGAATCGCCGCTATCACCGGTGCGAAAGATCGCGTCGCCGCTCTTGACGGTATGAACCAGGAGCAGGCTACGCAGACGACCGGCTGCCGCATCATCAAGCGAGGCAAAAAGAGGCACTGACCTTAAGGCTTCAAGAGTCATCACTGACGGCACGAAATTTCTCGACATATGTTCACCTCACGAGCAAAGTTGGCAGACATCAACCACGAGTGTTGCCGGCGGCAATGATATTTCACAATGGCTATCGCTACATACATGACATCGGGCATTTCAGTGAGTACCGGTTTCAAGCTCTTCTCTGCGTAGTCTCGGCGTCCTCTGCGTCTCTGCGTTGAAACACTGGTTCAAAACAGGTTCACCGCAGAGACGCGGAGCACGCTGAGGAGGCGCAGAGAATATCAAACCAGGCATTGCTCTCGTCAGTTCGATACGTTGCCCGTGCCAGGTCCATTTGTTATAGTCCGATCAGTTAATCCCTCTTTTAGTTCAACCGATCGAATTGAACAAGCGATGCGACTTTGTTCGAAAAGCAATTTGCATTTCTGAGGAGCTGTCATCATGCCAAAAAAGACGCCGGAATCATTCAACTACCTGAGTAACGATCCTGAGTTCGTGCCCGATCCGGAGATCGAAGAATTCATGGAAGAAGAGATAGCGCACGCGCCGAAAGATCCTGATTTGCTGGCCCAACGGCTGCACAACAACACTGCGGCTTCGCCCTCAGACGCGGGCGGAGATCTTGATGCAGACTGGGAAGACGTGAATGAAACCGGTTCGGAAGCCGCCGGTGGCGACAGCCCGACCCCCGACCAATCCATCGTCGAGGAGAACGCGCGCGCGATGGGCGTCAGTTTTGAAGATAACGAAGAGCTCGATTTCCTCGACAAGATCGAGCGGCGCGATCGCGACAGATACGAACTCGAAGAGCAGTCGAAGACGCGCGACGATACGATTTGATCGCGTGTTCGCTCCGTTAGGAGCGCGTAATATTGAGCTAATCGAATGTTGAGCTCGCCCTCTAAAATGCTCTTGCGCGCACCTTAATCAGGCTATATCTTCTCGCGCCATGAGACGCACACTTCTTCTTTTCACTTTACTTCTTGTATTCATTCCTGCTTACGCGGCTGAACCTTGCACCACCGCAACTTCGGATTGCACGCGTTGGGTGAGTCTCGGCAATCAGGCCCGGTCGCTTATCTACAGCACCTATCCGCTGGACCAAAAGAATGATCGGATTGTCAGGGCTTTGATCGTCGTCCATGGCCAGGGTCGCGACGCTGACAATTATTTTCGCACCAGTCTGGCGGCTGCATTTCTGGCGAACGCCTTTGCCGACACGATTGTAATCTCGCCCAGGTTTGCTTCGAACAACGGCGCCGGATGTCGCGACACACTCGGGCCGAACGAAGTGAATTGGCCGTGCGGGGGCGATAGTTGGCGGTCCGGTGGGGTGGCCACGAACAACGCTCAGCTGACTTCTTACGATTTCATGGACGCGATCGTCCGCGCGCTCGCGCGCAAAGAGAATTTTCCGAATTTGAGGGCGATTGTGGTCTCAGGCCATTCAGCCGGTGGACAATTCGTCACTCGTTACGAGATGGGTAATCAAGTGCATGAATCGATTTCGATTCCCATCACTTACGTCGTCGCTAATCCATCAAGTTATTCATATCTTGATCCGGAGCGGCCTTCAGGAACCAGCAACGAGCTGCGCCCTTTTGGCGACGCGCGGAACTGCACTACTTTCGATAGCTGGCCTTATGGGTTAAAGAACCGCACGGGTTACACCGCGAAGATTTCTGATGATCTCTTGAAGAAACAATTAGCGTCGCGGCCGGTGACTTACTTACTTGGCGAGCTGGATGTGTTGCCGCTGGCGGGTTTCGATTCGTCTTGTCCGGCGATGGCCCAGGGACCAACGCGACTGGCGCGCGGGCAATCGTTCGCGGCTTATGTGAACGCGAAGTACAACGCGCAACACAAGACGGTGGTGGTGCCCCTGTGCGGTCACAACGCGCGTTGCATGTTCACGGCTGAGGTGGCGCTGCCGATTTTGTTTCCGAAGGTGTGAAGGAGCGCCCGTTGGAGCGCCCGCATCCTTGCGGGCGGTTCGCATGCATCCTGCATGCGGTTGTGTGAAGTATGACTCAACTCTCACCAGGCTGGCACAGTCGCGGCTACCTTCCCCATTTCGATGGAGGTGAACTCGCTCAATTCATTACCTTTCGACTGTTCGACTCGTTGCCAAAAACCGTTCTCATCGAATGGAAAGAAGATCTGAAACTTGAAAAGAGCGCAGAAGCCGAGTCGATCATGCGGCGCAGGGTCGAAGCTTACTTAGACCAGGGTCACGGCAGTTGCTATTTGAAGAATGACGAAGTTGCGGCCATGGTCCAAAACGCTTTGTTGTTTCATGACCGAACCAAATATCGCCTGGCCGCGTGGGTCGTCATGCCGAATCATGTGCATCTGCTCTGCACGCCGATTGGACACAGCCTCGCGCAAATCATGCATTCGCTGAAATCTTTCACCTCAAGCGAGGCCAATAAGCTGCTCAATCGCGCGGGACGATTCTGGCAGAAGGAGTATTTCGATAGATATATTCGGAATGCGAGACACTACGCCAAAGTCGTCGCTTACATTGAGAATAATCCGGTGAAGGCGAATCTTTGCAAAAGGGCGAGCGATTGGCCTTTCAGCAGCGCGCACTTTCAAGCGAGGTAATGCGCGCAGGGATGCGCGCGAACCGCCCGCAGGATGCGGGCGCTCCAACGGGCGCTCCTACTGAAAATTCGATCGCGGCTGTAGCGTCACACTCTTAATCACGATTTTGTCCGCAGGTCTCTCACTGCCCTGCTCCGTCGGCGCGGTCATGATCACTTCGGCGTTCTTGATCCCGTCAATCACTTTCCCAAACACTGTGTACTTCTTATCAAACGCCGGCTGCTTCTTGAGCGTGATGAACCACTGACAGTTCGCGCCGTTGATGTCCTGGGTGCGTGCCGCGCCAAGCGTCCCGCGGTCGTAGGGAATATCGCTGAACTCCGCGGGCACGTTCGGGTAGGGCGAAGTTCCCGTACCCCATGTCGCGCTGTTGTTTTTTTTCGTTAATGCATCGCCGCTCTGAATAATTCCGAGGTTTGGATCGATACGATGAACGGCCGTGCCGTCATAGAATTTTTCGTTAATGAGTTTCTTAAATCGCTCAACCATCTGCGGCGCGATGTTCGGATAGAGCTCAACCACGATTTTCCCGTAGTCCGCGGTTTCAATAACTGCCACTTGCGCATCGGGCGCCGGCTTAGCGCCAGTCTTGACGTTGCCGCCGGTGGTGCCCTTCGCATCAGAGTTCTTAGGGGTCGCGGTATTGGAATTTGATGAATTGCAAGCGCTTAACGAAAGAATTAAGAGCGCCAGAAGAATCGATTTAATCGTGGTCAGTTTTTTCACTCAGTCACTCCTCAAGGTGTCAGAACCCCGAGCGGTAGCGAGGGGATCATTCACTCAATGTTAATCCAGGATTCGGCCTGTAACGTGTCAGAAGCCCGCGCGTTAGTAAGGGCTGTCGTTCCCTAAATAGCCCTCCCTCACGGTCGGGCTTCTGACACGTTCAAAACAGTTTCTTACTATCGAGCAGTATCGTCACTGGTCCATCATTAATCAACTCGACCTGCATCATTGCCTGAAACTTTCCCGTAGCAACGTTGTCGATCGTTGCCCGCGTTTGCCGCACAAAGAAATCATAAAGCGGCTCGGCAACTTCCGGCGGCGCCGCGTCAATCCACGAGGGCCGCAAGCCGCGCCGCACGTCTCCATACAAAGTGAATTGTGAAACGATCAGCAGCCCGCCGTTTGTGTCTTTCAACGACAGATTCATCTTCCCTGCTTCATCGTCAAAGATGCGCAGGGCGGCGATTTTATCAACCAGGTAAGCCGCTTCAACTTTGGTATCGTCGCGCGCAATACCCAGCAGAACGACGAGACCGTTTCCGATCTCGCCGATCATTTGTCCATCAATTGTTACTGAAGCGCGCGTGACGCGCTGGACTACGGCTCGCATTATTTCTTCGGCGGCTTACTGGGACGAATCTCAACCCGACTCGCCAGTGATCGATCGTCGTGATGAAGCAGATCAATAACAACGCGCGCGATATCGGCCGGCGTTAGTTGCCAGCTCTTTTCATCCCCCGGCGAGTCGCCACCGAACTCCGTGTTCACGGAGCCGGGCATGACGTAGCTGACCTTGATGTTGTCGTGACGCACTTCCTGCATCAGCGCTTCGCTGAATCCGTTGAGGCCGAACTTTGAGGCGTTGTAAGCGGCCATGCGCGGATGCGGATTGACGCCGGCCAGCGAAGAGATGTTGATGATGTAACCGCCGCCACGCTTCTTCATTTGCGGGATCGCTTCGTGACAGCAATAAAAGACGCCAAACAGATTCGTTTCGAGCACTGCGCGAAAGTCCTCGGGCGAGGTTTGCGCGACTGTTTCGAAGATACCGACGCCCGCGTTGTTGATGAGAATGTCGAGCCCGCCGAGTTTTTGGACCGTGTGCTCAATAAGAGCTTTGACTTGATCGTGTTGGCGCACATCGCAAACGAAACCGATCGCGCTACCTTCCGTCGATCCATTCAACTCGCTTACGGCTTTATCGATCTCGTTTTGATGTCGAGAGCTGATGCAGACAGAGACACCCTCGCGAATTAAGGCTTCAGCTATGCCGCGGCCAATGCCTTTGGTGCCGCCGGTTACGATTGCGGTTTTGTGTTTGAGATCCATCTGGTCTTCCTCTGTGTCCTCTGTGGTGAAATTTCCTAAACGCTCATCAACCACAGAGGACACAGAGAAATCATTTCAGCTTCTCGCGTAGGCGTTCATTCACAACCTTCGGATTCGCTTTGCCTTTCGAAGCTTTCATCACCTGGCCCACGAAAAACCCGAACAGCGTTTCTTTACCGGATCGATACTGCTCAAGTTGATTCGGACTGGCAGCGATCACTTCATCAATCACGCGATCGATTTCGCCGGTGTCACTGACCTGGACCAGACCGCGCTCTGCCACGATCGCAGACGCTGACTTTCCGGTCGCGAACATCTCGACGAGGACGTCTTTTGCCTGCTTGCCGCTGATTGTTCCTTCATCGACCAGGCGCACCAGCGCCCCAAGTTCCGTTGGAGGGATCGGCGACTTATCGGCAGTTAATCCGGCATGTTCTAACTCGCGCAGCAATTCAGATCGGATCCAATTCGCAGTCGCGCGCGCGTTGCCGCCGCTGGCTTCGACCCCACTTTCATAATAATCAGCCAGCGAACGATCGGCCGTAAGTTGCGAAGCGTCGCTGAATGAAAGCTCGTAACTTTCGATGAACCTTTTCGCGCGTGGCCCCGGCAATTCAGGCAAAGACGCTCGGACGTCCTCGACAAATTTATTTGTGACGACCAGCGGCGGCAGGTCAGGCTCAGGAAAATATCGATAGTCGTGGGCCTCTTCTTTCGAGCGCATCGGCCGCGTCTCGTTCAGATGATCATCCCAGAGACGTGTCTCCTGGACCAGGCGCCCACCTGCTTCCAGAGTTTTGATATGACGCTCGACTTCAAACTCGATCGCCTTTTGCATGAAGCGAACTGAGTTCAGGTTCTTCAACTCCACCTTAGTACCGAAGATGGGATCGCCTTTGAGGCGGACGGAAACATTCGCTTCGCAACGCAAATTCCCTTTTTCCATGTCCGCGTCCGAGGCGCCGACCCATTGCAACGCGCGGCGCACGTGATTCACGTAATCGTAAGCCTGCCAGGACGTTCGAAAGTCAGGCTCAGTCACAATTTCCGCGAGAGGCACGCCCGCGCGATTCAGATCGATGTAAGAAAATCGATCCACGTCGGGCAGTCCTTCATGAACATTCTTGCCGGCGTCTTCTTCGAGATGCAGACGCGTGATCTGGATCGTCATCGGCTTCCAGTCATGCGCGTGGCCCGCTTCATCGCGGTCAGCGGTCATGATCTCGAGCGTGCCGTTGGCTGAGAAAGGCTGATCGTATTGCGAGATTTGGTAGCCCTTGGGGAGATCGGGATAGAAATAATTTTTGCGCGAGAAGATCGAACGCTCGTTGACGTGCAAACCAAGCGCGAGCGCGGCGCGGGCGGCCAGCTCAACAACTCGATGATTTAAAACCGGCAGCGCCCCCGGCAATCCCAGACACACAGGGCAGGTGTTCGAGTTCGGCTCCGAGCCGAAACGCGTAGAGCAGCCACAGAAGATTTTCGATTCGGTGCTTAGTTGGGCGTGAACTTCGAGCCCGATGATGGTTTCCCAGTCGTTCATATTTGGAGTGCGCCGGCCTTGACGGCGCTTTGGATCTTTCTATCCGGAAAGGCAATTGTATTCGCGACCGCGATACGATCCAAAGCGGCGTCGACGCTTCGCTCTGCCGCCGCACTCCAAATTTAAGGTTCAAGCCAAATTTGCGGCACCCTCGCATCGCGCGCTTCATCCTCCAACTGCCGCCATTGCGCAGCCAGGCCGGCACGTCTGGTCAACAGATCGTCCAAACTCGTAGTTAGATTCGTCGACTCGGTGATCTGTTGAGAATTATCCGGATATCCATTCGTGCCCGGATACCCATACGTGCCTGGATACCCATACGTGCCCGGATATCCATATGTGCCCGGATATCCATATGTGCCTGGATATCCATACGGATTAGGAAATCCCAACCCAATGATCGGATTCGCCGACCTGTTTCTCGGCAAGCGCTGATTCGGCCATCCATTTCCTAACCATGGACGATTCGGGTAGATAGGATACACGCCTGTGGTCCAACTCCGGTTGGCCGACATAGATTCATTCAGGTCACTAACACGTCCGCGCAGGTAACTGATTTGGGTATCAACAGTCGCGATCTCACTGCGCAAGTCTCGCGCTCGCTGTCGCCAGTAACTCTCTTCGCGCGCTTTCGACATTGATTCCTCGCGCGATCGTTCACGAAAAGCTACCTCCTCTGCCTCCTGACGCTTGCGAGATTCTTCGACCGTCGGCAGCCCTAGTTCCTTGCGCCGCGCTTCATAGGCTTGCTCGCTCTCGATGCGTCGCTGCCTGGCGGCGGCCAAATCAAGATTCGTTACGGTCCTGACGGCCGGCCCTATCGTTGGCGTGGCGGGAACCGGCGGTTCTTCTTTATGTTTGAAAAAAGTCCCTGGCGCTTCGCTATTGGCGCGTTCGGTCGCGGCCACGTCGATCAAGGTCACTAACATGGTCTTATTGAAGCCGGGCCCGATTTCATAGGTCAACGTATTTCTGGTCACCGTAAACTCGTCAGGTATTTCCAGTCGCCGGCCGTCGCGAAGGACCAGTGTATAAGCGCCGGCCGTCATCGCGACCATCAGCACCAGACCAATCGCCGTAGCCAGTTTGGCAAACATGATTCGCAAGCGGCCTCGATCTTTGGGCGAGCGATATTTCAACATGATCAGGAACCTCCCTTTTCTCGTCACTGTCAGAAGCCCGACCGTTAGGGAGGGCAAGTTACGATAGTTGCCCTCCCTAACGCTCGGGCTTCTGACACTCGATTTATTTTTCCTTACCGGCGACAGAAGACTTAACGTAACCATCGCGTGCTCTTACGGCGAGGTTTGGCTGCCTCACTTTGACTTTGATTTGTCGCCGTTCGCTGCTTCCAGCACCTTCAGTTTTCGGGTAATAGCCAAGACTATATTGGCGTCGCAGCTCTTCTGAGATTCTGGTGAAGGCGTCCGCCAACTGCGTCGTGTCATTAGCCTGATAAAGCCGGCCGCCGGTTTCGTCGGCCAACGCGTGCAGATACCTATCAGCCCGGTCGTAATCAGCCTTGGTCGTGCCGGGCAAAGCCACGCCGTTGTTTGCGGGCACGTTGTAAGTCTGCTGCTGCGTCGTCGTGCCAAAGATTCCGCGCCGCGTTGTCGTGACTGTTACGCTGCCGGCATTCTGCATCGCGCGCAGGTAATCACTCGTGTCGTACTGGATGGGGTAGATCAACGCGTCGAGTTCCTGCACCTCGCCGAGCGTGCTCTGGTAACTTGCCTGCTGGCTGGAAGTGTCGACGCCATCGGTAAAAAGGACAATCGCTTTGCGTCCTTTGATCTTGTTAAGCCGCTCCTTGATCGTGAGGTCCACCGCGTCATAGAGCCTCGTTGAGCTGCCCGTGTTGGCATTCTCTTCGATGACGGTTTCGATAATGTTCAAGTCATTCGTGACTTCGGTCAGCAGCAACACCTCATCATTGAAGCTGACGATAAGCACGCGATCCTGCGGACGCAGTTGTTTAGCGAACGCGATTGCCGCTTCCTTGATTTCCGCCAGATGAAAATGCGTTGAAGCTGAAGTGTCCAGCAGCAACGCGACCGTGAAAGGTTTTTCTGCAGGCTCGAAATATGCGACCGACTGCTCGACACCGTTTTCAAAGATTTTGAAATCGTCGCGCTGAAGATTTCCAATGAAACGTCCCTGTCGATCAAGAACGCTGACCGGGACTGTCACCAGCGACGTGTCCACCCGAACCACGTCACCTTCACTCACTTCTTCCGGACCTGCCGCGGTGGAATCCTTATTCGTGTCGCTTTGTGGCGAAGTGGCCGGTGAAGCGTCAGCCTTAGCCAAAGTCGGCGCCGTCAGTGGACGTGCAGGTTCACTCCCGATCAAAGTCGGAGGTTCTGGCGGAGCTTGCGCGACGGTCGACGATTGAGTCGTGTCCTGCACGTTGGCCGTAGCAACTGATTGAATCGGGCTCTTGGTTTGACTCGCATCTTGAGCCGCTGCTCCTACCCGGCGCGGGCGCGTGACTGACCCTGCTTGCGACGATAACGCGGGATCGAGCGCGGGTTGCGTCTTTGTGGAAGATGGCTTGGGTGACACCGATCTCTTTGCTGATTGCGCGGGCGTTCGTCCGGGCTCTGCGGCTGTTGTCGACTTAGTGGGCGCCGTTCGCGGCGGCTCTGTCGAATTTGACGCTGGGGCTCGATTGTCACCGTTCACTGCCAATGAACTTTCATAGTCGCTCTGTTTCTTGATTAAGTAGGCGCCGTGCGGACACGCCGTCGATGTCATGTAGGCAATGATGACGTAGCCATCAGGGATGGGAACCCCCTGGCATATTCTCAGCGTCGCGGATCGTGGCTGACTTCCCGCGCGCTGATTTGCGGTCCGAGACGGACTTTGACCCCGAGTGACTCCCGAGTAAAAAGTGGTAAGGACAAGCAAGAACGCGACGAAGGACTTCATAGTCGCTACCCCCCTTGCACGATCGTTTTATTAGATTGGGGGCGCATTATACCCCCCGCAGTTTAAAGATCAAGTAAACCGACGAAGCGGTCGTAATTCCAGTTTGGCTTTGCACATCTTTGCGGCTTCGGGTAGTGGTACAGTTTACCTCC
>DNNE01000204.1:73068-75587 GCA_003487805.1 Blastocatellia bacterium | reverse complement strand
TCCGTACCAGATTGATTCTTCACGCACGATCTGGATTTTTTGAGCAAGGCCGCGTGCACGCGATCGTTGCGGAGAGTATAGTTACGGCCATGCTCGGCTCCCTCGTTACTTGCTTGACGATCTTGCTATTGATTGCCGGCTCTTGCTCGCAGCAGTCGCCGTCTGCACCGAAAACTATTCAGGCTCCCTGGTCGCTGCAACTCAGAACCTCTGGCGGGTTCGCGGGTCGCGGCAGAGGAAATATATCGGTCAATAGCGAGGGCAAGTTCAACTGCTCGCAAAGGACGCCGCAGGAAGTGCGCAAAGGTGTGGTGGGCGGTTTGCATTCGACCGTGTTCAAGCCAATCAGCGATGCGGTCGCGCAACTTGATCCAAAAGAGTGGAACAAACCGGGATTGAATGTCGCTGCGCCGGATGCGTTTTCGTATAAGCTCGAGCTGAGCACAGGAACTGATAATAAAGAGATATTCACCGTGCAGTGGTACGACAACACGATGGATCAACTGCCGCCGGATCTGAAAAAACTAAGCGAGGTACTGCTGCAAACGATGAACACTTCATGCGGCGGGGCGCCTTAGCGTCGTGATTTCGGTTGGTTGTTATCGCACCAGGAACCTAAAACGTCCCAGCTCTGCATCGTCCAGTTCATGGATTTCAGCCGCGTTCACGCGGCTTTCCCGCAGGGTTTCTAGACCAGCCGTTTTACGGCTGGGTCGTGCCAAAAAGCCGAGATCTGGCAGCCCGTTTCAACGGGCTTGCCCTTGAGGCTTTAGCCGAAAGTGCTAAAGCCCCCAGATTCGAAAGCGCGCTGAAGCGCCCTAACAACCCAATCGCTCCTCGCTACCCAGCGCTAAAAACGCTGGGCTAGAAACCCTTCGGGAAAGCCGTCTGAAGACGGCCGCCGATCTCTCTAGTAAATTCTCACACAACCTTCATCTTCCACTTCCCTCTTCTAAAGAAAATTGCGCTGATGATCGCCAGCGTTGAGAACGCAATCGTGATCGCGAGAAAGACTCCGCGCGGACCGAAGTGAAAAACTATCGCCAGCACGTACGCCAGCGGCAGTTCCCATAACCAGAACACAAACAGGTTGATGATCGTCGGCGTCCACGTGTCACCCGCGCCGTTGAAAGATTGCGTCAGGACCATCCCGTAGGCGTAGAACAGAAAGCCGCAGGCGACGATGCGCAGGCAATCAACTCCATAAGGCATCACGGCCGGATCAGAGGTGAACAGCCAGATGATCTGTCGCGCGAAGACGACGAAAACAACTCCTACGCAACCGAGAAAGATCATGTTGTAAAAACCCGCCCGCCAGACTGCTCGTTCCGCACGCTCAGGTTTTTTCGCGCCCAGAGCCTGGCCCACCATCGTGGCTGCGGCGTTCGACATTCCCCACGATGGCAATAACGCAAAGAGGATCACGCGAATGCCGACGACATAGCCGGCCAAAGCGTCCGTGCCGAACGTTGAGATCGTGCGCACGAGCCCGATCCAACTCGCCATGCCGATAAAAACCTGGAAGGTTCCGGTGCCCGACAACTTCATGAGACGGCCCATGATCTCAGTTTCAATCCGGAAATGACGCCGGGTGATTTCAAAGCGTCCACCTTTGCGAATCAAACGACTGAATGCGTAGATTGCTCCCGTGCCTCGTCCGATATTCGTCGCCACTGCCGCGCCGGCGATGCCGAGTTTCGGGAAAGGCCCCAGGCCGAAGATGAAACACGGCCCGAGCACGATGTTGAGCGCGTTCGCCAACCACAACACGCGCATAGCAATCGCAGCATCGCCCGCGCCGCGAAAGATCGCATTGATCATAAACAGCATGACGACCGTCGCATTACAGGCGAGCATAATGCGCGTAAACGATGCGCCATGCTCGACCACCGATGGCGCGGCGCCCATTATTCGCAGCAGTTTCGGCGCGAGCGGCGCACCGACCAGCGCAATCACGATCGCGACGATCAATCCTAAAAACACAGCCTGCATAGCTGCGCGCGCAGCTCCGTCACGGTCATGCTCGCCGATGCGCCGCGCGACCATCGCGGTCGCGCCGATACTCAAGCCAATCGCAATAGCGTAAATCAAAGTCAGCAGCGACTCAGTCAAACCAACCGTGGCCATTGCGTCCGGCCCCAGATAAGAAACCCATTTGATATCGACGACGGCGAAGATGCTCTCCATACACATCTCGAGCACCATTGGTATGGCGAGGAGAATAATTGATCGCCCGATGGGACCGACCGTGTAATCGCGGTGACTGCCGCGCAGCGCTTCGCGGATCGCGCTCCAAAAACTTTCAGCGTGCGCGCTCGAAGCGTCGACCGCAGCGGCCGGCATGACTTCTTCAGAAGCGTCTGACATTTCGCTCAGCTTAACACGAGGGCTTGGAGATAATTACGTCCGAGCAATGGGTTGAATCGGCATTGCCCAGAATGTCCACGAGACGAACAAGGTACGGAACCGGTTGCGCCAGCGACCGGGTAGTTTGCTTTAGATTACCCGCTTGCTAGCGC
>DNNE01000204.1:63560-72743 GCA_003487805.1 Blastocatellia bacterium | reverse complement strand
GTACCAGATTGATTCTTCACGCACGATTTGGACTTTTTTGGGCAAGGCCGAGTGAATCAGTTGCGCTGATTCGGGGCAGTAGCCCAACCGCAAGGGAAGGCTCCCAATGCGCAACTTGATGAGCCCTCCTTTACGGTAGGGCTACTGCCCCGTTTCGCCAATGGCGTCACGTCAACAAAATCACCTCACAGAATACTTGATGATGAAACCACAAAGAGAGACAATCCCCCGGCACCCTTCCGTAGTTATGAAATCCACACAGGGAGAATGTGATGAAAACTCTTTTGCTGCTTCCACTGCTCGCGATGCTGGCCTTTCCCGATCGCGTCGTGCAAACCGGGACCTCGGACGGAAGTCAGATCACAGTGCTAAGTTTTAAATGGTCCAAGAGCCGCCAGAAGATTGATACTTCAGCGCCGGAGAAACCTCTGCCGGCACGCGCCATGACGCAAGCCGACAAGAACTATGATCGCAACGTGCGCATCAATGATCCGGCCGGCGTGCGCGATCCAAACGCGGATACGCTTGATGGCCGGGGCGCCGCGCTGGAAAAAAGCGTGCGAGATGCAGATAAGCCTGAGGCGAAAGCGGTTGACTCGTTTGCTTACCAGGCGACGATTCACAACGCGAGCAAGCAAGCGGTCGAAGTAATTTTCTGGGAGTATCAATTCGTCGACAGGGCCAATCCAACAATCGTGACGCGGCGACAATTCCTTTGCGGCGTCAATATCAAACCTGACAAAGACAAAGAATTACAGGCTGTCAGTCTGTCCGGCCCAACCGATGCGGTTAGCGCCGCAAGTCTCGCGACCACCGCAAGTCCATTGCAGGAAAAGATAGTTATCAATCGAGTGGAGTTTGCCGACGGAAAAAGCTGGATGCGCAAGGACTGGAATGCGGGCGAGATCAAAACCGCGTATCAAAGGGCGATGGCCACCCCCTGGTCACCAAACGAAATGTGCCGGGCGCTTTGATTACGAAGCAGGATCTCCGAATGGCATTAGCCCGACCGTGAGGGAGGGCTCCTTGATGTTGGTTCGGAGCCCTCCCTCACGGTCGGGCTAGTGCCCCGCAACGCCTGAGCGAAAGGTTAACGGGCAGCTCACGGCACCGGCTTCAAAACAATCTTCCGATTGCGATTCCCCAGCTTCAACACAATCGGATTGTTTACCTGGATCGGATGCTGTTCGCCGTCAATGCTTATGATGAAGTTTACCGGCGCCGGCCTTTCCACGACCGCTTCGACCGGCGGTGGCTGCGTTGCGACGACCTGCGCGATATCGGCAGTTCGCGTCATCAGGTTCGTCGCCACAATGCGCCACGTTGACGGCGCACAGCGCAGACGCAGACCGGGCGTGTCGACTTCAGCAGATTCCTGCGGAGCCAGGGCGTCCAGCTTGAATACTCCTTCACCGCATCGCACGGCGTTCGAATCATAGAAGGTGGCCCAGCCGCTCACGTAAGTGTAAAAGCTCGACGTCACATTCTTGACTGCGATCTTTACGTTCGTAACCGGCGAATCATCTGATCCGTTCAGCACCTGCGTTCGCAGGCGTGCTTCCAGCGCCGGCGCTGCCTTCGTGTCAAACGCGATTGCCGCGTCAGTGAGAGCGGCCCGTTGTTCACTCGGTTGTTGGGCCAGGGCTGCAAAGCTGAAGCCGATGACGAGCATGGGCACCAGGATTAGTCGTTTCATGATCCACTCCTTAATGATCGTTTCGAGATCTTCAACAAGCAGCCGCGTAGCGGCCAAATGTTTATAGCACACCCACGTTGATAATTTTCCTGCCTACGGCACTGCTTAAGTTCTCTCGGTTGGGACCGCCCAGTCATCACAGCTTCGTCAACACTTTTTGCGCAAGCAACTTTGACTTATTCAATTTTGTCTTTTGGTCGCCCGCGCCGCCGACGCTAATCCGAAAGAACAGATCCTTCTTTAGCACATAGATCGCACCGCCGACAGGACTCGCGGCCCAGAACGCTTCATCACCCAGACCTTTGACTCGTTCCGGCGGCGCAGCTTCTTTCTCTTCACCTTCTTCGCGGCGCTCGGCCGGCTGGCTCTTAGCCTTGTCCTTGTCCTTCTGCTTATCTTTGTCGCGATCGCCTTTCCCTTCGCGTTCTTTTTCTTCGTCGCCGCCGAACGTCTGCTCCCAAAATGCCTTCGGAGTTCGCGTCCCTGACTCGTCTTTGGCCGTCGTAACGTTCAAAACGACGGAGTTTGCGGTCGTCGGCAGCGCGTAGTAACACTGGGCGACAATAAAGTCGCCATCGAGGCGGTCTGATCGTTGCGCATCCTTATACGCTTCGCCTTGCACGCCTTTGAGATCATCGGTGGTAAGCAAGGTACACGGATCGATTTTTGAATGAACCGGACTCGCAACCGCACGCGGCGCCGGCGTGTTCGCTACGGCCGAATTCAGATTCGCCTGTGAGCCATTGTCATTCGGCCGGCACGCGGCCACCAGCAAAACGCCAAAGACTATTGTGTAGAGTACAAATCGCATTGAGCATCCTATTCAGAGCCGAGCTTATGGGCGTGGACGCAGCCGTAATACTTCCGTGGTCGCTGCCGGCCGGTAGGCGCACACTTGATTACGCCCGTTTCGTTTCGCGCGATAGAGCGCGGAGTCAGCCATTTCAACCAGTTGAATCGGATCGCGCCCGTCATCAGGGTAAGACGCCACGCCAAGACTGATCGTTATGTGATGAGTCCGGATCGGATCGGCGCCGCCGCTGCGACGCACCGCGGGAAAATCATGCTTCTCAATGGCGGATCGCACGCGCTCTGCGGCAATCAACCCTTGCGCATAGTCAGCGTCCAGTAGGAATGCCGCAAATTCCTCGCCTCCAAATCTCGCACCCACGTCACCCGCCCGCAGTGCTTTTCTAATTACCGCGCCGACGTCTTCCAACGTTTCGCTTCCAACCAGATGGCCGTAAGTGTCGTTGACTTCTTTGAAATGATCAAGGTCCATCATCAGCACGCAGAACGGCATGTTCTCGGCTTCCGCGCGCGCGGCTTCACGACGCAGCTCTGAAAAAAAAGATTTGCCGGTCAATAATCCAGTCAGTTCATCGTGAACCAACAAGCGATGGATCTGCTGCTGAAACTCACGGTCGATTTCGTCGAGCATTTCGAAGCGGATCAACTGATCGCCTATTTCGAATTTGTCGCCGTCCTCAAGAAACGCGGAGTCGATGCGAGTCCCATTTAGAATCGTGCCATTGGTTGAATCAAGATCGCTTAACCGATAACACATTCCACCGCTGGTTTTGTCGAGCTCAGTGGTGATGCGCGCGTGCAGCCGCGATGCCCTTGAATCGTTAATTCGAATGTCCGCGTCCAGCGCGCGACCGAGGGTCACTTGCTCGCGCTCGAGCGGAATTTGCACGGCCAACAATTCTCCACGCAAAAAGACCAGGGCCGGCCGGCGGTCGCCGCGACGCTGGTATTGGCCGGAGTACGTGTCGATCTCGTTCTCTTCTTTGCTCAGGGACGTATCGTCAGAATTGTCTGCCATTGCTGCTCGCGCAACTACGAGGTTAGCCGGGTAAAGATGAAACAGCGGCGTATCTTATCCCGCAACTTGATGATACGGCAATGGTTCGCGGTGTTCTTGACTTGACCTAGCTCCTCTTCGTATGCAGAGAAGAGGGGAATGGACAAGTTGAACTGCCTGCGATTGGTTCTGAGAGGGGCGTCGCGTTGAGCCGATGCAGCTTTGACTCGACGCGTCTGACAGGAGCAGTTAAGATGATGCGCTACTGAAGAAAATAAGTTTTTCGTCCGGTAACAGTGAATTCGGGATGATTGCGCACTTGGATTGCTAGCTGTCGCGGTTTTCCGTCGCGGTTTCGATTGGTTGGGGAGTATCCAATGACGTACCGATTCTTGATGACTGTGAAAATGTCTGAATAAACATTCTCGGCGTCCTCAGGTTTCTCAACGAAACTTGTGAAGCCACCCGATAACTCTGCCACTTTGAACATTGCTGTTTGCCCAGCCGTAAGGGTTTCGAGCTCCCTGGATTGATCATACTTAGCTATAGCCGGCATCTTGCTTTCTCCAATCCATTTATAAAGCTTATTCAGTTCTATTAGTGACAACCTAGCTCGCGCTAGCTGCTCTTCTTTTGAAACTCCGAGGACCCTGAGACCAGTAATGACTGAATAAATCGTAGCTCGCGAACTTTCTATCGATTCTTTGACCTCTCGGAATCCGAATTCCGCAAAAGGAATCTCTCTCACAACCCGTAAACCGGGTATTCCATAGGTAGTGTTAGAAACTCTATACGGAGTTTCGTTGTCTGGTTTGAGCCACATTGCGTGAATTCCATCTCCCTGAAAGAGTATGATCCGCTGCCGGTTCTGCTCATCGAACATTTCATTCAGGACCGCCAGCAAGGCACGAAATTCGCCACTGTTGTAGCTACTGCCTAAGCGCTTGGTATCCGCCGGCCCCATGCCGTAGATGCCCATCACGGTTTGCGGAGTGTCACCGCACACGTGGAATCCAGGTTTACGCGCTTGGCCTACAACAAAAGAATCGAGTGTTTTCTTAATCAAGCTTGTGTCTGCAGTAAAATCCAGCGCCAGCCTTGAGTCGCCTGTAACGATGGCCATCTTGTCCTGTGGTGCGAGTTTATCGACAAGCACTTTTGCAGCCTCCACACTCGTCTTCATATAAGGACCTTGCCAAGCGCTGCATTCAATAATTAAGACAACTGAACGCGGTACCGTTGCACTTTCGCCTGGAGCAAACATTTGAATCGTTTGCGGCGTACCATCCTCCGTCACCACAAAATCTTTTTTTTGTAGTCCGAGGATTACGTTTCCCTTTTGATTCGTTACCAGCACATCGTTGACAACTAGATCTGTCGAGACTCGAACAACGTCATCATCTGACTCATTAGTCTTGGCTTGTGTCTGTTGTCGCTCCTTTTTTTCATAGCGCTTTAGGCTGGAGCCGAAGTTTCTGATTCTGTTTTGTTCAGGTGTTGCCGACTGGGTTGGCGCCGGAGAAGGGGAGGGTGTCTGGGCAAAGCAATAGGAGACGGAAGCAAAAAACAAAAAGACCAAAAGACCGTATCTCATAAATCCCCTTTCACCGCCCATTATCGGTGACCTGGAGCAAGTAAGGCGCTCCTTTTTGCATAACAGAAAGGAAGCGCCTTCTTCACGGCCGTTGTTATTGGCAAGCATCAGCCTTGGTTGCGAGCTGGCATGCCGAATACTGCTCGTAGACTGCCAGCCGTTCGTTGAGATCCGAATAATCCAAATAGTCATACTGATCATAACACGCCGCGGCCGCTGCTCGCGCCGCGTCACACGCGTCAGGCGAAGCAGGAGTGCACGTCTCGAGCGCTTTGCCAACCAAATCGCTGTCGTCTGCGGCCAGCGTAGTTTCTCGATTGGTTGGACAATCAGCGACACACTGGTTGTATGCATCGTCATTCGGATCATGGATGGCATCAACTGGATGCTTGCGGCGACACTCCTGTGCACAAGTCTCAGGGCTGTTGTAAAAAAAGCTGATACGGGCGGTGTCATAAGCATTATCCGCGGCGTAGTAAGCGTTATATGCGTCGTCGCACGACGTCGCCTTGACAGAAACGGTCCTGGTTGAACCGACAAATACCAATCCTGCGATGCAAAGACCCAAAACGAACATCTTTGCCGGGAGTTTTGTAAGCTTTGTTTTTCTCATTTTTCTCCTCTGAAGGTTGTCAAAACAATTCGTGAGCGACTGGCAAAAGGAACCTGCCATCACTTCGGGAAACCGTCGACGGGAGGCTAAACACGAGTTTCGAGTTTACGGGAGTAGCCTCAGAGGAGCGGAGACTACGCTCTCGCTTAAAGCCCGTCTGTGCGCTAGCACAAATATGCGCAGACGCAGACAGGTTAAGCCGAATCGGGCTTTTAGCGTCACCCAATTAGCGCGGTCTTCCGAGTCCAGAGCTCAAAACGACGGTAGATTGTTATTCAGATTCAGATCGCTGACTTTGCTGCCAATACACTTGATCCTTACCCGATCAATCTCGAGCTTCGCAACGCCATTGGATTGTCGCGTCAATTCAACACATATTTACCCCACTACCAAAGAGAGCTGCTGCTTGTCGTAGGCGTCTGTCTGCTCCTATAATTCCTGCAATCGATCAATTACGGTTTTGAAGTAGTCGCGCGCATTTCGCGCAGCCAAGCTGAGGAATCCTTATGGGTTGCAATGTCAAACAAGTTCCAGTTGAAAAGTTTGTTTGTCCAAATTCCCCAACTACTCTGTCTGTACAGCGAGTTGCTGAAGCCCTGTTGCCGACCGAATGGGGTGACTTCCACATCGCGGGCTATCGATCGCTGACGAGCGACGAAGAGTACGTCGTCCTTTACAAAGGCGAGTTGCGTCCTGACGTACCGACGCTGGTCCGCATTCATTCGCAATGCCTGACCGGAGACGTCTTTGGATCTACGAAATGCGATTGCGGCCCGCAACTTCATCGCACACTGGAAATGATCCAGGACGAAGGACGCGGCGCGGTGGTCTATCAACAACAGGAAGGGCGCGGGATCGGAATCCTGAACAAAATTCGCGCTTACGCGCTTCAGGATGAAGGCGCCGACACGGTCGAAGCAAACGAGCGTCTGGATCTGCCGGTTGATTCGCGAGACTATCGACAATGTGCTGAGGTTTTGTTCGATCTGGGGTTGTGCAAAGTAAAGGTGATCTCGAACAATCCTGGCAAACTACAGGCGTTGAAGGACGCAGGGCTGGAGATCGTTGAGCGCGTTTCGATAGAAGTCGAGTCGTCAGCACCCGCCGAGAAATACCTGCGCACAAAAAAAGAGAAGATGGGGCACCTGCTCGAACTGAATCCGCACTAAGATTCAAGAATAGTTGACAGGATTTACATGATTGACAAGTCAATCAAACAATCAAGTTAATCTTGTTAATCCAGTCAAAGACTAACGACCCGCGACCTTCGGAACCTGGATCCATTGCATCGCACTGCCGAGACGACCGCTGTTAAGATCGCGAATTCCGAGGCGCACTTGATATAAGCCCGGTGGCAACCACGCGCGAAAGGCATAGATGGCTTGCTTTCGTTTTTCCGGCGGCGCATCTTGAGGAATCGGAAAGATGCGCAGGCGCCCAACAAAGCTGTTAACCGGTTTGCCCTTGTCGTCGTAGAAAATCCCGCCCATATCCAGATCTGCGGACTGCTTGCCGTCCTTGAGATCAAACGACAAAGCTTCACGATCGATCGCAACGGAGGCTACGACTTGCGTGCCCACGCCGGGCATCTGGGCCAGCATCAGCTCGAGCTTGGTTGGTATTTGAGTTTGGGTGACCGGCGCATCGATGACTAGCCGCATGTCGTCTTCGCGCGCTTTAGTCGGATTGTTTTCGGGTTTCCTTTTGACGGACAGAATCGGTAAGGGCGCCGATTTGAAATACGACGTGCGCAAGCGCACGGTCAGATCGGGGCGGCCGATTACGCTCGCCTCGATGTGATTAAATTTTCCGCGCTTCTGCTCTTCAGTATCGGGACGCCAAGCCAGCAGATAATAATTCGCGGTTTCGTCGAGCATTTTTCCGACCCACTCAGCCATTGGTCCATTCGTGTTACGAAACGCGCGGCCACCAGTGTCGCCTGCCAACGCGTTCAGTCCATCCTGGGAAGCGGCAATATGTTCACCGGTCAATCCAGTGGTGAAGCCTGCGCCATCCATCGGCCGATCGTTACTCACATCGAGCGTTTCGCCCATCAGGCCGCGCGCGTCCAGGGTGTAAATCACGACTCCGGCGCGACCGGCCGCATCGGTTACTCTTCGTACCTTCTCACGCGAAGCCATAGTACGTTCGCTCAAGTAAAACCCGTCGGAAATCAAAAAGACGAGCTTGCGCCCCGGAAGCTGCGCGGCGGTGCGCATCAGCCCTTCGAGCAATGCCAGTGTATTAACAGTGTCTGGCGCAGTTTGGGTCGTGATCATCTGCGCACGCTCGACCACCAGCTGCCGCATTGCCTGCGGCGACATGGCGCACGTGAAAGGCGAACCCGGCGTCGGACGCGAACACTCCCGTCTCATGATTTCCGACACGTACATGCTAATCGTGCCTTCGTCGCCTTCGCGTATTTTCGTCGCGATGTATTCGGACATCGGAGGCGATAACATGTCCTGTTTGCCCGGACCCGAGCGATAATTGAGCCGAGCCACAGCCGAACGCAAAGGGAACCTGTCAGTGGTAAGTTGCTGGAGAAAACCAATCTGGCCGCTGGATGAGACGATCGCTACCAGATCGTTGTCGTCCATCCCACGATCGATGAAATCGAGCAAAGCTTTGCGGGTGCGATTGATACTTGCCGGAGCGAGATGCAGATCGTCGATGAAAAAGATGATCGTGCGCCCGCGCACAATTGTTGAGGCAGCGCCGCCCATGGATTTAGCTGCATTCTCGGTATTAGACGAGCTCAACGCTTTTTCATTCGCCAGACGATCCGAAGTAACTCGTTCGAAAAACGAAACGGGCGTCTGCTTGCCGTTAATCTTCAGCGCAAACTGATCACCCTTAAGCCCGTCGATAAAATGGCCCTTCTTATCAAAGACCATGACGTCAGTCTGCACCAACTCAGTGCTGACGCGAATGATGTCGCCCTGTTCTTCAGCAGGTTTCTGCGGCTGACTTTGAGCGTATATTGGCAACGCAAGGACAAGCACACACAAAACCAGGAGCCCGCAATTGAATCCTAACTTGGTTGTCATAGTCTGAACTACTGTTTGCTTCTTAAGTCTTTGACAGTACCCTTGATCTTTTCGGCGTCGTTCGTGTGGATTGGTTTTGTGTTCGTGGGGTTTCGTGGTTTGCAGATGAATTAACGACAACCAAATGACAAAAAGCCAAAAAGGTTTAGTTGGCGAATCAACTATCTTTATTACCCAAAGCAGGGCCTCACCAAATAATCAGTTGAAGCTTGTTAATCCTGTCAAAGACTAACTAACGACCCGCGACCTTCGGAACCTGGATCCATTGCATCGCACTGCCGAGGCGACCGCTGTTAAGATCGCGAATGCCGACGCGCACCTGGTATAAGCCCGGCGGTAACCACGCGCGGAAAGCATAGATCGCTTGCTTTCGTTTTTCCGGCGAGGCATCTTCAGGAACCGGAAAGATGCGCAGGCGCCCAA
>DNNE01000204.1:55360-63220 GCA_003487805.1 Blastocatellia bacterium | reverse complement strand
TTGTCGTCGTAGAAAATCCCGCCAATATCCAGATCCGAAGACTGCTTGCCATCCTTGAGATCAAAAGACAAAGCTTCACGATTGATTTCGACGGAGGCCAGGACCTGGGTGCCAACGCCGGGCATCTGGACGAGCTGCAGCTCGAGTTTGGTCGATATCTGGGTTTGACTGACAGGCGCATCGATGACTATGCGCATGTCGTCTTCGCGCGCCTTAGTCGGATCTTTTTCGGTCTTCCTTTTGACGGACAAAAACGGCAAGGGGGCGGATTTGAAATACGCCGAGCGCAAGCGCACGGTCAGGTCGGGACGGCCGATTACGCTCGCCTCGATGTGATTAAACTTTCCCCGCTTCTGCTCTTCGGTATCAGGACGCCAGGCAACCAGATAGTAATTCGCCGTTTCATCCAAAACCTTATCAACCCATTCGGACATCGGAGCATTCGTATTGCGGAAAGCCTTGCCTCCCGTGTCACCGGCCAGTGCGTTCAGTCCATCCTGTGAAGCAGCGATTTCACCGATAGTGGAGCCCGCCGTCTGTCCTTCAGAATCAATGGGCCTGTTGTTGGTTACATCAAGTGAATCGCCGATGATTCCCCGCGCGTCGAGAGTGTAGATCACCACGCCAGCCTTACCGGCAGCGTCGGTTATGCGCTTGATGCGGTCCTGAGAGCCAGACTTGCGATCGTTCAGATAAAACCCGTCCGAGATCATGAAGATGAGTTTTCGTCCCGGCAATTGCCCCGCGGTCCGCATTAATCCTTCCAGCATGATCAGCGTATTGTCCGTATCGGGCGCCGCCATCACGGTCATTTCCTGGGCACGTAACCTAACTGCCTCGACCATTGATTGCGGCGACATCATGCATATCATTCCGCCGCCGCCTGGAGGCCTGAAACAATTCTGCTTCTCTAATTCCTTCACATAGTAATTGATCGTTTGTTGATCGCCGTCGCGAATTTTTGAAGCGATGTATTCGGACATGGGAGGACTGTCCATATCCATTTTGGTATTCGCTCGATAGTTGAGCCGCGCAACGGCAGACTGCAAAGCTACTTTGTCGTCAGTGAATTGCTGAAGGAAACCGATCTGGCCGCTCGAAGAGGTAATCGCGACCTGATCCTTTTCGCTCATACCGCGTTCGATAAATTCCAGTAAGGCTTTGCGAGTGCGCACCAGACTGTCGGGCGCGAGATGAAGATCGTCGATGAAGAAGATCACCGTTCTTCCGCGGACAATCATGGGGCCCGGACTGGATGTCGATCCTGGTCCGGTGACGCCGGGGTTACGCGCCATGCTCTCTTTACCGGAGGTTACGCGCTCAAAAAATGAGATGGAAGTGGGCTTATTGTCGACCTTGAGCGCAAACTGATCGCCTTTAAGCCCGTCGACAAAATGGCCTTTCTTATCAAAGACCATGACGTCAGTCTGCACCAACTCAGTGTTGACGCGAATGACGTCATCCTGTTCTTCAGCAGGTTTCTGCGGCTTGGTTTGAGCAAGTATTGATGAAGCAAAGACAATCACACACAAAACCAGCAGCCCACAATTGAATACTGATTTGGTTTTCATGGCTTCAATTATTGTTTGCTTCGCAGCTCTTTAATGCTGGCCTTAATCTTTTCGGCTTCTGGCGCCTTCGGCTCAAGCTTAAGGTACTTCTCTAATTCGTCGGCTGCCTCTTTATTCTTATGTGTATTTATGTACACACCTCCCAGGAACTTATGAGCCAGAGCCAGGTTCTCGCCACCGTTGCTGATGGTTAGCTCGAACTCTTTTTGCGCGTCTTCATAAGCCTTGAATTTGATCAGCATCATTCCGAGGTAATAGTGCGCCGACGGGCCGGGAAGCTTCAGTCGAACGGCCTCTCGCAGGTGCGTCTCAGACCAGTTGAACTTCTTCTCAGCGTCCTCGAACTTTTGCTGACCCATGAGATCCACGCCCTCATTGTAAAGCGCTATGCCGAGATTAAGTTGCGCGCCGGCGTCGGCCGGTTTCAGTTTGACGAGTGCGTCAAAACTCTCTTCGGCCTTGCTCCATTGAAAGAGTTTGAGATATTGCGAGCCGAGATCGCTCAAAGCCAGTTCAAAGTTGGGCGCGACAGTAACGGCCTGGTTCAAGAATTCAACTGCCGCTTTCGAATCTCCCTTCTGCGCCGCCGCCGTGCCCTTTTGATAAGCCTCCAACGCCGGTTTGGGAACTCCGGCGAAGGCCCCGTTTGCAGCATCAATTTTCGGCCGCAACTGGATGTTTACCTGCGAAACTCTGCTTGAGCCGATTGGCTCAATCGTGACTGTTTCCCGGCTGTTCTCGTAGTCCTTTCCACCCTCGACCACCACCGTGTATGTTCCCGGAGGAAGACTGTTAAATCTGAAAACGCCGTCCTGATCGGTGACGGCGGTTAAGTTGGAGATCGCCAGGTTAGTCTCCAAGTGTAACTTGATAGACTTCCCTCTCTGGTCTCCCGATGGGAAATAAACGCGGCCTTGAATCGTGTTACTGCCTTCACCGCCGATCGGCCCACGATTACTGCCTAAGGCCTGGGCGCTGGCGAGCGAAGTGAGCGACAGAACCAGAACAGAGGCATAGAAATATGGACGAATAGATGCGAACGCTGATGGCGCTCTTCTGTTGGAGGTAAGCATCGACGTTGGATCCTTTCTAAACAAATCCCAAATTGAAGGAGAGCAGATCGGAATCTTATGAAGTCGGGATTATATCTTCGCGCGAAGTTCCTGGATAGTCCCACGGACACGGTCAGCGTCCGGGGCATTCGGCGTCAGACGGAGATAGGTTTCAAACTCATCGATCGCGCGCTTGAACTCCTGCTTCTTCCAGTAAATGCCACCCAGAAATCTGTGCGCCTGCGCCAGATTTCCGCCGCCGGTTGAAATCGCAGTCTCCAATTCAGTCCGGGCCTCGTCAAACCTTTGCTCTCTGACCAATGCCAATCCCAGGTACATATGCGCCGTGGGCGTGGTGGTGATTTTCAAAGCATCGCGAAGTTGCGTCTCCGCGTCCGGAATTTGATTTGTTTCAAGCAGGGCAATTCCTAAATTCAATTTAGGGGTAAAAGCATCGGGACTCAGTTTTGATGCGGATCTAAGCGGCTCGACCGCTTTGCCCGCCTGACCGACGGTCAGATACTGTACGCCCAACTCGTTCAAGGCGAGGGGAAACTTTGGGAAAAGAGAGATGGCGGCTTTAAGATCTTCTATCGCTTTTGCCGAGTCACCTGACTTTCCAAACTGCAGGGCTTTTTCGTACAAGGCGCGAGCCTGTTCGGGCACTTCAGCCAAAGCCGCACTAACGACTGATGCCTTAGTATGATTCGACGCTTTGACTTGCAGCGTTACCATCACCGTATATCGCCGCGTACCCGGGTTTAGCGAAACCCCTGATCGCGCCATGTTCAGGTCGCTGTCGATCGTCACGCCTTCATGGGCAATCTCGTATTCATCTCCCGCGTTGATAACGACCGTGTAGTTGCCGGGCGAAAGCGAAGCAAAACTAAACGACCCACTGGAATCAGCAATCGTTGAAATCTCGCCGGCCCCAAAGCTCTGCAACTTTACCTGTATGTTGCCTTCTGCGCGGCGACCAGAAGGAAAGAAGATCTTCCCCTGTATGACGTGGTTGCCGCCGGTGCCGGTTGACTCTCTGCCGCTGCCTTGTGCCAGCGCAGCCGCTGGTAAGCAAAGCACTGTCAGCAGAATGACGGACTTTCTATTTTTAATAAGACGCCGTAAAAGCCGAGCGGGAAAAGAAAACATCGGAAACCTCACTTTAAAGACAGCCTGAGCATTTCAAACGCTTGAGGATATAAATGTCAAGGGAATAAAAGAAAAAAGGGGAGAGACGTAATTCTTGTCGCCTCTCCCCGTCAGGGTCAATATCAACCGCCCGTTTGGACGGAGGCTATCGAGATTTAGAAGGTGAACTTGGCGCCGAATCTGAACGCCGATGGCGCTTGAATCAGTAACGCCGATCCGTAGAACGGATTGAGCACTGGCGCAACGCCCGTGACACCGCTATTGATCGAGAAGGTCTGATCCAGGGTCACCGCACGTTGACTGTTTAAGACGTTGAACCAGTCTCCGGTCAACCGCAGTTCGCGTTTCTCACCAATCTTAATCGGATAGTACAACCCCAGATCCAAGTTCATCGTTGTTGGCGTTCTGGTAGTGCCGACGCTTTGAACGATATTCGGGAACGCCGGATCGGTGGGTGCTGTCGGAACGATGGCCGTACCGCGCTGGACCGCAAACCCTTCGTTGTTGCCATAGACCGGGTGCGGAATCAGCTGGTTAAATGGACTGCCGGACTGAATGTAGAAGTTTCCGCTAACCAGAAGCTTGAACGGAGTCCGATAGCTGCCATTGAACTTGAACTGGTGTGGACGATCATTCGGCAGACGTCCGTAAGTGTTATCGAGCAGGCTCTGAAGGTCGAACAACGAAGTGATGTTCGGATCAGACTGACCGTTGTCGTTACGGAACAAGCCTTCATAGTTACCCGTCAGACTCGAGTACACATAAGAAGCGATGAACTGATAATTATGAGTAAATCGCTTGGTAGCGGTGAATTCGACTGCGCGGTAGAAACGCTGAGCGCGACCGAAACAACGCGGAGCGCGACCAGTGGCGGCGTCGCCTTGGCAAGCGGCGCGTTCGGTCGTGCCGGGTTCGTTACGGCCCGGGTTAAAGATGAAGTAGGTGTTGCCGTCGTCGAACGAACCATCTTCTACGACGTTTCGCTCATGCCGGTATACGCCACGAACACCCAAAGCCAAATCCTTGACGATTTCATATTCCAAGCCCGCGGTGTATTCACCGATGCTGGGTGGCTTGAGACCTGGATCCAGCGGTGTAGCATCCGCGCCGAGGTTACTGTTCCCGAAGCCCGTGGCGATCAACGAACCCGTTGGAGCATTCAACCGGTTTACGTTGAAGTTCTTGTCTGTCTGGCTGTTTCCACCAGCAGCGCGCACGTTCACGTCGAGCGGAATCGGCGTTTCGATAAAGGTCGCGTAATTAGCATACAGCTTGCCCTTGCCCTTGCCGGTGAAATCCCAGGTCAGGCCGAGACGGGGTGCCGCATTGTCCCAGAAGTTATTGAACTTGATGTAGGTGGAGCCGTCAGCGTTATAAGCCTGCTCGTAATCCCACCGCACACCAAAGTTGAACTGGAAGTTGCGCGCGAACTTATAGTCATCCTGAATGTAAAACGCTTCCGAGTTCGTCCAGGTATTGGCGTTCAGTTCGAAGTCGCGAACACGAGTTGATGTTCTCACCAGGAACGGGTTCGTCAAAGCTTCCGTTGCGGTGATCGCGCCCGTAACTGCTCCGCCGGTAAGTCCGATGGCGTTCAGAGCCGGACCAGCATTCGCCAATCGAGCCGTAGCTGTCGCGCTCGGGCAAATAACCTGGGTGCCACGCGTCGTGCAAACACTAAAGCTGTTCGCGATGCGAACGCCATTAGTTGCTATGTTGCCTTGCGGCAGGTTCGTATTAAAGATGCAACCCACCGGGTTACCGGCGCTAACGCAAGGAAGCGGATTTGTGTAAGTAATCGCCGGTCCGCTGGATAGAGTTTGAATGTCGTATTTCACTCTAAACATTTCGACGCCCCACTTGACCGTGTGCTTGCCCTCGATGTTCTGCATGTGGGCGTTGATCTCATAGCGGTCACGTTTCTGGTTTCCGTAAAGACCAAAACCCGGCCCCCGAATGAAACCACGCTGGAGCGAACCACCCCGCCCGTCGACGAAGTCAATAAAACCAGTCGCCGTGCTTCCGGAGTCAATGCCGGTCTGATTTACGGCCAGCACTGCGCCACCTTTCAACACCGCAAAGTTATCGCTGATCAAAGGTTGAGTTATCGCGGCAGGAATCGTGTTCGCTCTTTGGTAGTGGAGACCGCCGGTAATTTCAGCGATGAAATTGTTGCGAATCGTTGAGTTCAAACGCACGGTGTAGTTATGACCACCAGTTAACTGGGTTGCCTGGAACGCTGTGGGATCCGAACCGAATCCCGAAACGTTTGTCAGCGCGCCAGTTGCCAGGAACCCTTCAAGCTTGGTGAAGTCACCAAACGTCGAGCCCGTCACCGTGTTCTTGCTGTTGAGCGCCCAAGTCAGCTTGCCGGCGTAAAACGGAATCGTCACTTTGTTCTGTGCCGGGCTGTGGAATGTCTGAGTCAGATAAAAGTTTGTGCGGCGTTGCGGATTGAAGGCGGCAAAAAACCAGAGCTTGTCCTTCTTGACTGGTCCGCCGATATCGCCACCAATGTCAGTTTCTGAAAACCCATTTGCGGCAGCGCCGGTAAACGGGAAGTTCTTCACGCTGCGGACCAAGCCTTTGGTAGTTCCATAACCAAATATGTCGCCATGGAATTCGTTACCGCCGCTCTTGGTAATAACGTTAAAGATTCCGCCGGTGGCTTTGCCGTACTCAGCGCCGTATGCGCCGGTCTTAATTTCCACTTCCTGAACAAACTCGAACGGCAGGTTCGCGCCCGATCCGCCAAACGCGGGGTCGGTCGTGTTAACGCCATCGAGAATGTAGTTGTTTTCCGGTCCAGACGAGCCAGCGACCGAAGGATCGCGATCACGACCGGCGGCATCTCTCAAACCAGAACGAGTAACGGTCGGTGCGAGGTTATAAAGACTCTGCACTGTCCGTTGGGTCGGGAAGTTCGAGAACTGATCGGTGGATATGTTAGATCCAGATGTGTTCTGGGCGGTGTCGACGGCCGCGCCCGAGGTCACATTAACCACGTTGGTCGAGGACGCCAGTTGCAACGTTGCATCGGCGGTTGACGTTCGCCCTAAATTCACCCCGACGTCTCCGGATTCGAATTTGGCGAATCCACCGGCATTTATACTTACTTTGTAATTGCCCGGGGGTAGCGCCGGAATCTGGTACCGGCCATCATCACCGGTTGTCGCTGTCTTTGCTGAGATCATATTAGGACTTGTCGCGGTGACCGTGGCGCCCTTTACAGCCGCGCCATTCGGGTCAGTGACCAATCCTTCTAGCGATCCCGTCGTCGTACTCTGACCAAAAGCGCTGATAGCAAAAAGCGCCAAGCTCAGGGCGGTGACGAACATGAAAAGTTTTTTCATCATCTCTGTCCTTTCGTAAATAGCGCTCGTGTCGAGGCGCCTAAGGGTTTCTGAATTAAATCTAAGTTTCTGCATTAAATCTAAAAAGCCAACCACTCCAACCATTCTGGGGGGCAGTTGGCCAATCATTATTCCTGTTTTCCGCGACTGTTCTCGGCAGCTTTGGCTGGAAATCTGTAATCTCTCATTCTACCGGCCGCGATTGCGTTCGAATTCTGATTGGTCGTAGAAGCAATGAGGGTGCCATAGGCCAGAGCCCCTGTGGGTGCCGCAAATACACCGCTTTAGAACCCTTTCAGCAGACTGGTAAATCCGAAAATTCGGTTTTATTCCGAAAATCCGTAAATGGCAGGCTTCACGATTTCGTCACAGCCCGTGGCCGCGATTCACTCGCTCGCAGAAACTGGAAACAACGGCTGTGGTAGACTGCGGCTCCAATTAAGCACAAGGTCTCCGAAGAAGTGCCGCAACGAATCTACCGCGATCCCGTCCACAACATCATTCCCTTGCGTGACGACAACGCCGAGGGACAGTTGATGATTCGATTGATCGACACACCTGAATTTCAAAGGTTGCGTCGTATTAAACAACTAGGACTCGGGCTCTACACTTATCAGGGAGCCGAGCACTCACGGTTCACCCACAGCCTCGGCGCGCTTCACTTGATGACGCGCGTCCTCGACCAACTCAGCGATCGAATTGCGCCGGCGGATCGCGCAGCGGCTCCCCCCCCCG
>DNNE01000204.1:37954-55069 GCA_003487805.1 Blastocatellia bacterium | reverse complement strand
AGCGGCTCGCGCCGCCGCGCTGCTGCACGACATTGGCCACGGGCCCTTCTCGCATGCAATGGAAAAGGTACTCGGCGTGCATCACGAACAAATAACGATGCTGGCTGTCACCTCTGCAGAGACTGCCTTGAATGCAACCCTGAAATCGTTCTCTGATGAAATGCCACATCGGGTTGCCTCAATTATCGATGGCACATTCAAACCGGGGGCCCTGGCGCAATTGGTCTCCTCACAACTCGACGTCGATCGCATGGATTACTTATTGCGCGACTCATTAATGACGGGCGCCAAGTATGGCCTGTACGATCTTGAGTGGATCATCAATTCACTTCACATCGACGAACAGGCAGACCGGATCTACGTAGCCGCGCGCGGAGTGCACGCCGTCGAAGAGTATCTCCAGGCGCGCTATTACATGTTTCGCCAGGTCTACTTTCACCGGACGCTTCGATCGGCGGAGGCGGTATTGCGATCGGCTCTGCGACGTTCGCTGGAATTGATGAACAAAGGCGAAGAGGTTTGGTGTGTCGCCGGGTCAGCTTTCGAGAAAATGCTGCGACGTGAATCCTTGACGGCCACCGAACACCTCAGCATGGATGACTCGGACGTAATCTTTCATATGAAGCAATGGCAACAATCGAAAGACCCCATCCTGAGCGATCTCAGCCAACGGTTTGTGAATCGCCGGCTGTTCAAGGCAATCGATCTGGATATGCCGCTAAGCGAAAGACAAACTTTTCTTGCCGCGGCGTTGGCCGTGGTCGAGGCCGCCGGGTTCTTGCCTGAATACTACTTCATCGAAGATCGCGCGAGCGATGTTCCCTACTATGGGTATTACACTGCTGATGGTGTCGAACCGCGAACGCGAATCTATGTTGAAGACGGTTACGCGCGCCCGGCGATTCGCGAGATCAGCGAAGTAAGCGAGGTGGTGCGCGGATTGGGGCGGGGTTATGAGTTGCATCGAGTCTGTTTTCCCGCCGAGGTTAAAGATGAGGTCTATCGTTTGTATCATGGCCAGCCATCCGCTACGTCCTCAGCCACGTTCACAGCAGGTTGAAAAACTTGGAACATCCGAAAAGTGATTTGCATCGTTTCCTGAGCCGGACCGCCTTCTGCTCGTTTCGCATGATTGCGTGCGTCTACGCGCTTGTGGTTCTTGCCAACGCTCAGACATCGCCACGAGCACGCGTCGCAGTGCTCGATCTTGGCGAGAGTCCAACCGGAACCCGCGCCTCAGAGAAAGTCCGGGAAGCTTTACTTGATCGCAGGGCGGCTGCAAACGGAATCGTTTTGATTGATCGGAATCTCGCAACGGCGGCGGCGCGCGGAGTGGGATTTCAGGGATCACTGAATCTCGCGACCGCCGAAGCACGCGATATTGGGGCAGCCATCGGATGCGATTTTTTCATCATCGGCGAGGCCGACACAGCGCGACGTTCGCCTTCGACGGGCGCAGCTTATTTTGAATCGTATGCGTCGATATTTATCGTAAGCGCCCGCACCGGACGACTCATATCCTGGGAGCGGCCACTCGAGCGCCGCGACACCGCGGAAGAAGCCGAGAAAGCTTTGCTGCAAACGATCGGCGATATAAATCGGTATCGAGTCTCGATTCTGCGCGCTCTGGAAGATGAAAGCGCTGAACGTGAGTCCGCGGTAGAAAGTACCCCGACCGCGATCGAAGTCATGTCCGACGATAAAGATTCGTCCGACGCCCGCGCGCCGCGCCCTTACCGTCGTTTGAAACCGCCCTATCCCGATTCAGCGGCCGTGGCGGAAGTTGAAGCGACGGTTGATGTGCTGGTGGATATTGACGCGCGTGGCGAGATCGGCCACCTGGAAATTGCGCGTTGGGCCGGTTACGCTTTGGACCAATCAGTGATCGACACCGTCAAGCAGATGCATTTCTTTCCGGCCATGCGCGACGGTGTAGCGATTCCCATGCGCGTGTTGTTGCGTTACAACTTTCGCAAGCCGGCGAAGTGATCACTCTTGTGGCACGGGCGCCTCGCCCGGTGAGTTCACGCGCAAGATGCGCGTGCCACAATCCATTCACCGCTGCGTTTTTGGCTTGTACCGCTCGATCAAAAGGTCTTGCCGGCTCGGCTCTTTCACTTCGCGTCCGCGAATGAAGACATGCTCAGCTTGAGTTGAAAATTCAAACGGATCGCCGCTCCAGATAACTACGTTCGCCTCACGTCCTGACTGCAGCGAACCAATTCGATCGCTCAATCCAAATAATTCCGCCGGACCCAGAGTAACCGCCCGCAATGCATCGTCATACGACATGCCGTATGCGACCGCGTTTCCGGCTTCGTACTTTATGTTTCGTGCGTTGTAGCGCGTCACGTCGCTGCCGCCGGTCGCCACAATGACGACTTGCACGCCCGCCTTTCGCAACAACGCCGCGTTCTCCTGACGTTGATTAAGCGTGGCGAAGCTCTCCGGAATATTGCTCATCGCTCCGGTTAACACGGGCACGTGCGCGGCTGCCAAACGATCCGCGCACAGCCATGCTTCCGCCGCCCCCGTAATGCCGAGCTTGAGGTGATAATCATGAGCCAGTTCCAGCGCAGCATCGATTTCGTCCATGCGATTCGCTTCGATTAGTAAAAGCAGCTTGCCGTCGACGACCGGAATCAGCGCTTCGAGATCAGTCCTGCTCGCACTCAGCGTCCTAAGCGCACCGCGCTCATATTCGCCTCGGCTGGATCTAAATAAGATTACGTCATCGAGGAGCGTACGCAGCTTGCCGATCAATTCACCGCGCGCCGATGTCCCGGCGCCATTGGCATTGTCCATCTGCGCCACCATGGCCACGGCCGGGCGCCTCACCATGTCTGTGCTGTGACCATTGACCAGATCGATCGCGGCTGCCTGGCCGGAAACCAAACCGCCTTCAGGCACGACAACGACGGTAGTAATGCCTTCGTTGCGGGTCGGCGCAAACAACGCAGAACCCGCGTTCAATCCATCCCACACCCGGAATGCCGCGGCAATGTTGTTGTTGCCTTTGGCCGACACATCGTTCGTATTCCTGACTTGATCGATCTCGATCACACCAAGTTCAGTAACCGAATTAATCAACCCCGGCGTCACGATTTTTCCGCGGGCGTCGATCCTCTGGGCGCCAGCCGGAACGTTAACCTGACTGCCCACGGCGACGATCATCCCGTCCTTGATGAGGACCGTGCCGTTAGTGAGCGGCGCACCGCTCACTGGATAAATTTTGCCGCCCGTGATCGCGATGGTTTGACTGAATGTGGGCGCCGCAGCGGCGAGAACCACGATGCTTATGAAAAGGAGTGCGCGCATTAGTTGACCTCCTTTACAACGCCGAGCTCGAAGTCGGTTCGCCATCGTTCATTAGGATCGTTGCGGTCGTACAGCATCGCACCGTCAATCCAAACTCTTTCGGCTTTGGAATAAATGCTGAACGGATTGCCCGACCACAGCACCACGTCGGCATTCTTGCCAACTTCGATCGATCCAACACGATCATCGAGACCGAGGGCCCACGCGGGATTGATAGTCAACCAACGAATCGCCTGGTCTTCGGTGATCATGATGCCGTTGGCGCGGCCCGCATACATTGCCTTCGCGACTTCCTGATTCAGCCGTTGGGCTCCCAGCGCGCTGTCCGAATGAATCATCGCGCGCGCGCCGAAAGCTTCGGTGATCGCCAGGTTGGCTTTGACGGCGTCGTTCGCTTCCATCTTGAACCCGCCCCAGTCGGCCCATTCAGCCGCGCCAATGTTGTTAGCTTTCAAAAGGTCCGCGATCTTATAAGCTTCGACCGAATGATGAAACGCGCGGATCGAATAGCCGAACTCTTTCGCGATATCAATCATCTGCGCCATCTCGTCGGCGCGATAGCAATGGTTGTGGACCAGGATATTTCCGCGCAGGACTTCAGCGAGAGTTTCCAGACCAAGGTCACGCGCCGGCGGATCGCCTTTGTGCGTCGCATTCCACGTGTCCCACTTCCGGCGATAGCTTTCGGCCTGGATCCAGGCGGCGCGGTAACCGGCGACGTTACCCATGCGCGTCGATGGCCCACGCGTTTGATAGACGCGCTTTGGGTTCTCTCCGCAGGCCATCTTCAAACCGTACTTCGCGCCCGGAAACTTCATTCCCTGTACTGTGCGTGAGGGAACCAGTTTCACGACGACGCTGCGTCCGCCGATCAGATTTCCCGAGCCCGGAAGGACTTGCATAGTCGTCAGCCCGCCGGCGAGTGCCCGCGGAATTTGCGGATCCTGCAGCCAAACTGAATGCTCGGCCCAGACGTTGGCCGTGACCGGATTGGTCAATTCATTTCCGTCGCTGTTCGCATCGACTTCGGGCGCGGGATAAACGCCGATGTGCGAGTGCACATCGATGATCCCGGGCGTGACGTACTTTCCGGTTCCATCGATTACCAACGCATCAGCGGGAGCCGAGACGTTCGTGCCCACCGCTACAATCTTTCCATCGCGCAGCAGGACCGACCCGCGCGCAATCGTTGGACCCGCCGCCGTCATGATAGTCGCATTGCGAATGACCGTCGTGCGGCGCGAAAAAGGCTTGTACGTGCTCGGGAACGGATCGGCATTCGGCAGAGACGTGCCGCCGAGCCCGGGAGATGGAGCAGGCGTAGGCGATGCTTGCGGAGTCGGTGATGGCGTCGGCTGTTGCGAAACCAACTGCGTGGCAAAGGCCAGCAGCAGACAGAAGACAGCGGCGACCCGAATCATTGAATTCATATTCACCTCGAGGAGAACTGCTTTGAAGAGTCGCGCCATTCTCTTACAAGCTTTCTGCCGCTGTCCAACTTTTTTGAGTGTGATTAAGCCTGTCTAGTGGTGAATGAAGGGAAGTACGTTTTGAGTCGTTAACGATTGAACCACGGTAATTGAGGTTCAAGCACATTCATTTTTCCGGCAATGCGCGACGGCATGCGATTCCCCTGCGAGTGTTGCTGCCGGCCCGCCGATTCGAGACGGGGAGGACGTTACCCGGTATATGCCTTGTGTGACGGGCCCGAACCACTGATTGCCACGAATGGCTTATTTATCCTGAAGCGCTTTGAATACATGATGGGCGAATTGTCTGCTGAAAAAGACATCCTTGTTGTTAGCGGGTTGGGGGACGCTCACGTTTACTATGAATCTTCCTTTGCGGAATGCTACCGCTTCCTTGAATCGGTTCAATCGATCGGTAGGTCCATCCGTGCATTTGTTTCCCTACGTTTTCCTTTACCGATTCTTTTATCTTGATCAGTTCATCTGAATCGGATTGTGCCTGCGTCACCCCCAGCAGGCATATGAGAGCAAGGCCAAAAGTCACTAATCTCATCGGCTGTTCCTCCTTAGTTCTTAGGTTCGATGCGAAATTGGATCTCGGCTGATTCTTTGGTCCAAGGCCCTCTGAAACTAATGCGATATTTATTGGTTAATTGATATGATCCTGGTTGCAGCGCGTCATACCAGTCACCAAGATCCAACTCTTCAAGTTGTCGATCCGAATGCGCCTCAATGCGGACAAGTCGAACGCTGATGAACAACCCTCCCGGATCCGTTTCCTTCGACCGAACTAGATCATCGGTTTTCGACTTGTAGGGTACAGCGTTACCGTTCCGCAAGAGCTTGGGGCGATTTTGGTAATAAAAGTCAAAACCTTCAAATGTTGTCTGTCCATCAGACTCATTTTCCATCTTCTGTTGGAATCTAATGGGATCGCCAAATGTATATTGCTCTTTCCCGTCGCTCAGGATCAGCTTTAAGATGGTATCTTTCGAGTTGCGAGCGGGTGACTTGCCACAAGAGAAAGTGCTGAAACCGTCCCTGCCGCCCGCGGCAACCAGCAATATTAGGAACAAGCCAATCGCGGGGAGTCTTCGTAAGATCTGCGTTCTCATTATCGGCCCCAATCGGCGCGCGTATCTGCCGATGTTTAGACGCGAAATTTTTACAGCGATCTTAGTTAATTTATTGTCATTCGATCGCGCGCGAACTGTTGAGAAGGCGATCGTCAATAACGCCAAGAACCACGACAACGCGGATCCGTGACGGTTGCGCGACTGCGAGTAGCGCGTGCTTGGTCTTTCGAAGCGATCACTGCTACGGCAAAATCTCAATTACGAGCTCCGCGGAGTCCTTGGTCCACGGCCCTCCGATCTCGAAACGGCGTCGGTCGGTTAAGTGATAGGCGCCCGGCGCGAGCGGTCCGTACCATTGCTTCAGGCTGAAGCCTTCGACGCGAGGCGGCGCTTTAGGATCGATGTAAAAGCCCTTGACGACTTCAACCAGCCGCGGGTCTTTCTCTTTGGATTCGATCAATTTTGTAATTTCATCGCTATACGGAATGACCTGTCCGTCTTTTATCAATTGGGGCCGATTGCCATAATAACGATCTATCACGGTTACATACGCGCGCTGATCTGAATCATTAACCATCTCCACCAATACCCCTTCGTCGTATCCCAAGCGGTAAGGCTGATTGGTAGACTCTCCCTTCGGCTGCGCCGGGGTCAATCGCAAATAAAAACCATCAGGAATTGGAGAGGCAGCCCGACGGGGCCCTACATCGAACGTAACCGGATTGGATACAACCCAGCCACCGTTTGGTAAGAACTGTTTCTTAATCGTTAACTGGTAGTGGCCCAGCTTGAGCGGCCATTCATACCAGTCCTTTAGGTTTACATAGTGGCCCGGATATTCCTTTCCTGACGCAATGGTTACGGGGGCGCGCGTGAACCCGTTTCCACCCGGCTCGCGTTCCGTTCGCTCGACGAATTCCTGGGCTTGCTTGGTGTACGACAGGGTATCACCATCTCTGATCAACTCTGGCCGGTACGCGTAGTGGGCATCTCGGTCATCCCAATATGTCAGGTCTTCACCGGAATTCTGGGACTCAAACATCTGGAAGTGCATCCAGTTGTCCACGGTATAGGGCGGGGGTGTTGTCGCCGGTTCTCGTCCGAGCGCAGCGAGACGAATCGTTATCACGCCTGATGGGTGACGTAAGATTTCAAGTTGTCGCTTGGCTGTTGCAACTTCAGCTTCATTCGGCTTTTGATTAGCGACTTCTTGACCAAACGCCTGCGGCGCGATGACACCAACCGTTAGCCAAGTTAAAAGAAAGATCCTGTTCATATTTGAGATTTGAATCAGGGAGCATCTACCGCATCGACTACATGATTTGCAAATTCTTTTCTCCAACGTTTTATTTCCGTTTTCTCGCGCGCACGCCTTTCGCTCCAGGTCAAATTGCGAGCGTCAGAATCTGAGTCGACATCTGCGCCAACCTCTATGTCAAAGATTGTTTTCCCCCGGCGAAAATGTATCTGTCGTTGATCATAGCCCCAGGCATAGCCTTCGTCGCCAGCTTCCTGCCATGGTTGAGCTTCCCGTGCGTTGCGCGGAAAATTTGCAATGGACTCTTTGGCTTCCGCCGCAGACTTTTTTGAAACCACTACAATCCTGACCGACCGATGCTGTGACTTCCACACTTGGATTAATACGCCAGTGCTCCCTTGAATGGGCTCGATACGCTCATATGACCATCCGGGCATCTTATTTTCCAAGTGTTTGCGCAACTTCTCATCAAGCCGATCGAGATCCGCCATTTGCGCATTTGCCGGGATATAACTACCGAGTAGTAACAGCGCGAGAAAACAATGCCACACCATGCTTTTCATGAATTAAGTCTGCCCCCTTCTAAAACTTTTCGAATGACGTAGTAAAGTCTGTCCGTCCGCGATATTCGATGGAAGATATAAAGGCATCGATCATGTGCGCGTAATTGCCGTTAGAGTTCAGATCATTTGTCCAAAAATTCCATCCATCCAGGTCGTCCGATGGATTTCGGTGGAGGTATTTCAGGTAGCAATACTTAACGAACGCTCGGTTATAAACTGCGGGATTGAAGTTAGGGCTTCCCGGCGGGTTCGCCAAGTCTGGATCGCTCTGAATGAATTCCCCTGATAGAAAAAACGCAAGGCCGTCATTCACCCGACGCGCATGAATACAATCGAAATCAAACACACACTGAGAGATCTGACTAGTCCAAAACTTCCACCCTGGAAGATCTGTATTTTGAAGATCGAATGGCTCGTCCGGATTTCCCGCTGGATCACGGCCCAGAAAATCCTTGTAGTGAAACCTCACGAACACTCTGGAACTATCGATGAGGTTGTTTGTTGGCAAAGCAGCCCCAGGGCAAGGAACCCAGGGGTCATTTTGAACTCGGCCGTCCATCGAAACCATCGAGTTGGCTGCAATGCTCGTTTTTGGCCCGGCAATTGTCAGGGTTGATCGACTTCTATGTTGGCCCGGCTCATCAAATACAACAAGTCCACCCCAATTCCAGGGTAACTTGGCCAACGGTCGCTGTGAACCTTGATTAGGGTTGCTTGGATTCCCAGCAAAATACACCACGTACATTTCAAATTGGTCGTCGATGTACACAGCGTCTTCCATGTCAGTGTCAAGGAAACTCGTTAACGTATTGTCGGGGTAATCATGTGAATGCATCGCCAAGTCGATGCCCTCTGAAAAATAATGTTCCCGCAATGTTGGAAAGACATAAGGATCTCCTCCATCTAATTGCCAACCAGAAGCGACATTGGCTGGATCAAGACCCGATCGGATGGTTTTACAGAGCAGGTTTCCGCCCTGAAGCTTCTTGCGATAGGTGCTTACGGCCTGTATATATTTGATTCCGCTCTTGGAAGGGTCCGATATGAATGTTGGCGGCGCATGCACCGTCGCGTCAAATGCCATTCCTTCCTGAGAACCACATCCCAGGCGATACAGCCAAAATGGCAAACCATCGCCGCAAGCATTTGACAAGCCGGGTAAAGGCCCTTGTGTGACCATGTCCGAAGTCTCCCGCCCGGTAAAGCCGGTGAGGGTCGGTAAAACGGAATTAATTGTGACTGAACTCGAGCTTCTAACGCCCGTCTTTAAGTATGAGACGGTGGCGGTAAAGGTACCAGCCTCATTGAATCGGAACGTGACCGAAGACGAGTTATCCTGTGTCACGATCGAACATTGCGCAGCTGGTGCACACGACCACAGGTAACTTCCCCCAGCAAATGCGCCGGGAAGCGGAGTCGCATCGAGCGCGACATCCGCCCCCAGTAATGCGTTTTGTGTTGTTCCATTCAAATTACCGACGACTCTGCCGCTCGTAATCTTCACGTCAGCGGGAACCGTGAAACTGAAATCGTCGAAACCGATCCCCGCGGCGTCAGTGATGCCACGGACTACAAGCCTATCGATATTATTCAGAGGACCGGACGAGAATCCTACGGTAGGGCTGAAGTTACCGTTCATGGCGAACGTGTTTGACGGAGTGACCGAGCCGTTGCGATATAAATCGACAAAGGCAAAAGTCCCAGACAGAGTATCCACTCCGACCGCAAAGAACACCAGATTGCTCACTGATTGCTGAAAGGTCACGACCAGTTGTCCACTATCATCGGGCTTCGTACTAACGAAATTTGGAAATGAAACGGCGGAACACGTGGGTCCGCAATCCTGCTTCGTGTGAACCGGAAAAGCAAAATTGCCTGAAGAAAATACAACACCGTAATCCTTCAGATATTGATCGGTAATGACAATGTTGTTTGGAATTGCCGTACCGTTTGGCAGCCTATCAAAATCCACCTTTACGGGAAACGCGACTGAATCAACGCTCACGATAGCTTGAGCCGACGACGTATTTCCATTGTTGTCCACTACCGATACTGACACTGAATAATCGCCGGGAACGCTGTATTGGTGGTTGACTATTGCGCCCGTGCCTGAGGTGCCGTCGCCAAAGTTCCATGAATAGCTCACAATGGTTCCATTCGGATCAAATGATCCACTGGCATTCAACTGGACAACCTGTCCGCTCTGCGACACGTAAGGACCGCCCACGTTCGCAACCGGTGGCTGATTACCGCCACCCGTCGACGCCATCTGACTACCATTCGAACTGATATCAGCACGCCAATTCGCGGCGTAGTCTCCGTTGTTATCATTGGAGAGATTTATTTGATTAGTCCCGTCTACGTTCATGGACCATATCTGCGCGGTCGGATCGCAGCAGTCGCGCTCACGATCGCTGCGAAAGAGGATTGCCAAACCACCTGGTGACCACGTCGGAGAGTCATCATTAGCCGGATCATTCGTCAATCTTGTCTGGCCTGAGCCGTCAGCATTCATTACATAGACTTCCTTGTTGATGTGCAGCTTGGATTTCGTGATGACATTCCCGTCGTCATCTGTTTCCTGCCACGTCTCAGTGGTACTGTCGCGAGTGCTCACGAAAGCAATCCTGGTGCCGTCGGAAGACCAAGCCGGTTGGGTGTCCTCAAGATTGGAAATACTAAATGTAACGGCATGTTGATTACTCCCGTCGCCGTTCATTACATAGATGCTGTCATAACCCGCATGATCGCGATCGCTGGCGAAGACGATCTTCGTTCCATCAGGCGACCACGACGGTTCGCCCTCGCTCGATGAGTTATTACTTAGATTCACTTGATTCGAGCTGTCCGCGTTCATTGAATAGACTTGATAGTTGACGCCGTTCCGAATGCTTTGAAAAACAATCTTCGATCCATCGGGCGACCATGACGCCATGCCGTCATCATTGGGATCGTTAGTAAGACGGGTAACGCCGCTCCCATCCGAGTTCATCACGTAGATATCCATATAGCCGGTATCAGGATGATCGCGATCGCTTTGAAACAAAATCTTGTTTCCATTCGGCGACCACCGAGGATAATCATCATTGGCTCCTGAGGAGGTCAGCCGTGTGATCGCACTACCGTCGCCATTCATGACATAAATCTGCATCGAGCCGTCGCGGTTACTCGCAAAGACGATCTTGGAATCGCCTGGCTGTGGGATCGGTGGCGCGAACAAATTGAACGCGCTGGTCGCGAGCGTATTGTTTCGGCTTCGGTTAGACATCGTGGGCAAGAGGCGGAAGCCGTTGATCGATTCGCGCGCCGAAAAAGATCCGAATTGAAGGACTGCAAACGCCGAATGATTTGGACCCGCTTGGACCGCCGCTTTCGAATCCGCTAACGAAACGAACGAGCGGAGATAGCGAAAGCTAATCGTAATGATGGTAAGTAAAGCAACCGCGTAGATGAAGAGCAGACGCACACTGAGGTGTGACTGTCGGATTGAGTCAGCGCGACGAGAGATGGGTCGCACGATGCACCGCCTTTCGGGAAAACGGTTGATGGGAAGCTAAGACGACGCGAGTTTGCGGGAGACGCAGGCTCGTGGGATAGCCGTTACTTCAAACAACACGCGCACAGTACGCCCCCGACTTCTCGATTGTCAATGCCTTTCTCGTGACTAGCAAGAAAGCAATCCTTCTCGTTACTGCTACACAATCATCAATACGAATCATTGTTCGGCTAGAGCTCCGGGCGCGTCTGAAGAACCGATCCTTCATCGTGTTATTATCCCGCTGATCGCGCAGCGCGTGAATCCGAAAAATGCTTTATCTATCGCAGGTGTTGGGTCGCCCCATCCTCGACCTTGATGGCGAGCGTGTGGCGACACTCCGTGACGTCATCGTCCGTCTGGGTGAAGAAGATCATCCGCCGGTCGCGGGCTTTGTCGCGCGTTATCGACGGCGAGATTTTTTTCTGCCCCGCTGGCGCATTGTCCACTTCGCTCAAGATGGCGTCCGCTTGAATTCAGACATCCTCGATCTGCGGCCTTTCATGCGGCGCGATGGAGAAGTCCTGCTGGCGCGCGACGTGCTGGACAAGCAAGTGATCGACGTTGATGGCAAGCGCGTCGTTCGAGTTAACGATGTTCAGATCATCGAAGCCGCGAATGATTGGCGAGTGACGGGGGCCGACGTGAGTCTGGCGGGCCTGTGGCGACGGCTGGCGCCGGCGTTCATGCGCAGCGGCCGTCCCGTGGAAGTGATCGACTGGGCCGACGTTGGTTACCTCGCGACCGATGCCGCAACTGTGCAATTGAAATCGTCGCGCGGAAAACTTGCGCGCCTGCATCCGGTGGAAATCGCGCGGCTGGCCGAAGCTTTTTCTTACCAGCACGGTGCTGAGATCGTTGAATCGCTGGACGATGAAACCGCGGCCGAGACTTTGGAAGAGATGGCTGCCGCGCGGCAAGCGCAAATTATCGGCGACATGGATAAAGAGCGCGCCGCGGACATTCTCGAGCGCATGTCACCCGACGAGGCAGCAGACGTGCTGGGTGATCTTTCGGAAGAGAAGGCGGAAGACTTACTCAATCGCATGGAAGACGAAGAACAGCTCGAAGTCGCAGAGTTGTTGCCGTACGAAGATGACACCGCCGGCGGATTGATGACCACTGAATTTGTGACGCTGCCGCGTGACTTAACGGTCGGTAAAGCGCTCGCGCGTTTGCGCGAAATGGCTGAGACGCCGAACATGATTTATTACTTGTATGTCGTCGAAGGCGAATCGTGGCAGTTGACCGGCGTGATCACTCTGCGCAGTCTGATTCTCGCCGACCCATCCTTTCCGCTGGAACATGTGATGCGAAGCGACATCCAGGTTGCGCATGTTCACGACGATGCGGCTGAGGTCGCGCAGAAGATTTCAGAATACAATCTGCTGGCGCTACCAGTGGTCGATGAAGCGGGCGACATCCTGGGCATCGTGACCGTCGATGATGCGATCGAAATACTTTTACCGAAAGACTGGCGACAGAGATTGCCGCGATTGTTGAGTTGAAAATCCCGTTTTCTGATGACGCGTGCGCGTGATGAAGTCTGTATCCCGACAAATCGGGATAGCGGGCGGGTGATCTGATCAGAGAGAAAATGACTGAGGATCCTCCGAGTGAACGAACAGCGGCCCGATGTGCGAAACGTTGGACGTCGCATCTTGCGGCGCAGCGCAGAGGGTGTGTCCACGATGCGCCGTTCCGTCGCGCGACGCCGCAATCTGTTCGCCTACTTTGCGATCATCGGACCCGGAGTCATCACCGCGGCGGCAGGAAATGATGCCGGCGGCATCGCTACCTTCGCATCAGTCGGCGCCGATTACGGCTACAAGCTTCTTTGGCTGCTGATTCCGCTCACCATCAGTCTCGGCATCGTGCAGGAGATGTGCGCGCGCATGGGCGCCGTCACCGGCAAAGGTCTTTCAGATCTAATTCGTGAAAGATTCGGGGTGCGATGGACTGCATTCGTCATGCTCGCCCTGCTGATAGCCAACGGCGGGGTCACAGTTTCTGAATTTGCCGGGATCGCCGCAGCGCTGGAACTCCTGGGGGTCGCGCGCTATATCTCGGTCCCGATTGCTGCTGCGGCCATCTGGTGGCTGGTCGTTAAAGGAACCTACCAAAGAGTCGAGCGCGTGTTCCTGGCAATGTCGCTCGTCTTTCTCGCTTATGTTGTTTCCGCCTTTTTGGCGCATCCGCCCTGGGCCATGGTAGCGGTCGAAACTGTTCATCCACATTTCGAGCTTACGTCTGCGTTTCTGTTTACTTTCGTGGCGGTGATCGGCACGACGATTTCGCCGTACATGCAAGTCTTCATTCAATCTTCGGTGGTAGAAAAAGGAGTGCGGGCCGAGAACTACTACCTGACTCGCATCGATGTCTGGATCGGAACTGTCTTCGCGATTCTGATCGTCTTCTTCATCGTCATTTCAACGGCCGCGACTTTGAACGTGCACGGCGAGCACGTTGACTCCGCCGCGCAAGCTGCGGCCGCGCTGGCGCCGTTGGCTGGGCCGTACGCCAAAATGCTCTTCGCGATCGGGTTGTTCGGGGCGTCGATGCTGGCGGCCGGAGTATTGCCGCTGGCGACCGCCTATTCCATCAGCGAAGCATTCGGTTTTGAAAAAGGCGTGTCGAGTAGCTTTCGCGAGGCGCCAATCTTCCTCGGTGTATTCACTTTTCTCGTGGTGCTCGGCGCAACCGTGGCGATGATGCCCGGCCTGTCGTTAATTCACGTTCTGATCGTGACGCAAGTCATCAACGGCGTCCTGCTTCCGATCATCCTGATAGTTGTCTTGAAGCTGGTTAACAATCGCGAGCTGATGGGCGCGCATGTCAACGGCCCTCTCTACAATATCGCGGCCTGGCTGACAACCATCATTGTGTCGGTGCTCTCGATCCTCGTCATCATCTCTACACTGTTCTCAAATCTGTTTTAGATTCACGGCCGCGCGCTTATTGTTCTCGCCAAGCCCTTGATTTGATGGTAAAAGTACGTTCGCCTAAGGACTAATCGTCAGGTTCAATGACTAGAACGGGATCATCAGCGAAAAACCGAATCATCCTTTTTGCAATCGCCACCGTAGCGGTGGGGCTGGCGCTTTACTTCTACATGTCCTACCTGGGGTACGAGCTGCCCGCAGGAGAACATCGCAACTGGCGAAAGCTGCCAATCCTGCTGCTTTCCGCACTGTTGGGGTACCTGGTTGCTCGGGCCGTAAACGCGGCTTTATTTGATTTTGTTTTCCGCTTTCGACGACGACAAGAAGCACCGACGCTGGTGCGGAACATTTTTACGCTCCTGGCGTTCACGATCCTCTTTGTTCTCGTCTTTAAATACGTTTATTTCGATTATGACCTCGGCGCGCTCTTCACTACTTCCGCGCTCTTCGGCGTCATCATCGGTCTCGCTCTGCAGGACACGCTGGGAAACTTCTTTGCCGGCATCTCTCTGCACGCGGATCGTCCTTTTCAAGTAGGCGACGTAATCGTTGTCACGCAACAGAAACTTACCGGCGTGGTCGAAAGCATTACCTGGCGCGCCATCAAGGTTCGCACCTTTCAAAATCACATCGTGCTGGTCAGCAACAGCTTGGCCGCGCGCGAAGCAATCGAAGTCGCGCCGCGCGATAATTTGAACGCGCGCCTGGTTTTCTTCAGCACGATTTATACAGACTCGCCGGCGAAGACGATTCACGTCGTGCGCGAATCAGTGCGCGACGCGGACAACGTCTCGAACAAAATTACACCTATCGTGCGTATTCGTGGATTGGGCGATTCATCGATCGATTGGGAAATAAAGTACTGGCTGGATGACTATGCGAAGTACAACGACACAGACGCGCTGGTGCGCCAGAGAGTCTGGTACGCGCTGCGTCGCAACGGTCTGACTTTCGCGTTCCCAACTCGCACCCTCCACCTCGAACGCAACGTACCGGTACGACCAATCACGGCCGAGGATCAAATCGCAGATCGGCTCTCCGCCGTCGATGTCTTTTCCCCGCTTTCAACCGACGAGCTGCGACAGCTTGCCAAGGCAACCGCCGGCCACGTCTTTGCTCCCGGCGAGACGTTGATCCGGGCCGGCGACGAAGGCTCTTCGATGTTCGTGGTTCATAACGGTCGCGTCGCGGTCCAGATCTCTGATCCCGGCGGACCCCGCACTGTAGCTGAACTAACGGAAGGAAACTTCTTTGGCGAAATGGCGCTGTTTACCGGCGAGCCACGCACCGCGAACGTAGTCGCGATTGAAGAAACGGAAGTCCTCGAAATCGGACACGCGGCGATGAAACATCTCTTCCAAACCAACCCCAGTCTGGCCGAATCAATAAGCTGGACAATTGCGGAACGACAAGCCGACCTCGCGAAGGGTTCTGCTTCCGCCCAGCCAAGCATTCAGGAAACTGCCGGCCTCTTATCATCCATCAAACGATTCTTCGGACTTCACTAATCACCAACCAGAATTAACGCCGCAACGGCTTTTTGTTCGCCAATTGGACTGCCTTCCCAGACTTGACAACGTTAGACTCAGCATTTATTATGCCCATACGCTCAGGCACTTCTTAACGCGCCCGAGCAAACCACAAGGATTTTGGAGGAACTGAAATTATGACAATCGTTCGTTACGACCCATTCCGCGATTTGCGAACACTTCAGGAAGAAGTGAACAGGCTTTTTACCGGCAGTATCCCGCGCACGTTTGACGAAGAAGGTATTGCGCGCGGCGCATGGAATCCCAGCGTGGACATCTATGAAAACAAAGAACAGATTGTGCTCGAAGCCGAACTTCCCGGCATGAATCGAGAAGACTTTGAGCTTTCGGTTGAGAATAACGTGATCACGCTCCGCGGCGAACGTCAGTTCGAAAAGAAAGACGAGACTGACAATTATCACCGCGTCGAGAGATCGTATGGCAGTTTCACGCGTTCCTTTACGTTGCCGAACACGGTCTCGGCCGAAGGCGCGACCGCTGAATATCGCAACGGCGTTCTCCGGGTTACCATGCCCAAACGTGAAGAGACCAAGGCTCGGCGCATTGAGATCAAGACCAACGGCGCCGAACCGAAAACGATTGAGACCAGGACCGAAGGGTCGAAAGCTGCATCCGTCAAAGCATAAGCGAGTGGTCTGACTTTGCATGGGGCGAGGACGCGGTTTTGGTCCGGTCGCCCCTTGTTTTTCTTCCATGGCGTGGCGCTTTTCGTTAGCATTGATATTAAGAGAGGATTGTTTCACGATAGGTTTTATAAATGCGTCTGGACAAATTCACTTTACGAGGACAGGAAGCGATTCAGGCCGGCATTGAACTCGCCGAGCGCAATCAGAATCAGCAGGTCGAGCCGGAGCACATTCTGTGCGCGATGCTGGATCAGCCTGAGAGCATTGTGCGTCCATTGCTCGGCAAACTCGGCGCCAATGTTCAGGTCATCAAGAATGATTGCGAAGCAGCCGTGGCGCGATTCCCGCGGGTGCAGGGCGGCCAACAATATTTCAGTCCGCGACTCTCGCAAATCTTTACCGCTGCCCAGAAACGCGCTGAGAAGATGCAGGACGAGTTCATCTCGACTGAACATCTTTTGCTGGCAATCGCGGAAGAGAAAGACGGCGCGGCCGGAAAACTTCTACGCCAACACGGGGTGAACGTCGACGATCTGCAAAAGGCGATCGAGCAGACCCGTGGCGGAGCCAGGATTACAGATCAGAATGCCGAGTCCAACTATCAGGCGCTGTCGAAGTATGCGCGCGACCTTACCGATCTTGCGCGCCAGGGCAAACTTGATCCAGTCATTGGCCGGGACGATGAAATTCGCCGGACGATTCAAGTCCTTTCACGACGCACGAAAAACAATCCGGTGTTGATTGGCGAACCCGGAGTCGGCAAGACGGCGATCGTCGA
>DNNE01000204.1:8239-37660 GCA_003487805.1 Blastocatellia bacterium | reverse complement strand
GGCAAGACGGCGATCGTCGAGGGTTTGGCCCAGCGAATTGTTTCCGGCGACGTGCCTGAAACCTTGCGCAACAAACGGCTGGTTGGTCTCGATCTCGGCTCAATGTTAGCGGGCGCAAAGTATCGCGGCGAATTCGAAGATCGTTTGAAGGCGGTGCTGAAAGAGATTGAAAACGCGAAGGGCCAGATCATTCTTTTCATCGACGAGTTGCACACGCTGGTCGGCGCCGGCGCCGCCGAAGGCGCAATCGATGCTTCGAACATGTTGAAGCCCGCACTCGCCCGTGGAGAGTTGCGATGCGTCGGTGCAACCACGCTGAATGAATACAAGAAGTATATTGAAAAAGATGCGGCTCTCGAGCGCCGCTTTCAGCAGATTTATGTCGGTGAACCCACGGTCGAAGACACGATCGCGATCCTGCGCGGCTTAAAAGAGCGCTATGAAGTTCACCACGGCGTGCGCATCAAAGACTCAGCGATCGTCGCCGCCGCCACGCTTTCGAATCGTTACATCACCGATCGTTTCCTGCCGGACAAAGCAATCGATTTGATCGATGAGGCTGCTTCGCGTCTGCGAATTGAAATCGATTCGCTGCCGCAGGACATCGACGTGGTCGAGCGCGAGATCATGCAGCTCGAAATCGAGCGCCAGGCACTCCAGCGCGAGGAAGACGCACGCTCAAAGAGTCGCTTGAAAGAAATTGAAACGCGCATCGCCGATCTAAAAGAGAAGTCGTCCGGCATGAAGGCGAAGTGGCAGTCTGAGAAAGAGATCATCGAGCACATTCGCACCGCCAAAGCCGAGATGGAACAGCTGAAGTTGCAGTTGGACCAGGCGCGAAATGCGGGCGATCTCGGCCGCGCCTCCGAAATTCAATACGGAACGATTCCTGAACTCGAACAGAAATTGCAAATCGAGCAGGAGAAGCTCGCGAAGCTTCAGCAGGACGGCGTGACGCTGAAGGAAGAAGTTGACGAGGAAGACGTCGCTGAAGTTGTGGCGAAATGGACAGGCGTTCCGGTTACCAAGATGCTTGAGGGCGAGATGCACAAGCTTCTAACGATGGAAGATCGATTGCGTGAGCGCGTGATTGGACAGGATGAGGCGTTGGAAGCTGTCGCTAATGCTGTGCGTCGCGCGCGGGCCGGATTGCAGGACCCTAATCGCCCGGTGGGCTCATTCATCTTTCTTGGACCAACCGGTGTGGGCAAAACTGAAACCGCGCGCGCGCTCGCCGAATTTCTGTTTGACGATGAACGTGCGATGGTGCGGCTCGACATGTCTGAATACATGGAGAAGCACGCCGTGGCTCGCATGATCGGCGCGCCTCCGGGGTACGTCGGTTACGAGGAAGGCGGCCAACTTACAGAGGCGGTTCGCCGCCGGCCGTATGCGGTAGTCCTTTTTGATGAGATCGAAAAGGCGCATCCCGACGTGTTCAATGTGTTGCTGCAAATTCTGGACGATGGTCGCTTAACTGATTCGAAAGGCCGCACAGTTGATTTCAAAAATACTGTTCTGATCATGACTTCCAATCTGGGGTCGCGCGAAATACAGGAAGTCAGTGACGACGAGGCGGAGGTTCGCGACGCGGTTACTGAAGTTTTGCGTGAGCACTTCAAACCTGAATTTCTGAATCGCATCGACGATATAGTGATCTTTCACCGGCTGTCGCGTGAACAAATTACCAGGATCATTGACGTACAACTCGAGCGGCTGCGCGCCATGCTGCATGAGCGCAACATTTCTCTGGTCCTTGAGGATTCAGCCAGAGAGTTGCTGGCGCAAGAGGGTTACGATCCTAATTTCGGCGCCCGGCCGCTCAAGCGGGCGATCCAGACGCTGATCCAGAACCGGCTGGCACTGAAACTCTTGAATGGCGAAGTGCTGCCCGGCCAAACAGTTGTTGTATCAGCGCATAACGGTCAGATGGAATTTGCGACTCGGCCCCAGGCAGTCGCGGCGTAATCGCCGCGATCGTGGTGGCGTCGGTTTGGCCGCCGTCGCTGGCAAGCGAATTGCGTCAAAGCTACGCCGCAGATTCTTGTTGCACTGAAACGCAACGATGAATATGCTCTGAACATCAAAGTGATTCGCCGCGTAACATATTCAGCAGCAAAATGACGTGGCGCTGTTAGCAGTTGGTAGTAAAGTAATTCAAAACAATGGCAGATTTAGAAGCATACAAAGACAAGTTCAGTGAGAGCGGTCAGCGAATACTCCAGAACGCGCTGAAGGAGTCGCGGCGTCGCGATCAGAACTACATCTCGGTCGAACATATTGTCAGCGCTCTTTCGAAAGAAGAACCCGATCTCTTTAATTCGACAATGCGCAGTCTCGCTTTGGATCCGATTAACGTGGCGCGCGCGATCGAGCACCGGCTGGACACCGCGCGGCAGCACGTCGGCAAAGGCGTCCGCATTGCTCCTGACACGACCGATCTTTTTAAGCGTGCGCTGGAACGTGCCCGCTCGCGTGGACGCAAGACAATCGAAGCGACCGACATCTTTGATGTGCTTTCGAAGTACGACAGTTTGTTTGTAGATGTGCTGCGCAGTCTCGGCGCAAATCCGGAAGCGGTGGTCGAACAGGTTCGCACCAACGTCGATGAGCGCGAGCAGAAGGATGAGCAGTATCGAAAGAAATTCGACCTGCCCCCTTACCTCAAGCATTTCGGTCTGTCACTAAATCGCATGGCGCGGGCAGACAAGATTGCGCCGACGATTGGCCGCGAAAAAGAGATTCAGCAGATCATCGAAATTCTTTGTCACCGCGAGCGGGCCAACTCGCCAATGTTAGTTGGGGAACCGGGAGTCGGAAAGACCGCGGTGATTGAGGGCCTCGCCCGCACGATTGAGCTTGAACCGCACAAAGTCCCGGCGCGTTTGCGAAACTCGCACGTGGTCCAATTGCAAATGGGCGGCATCGTCGCCGGCACCATGTTGCGCGGCATGTTTGAAGAACGGATTAAGGGCATCATCGACGAAGTCAAAGAACGCGACAACCTGATTCTCTTCATCGATGAAGCGCACACGATTATCGGCGCCGGAGCTGCGCTCGGAACTTCATCCGACGCGGCCAACATGTTCAAGTCGGCCCTGGCCAAAGGTGAATTGCGCATCATCGGAGCGACCACCCTTAACGAGTACAAAGAATATATTGGTGAAGACGAAGCCCTGGCGCGCCGTTTCCGCCTGGTAAAAGTTGACGAGCCGTCGATTCTCGAAACGCGCGAGATTCTGCTTGGCCTGCGACCCCGGCTCGAACGAAATTATTCGGTGCAAATCTCAGATGAAGCAATCAACACGGCGCTTGAGATGGCGCCGAAGTACATCCGCAATCTTCATCTGCCAGATAAGGCAATCGGCTGGCTCGACACCGCGGCCGTCAAAGTTGAAATCAACGAACCTGCGGGCATGATCGTCAAATCCGAGCATGTCATCGACGTGATTTCTCAGGAGTCACGCATTCCCCGCGATATGATCTTCCGCGACACAACTGATCGTTTCGCGTTGACGGAAGTGCAACTGTCACAGCGCGTGATCGGACAAAAGGAAGCAATCAAAGCGGTCGCCCAACGCCTGCGACTGAACAAGGGGCCACTGAAGGAATCCCATTACAAACCCGACGGAGTGTTGCTGTTCCTGGGTCCGACCGGCGTCGGCAAAACCGAGTTGGCGAAAGCTGTGGCCGAGTTCATGTTTGGTGACGAGCAAAAGATGGTCCGCATCGACATGTCGGAATACAGCGAGGGCACTATCGGCGTCGAGAAGCTGATCGGCATGCCGCGCGGCATTGTTGGATCAGAACGGGGCGGCATTCTGACTGAACAGTTGCGCGAGAACCCTTACACGGTTCTGTTGCTCGACGAAGTTGAAAAAGCTTCGCCCTACTTGATGAATCTGTTCCTGCAGGCTTTTGACGAAGGCTGGTTGACCGACGGCCGCGGCCGGCGCGTTTATCTGTCGGACGCGATTGTGATCATGACTTCGAATCTTGGCTCGGACAATTTCAGGAAGTTCGAAAAGCCACTCGGTTTTGGCACCAAGACGCCCGGTGATTTTCGGGCCATTAAGAATGAAGTTTTGAAAGCAGCTGAGCAACGCTTCTCGCCTGAGTTTCGGAATAGGATCGACGAGATTGTCATCTTCTCGCCATTAACCATGGACGAGGTGCGACAGATCGCCCAGCTTTACCTCGACAAGACAAATCGCCAGATCAAACGCCAGGGCAAATCGTTTGAGGTTACCGAGCAGGCAATCGATCTCGTGACCGAAAAGGGTTACAGCATGCAATACGGCGCTCGCTTCCTGAAGCGATACATCGACGAATATGTGAAGCTGCCGATCACGACCATGTGGAAGACCGGATCTAAATTCAAAGTCGATGTGGAAGACGGCGAGATCGTGGCGAAGATTACTGACGATTCAGACACCGACGCTGCAAATTGAAATAGTTAATACTTCGAAGAGCCTCGCTAGCGTGAGGCTCTTTCAGTCTCGTGAGTGGAAGCGGTAGCGACCGCTGAACCTAACGCAATGAAGCCCCTACTCCTTACGAAACTCTTGATCGCATTTCTGCTTTTCGCTTCAGCCAGTTTCTCCCTAGCCCAGTCAGAGAAGTCTTCGCTTACAGACGACGAAAAAGCCCAACAGATTATCCAGCGCGCGATCAAAGCTGTCGGTGGCGATCGCTACCTGCAAATCAAAACGGTAATCGGACGTGGGTTCTTTACCGATTATAAAGACGGCGTGTCGCAGATTCCCTCCAAGTTCGTTGACTACGTTTCCTATCCTGACAAGGAACGAACAGAATTCAACGGCGGCGGCGCGCGCATCGTGCAAACGAACTTTCGCGACGGCGGCTGGATCTATGATGGGGCCGCATTAACGCTGAAGGACCAGAACGCGCAGCAACTTGATGAATTCAAGATCACGATGCGTGTTGGCCTTGAGAACCTCCTGCATGGCTGGTGGCGAGAGCAGGGTGCGAAGCTGACTTATGCAGGGCGCCGCGAAGCAGGAGTCATTGGGCGTCGCAACGAAACTGTGCGGCTGACTTACGGGGACGGATTTTGGATTGAGTATGAATTTGCCGCGGACGACGGAATGCCGGCCAGGATTCTCTATGAGCGAAAGCACAAGAACCGCGAGACTGAGGAAATCGAATCAACCACCGAAGAAGATCGCATGCACAAACTGATCACGATTGACGGCATCGTTGCGCCCTTCATCATCGATCACTATCGCAACAAAGTTCAGACCAGCCGCATCGCCTATGACACCGTCGAATACAACAAACCCGTAGCCGACGCCCTCTTCACCAAACCGGCAAGTATCAAAGCAATTAAGTAAAAGAAAATTCAGGCAGATGCGGAGCGAGCAGTTTCTTTGATTGCGGAAGCAGTTTTGGTCGCGCTTGAAACCGTTCGAGCAGGCAAGGTCAGTCCCGCCATCTTGGCAAACAAATCCTCGTACTGATTGACCACGTAGTCCCAATCGTAGAATTCTTTCACCCGGGCCTGGGCGCGATTTCGGTAAGCATGGACCAGCGACCCGTCGCGCAAAACTCGCTGTAGCTTTTCCGCCAGATCAGTTTCATCCGCGTAAGCGATGCCGGCGTCGCCAATCGCTTCGATATTTTCCGGCGCCGCCAGCGTCAGCACGCAATTGCCGAAGCCCATCGCTTCCAGCAAGGCCGGGTGCGTGCCGCCGACTTCGGTCGCGTGCACATAGCAGTAAGCGTTCTGTTGCAGCGTGCGATAATCGCGGCCGAAAACAAAACCGGTAAAGACAATTCGCTTGTCGCGACGCGCGCGGGCTTTCAAATCATTGATGTAGTCGCGCGCGTAAGGAGCGTCCCCGACGATCAAAAGTTTGTGGCCCGTGCGCACACGCTTGAACGCTTCGACTACCAGGTGCGCGTTGTTCTCAGGCTCGAGACGCGAAACGTAGAGCACATAGCGGTTCGGCTCAACGCGCCAACGCCTGACCGAAGGATCAACTTTCCGTTCGACTTCGGCGCCATAGGCAATCATCGTCGATATGGCCCGATGCTGCGCGAGGTAGTATTCCTGGATCACTTTCGCATCGGTAACTGTTTCGTTAGGCAGAATCGTCGCCAGACGCTCAGCCATCAAGTAGTACTTGCGACCGATCCAGTTCCATTTCTTTCGTTTGTGCTCGAGGCCGTCGACGTTCAGGGCGACCGGCGTCCCACCAGCGCGAACGATCGAAGCAAAGGGCGCATTCGCCGCATTGCAGATCAGGGCAGCATCGTACCGCTGTGGAATCGCATGCAGCGCAGACAAAAAAGTATGTATGACTGTATCAAAGTATTTGTGACGAATGGTGGGCAGAACTTTCAGGCGTACGCCCTGAAACTCGAGTTGTCGCGGACTGACATAGTGCGCGCGACAATAGACAGTGACATCGTGTCCGCGCGCGGCCAAACGCGTAGACAGATGCTCAGCAAAGGTTTCAAAACCGCCGTAGTTTGCGGGGATGCCCCTCGTGCCTAAGATCGCGATGCGCATCGTAAAAAATGAAGTGAATAGGGCGGGGTCAACGATTCACTTGTAGTTGTGTCTAAGGACGACTTTAACTTCTTAATTAGAAGGACATAAGTCCACTTCTATTAAGACGTTTGCATTTCAAGCTGTAACCGAGCTCAGGAAGCTTAACCTCTCGATTGAATCAGCGCAAGCACTAATCTTCCACTTTTGACTCAGCAAGGATGAAACTTTCCGCGTACAACCCGAGTGGACGGGCGCACATTAATCGGGTTCGATGCCGTAAATTCCTCGAATCCTTTCCAATTCTGTTTCATTGAATGGAAATTCGCGCGCCTGCAAGTTGTTTTGGATACCGCATCGACGCCGAGTGATTGATTCCTCAAGCACTGGCCCGCGCGGCTCGTTCATAAACTTGCAGAGTCAATCGCGCAGTTGTCTTCCAACTAAACGCACTGGCCCTTTGTAATCCCCTTGCCCTTAGGGTCGCGCGATACTCCGGATCACTGAGCAAGCGCTGCAGCGCCGCTACTAAAGAGTCGGTGTCAAACGGATCGAACAACATAGCGGCCTCACCTGCGACTTCCGGAATGCTGGTCCGGTTCCCGGCAATCACGGGCGCTCCGCATTGCATGGCTTCCAGAATCGGCAATCCGAATCCTTCGAAGTATGACGGATAAACGAAACACGTCGCGCCGCTGTAGAGCGCATTGAGATGTTCTCCTGCAACGTACCCCGTAAAGACAATGTCACCTGACACAGATTCACGTTCGGCCGCGCGGATTGTTTCGTTATCGAGCCAACCGCGCTTGCCCGCCAGGACCAGCTGTGGAAGCTTGACGTCAGCCGAAGAGCTGCGCAGCAGCGAGTATGCTTCGATAAGTCGAATCAGATTCTTGCGCGGCTGGATCGAACAAAGTGAGAAAATGTATTCGCGCTCGATGCCGTAAGTCTCTCGAATAGTTTTCAGTTCAGTCCCATCCGTTACCGGAAAGAATTTCTCAGATGCAGCCTCGGCCGTGACCGTGATTCGCTCGGAAGGAATTTTGTATGTATTGCTGATGTCCTGTCGCGAATACTCCGAGACCGTAATAATCTGAGCGGCCTTCTTCGCGGTGCGGCGCACCGTCAAGCGTAGTTGCATCCAACTGCGCCGATTGAATGTCTCAGGCAGGTGTTCGAACGCCAAATCGTGAATCGTGGTAACGACGGGACACGGGGCCAGCGGAGGCGCCGTGTACTGCACGTGCAAAACGTCAACCGGATGTCGTCTTAGCTCTCGCGAAAGTGTCAGGGGAATTCGGACCAGAGGCGTGTGCGGCAACGTCTGCTTGACAGTGAAGTTGGGCCAGCGGTTTGCGAAGCGCTCAATCGCCTCCCGTTTCGTGACGTATAGCGTGTAGCGGTTTGTTTGATCGATTTCTGCGAGGGCTTCGATCAGGCTGATCGCGTATGTTTCGTTTCCGCCGAGCCTGGCTCCAACAGAATGGGCGTCGATGGCGATGCGCAAGATTTGAGTAGCGCAAGCTGTTAGCTTGCGGTCTGAACGAAAGCATCACGCGCAAGTTAGCAACTTGCGCTACAGCTACTTCTTGCCTTCCGGTTCACCGGCGGCGGCAGCGGCGGCGGCAATGACGCTAGCATTTGGCCGCGTATCGCGCTCACGAATGCGCGCTGCTTTGCCGCGCAGCTCGCGCAGGTAATAAAGCTTGGCGCGCCGAACGTGGCCTTTTTTAACGACGTCGATGTGATCGACGATGGTCGCATGCAGTGGAAAGATCCTTTCGACCCCGATACCAAAGCTCGTCTTGCGCACTGTAATCGTTTCGCGCGCGCCGCCGTGCTTGCGAGCGATGCAGACGCCTTCAAAAGCCTGCAAACGCTCTTTGGTTTCCGATTCTTTGATACGGACGTGAACGCGAACAGTGTCGCCCGGTTGGAATTCCGGAATATTACTTCGTAGTTGTGTCTTCTCGACGTTATCTAAACGATTCATGATTAACTGCTCCATTGTTGATTTCCGATTGCCGATTGCCGATTAGAATCACATCCACGGCTCAAACTAAATCGGCAATTGGCAATTGGAAATCGGCAATTACTTTAAAAGATCTGGTCTATTTCGTCTTGTCTTCGCTTGCGCAGCCTCACGGCGCCAGCGCGCAATCTCGGCGTGATGACCCGTCAGCAAAACCTCGGGCACGCGCATCCCTTCAAACACCGGCGGACGCGTGTAGTGCGGATAATCCAATAAGCCATCCGAAAAGGATTCCGTCGTCGCGGACGTCTCGCTGCCCAACGCTCCGGGTATCAACCGCACGGTCGCATCAATTACTACCAGCGCAGCCGGCTCACCGCCTGACAAAACATAATCGCCGATCGAGACTTCATCAGTCACCAGCGCATCCGCGACGCGCTCATCGACGCCTTCGTACCGGCCGCAAATCAGAACCAGTTGCGCGCTTTTAGCGAAGTCAGCGGCGATCGACTGCGTTAAGGGCTGACCTTGCGGCGAAAGCAATACAACTCGCTTACCAGTCGCGATCTCCTCTCGTCGCCGCGCGCCGGCTAATGATTCGACTGCTGCAAAGATCGGTTCGGGCTTGAGCACCATCCCGTCGCCGCCGCCAAACGGACGGTCATCAACCATGTGATGCTTGTCCGACGTCCAGGATCGCAAATCGTGCGCTTGCACGCTTACCAGGTTTGCCGCTCGCGCCCGGCGAATGATCCCATAATCAAATGCTTCACGAAAATAATCCGGAAAGATCGTGATGATATCGACGCGAAGCATGACGATTGATCCATTCGGTCATTGATTCATTGGTTCATTGAAACAATGGATCAATGAATCAATCTCATAATTCCAACAGCCCTTCGGGCGGGTCGATCCGGATTAACTTCTTTTCCTTATCGATCTCAACAACGATCTCACTCGCCATCGGGATCAGCCGGTCGCGGCCCGTTTCATCGACAACCTTTAGAATCTCAACGCCGCCGGTCCGCATAACATTTTCGACTTGTCCGATTTCCGTTCCATCGACAGTCTGAACGCGGCAGCCAATCAACTCCCAGTCATAGAAGCTGTCCGGCGGCAGCTTCATGCGCTCATCTTCCGGCACCGCCAAATCGTAGCCTACGAGTTCTTTGGCTTCTTCAATTTGATCGAAACCGGCAAACTTGAAGACGATACGATTGAGGTGAAACCACTGCTCTTCAATTTGCAAAGATCGACGACTTCCATCCGCCGCAACACCGATCAGCGCGGTCAGCTTTTCAAAGCGTTCGGGAAAATCCGTTAAGAGATCCGCGACGACTTCGCCGCGCAAGCCGCGCACCTTAACGATGTGCGCGACGACGATCAGATCGTCTGAGTTATCCATCCAACGTCGCAAGTTAACGACTTGCGCTACTCAATCACGTCCAGCACGAAGCGACGATGTTGCTTCAGGCCGGCGGCGTAGACCAGCGAACGAAGCGCGCGCACCGTGCGGCCTTGTTTGCCGATCACTTTACCCATGTCGGGTTGCGCAACGCGAATCTCAATCCGCAGAGTTCCTTCTCGCTCGACTTCGCGCACTTCGACTGCCGCCGGATCGTCGACGAGCGCCTTCACCACCATTTCGATCGTTTCGCGCATTCAATTGACTCTCGAACGTTTAGGCGCCGCACTTGTGCGACGATCGGCGGACAAGTCCGCAGTCTAAACGACAAACCTACGCCGCTTCGGCCGCACTCGCCTGATTCTTAGCCGCTTGCTTAATCAGCCGGCGCACCGTGTCGGTTGGCTGCGCGCCTTTGCCGATCCAATACTGAACGCGGTCGGCCTTGAGATTGATCTCCGCCGGCTCACGGGTCGGATTGTACGTCCCGACGTTCTCGAGATACGCGCCGTCGCGCTTGGACTGCTTTTCTTTAACTACGATGCGATATGACGGGCGCTTCTTCGCGCCGGTGCGCATTAATCTAATTGCTAACAAAGTGTCTCTCCTTCAAGTAATTCGTAACGCAAGCTGTTAGCTTGCGCGCAAACTGACAGTTTGCGTTACCTTCGCCGCTTCTTCTTTTTCTTCTTCTTTCTTGACGATCCCGGCAATCCCGCAGGCAAGCCGGCCATCATCGGATCGCCGCCGCCGCCTTCCATTCCCTGCATGCCGGCCATGCGGCGCATCATCTTGCCGCGTAAACCGCCGCCGCTGAACATCCCTTGCATCATGCGACGCATTTCGGTGTACTGCTTGATGAGCGAGTTTACCTGTGCGACCGTCGTTCCCGATCCGCGCGCGATCCGGCGTCGCCGGTTGGCGTTCAGGATCATATGATTCATGCGCTCTTCGCGCGTCATCGAATCAATGATCGCTTCGGTGCGTTTCAGCTCTTTCTCCATCATCTCTGACTGCTCATCAGTCAGATCCGGCATGCCGACGCCGCCGAGCAACTGATCCGGCAACAGCTTCAAAATCTTTGAGAAAGAACCAAGCTTCTTGACCTGCCTGAGTTGCGAACGAAAATCGTCCAGCGAAAACTGATTGCGCTGAAGCTTCTCTAGTTGCGCCTCCGCATCAGACTGATCGATCTTGTCCTGGACCTGTTCGATCAGCGACAGCACATCGCCCATGCCGAGGATGCGCTGGGCCACCCGATCGGGATAAAACGGTTCGAGCGCGTCGTACTTCTCTCCGACGCCGACGAACTTTACCGGCTGACCAGTGACTTGCTTGATCGACAATGCCGCGCCGCCACGCGCATCGCCATCCATCTTGGTCAGCACGACACCGGTAATGCCAATGCGAGCATGGAACTCTTCCGCCGATCGCACTGCGTCCTGCCCGGTCATTGCATCCGCAACGAAAAGAATTTCCACCGGATGCGTTTCGCTTTTGATTGTGACCAGCTCTTCCATCAACTCATCGTCGATGTGCAAGCGCCCGGCTGTATCGATCAAGAGTGTGTCGTAGCCGGTGTCGCGCGCATGCTGTAAGGCACTGCGCGCCAACTCGATCGGATCGTTCGTCTCAGGCTTTTCAAAGATCGATTGGCCAGTCGCTTTCGCAATGACCCTCAACTGTTCGCGCGCGGCCGGCCGGTAGACGTCGGTCGAAAGCAGCAACGGCTTGCGCTCTTGATTCTGCGCCAGCCACCGCGCGATCTTTCCCGTCGAAGTCGTCTTGCCTGAGCCCTGCAGCCCGACAATCATCACGACGTTCGGACTCGTCTTGGTGAAAACCAGCCGCGAGGATTGCCCGCCGAGCAATTCTACCAACTCATCGAAAACAATCTTGACGACCTGCTCGGATGGCTTCAGCTCGAGCCAAACCTGCTGTCCTTCGGCTTTCTCTTTGACCGAAGCAATGAAATCCTTCGCGACTTTATAATTGACGTCGGCTTCCAGCAGCGCCAGACGAATCTCGCGCAACGCTGCGTCGACGTGTTCCTTCGTCAGGACGCCTTCGCCGCGCAGGCTCTTCAGCGTCCGTTTTAGCTTGTCGGAAAGAGATTCGAACATACATCAGACAACAATTCCGAGCAACGCGGAAACAAGCATGATAAGTGGCGGTCCGAGGGGTGTCAAGGAATGGGATCGCTCTTTTGTGAGGATATTGATGTTCACAGAAATCCTTCGCTAGCCCGGCGATCTGACAAAGAAACTCGACGATTGAGCATAGCGCGTGTACAGCGCGAGTTCACACCACACCAAACGAGCGTCTTGTGTACTGCCGACAAAGCCCCCGCCGCAATAGTCGTGACCGGGGTCACTGACTGTGTTATTTTGAGTGGGTTAGTCTGCTGGTGATCGCGTTTAGCATTTACTGTCCCGCCCATTTCGAAGGTGAAATGCGCGCTTTATTGGACATTTATTGATACTTAACGTATCGATAAAAGCGCATATTCGACATCACCTCAGTATGTGATTGTGTCCGTTTGAGTAAAGAAAAACATCGCCCCACTTCGGCTGTCGTCGACTTAGAACGCGCTCGTGCGCGTCTTAGTGCGGCGGGCGGCAAGGCAACGCCGGAATCACTTGCGGCTGAGCTTGATGCTGTTCGCGAGTTACTCGATCAGGGTTTGAGCAGCGAGGCGCGCAAGCGTCTGAACGTTCTCCTGTCGGCAGCGCGGCCGCACCGCGCGCTCCTCGCCCAGGCGCGTTGTGCGTTATCGATAGCGCTCGAGATGCAGGGTCACTTTCGCGAATCCCTCGATGCGGTGTCGATGTATGAAGATGCCGAGATGTCCGCGAAACTCGACGCTGAACTCAGCGCCAAACTTCAGATTCAGATCGCGCTCGCCTATAACTACAATCGCGATCACCCCAAAGCAATCTCACTGCTGAAATCAACTTTGCGTGAAGTGCCGGAAGACGGCGCTATCGCCGGAGCCGCTTACACGGCGCTTGCTCGCGTCTATCGCACAATCACTGAATATCCCATCGCCCGCGATTATTCACACCGCGCGCTCGAATGTTATCGCCAGAGTGGTGAGTGGCGCGGATTGGCGGAAACTTATTTCGGGCTTGGCATCGCCGACATTCAGGAAGGCAACTCAGAAGCCGCGATCGAGAACTTTGGCCAGGCGATCAAACTGGTCGGTGATCATCCGGCGAGCTATCTGCTCGGGCGCACTTACTCAAACATGGCGGGCGCGTGTTGGTTTCTTAAGCGACCACAGGATGGCATTCGTTACCTCGAAAAAGCGATTGCCTACTACGAACGAACTGATCATAAGGCAAGCGCCGCGGAAGGCTATAACAACCTCGGTATTAATCTCGTTCTGCTGGGTCAGTGGGACCGCGCGCAAGAGGCCCTGGAGCGCGCGTTGTCGATCGCCGGTGAGGCGACCGACGTCGGAAACGAAGTGCCGATGATCCTGGATTCGCTGGGCGAGCTTTTGATGCTGCGCGGCGAATTGGAAGAAGCACACACTCTGCTTGAAAGAGCAGTCGCGCTGGCGACGGAAAAAGGAAACAACTGGTACAGGTGCCAGACTCATCGCACGCTGGGCCGGTGTTACGTCGCTATGAAAAAGGGCGAAGCAGCGCTCGCGCAGGCAAAGAGCGCACTTACGCTTGCAGATTTGATCGGCGATCGTCAGGCGATTTGCGAGTCACGACTGCTGTTGGTCGAAGCCTCGCTGATGTCCGGAAAGACAGACGAAGCCAATGATGATCTGCAAAAGATCGCCGGCCTGATAACAGATTCCGAAACTGATTTGCTGCTCGCCGGGGAAGCACAACGACTGCACGGCCTGCTGGAAATGGCGACTGGCGACGCGGGATTAGCAGCTCAGCATTTTGGGAGAAGCGTCTCGATCTTTGATCTGCTCGGTGATCGTTACCGAAGCGCCCGCGCCCATTGTGAATTGGGCCGGGCTTATGCCTTGGCGCAACCGGACCGCGCCGCCGAGCATTTTGCGAGAGCCACTAACATTTTCCGGGAACTCGGGGCGCGTCTCGATCTCGCACGAACCGAAGAAGCCAAAACGGCGCTCGATGGAAGTACCGCCGAGCAATCACGCCAGAGCGAAACAGTCGCGCAGCTCTTGACGCTTCGACTGGCCGAAGCTGTTGCCTCGAGAGAATTGTTGTTGCACGAACTGGCCGCCGTAATTCGTCAGGAAACTAATTGCGCTAGCGTGGTTGTTTTCGAGCCACATTCAGAGACAAAACAGCGCGTAGTAATCGCGCACGGGCTGGATCAGCACGAGAGTTCAGCCCTGGCAAAGCAATTCGCCACGGTGCATAGCAACACGCAACTCGAATCTTTTGCCAGGAAGCACGACGCCGCCGTCGTTACTTTGAATTCAAGCAATGCGCCACATGCGACGCTGATGATATCGCCTCGTGAATCAGCTCAGCTCGCGGGGGGACTCTCACTCGACCCTTTGTTGCGCATAGTTGAATTGGGTATGGACGTTTGCGCGTTGCGAGAGCGCAATCGCAGCAGCCAGAGTCGCGGAGAGGAGACGGATCTCGCCGGCTCAGGATTGATGCCCGGCTTTATTCATTCGAGTCCTGCGATGACCCTCCTGGTCGAAGAAGTACACAAGATTCGATCGTCGGACGTTACGGTCTTGGTCACTGGTGAATCAGGCACCGGCAAGGAATTAGTGTCGCGCGCGATTCACGCGTTGTCAGCGCGACGCGACAAAGTTTTCGTTCCATTTAACTGCACGGCAGTGCCGAAGGAGCTTTCTGAAGGTTACCTCTTCGGCTACCGGCGTGGCGCCTTCACCGGTGCGGTCAAAGATTCTGACGGCGTGATCCGTGCGGCTGCAGGCGGTACTTTGTTTCTTGACGAGATTGGCGATCTGCCGATCGATGTTCAACCAAAACTTCTCCGCTTTCTTCAGGAAGGCGAGATTCAGCCATTGGGTGAGCAGCGACCCTCGAAGGTCGACGTGCGCATCATCGCGGCGACCAACACTGATCTGGAAGAGATGGTCGCGGACGGCCGCTTTCGCGAAGATTTGTATTACCGGCTAAATGTAATTCGTTTGCGCGTGCCACCCTTGCGCGAGCGTCGCTCAGAGATTCCGACGATCGTTAATTATTATGCGAACCATTATTCGGCAAAATTCGGACGACGTGATATTCAGATTGCCCCACAGGCAATCGACCTGCTGATGGTTGGAGATTGGCCGGGTAACGTGCGGCAGCTTTGCAATGAAGTGCAACGCGTAATCGCTCGCGCTGAGGACGGAATGGTTATTACTCCCGAACAATTGTCGCCGGAATTGCGGCAGATGCGCTCGCCCGTGACTCCGGCGGGCAAAGTTACTTCTATTAACGGCGCGGGCCAGGCCGCCACTGTTCCTCTGCAAAACGTGACGCTGGCTGAGGCGCTGGCAGAAGTCGAACGCCGCATGATCGCCGAAGCCTTGAGCAAGCATAAAGGGAACATCTCGCGCGCCGCGCGCGAGCTTGGCCTCACCCGTCGCGGCCTCTATCTAAAGCTCGATCGACTGGAAATGAGCGCCAGCGCGTGATCCTGCCAACTCTTTCCGCAACCTTGCTCATCTATTAACGTGTAAGTTCTGGGAACGCCGTCGAACTAAGACCCGTTTGCGCCAGTTCACGACTGGCGTGTATCCTTTTCATGAAAGTAAGCCGGAAGTAATGAGCGCTAAACTCAACCTATCCAGTAACCCATTTCGTAATCGCGTCCTGCCGTGGACGGTGACGGCTTTTGTCGCACTCTTGTCGGTAGTCGCACTGTTGTTCATCGCGCAGTCGACATTTCAGACGAACGCCAAAATCCTGACGACAGAGCGGGACATCGCGGATCTGCGAAAGCAAAATGACACGCTAAAGAAACAGGCCGAGGCGGTCGAGACGGCGCTTACTCCCGACCAAAAACGGGACTTGAAATACGCGCACGCGCTGGTCGATCGTAAGCGATTTTCGTGGTCACGCTTGTTTGCCGATCTGGAAGCCTCGCTGCCTGGAGAAATAAAAGTCACTCGCATCCTGGTGAAAGGCGTCGGCATGGAGGGCGATCGTCCGGCGGCGGATCTCGATTTGGTTGTAGCCAGCAAGGCGCCCTCAAACGTGACGCAGATGATCGAGGACATGGAGTCGCAGGGAGTCTTCCGCGCCGAACTCATTGCGCAGAACCCACAACGTGGCAAAGGCGAAGCCGGGTCCGAATACGAGTTGAATGTTCATTATGTGCCGCGCGCAGGATTTGCAATTGAGCCTACGGCGTCCAAACGACGTGTCGATACTGCCGGCGAAGGAGGCAAAGCTCGATGAGTCAAGAGCACCCCATGCCCGGCAACACAGTGGCTCCGCGGCGGCAGATTTCAATTCCTTTCCGCCAGCTACGCCGCCCGCCCGCATTGAACGTTATCGGTCTCCCTGAGTTGATAGGACTCGCCGGCGCCGCGCTGCTCGCAATCCTCGTCGTCTTTGCTTACATCTATTTTTATCTGCCTGCAAACTCGCACCTGAAATCAGCGGAACTTGAGCGCAAGACCTTGCAAGGACAACGCCAGGCGTCGGGCACCGCTCTCGATGAAGGCAAGACCACCAAGGAGAGAGTCGATAAAATCAACGCGAGCCTCGAAGACTTCGAGAGCAATTGGTTACCTGCGCAGAGTTCGGGTCGCATGTCGCTCTACACGGTCCTGAACGATCTGATCAAGAGTAATGGTTTGCGGAATACTGCGGGGCCGAGTTATTCGCCGCTTGATCTCGTGGGCGCCAAGACGCAGGTGCAACCTGGCATGACTGCCGAGAAACAGAGCAATGCAAAATGGCAGAGCATTTATCCGGGAATTGCCGTGAGCGTCACGGTTGAAGGTCCCTATCAGAACATCCGCCATTTTGTTCGTGACATCGAAACCAGTCGACAGTTTCTCATCATCAATGCGATCGAACTGGAAGGAGTCAGACAGTCGGGCGCTACCGAACCGCCCGTTAGTGCGCCGATCCAGCCGCGGACTTCGAGGAGTGTAGGCCCAACTTCGGTAACTCCCCCGGTAATTGCCGGTGGCCGCGGCGGATTAGTCAGTTTAAGACTCGATTTGGCGACTTATTTCCAAAGACCTGAAGCGAAAACCGCCGCCCCTTAATTTACGGGTGAGATTTTATGAAGTTTTTCGATCCGAACAATCCAAACGAGAAGAAGAAAATGATCGCGGCCGGAGCGCTGGGTCTGGTGGCGATCATCGTTCTGGGTTATGTCTTCTTCGGCGGATCGTCGAAGCCTCCAACAAACACGATCGCAGGTCGCCCGTCCCCGTCACCACGGGCCGGAGCCACACCGCTATCAGGACCACCGGACGGAGGTGGTGATGATTTATCAATCTATCAACCGATAGTTTATCCGGTGCCGCTTCCACCCGCATCAGAAGCGAATCGGAATGTCTTTTCTTTCTACGAAGCGCCGTCACCAACGCCGAAGGTTGTACCGATTGTTACTCCGACTCCGACGCCGACGCCGCCCGTAACGGCTTCATCGCTCTCGCCGTCCAATGTGTATGCGCGGACACCGGCCGATTTCACTTTGCAGTTGAATGGGGAGAAGTTCACGCCGGCGCTTCACATTGTTCTGGATGGTCGAGATCTGCCGACCAGGTTCATTAGTCCACAACAACTGTTTGCCACCGTGTCCGCAAACCTCATCGCCAACCCGGGCGTGCGACAAGTGATGGTGCGTAGCAACGACGGACAGATTTACTCGAACATGATCACGCTGAATGTGACGCCGCCGCCGCTCCCGAATTACAACTACGTGGGCCTTATCGGCAAGCCGCACTTCAACGACACGGCGGTGCTCCAGGATAAGGGAAACAAAGACCTGCTGAACGTGCAACGTGGCGATGTAGTGGGTACGCGCTTTCGCGTCGTGAGCATCTCTGAGAAAGAAGTTAAGCTGATCGATATAACATTGAAGATCACGACCACGATTCCTTTTTCGACAGATCCAAATTCTCCTGGTTCTTACCGGCCGCCAACGAGAGCCGTGGACGACGAGCCGTAATTATGCGAACCAGATTTCAGTCTACAGCGAATCATTCGCAACGCGGCTACGCGCTGGTGTCGTTGCTGCTGGTGATGAGTCTGATCGCACTTTTTGCCCTCGGCGCCGCCCAGAATATTCGTCAACAAGCACAGCGAGAACGCGAAAAAGAGGCCATTTTCCGGGGCGAACAGGTGGGGGACGCGATTCGCGCGTATTACAGGTATCGCGGCGCGCAAGGCGTAAATTCGCTGCCCAATTCAATGGACGATCTGCTTCAGGGAATCCCCAGAGGAACCAAAAAACTTCAGATCCTGCGCTCTGAGGCCGCGCATGATCCGCTTTCGAGTTCGGGTGAATGGAAGTTGGTTGGGCCTACGTCTGAAGACGTCGGGGCATTCGTAAAATCGTTAACGGTGTACTCCGGCGGCGTACCACCAACCCCACGCGGTGACATGGCCCGGCTGGCATCACTGATTCCACAAATGACGAACGTGCTTGATACTGAATCGACCAACACAGCTCCCGGCGGCGAAGACGATTCGGCAAACTCATCTGGTCCATTCCTCGGTGTCGCCAGTCGTAGTCAACGCAACTCTGTCATGACTTACTATGGAATTGATCGTCATGACGGCTGGCTCTTCACACCACTCTTCAGATAGCCAGTACTGCTCTCTAATGATCGCGATCGATTAGTCATTCGATGTGCGGATCTCACGCGTGCGCGCGACGTCTCAACGTCAAGTTACGCTGTGACCGAGCAACAAGAATTTTTTGCGTAGCTGTAATAAATTGTTGACAACGATCTAATTAAGGTTTATATAGCAACATGTTGTGCGCCGTTTTCTCTAGACCACAAGAGGTATCGAAGTACAGTATCTTGTGGTCACTAACTCTGAAACTTAAGAAGAAGGAGAAACGACACTATGGCAACTAAAAAGAAGGCCGCTAAAAAAGGCGCCGCGAAAAAAGGCGGCAAGAAGTCCGCTAAGAAGAGATAGCTCGTTCAAGCAGGAAACAACGACCACGTTCAAGTGGCGCACATCCTATGAGGCCTTGAAGGCCCTTTAAAAGGAACGGCGAATGCTTTACCAAGCGACGCCGTTCCTATTATTTTTGCGCAACCTCTTTCTCAATACATCATCACCAGCCGGTGAAGGTTTTATTTTCTCTCGATTAGTTTGCACCTCGACAGATGTTCAGCGTCGCTCTCATTGAGCCAGAGATTCCTCAGAATACCGGAAACATCGCGAGACTCTGCGCAGCCACGCGGACACCTTTGCATATTGTTGGGGTGACGGGCTTTCGGCTCGATGATCGGGCCGTACGCCGGGCCGGGCTCGACTATTGGGACGAGGTTTCCATCAGCCGGCATCGCGACTTAGCGCAGCTTTATGATTCACTGCCACAAGCACGACTTCTTTACTTCTCAACAAAGGGAGAGAGGTCCATCTGGGATTACAAATTCGAACCTGAGGACTGTCTCGTGTTCGGTCCAGAGACACGCGGACTCCCTGAAGAGATTTTGAGAAGTAACTGGGAGCGATGTCTGAAGATCCCGATGTTCAACCCACGAGTGCGAAGCTTGAACCTGGCCAACGCGGTTGCCATCACACTCTACGAAGCCCTGCGACAAACTCGAGACATTGGTTCTTAATCAGTAGCTTCGCCGAGCGTTGGCTCGTCGTCATCGTCTTCGCAATACGTTTCATAATTCGTTGAATCATCGTAGTAGTATGAGGCAGGCTTCGGGTCCGCTTTTTCTTGCGGCTTGCTGGTCTCTCCCTGCTCGGTCCCCTCGTGATCGTTGTGTCCTTCGCTCATGATGATCCATCATAACTGAACACGTGAGTTTTCATCTTCCAAAAATATATCCGATTACCGATACAACACTTTCATCTCTCAGTCACGCTGAACAGGTCAAGCGTCTCATCGCGGGAGGCGCAACGTTCATCCAACTTCGTGAGAAAAGTAATTCCGTGCGCGCCTTCTCTACTGACGCAGCCGAGGCGATTAGCATTGCCCGCTCGGCCGGCGCAAACGTGATCATAAATGACCGTGTCGATGTCGCGCTCGCGTTAGGAGCGGACGGAGTTCATCTGGGACAAGCCGATATGCCGGTAGCGGTCGCACGCAGGTTACTCGGAGACGATGCGATCATTGGTTTCTCCACCCACAACATCGAGCAAGTCAAAGCAGCTCTCGATCTGCCGATCAACTACCTGGCGTTCGGTCCAATCTTCGCAACTCAAAGCAAACGCAACCCAGATCCCGTTGCCGGTCTCGACGCGCTCGGCATAATCAAATCTCTCAACAGCCCTTTGCCGGTCGTAGCCATCGGCGGGATCGACAAATCGAACGTCGTCGGCGTCTGGTCAGCGGGCGCCGACTCTGCGGCTATCATTTCAGCCATCGTAGCGGAACCGGCGCAAATCGCGAGAAATGTTCGTGATTTCCTAACGTTAACGTCAGTTCAATAACGCTAAACGTTTTTGCTTGCGTTTTTACAAGGAGATCGTTCAGAATGGCTCTGGCCGATTTGCTCGGCGGGCGCATTCCTCAGCGCGAACGATTCAATCTCACAACACATCATCAAATGAGCTTCTTCGATCTGCCACCCATTATCGAACGCATGTTGCTGGTCTCTGACAAGATCAGCGACTTGAATTTTTCAGTTGGCCAGTTACCACAGGTTGAGATCAACGGAAAGCTAACGCCGGTTCAACCGCTTGGCCTGCAAAAACTGACGCCATATCAAACAGAAATAATTGCGATGACGCTGTTACAGGAGAACCCTGACGCCGCGGAGAAGCTGGTTAAGGGAGGCACGGCGGATCTTAGTTATTCGCTACCATCACGCGCTCGATTCCGCTGCAACATCTTTCAGCAGCGCGGAGTTTATTCCATCGTCATGCGCGTGATTCCTACGGACATACCTTCGCTTGCGTCGCTACACCTGCCAACCCAGCTCGCCGAAATAGCTGAACTGCGAAACGGACTGGTCTTGATCACTGGGCCGACTGGATCCGGGAAGAGTTCCACGCTGGCGGCGATCATCGACATCATCAATGAAACGAAACATTATCATGTGGTCGCAATCGAAGATCCGATCGAGTACTTGCACACGCACAAGAATTCAACGATCAACCAGCGCGAGGTTGGACACGACACTAAAGATTTTCCGTCTGCCTTACGCGCGGCTTTGCGACAAGCTCCCAAAGTGATCTTGATCGGTGAGATGCGCGACTTTGAGACAACTGAAATTGCTCTCGAGGCTGCCGAGACGGGACACCTGGTGCTCTCAACTCTGCACACGATCGACGCGTCGAAAACTGTCGACCGCATCATTGGACTCTACCCGAAGAATGAAGAGCCCGTCATCCGGACGCGTCTTGCACAGACTTTTCGTTACATCCTTTCTCAGCGTTTGATTCCGCGTGCAGACATGCGCGGACGTATCGCCGCGGTCGAGATCCTGCAATCGACGCCCAGAACTCGCGAGTACATCGAGAACGGAGAGGCCGAAGGTAAGTCTCTGCTCGATGCGATGCGTGATGGAAAGCTCGATGGCATGCAGGACTTCGATTCCGTCATCAAGGACTTGATCGAAAGCAATGTGATTACCGTTGAAGATGGTTTGGGTTTCGCAACGAATCAAAACAATCTGTTGCTCTCGCTTAAAGGTCTGACCTCAGGCGAGGACTTCATCCGCACTCAGGGGCGAAACATGGTTCCCAATCAAAGATCGCAACGGCCCGCCGGATTTAGTCTTAACGAGTAATCGACAATTATTTCAAAACCATGGTTCTCATTTGTCCACACTGTAATGCGCGTCTACAACTTGATGACGCCAAGACGCCGTCTCGCCCCTTTTCCGTGCGCTGTCCGAAGTGCCAGGCGAGCGTGAATCACCCGCCGACATCGACGCCCGAAACGACGACAACGGCGCCCACCACCGCAGCCAAGGCCACTATCGAAGTAACTGCTACACACTTCGAGCGTCCTTTGACGGCACCGGCCTTCAAGCCAGCCGGAGAGATTAGATCAGTATCGGCAGAAGAGAGCGCCCCTGGTCTAAGCGAGATTGCAAAACTGCTGGCCGCGGCGCTACAACACTCTGACCGTCATGCGGGAGTCAGTCGAAAGAGGCCGGCCTGGGATCGACGCAAGGCGCTGGTTTGCGCCAGCCCCGCGTACCGGGAAACGATAGCCGAGTCGCTGGTGGCGCATGATTATGAAGTGTTCATAGCCGACAATACGGCCCAGGGATTGGGACGCATGCGCGAAGAACGGATGGATGTCGTAGTGCTCGACGCGAACTTCGATCCGGTTGAACAGGGCGTCGCATTCATCACTCGTGAAGTTCGCTTGCTGCGCCCATCCGAACGGCGCCGGCTTTTCTTTGTGTACGTAACGTCCGGAGTACGCACAATGGACTTGCACGCTGCCTTTCTTCATAACGTGAATCTGGTAATCAATCCTTCAGACGTTGAGCAATTGCCGGAAGCGCTCGACGTTTCCATTCGTCACTACAACGATTTATATCGTCCCTTCAACCGCGCGCTCGACGTAGCGCCAATATAAGTAGCTCAACAACCGAATCGCATCAACGCGTCGCGCAAGGCGGCGTGTTTTTGCATTAGCTTCAAATAAAAAGCCTCATCACGGCCGCCCTTGGCGCGAATAATTCGAGTCGCCAACAGTTTCTGATCTGCGTTCCATTCTTCCAGATCGGGAATCATGGCCAGCACGAGTGAAAGATTACGAAGTGCGGCGAGTTCACTCTCACTCCAGCTTCGACTGGTAACTCGTAGCGCGCGCTTCACGAAATCCAGCGATTGTTCTCGAATTGCTGCCGCGTTTCCGTCGAACTCGCGCGCCATGCGACGCTGGACGGCGAGCCCGATATTGCGCACTTCGAATTTATCCCATCGATTTCGCGATTTTTCTTCATTTAGATCAAACAACATGTGACCGGCCGCGAGCTTTCTTAATTTAGCAGCAGACGTTCTATGGCCTGGATTCTTCAGGACGTTGGCTTCGTCTGCCTTGGTTAGTTTGAGCAATTCAGGTTTGACGGGCCGGAATCCGAGCTTGCGATAAAACCAAAACGCGCCCGATTCGATCCCTTCTTCGTTCTCGTGTCCAACTTGATAGGGATCGATCGAGAAGACGGTCACCCCGAGAAGTTGTCGCATCAAGTGGAGAATTCGCGCGTACAGCCAGGCCGTCTCGCCGTCACGAAACGTGTAATAAAGATTGAAGCCGCTCTCCATTCGCTCGCAAATCGAAAGGCCTTCGAAATAGGCAACGGGCACGCCGTTCTTGAAGATCAACGCGGCGTGATACGCGCGCAACGGCAGACGCTTTTCGGGTGGCACGCCGGTTACGAAAGCCTGTGTGCCGCGCCCCAGATCGGCTTTTAAGATCCGACTCGCGTCGCCATAGGTGAACCCGTGCAACTCGCGATAGCGAACGGCAGAAGTCTCGCGCGCCAGATTAACAACCCTCTCGCCCTGTGCGCGTGAAAGTCTTTCGAGGGGAATCGCTTCGGATGTGAGTTCGCGCGAAAGCAAAATATCGCGACGCGCGATCAAAGGTGATTTGTGAAAGAAAATCCGCCGAACCGATAATCGCATCCCCGTTCGCGAGGCACGAAAACCGTATCGCCAGGTGATGTGAAGTTTCAGACTGTCGTAGAGGTTTGCTTTCGTCTTGTCAGAGAACGGCAACGATTCGAACCGTTCGATCAGCCACACGAGTTCGCGCCGGCGACCCTTTGCCGCTCGCAGCCACTCGCGATACGGTACGTGAGCTTCGACCATCGCATCATCTTCGAGCAGTGGCAGAAATGTCGGCATCGTCGCGCCGAACCGATCTTCCTCTTCAAACCAATCCCAGTCGATTGAAAGTTGCGCGGGATATTTCGCGACCAGCCAGCGCACAATTGCATAACTGAAGTTGCTGGTGACTGAGCCGCCGGCGATTCCTGAAACTTCCGGATCATCGATAGCTGACAGATCCACCTCCGCAGCGCGAAGTGCATCGACCCACTGTCTGAATGTCTTGAGGATCTTCTCAACTTTTTTGAGGACGCGCGGTCCATGGCTGTACGCGCGTAGAAACAACAGAGTCTCGTGCAGACGGACCAGTGCATCCGCATCCTCGAGCTTTAGATTCTCTAAGCGCGAGAGCGCCGAGTTAATCTTTGCCTGCGGAATACCAAACTCGCGTTTCGCAGTCTCAAGGTCGTCCAGGAGTTGTTCAGTTGGGTGCAGCACAGGAATCGCCGGAACAAATTAACTGGCAGAAGGTCTAAGAGTGTAATTCAGGAAACGACTTCGCAACATGAGAAACAAAGTCATATTGTGCTTGAAAACTGCCTGGTTCGTTGCCGCTCTAATGATTCTGTTGACCGGGACGAACATGTGCGTGTCGACCGATGAAGCCTGTTTTGCGGCCGGCGAGACGATGTTCTTGTTCATGTTCTTACTGTCTTTTCCTTTTGGCGTCGTCTTTCTCTTCTTATCGATGATCTTTCTCGGATCCGAGAGTGTTCACTATCCATCTGACTACATAACCGCCTGGTTCATAATGGCGTGTGGCGGCTGCTGCCAATGGTTCATTGTGGTGCCGCGCCTTTTCGCAAAGCCAACACTCACCGTGCTCGATCTAAGACAGAGCCAAAGGCCTTCAGCTGCAATCTCACCACCTTCAAATGTGCCCTCGCCGTCGTTAATTGAGACTTCGCAGTCTCACAATTTACAGTCAGCCGATCCCGTAATTAACAAAATCCGAACACGCAAAGTAAGAAGCGGCATTGTTCCATTCGACAGACGCGGCCGGACTCCGCTGGAACGCGTAATCAATCGCCTATAAATGTTTCCGCATAAAGGTCGCGATCTTCCACGCGTCGATCGCTTTCCACGGCATCTCTGCGGTCGTGTAGTGACCGCACGGAAGCCACACGACGTCGAGATCGATACCGAGGGACGTCACTTCAGCGATGACTTGCTTCGATAGATCGACCGGGAACGTCAAGTCATAACGGGCGGCGATGAAGCGCATCGGTCGCCGCTTCATCTGCAGCAAACGCGGCACGAACGGCACGGGACTGATCGGTTTCCAAAACTCGCGCAGTTCTTCGAGTGTGACATTCGTTTCAATTGCCTGCTTCACGTGGTGCGTCGAGATTCCCTTCCAAACCACGTCCGCGAAGTAGCCGGACACATGATTGAATACGCCGACATCAATCGACTCGTCATGAGTGAACGCGAGAAATGCCGTGCACGATCCAATGCTGGTCCCCAAAATTCCGATCCGTTCAAACCCTTGTTCCTTCAACCAACGAACCGCGGCGCGCGTGTCGAGGACCGCCTGACGCATTGACTGAATCGTGCGACCGATGTTCGAACTGACCAGGTGCTCAGCGCGTTCGATCTCATGCGGTCGTCGCTCTTCATGATAAGGAAGAGTCAGGCGAAGCGCCGTCATGCCCAGGCGATTGAAGATGCGGCAAGCTTCGACGTGACTCTGCGCTTCGGCGTTCCACTGGGGCAGGACCACAACTGCCGCCCGCGGTTTGTTCTTCCGTTCCCGCCGCGGGAGAAACAGTCGCGCATGGACAATATTGTTTTCGGCTGAAGGTGTTTCGACAACGCTCGTCCAGGTGAGGTGATCGCCGGTGAGGTTCCAATCGTTGATTTGGGCAACTGAATAGAACTCATCACTGCGCTCCATTGCTCGCTGTGTGTGTTGACGAAAAACAGCGCGCGGATCGTCACCGTTAACGTGGTCGCTGATGAACTCGAGCCCCCACTGAAACGGCCGCACGACACGATTGTCGTCTCTCTTCGTATGCGCGATTTCACGCGCGCGCATCCACTTTCCGAACAAACTCAAATCCTCCATGTCATTGAACACTCATCCTAAAGGGCGGCGAGTTACTTAATCAAGGTAACGCAAGGTGTTAGCTTGCGCGCAAACTGACAGTTTGCGTTCCAAAAGATGTAAATGGTGACCCGAACCCAACCCACCGGCGACCCACCCTCCTATTCCGCTAAATCGCGAAATATGTTATTAACGGATTAGCTTAATCAACCCCTAACGAAATCATTCCCCCGAGCTGAAGTCAGTTCGCAGCGGAGGTGTTTTGTCAGTGATCATCCAAACATCAATCAACCGGTTTCGCTTTGCCGCAGTCGCCGCAGTCTTGCTCTCGTTAGCAACGATTCACGGTTGCCTGCCAAAATCGATGTCGGAAGGCGGCGGTGGAATCAATATCACTCTCTACGGCTTTTCGATCATGAAAGAGCCGCTCGAGAAAGCGATCTATCCGGCGTTTGCTGCCAAGGCAAAGCGAGAGCACAACCTGGACATCCATTTCACTTCATCATTCGCCGGGTCTGAGACTGTTACTAATCAAATACTGCAAGGCGTGAAAGCGCAGGTCGCGATTCTCTCGATTGAACGCGATGCAGATCGATTAAAACAGGCCGGCTTTGTGACGTCAGACTGGCACTTGTTGCCGCAACAAGGAATCGTCAACAAAACACCTTTTGTCATTCTGGTGCGCAAAGGAAATCCGAAGGGCATTCATGACTTCAGCGACCTGGCCAAGCCCGGCATTAGATTGATCCATCCCGATCCAACCAGCTCAGGCGGCGCACAATGGTCCATCCTGGCGATGTATGGATCAGAACTCGTGAAGTCGCAGAAGCAAACGGGCGAACCCGATCGCGCGCGCGCTTTACAAACTCTACAGGCGATCTGGCATAACGTTATTACGACACCGGCTTCCGCGCGCGAAGCGCGCACGACCTTCGAACTCGGCAATGGTGACGCGCTGATCACTTACGAGCTCGATGCCTTGCTGATGAAACAAGCGAACAGCAAGAGCGACGCTGAGATAGTAATCCCGGAAGCGACAATTCTCAGCGAGCATCCGGCCGTGGTCATCGATCGAAATGGATCGGCGGTTGATCGGCAGGTCATCGATGCGTTCATGCAGTATTTATGGAGTGAAGAAGCCCAACGAGCTTTCGTGAAGTTCAATTTCCGTTCAGCCACAAACGACGCTCTTAATCAGGAAAACAAGGAACTCGCAACCATCAAATATCCGTTTACGGTCAACGATCCTTTGCTCGGTGGATGGAGCCGCGCTTATCCGGAAATCATCGAAGGCATCTTTCGCGATCAGGTGCAGCGGAGAAAATAGATTGCCGCTGAGGCACAGAGCAAATCAGAGAGAAATGAAGTATAGATCGAAAAGCGAATTGAATTCTTTCTTGTTTTGAATCTCTGTGCCTCTGTGTCTACGTGGCAACTATATCTAAATGAAGATCAGTTCAATCAGACACGTGCGCGGTTTCGATGTCGCACGGCCAGTCAGCATCGGCATGATGTTGGGTATTATGCTGCCGCTGGTCTTGTTGCCGCTGCTATCAATTTTCGTTTACGGATTCGGCAAAGGACCCGGGGTGTTCTGGTCTTCGCTGGTCGCGCCGGAAGCTGTGTTCGCGCTCAAGCTGTCGCTGGTTACGAGCTTTTGGGCGACAGCTTTTAACGTGCTCTTCGGTTTGTTCGCGGCTTACGTCCTTTCGCGTTACGACTTCTGGGGACGCAACGCGGTCATCGTGACCATCTCTCTACCCACCGCAATTCCCACGGCTGTCGCCGGATTTGCGCTGCTGCTGCTGTGGGGAAAATATGGAATGATCGGCCGATACTTCTCAGAAAATCAGCAGATCATGTTCACCCCGTACGCAATCATCCTGGCCAACATCTTCGTTACTTTTCCGCTTGCTTTCGGAGTAATCAAGCCAGTGTTCGATACCATGAGCCGCTCGCTCGAAGAAGCATCAGCGACGATCGGCGCCACGCGCGTGCAGACTTTCTGGCACGTGACGTTGCCCAGCCTTCGCGGCGCCATCGTTTCGGGCGCGCTGCTGACCTTCGCGCGCGCGGTCGGCGAATTCGGATCGACAATTCTCGTCTCAGGCAATCTCGCCGGACGCACACAGACAGCGCCACTCTATATTTTCGCCAAGTTCAATGAAGGACAGATCGAAGCCGCGAACGCCATTGCGATTGTTCTCGCTTTACTTTCATTCGTGATTTTCAGTGTCCTTTTCTTTGCTCGTGATTGGCTGGAGTTCGCACAGGAAGCATGATCGCAAAAATGGCATTAGCACCCGAACGAGATCCCCATGTTTCATGGGCGCCTGAACGTGAGCAACCAACGGGCGTCGCCGCCAGCGTGCGCGGCGTCAGCAAGCGCTTCAAAAAATCGCGCGTGCTGGAGGACGTCAGTTTCGATGTGGCGGAAGGCGAGTCACTCGTCCTGCTCGGCGCATCGGGAAGTGGCAAGACGACCATTCTGCGTATCATCGCCGGCCTTGAACAACCTGACAGTGGGCGCGTGATTTTGCATGGCAAGGACGTTACTGATTTGCCCGCGCGCGAACGCGGCGTCGGCGTTATTTTTCAGGCATACGCATTGTTTCCGCGGATGACTGTCGAGAAAAACATCGCCTACGGATTGAAGATTCGTCATACTCCACGAAGAGAAAGAAGAGAAACAGTCGATCGCTTGATCAAGCTGGTCCAACTCGAGCAGCATCGCAAAAAATATCCGTCGCAACTCTCGGGCGGGCAACAACAACGCGTGGCGATTGCGCGCACCCTCGCGTACAAACCACAGGTGTTGCTCTTTGATGAACCGTTCGGCGCGCTCGACGCGCAAACCCGCGTTCACTTGCGACGAGAGATTCGGGCGCTGTTGCGACAAGTGAAAGTGCCGTCCGTCTTTATCACTCACGATCAGGAAGAGGCCCTGGAGTTGGGTGACCGCATCGCGGTCCTTAACGAAGGCAGGCTCGAACAGATCGGCACCCCCGACGACGTCTACAATCACCCCGCGAGTGAGTTCGTCGCGACGTTTCTGGGGGCGGCAAATCTCTTGCTTGGCGTGGCCGCGGCGGGATTTGTTGAAATTGGCACCGCAAAGCTGCCGGCTGAGAAAGAAACGAAACGATTTCGTGACGGTCAATCGGTTAAGCTCGTGTTTCGACCCGAAGATGTGTGCGTCAGTCAGGACGCAAATCTCCCTGAAGGCTGCCGCCGGCTTACGAATGGCGTAATCGAAGAAGTAAATTTTGTCGGTGCTTATGAGCGTCTAACTGTCCGCCTCGATCTTACTCATCGCAAAGGCGACACCGACGCGCTTTACGAGGTTACGATAAATACCCCTCAACGAATGACTGGAGTCCCCATCATGGTGACGCGACCCAAGCCGGAAGCGAATGCCTTGCGATACAAAAGCGGCGATCGCGTAGCCATCGGACTCACTTCATTCAGCGTACTGCCAAACTACACACTCGCGCGACAACGATGAAGAGCTTAAGCAACCTGGTATTCTCAACACTCAATCGGCGTTTAGAGGCGGGCTACCGC
>DNNE01000204.1:0-7923 GCA_003487805.1 Blastocatellia bacterium | reverse complement strand
GGGCCCGCCATTCCTGGCCGCAGTCCTCCTTCTGACGATCTCAGCGATTGCTTCCGGTCAGTCACAAGCGCCCCTGAAAAGCGATACGCAGTTTTGGAACGATACGCAGCTGGCGGTCCCGATGACCAAACAAGTTGATTTCGTACTCACGCTAACCACCCGAACGAGACGAAACATCACGGTGCTGGCGGATGAGCGCTGGGGAGTTGGTTGGGTGATCAAAGTAAATAAGTACCTGAGTTTCAATCCATTTTATTTTCATCGCGAAGCCGATCCGCCACATCTGCGACACGAGTGGGAGGATCGTTTGACGTTGGGTGCCACCCTCCGCTTTCCGGTAAAGAAGTTCTCGCTGGTCGAGCGCAACTGGTTCGAGCGCCGCTGGCGCGAACCGCAGGTCGATGCGTGGCGCTATCGTAACCGCATCCAGTTGGAACATCCTTTCACTCTTAATAAAACAAAGCTCACCGGGTATGTGGCTGACGAAGTTTTCTATGACTGGAGCATTCACGACTGGGTGCGAAATCGGTTCACGGTCGGCGCGAATCACGCCTTCAACAAACATTTCACATTGGATCTCTACATCATGCGACAGAACGATGGGCGGTCGAGGCCGGGAGATATCACGATCCTGGGATCGCAATTGCGGTTTCGGATGTGACATGCCGCGCGACCGGGTGATTGAACTCGCTTAGCAAACCCGTCGAGATGATTATGAAAGGTAAGACTCACCCACCCGCTACAGCAGGCAGCACTGACTCCGCTATTTACATTTCATGAGTCTAGGTTCAGCGCCATGAACCAGCGTGAAAGTTCCGATCAGCTCTTTGGTGAGGCTGTTGGTGACGTTGAGCGTCATTGTCTTGTCATTAACCTGGCCTTTGAAACGTACCGGATAGCCGGAAGCCTCCTGACCTTGACGAACTGGTCCACCGTGTTCTGAAGACTGCTTTCCGGAAACATCGAACCCGCCGTGTCGATCGATTGTGATCCTTCGAGCTATCGTTGCATGAGCGCAGTCGTATTCAACGGTCGCGCCTCGGCCTGTAACGTCCAGGCTGATGTGCTCTCCGCCCCATTGGCCCACGGGCAATGACTTCGCCCGGCCTTCGCTGGCCGACAAAGGCGCCATCTCAGCCTCGCGCTCAAGTGCGATCATCTCTTGATTATTGCTTCCGGTTGCAGAAGCCGCCAGCTTGTCGCCCTGATAACGGAAAAAGAAACCAGTGCCGACAAGGAACAATAGAACCAGAGTTGTGGTTTTCAAAACATCTTTCATACTGATTCCCTTCTGACCCATCTCGACCTGCGCGCCTTCGTGTGGATTGGTGTTGTGTTCGTGTCTTTTCGTGGTGCGCTTTGCTGACGAGTCGACAAACACCAGGCCACGAAATCACACGAACCAGGAATCACGAACAGACACGAAGGCTCTCTCTAACTCTACAATCGCACCAAATAAAGACGGCCCGCCGAAGAGTCTGACGGGCCGTCGGCTAACCGTGGTTCACCAGCTCAGGTCAATTCCTCAACGTCCTCGCCGCGGCGATATTCGAGTACCCTGAGTTACCCGTGACGTTGAATGCCCGCACACGGTACCGATACCTTGTGTTGCGCGAGAGCCCGGTGTTATTGAAGCTGCTGACGTTCGGACCGACCTGGGCAATCTCCACAAAGTTTGTGCAGCTGGCTCCCTGACAACGCTCGATCTTAAAGCCGCTCTCGTTGTTTGAGTTGTCCGTCCATGCCAGATTGATTTGACTCGTTGAAACCGCCGTCGCTGTTAGATTGCTCGGAGCCGCAGGAAGCGGTGTCGGAGTTGGCGTTGGCGTCGGAGTGGGTGTTGGTGTCGGAGTAGGCGTTGGCGTCGCGGTCGGCGTTGCAGTTGGTGTCGGGGTTGGAGTCGGTGAACCACCGCATCCCGGAAACTTGAACGAGGCTATGCGCGTCCGCCAATTGAAGCTGCCGTTTGCTGGTATGTATTCCTGGGTGTACCAGAAGGTACAGTCATCAACCGGATCTATGCTCATGGCGCTGTAGTCTCCCCAACGATTCAGCGTCCCGGTCTGACTACCCGCGCCGGCGAAGATCGTGCTCTCAGCTTGAGTCAACGTGTTGAGTGGATCGTTGAAGAGGCGTCCGGAATAGCGGATCTGTGGATGAATCGATGAGCTCGATGCACTATAGCCAACGGCCAGATTTCCTTGTTGATCCATGGCCACGCTACCCATCCAACGCCAGGTCGCATCCGGTTGATAAGTGCTCTCCTGGAAGACGGTCACTGGCCCGGCGGTCACATTGCGCAGCTCGAACCACCGAACTCCGGCGACACCACCTGAATTTACGGTGAAGTTCCCCACGAGTGCTTCATGATCACCAAAATTGCGATACCCCAGCCGGAACATCAGGCGATCGCCAATGCCATCAACTTTATTCGTCGTCCCTGACTGCGGGACGCAACTCCGTGTGGTCGCGCAGAGTAACGAAAAGCCCGCCGCCGGTGGACTCGAGAAAAGCGTGAAGCTCGAGTTGGCCGGTGTCGCAAAGTCCACGTGGAAATGAAACACCCGATAAGCGCCAGCACTCGGAAATTCTACGAAAGATGCCGGGGCGCCAACCGGCGGAAGAATTGAGCCGTCGAGATCGCTGGGAAGATAGACATCTTCGTTCGATCCTCCGGTCACTCCGGTAGTGATGAAAGTTGCCGGAAGTCCGGCCAGCATCTTGGCTCGATCGAAGGCGAAAGGCTGCGGACCAAGAAATGCCGTGCCCGCCGAATTGAATACGTTCATGCTCATGTAGTAGGCATCGGGCCAGACACTGACATGAGGATAATCGAAGAAGTTCGAGCCAAGATGAAAGTCATAGCGATTGTAACTGCCGGTTGCGTCGCTGGTCGTCGAGACTGCTATGCATTCGTCTGTCGGCACGCTGACGCCGGCGAATTGACTAATGATCCAGCGGTTGGCCAGTTGATCATAGAGCACCACCGGATCTCCATTTCCATTGCTCTGACAGACTCCGCCAAAACTACCCCATAACGTAGTGATGCCTGCGGGGCCTAACTGCGATGCGCCGGTTGTTTTGTCGAAGACCTGGTAGCCTTCGTTGACAATCTGTACGAATTGGGTCGCGCCCACCTCGCCGTCCGTATCGGGCGGTGCGCAGTTGCAACCGACACCGGGGAATGGGACGCCGTCAAAATTGAGCAGCGGGCTCGGCATGTTAGGAGCGAACCTGTCCATGAGGGTAGCCTGCTGAGTAGCAGCATCGGGACTGTCTCTATGTTTGAGCGTGGCCGGAACCTTCGGGTTTTCGTTCGCCTCTTTCTCCTCTTTCTTGGGCATCTTTTCCTGCTTCATGTCGCGAAGCGGTGGCGAAGTATCGTTGCGAATCGAAGCGCCTACGGTAACCGTGTCTTTCTTATCCTGACCCGAACGGTTGGTAACCAAAGGCGTTACCGTCACTGCTTTCTCGCCTGTCGAAGCTTTGGATCGTCCCGCCTCAATCACCCGCGGAAGTACTACTATCGCTGTCAGTAGTAGAACCGCTGCCAGCATAATGATCGATCTCGTGCGCATCTTCATTTAATTTGTCTCCAGATTCGGTTGTGTATCAACTAAAACGGTTGGAGCAAGCGTAACGTCGGGTGGGGGACCCTGTTTTGGTGACGGGATGATATGCCTAGCCGTTCGTAAACGCAAGAAGAATCTTGCGTCTGTTAAGGCTTGCAACCCGCTTGATGCTTAGTCCCGAGGCGCGCGCCAGCGGCGAATCATCTGGGGCAGCAGCGGGATGCTCTGAAGGATTGAACCGGAAGCAAATCGGCGCGCAAACCCGCGGAAAAGCTGGCCGGCGTCTTCGGTGTAATTGAACCACCAGAGGTCGGGAAGAAAGGAAACGCGATTCACGTGGATATGTTGAGAGCGCACCAGCTCAAGTAGACCGGCACGGCCGTGGGTGCGTCCCAGGCCACTCTGTTTCATGCCGCCCCAGGGCGTCTGTGCAATCCCGTGGGTGTACAGCACTTCGTTAACCATCACCGTGCCCGCGTCGATCTGTCGCGCCAGCTCTTGTCCGCGCGCGATGTTCCTGGTCCAGACGCTCGCCGTCAGACCGAACTGGCTATCATTCGCGAGGCGCACAGCTTCGTTATCATTTTTGAAAGTCATGATCGGAAGCACCGGGCCAAAAGTTTCTTCGCGCATCACGTCCATCTCGTGATTGACGCCGGTCATGACAGTCGGCGGAAAAAAGGGCCCGGCCATGTCTCGCAATCGCTCGCCGCCGGTTAAAGCGACCGCGCCATGATCGATTGCCTGATTGACGTGTCGTTCGACAATACGTAGTTGTCGCTCGCTCGACATCGATCCAATATCAGTATCTTTCTCTGTGCCTGCGGCCTGATGCAGTCGTTTGGTTTCCTTCACCACTTCAGCGATGAATTGCTCGGCGATGCTTTCGTGCACATAGCAGCGTTCAACCGACGAACATGATTGGCCGCAATTCGCGAACGCGCCCCACACCGCACCGCGCGCCGCATTGCTGATGTGGGCATCATCTAAAACGACCATCGGATCTTTGCCGCCCAGCTCCAGCACCACGGGAATCAGATACTTTGCCGCGGCTTCCGCGACTCGACGGCCCGTAGCCACGCTGCCGGTGAACATGATCTTGTCCACACCTGCGCCAACCAGGGCTGCGCCGGTCGACCCATCGCCGGTCACGACTTCCAAAACTCCATCGGGCAAACCAGCACGTGCTAATACTTCTTTGATCTTCAAACCGGTCAGGGGCGTTAACTCGCTGGGCTTCAGCACGGCGGTGTTGCCGGCCATCAAGGCCATGACAACTTCGCCCAGCGGCGTGGCCAACGGAAAGTTCCAGGGTGAAATAATTCCAATTACCCCGATCGGTTTGTAGATTTCATACGACGTGCGACCCATGGTCCAATATTGACCGACGCTGATTCGTCGCGGGCCCAGGAGCTTTGCAGTTTTGCGCGCGAAGAACTGCATCAGGTCGAGCACCGGCGTCAGCTCCAGAGAAATTGCCTCTGCTACCGGCTTGCCGGTTTCCATCGAAATGAGAAAAGCGATCTCTTCCAACTCTTTGAGAATGAGGTTGCGGGCGTCCATGACGACGCGACCACGTTCGCCGAATCCGAGGGCGGCCCAGGCAGGTTGCGCCGCCCGGGCGCGACCGACGGCGCGCGCTACTTCTTCCGGCATCACCAGCGGCGCGCGGCCGATCTCTTCGCCGGTCGCGGGATCGTGACAAATGATTTCAGCGCCGGGCGATTTGGCAGGAATGCTCTGGGCCATCGAAATGGATTATCGCTTAGAAGCTCTGTAACGCAAACTGTTAGTTTGCGTCACCCGTTCGGCGCAAGCTAACAGCTTGCGTTACAATACGGCTCCAATTTCCAGCATCGAGGAGAAGCAAATGCTCAAGCCGCAACTTGTGGAATTCATGCGCCGCGTTGATAAGAATTCGGTCGCGATCATACCCGCCGCGCGCGAAGCCGTGCGCTCGCACGACACGAATTATCGCTATCGTCAGAACTCGGATTTCTTTTACCTGACTGGATTCGAAGAGCCCGACGCCATCGCAGTTATCACTCCTTCACAAGAAAAGAAATTCACGCTGTTCGTGCGGCCGCGCGATCTGGAGCAGGAGATTTGGAACGGATATCGTGCGGGCGTCGAAGGAGCCGTAGCCGATTACAGTGCCGATGAAGCGTTCCCAATCAATGACTTTGACGAAAAGTTGTCGGAGATGCTCGATGGGCCGTCCGTGCTCTATTACGCTTTCGGCCACAGCACGCCGGAAATGGACCAGAAGATCATTCGCCAGCTTACCTCGATGCGTGAGAGCAATCGCAAGCCGCTCGAGCCGCCGGCAACGATCGTCGACCCGACTTCCATCTTGCACGAGATGCGCGTGCTAAAGAACGCAGAAGAGGTCGAGATCATGCAGCGGGCGGCCGACATTGCTGCCGAAGCCCACGTAGAAGCGATGAAGTCAGTGCATCCGGGAATGATGGAATACGAAGTCGAAGCGATGCTCGAAGCGTACTTTCGCAAGCACGGCGCGTCGGGATCTTCGTACACGTCGATTGTCGGCGCCGGCGGGAACGCGACCGTCTTGCACTACATCAGCAATCAGGACCAGTTGCGCGACGGCGATTTGCTGCTGGTCGATGCGGGCGCCGAGTACAAGGGCTACGCGTCAGATATTACCCGCACGTTTCCCATCAACGGAAAGTTCAGTCAGGCTCAACGCGACATCTACGATCTGGTTTTGAAATGCCAAATGTCCTGCATCGATATGGTTCGCCCCGGCGTGCGGCTGGAGGACTTGAAAACTCATTCGATCGAAATTCTGACGGAAGGCATGGTCGAACTCGGGCTGCTCAAGGGCGATCCGAAGAAATTGATCGAAGAAAAGAAGTACATGCAGTTCTATATGCACAACCTCGGTCACTATCTGGGCATCGATGTGCACGACGCCGGCCGTTACTACTTCAACGGCGAATCGCGACCTGCCGAGGTGGGCATGGTGATGACGATTGAGCCGGGTCTTTACATCTCGCCCGATACCAGCCGCATTCCTGACGGCTTAAACAAAGAGATCCCCGAAAAATATCTCGGCATCGGCGTGCGGATCGAAGACGACGTGCTGGTGACTGAGAAAGGCGCGCGCGTGCTGACGCACAAAGTGCCGAAAGACAGGGAAGAGATTGAAGCGTTGATGGCGAAGTGAGCCAAGAGGGGTTCAAATGTGTATGGAACCGTCAAGAACAATCGAAGAGCTATTCGCAAGAAAACGTCTGGCGAAAGAGGAAAGAAGTCGGCGGTTGTCGAAGCTTCCAATTGAGAAGAAACTCGAAGTTCGTTGAGAAATTCAGAGACATCTTGAACGACGCATTGCGAGAGGATGATCAGAGACACGCCTCGCCAGCCCAACCACTAGCCGATAAAGACTAACGGTTTCGCAGACGAAATGAGCTTGAGCTTTCGCGCGAGCTCAAAATATTGATTGAGCCCGCTCCGCATTTCCTCATCAACACGAAACGCGATGTTTTCCGTCAAGTAGGTTCTGATTTCTTCTCGGCCTAGTCCAACGACAGTCTCATTTTCAGCAGCGATGTCGTCCAGGTGATCCAAACCTTCATCGCGCGCCGCCGCAAAATCAACGGCGCGAATTTTTTCAGCGCTGTCGTCTCGCACCATCCACATCGCGAACACAAATCCGAAGCCGGTAAATTCATGCCACAAGGTGGCTAAATCGAAGACACGAAATTGATCGCGGGGAATTTTCATCGCCGGATCGCCGATGATGAGCGCCGCGTCGGCAGCCGTCAGCATCGATTTCAGATCGGGGGCCGCGCTGATCCATTCCGGCTCGAATCCGAGAAACTCGCGAAAGATGATCTGCACCAACGCGACCGACGTGCGGGATGATTCATCGAGCGCAACCCGTTCGACCTTCTTCAAATTATTCCGCCGCGTGACGAGCACCACACTGCAAACTGCGCTTTTCGATCCGACGCAAACCTCAGGAACGAGGAGGACGTTTTGCAGGCGCTGATACTCGATCACCGGAACCAGCGCCGCGTCGACCTGGCCGCTCGCCAGCATCTCAGCGCAACGAGCCGGCGCCGTGTCCGTGAAAAGTTCGACTGAGTCGCGCTGAGAGCCATGAAGAAAGCTCCAGATGAGTGGGGCTGTGTTCAGATAACTCGAAGCCGCGATGCGTGGACGATTGGTATTCGTTGACATGCGTCGTTAAGCCTTGCGAAACAACTGTAATGCAGTCAGTACCGAGAGCGGTAGCGACCGGGTGATAACTCAGGCATCTGAATCGAAAAATCAACAGCGACCCCGTCGCTACCGCTCCAGGTACTGATGTTATGAAGCAGCG
>DNNE01000210.1 GCA_003487805.1 Blastocatellia bacterium | reverse complement strand
TCGACCAGCGCTTCATAGATGACTTCATCACAATCAAGGGGCTCTCATGCGTACCTCAAAAAAACTCGACCTGGCATTGTTGCTTACGCTAACTCTGCTGCTCTCAATCCAGAACTCATCCGCGGTCACAAAGGCGCAGACGCGAAAAGTACGTTCGCCGCACACGCACACGCCGGCGCTTACTCGCGTTGAGATGAAGGAAGCGAACGCGCGTCTGACGGAAATGGGTTATGGCGCAGGGCGAACTGCTCTGATCGCTTTTCAGAAATACGAAGGTCGCCAAGTTACGGGCCAACTCAGTCGCGAAGACATTGCCGCGATCATGAATGCGACAGCGCCGCAGGCCAAAGACCCTGGCTACAAACATGTTGAAGTTGATCTCGATCGCCAGGTGCTGTTGATGACGAATGATGAAGGAGTGGTCAGGAAGGTTCTCCCGGTCTCAACCGGTAGCGACAAGCAGTACAACGAAAAAGGGATGAGTGGTCTGGCATACACGCCGCGAGGGCGCTTCAGAATCTATGCGAAGATCGCTGGGTGGAGAAAGTCGCCGCTGGGTCTGCTTTATTATCCCAACTACTTTAGCGATGGACTGGCGATTCACGGTAACTCCTCCGTGCCCGATTCGCCTCAGAGCCACGGCTGTATTCGCATACCAAATTCAGCGGCGATCGAGATGTATAAACAAATGCCGGTCGGAACGATTGTGCTGATCTATGACAAGCAATCGTTTGTGTCGGCGAAGGATTGGGTAACAGGAAAGCAGTAATAAATTTTCATTGATCTGCGCCCGGGGCGTAGTACCACTTGCGGCCGATGACTTTGTAGTCAGGATGGTGACTGATCGTCACTGCTATTTGCCTGCGCTTGCCGTCGTGCTCTTTGTTGGTGGGATAGTAGCCGACGAGGTAGCGACGGTTGATATCGGAGAGGATGAGCGAATAAGTCTCATCGGCTTGTTCAGGTCGATCCATGAACATGAGCCACCCACCACTTTCAATCGCGACGCTCGCCAGGGCAGTTTGTGTCACCTCGCTCGCTTGCCGGTAATACTCAAGCATTTCAGGTTGGAACATTCGCTGACGCAGAGAATCCAGCATTTTATGGTGGAGCTGCGTCTGCACGACCCGAAGGCTTTGTTCAAGACTTGCGCCCACTTGTTTTAATTGCTCGTCCCAGGGAAAGGCCGATTATCCGAAAGCCTGGCGTGACCGTGTAGATGGTGACTCGCGCTCTCTCAGCCGCACGGTGAATGTCTTCGAGACTGAATGAGGTGCGGTGCTCCTCAAGATATCTCCGTGTTTGTTCTCGTCCGCGGGGGGTAGGCGATTCCAATGAATCCATCGGTGAATTGCGCAGAAAACCCACCTCGTCGCCATCGGTTTGAAAGATGACGATCGGCCGTTTGTCCTCGCTATCGAACGCTTCGTTAAGGGTGGCGAATAACGCGCTGTATTGTTTGCTCTCGCCTAATCGTCTGTTACCGAGAAATCCACCAGAAGTGGCTCGTTTGCGCAATGATTCAAGTTTGTCCTTCAGTATCTTTTTGTCAGCGGTGAAGTCCTGGATCATCTCGACGTCGTCATCGACTATCGCAATGCGATCAAGCGGCCCAAGTTTGTCAATCATCGTTTTGGCTGCGGCGATGCTGGTTTCAATGAATGGCAGTTGGCTGCCGCTATAATCAATAATCAGCACGACAGTCCGCGGAACGTTACTATTTGTGCCTAGTGAGAACATTCCTAACTTTTGTTGCGCTCCGTCCTCACTGATCAGAAAGTCGTCTTCAGTCAAACCGTCAACGGGATTTCCCCGCGCGTCAAGGACGAGAACATCACTACTCACTAGTGATGTCTCGACCTTCACCACATCGAGATCCTCGTTGTCTTTCGACGCCAACTTTGGTTTTGGTTTGGCGACGATTGCCTGCTGCTTGTTAGGGTCCCACTTAGTACGCTTCAGACTCGATCCAAAATCCTTAAGCTTCGGTCGCTCCTTTGACTGCGCACAGATATTGAGAGGCAGGGAGATGACGATTGACAAGAACCAAAACCGTGTAAGAAGTGAAGGAACTCGGTTGCCCATGATGTCAGCTCCGATTTGTTCGTCGCGACAATCCATCATGAATCAATGTTATTTTGAACGATTTCCTGGCGTGCGTTAGCGCTAATCGCGGCGTTGCGGGATAATGACCTAGCGCTCTCTCGGCATAACTCATCTGACACCTATGCTTCAATGCCCACGATGTGGTCGGCAGTATCCAAATGAAGTGCTTGTGTGTCCGAGCGATCACACGCCCTTACAGGCGGACGCCACGATCGCCGATGTCCCGATAGATCCGTTGCTGGGCCGGGTGTTCGAAGGGAAATATCGACTGGATCAACCCCTCGGCGGCGGCAGCATGGGCACCGTGTATCGCGCGACGCATCTGCTCATCGATCGCCCGGTGGCCCTGAAAGTCCTTAGTCAACGATTCGTTGGCGACCAAACGGCACAGCAAAGATTTCGTCGTGAAGCGCGTGCGGCCGGACGCATGCAGCATCCGAACGCCGTGACTGTCACTGATTTCGGCGCGACTGACGATGGCTATCTATACATCGTGATGGAGCTGCTCGAGGGTCGCACGCTGCGTGACTTGCTCGCGCACGAAGCGCCGCTCGATCCCGCGCGCGCCGTTTCGTTCATGTTGCAAGCATGCGCTGCCGTAGGCGCCGCGCATGAAGGTGGATTGATTCATCGCGATCTTAAACCCGCGAATATTTTCATCGAACAGCGTCCTAATTTTCCCGCGGTTGTGAAGGTCCTCGATTTTGGTGTCGCAAAGTTTGCCGTTGAAGAACACGATGAAGACTACAACACGCTTACACAGGTGGGCGCCATCATCGGCACGCCGCGTTACATGTCACCCGAGCAGTGCGCCGGGACTGCATCGCTGACTCCCGCGGCCGACGTTTACAGCCTGGGAATTATTCTCTACGAAATGCTGACCGGTGTTTCTCCTTTCACGGGAGATACACCCCTGGCGTTGGCGCTGAAACAAGTTTCCGAGGCGCCGCGTCCGCCCAGAGAAATTGTGGCGTCAATTCCCGAAGCACTCGAGCGCGTCGTGTTGCATGCGCTGGCAAAGAATCCGAGCGAGCGACCGCAAGATGCGCACGAGCTGCGTCGCGAGCTGCATGCTACCGCGGAAACTCTTGGCCTGGAGCACGCTGAGCCTTCTCATTCGCCCACCCTCGACGACTTGCGGATCGCGGGAACAGAGAGTCCTTCCGGCCGTCTGCTAATCGATCTCAATACGCTGCGGCAGGTTCAGGTAGCGACCGGGATGGCCGCGACGCCGCTCATCAATCAAACAGACAACACACTTCAGGATGGTTTGAGTACTTTACCCAAGCGTCCGACGTTTGATCGCCTGAACGTCTCGCTCGAACGGCAAACGACGAACCGGTGGCATTTTATAATTGCGGCGATCATCCTCGTCATAGCGATTCTCGGCTCGGGTGTGCTTGCTATTCGCTGGTGGAGCGGGCAGGGACCAGGCGTCGCCGCGCAATCCAACGCGACGCCCACGCCGACTGTAACCCCAACACCCGCGCCGTCACCAACGCCCACTCCTCTGCCGGCGCAGGGTAAGAAGGAAGCTCGCCCGCCCCAAAAGAAGCCGTCAACTTTCAAGAAAGTAATTAATAAGATCAAGAATATTCTGCCGTAGCTCGAATTTGAAGAGCGACGCTCGACAGTTTCTTGATTTCCGTCTGCTCTGCGTTTCTCTGCGAAGTCCTCGGCTCTTCCTCTGCGGTTTTATTTCGCGAGGCTGACGATTAACCGCAGAGGGAAAAGCGAGGATTGCGCAGAGGACCCGGAGAAAATCGAAACCCGAACACTACGCAACGCTCACCCTGCTTTCCGTAGCACCGCGTTTGATACTATAGTCTTCACTTCGCTTGCACAGATGACTAAATCATTTCAGGTAGGTTCGGCTACGTTCGGTGATGGGCGGTTGACGATTATCGCCGGCCCGTGCGTCATCGAATCGAAAGAGCACGCAACAATGATGGCGCGCGACTGTGCGAAGCTGGCCGCTGATGCCGGACTGGATTTTATTTTTAAGAGTTCGTTCGATAAGGCAAACCGATCTTCGATCAAAAGTTTTCGCGGGATCGGAATGGATGCGGGCTTGGAGATTCTGCGAGCGATCAAAAATGAAGTCGGTGTACCCGTGCTGACCGATGTCCATGAAATCGATCAGGTCGCAGCGGTGGCGGAAGTCGCAGACGTGCTGCAAATCCCGGCGTTTCTTTGTCGCCAGACTGATTTGATTGCGGCAGCCGCAGGCTCAGGTCGCGCGGTTAACATCAAAAAAGGGCAATTTCTTGCGCCCGAGGATGCCAGGAATATAGTTGAGAAAGCCCAGGCCGCCGGCTGCGAGCGATTGATGTTAACTGAGCGAGGCGTGAGCTTTGGTTATAACAACCTGGTGGTCGATATGCGATCGTTTCCCATCATGAGCGGGTTCGGCGTGCCAATCGTTTTTGACGTTACGCATTCGTTGCAACTACCCGGCGGGTTGGGCCATGCAACTGGCGGATTGTCGCAGTACATCGAACCACTCGCGCGCGCGGGCGTTGCTTGCGGCGTTGATGCGGTCTTCATGGAGGTCCACGACGCGCCAGAGCGCGCGCCGTCGGACGGCCCGAATATGTTGCCGCTGGATCGAATGGGTCCTTTGCTGTTGAGGTTGCGCGATATACACGCGCTGATTCAGAGAAAGAATTGAAAAACTGGGAATTGAAAGTGCGAGGCATCAGACTGGAGCGCAACCGTCCCGGTTGCTGCTACCCCAGGGCAGGGCAAGCGAGGACGCTTGCGCTCCAGTCTCGGAACGCGGCCGGTTTTGCGCTGGGCAATTCTCAATTACCAATATCTACACGTCATAACACGATGACTTCGATCACTTATGAAGCTTAGCCGATTCCTTTTATCAATCTTTCTTTGCGGCTTGACGATCTCGCCCCTTACCCGCGCGCAGGATGAACCACGCGCCGCGTGGTTGGTCACGAACTTTGACGTTACTGTTCCAACGCCGGGTGGTGACCGCGCGCTGAATGCGCGGGCAACTATTTCGGTGCGCAATATCGGCCGTGGCGCGGGATCGACGCTGAGTCTGCGAATCAATTCCAAGGCGGAAGTAAAGTCAGTCACAATTGGATCAACGACTGCCACTTATCAATCACGACCGGAAGCCCGCGGCAACGCGCAACGCATCACGATTAGTCTGCCGGCTTCCGTTCCGTCAAACGAAAACATAACTGCGACTGTCGAATATCGCCTGCCGGTGACTGAGAACAACGGCATCGCCGCACTCTCGCCGGTTGGTTCCCAGTTTCTACCCCAGTCGATGTGGTATCCGCAGGTCAATAACGAGTTCGCGCCGCGCGGGGCGGACTACGCGCCATTTCGCTTGACGGTAAACGGCGGCACTGCGATTTCTTCGGGCGTTGAGAAAAGCGCCGGCGGCAATAGCGTGTTCGAGCAATCAGCGAATGCGCGGCCATTCTTTGTGAGCGGTAACTGGGATCGAGTTGACGGTACGGCGAACACCAAAGGGATTACCGCGTATCTCCCAAAAGGCGCCGGCGCTGACGAACGTAAAAAGGCTGAGAGCTTGATTGGTTTGGCCGGCGACGCGCGTTCGTTTTATGCGAGCTTATTTGGCGCGGGCCCGGATGTTCCGGTGCGTCTGATTTCAGTCACACGTGGGGCCGGCTTTGACGACGCGGGAGCGGTTCTTTTGGGCGAAGGCTCATTTCGTCGCAAGAGTATCGACTCTTCGACGGCAATGACGATCGCGGAAGCGATTGGGCATTTATGGATTGGCGCCGACACCCCGGTGCGCGGCGAGGGGAATGGTGTCTTGCGCGAAGGCCTGACGCGGTTTGTGGCCACACTGTTTATCGAAAAGGAGTTTGGCGCCGATGCTGCTGAAGCAGAACTCGCCCGCGAACGGGTGGGTTACTCGGGAATCGCCAGGCGCGATGCTCCGCTGTCACGCACGACGGCGCTTGATCCCACTTATCTGAATTCTGTCGCTAACAAGGGCGCCATGGTCTGGCGATTAGCTGATCATCTGGTGGGTCGTGATCTGTTCATGGCAACGATAAAGACCTTGCTGGCGAGCGGCAAGACCGGCGCGGACGGTTTGACGTTGGCTGCGGCGCGCGCTGGTTTCGCCGCCCGCGGCGGTAGCTCGTTGAAGACTCTACTGGATCAGGAATTGGACCAGGGTACAGACATGGACCTGATGGCGGGTCTGCCGGTGCAGGAGGCCGGCCAATGGACCGCGGCTTTGCGTAATCTCGGGTCGATGGAAGTGACGGTCGAGGTGGCCGGGGTGACCAGTTCGGGACAACGAGTGATGGCCCAGACCAGCATCCCCCCCCATGATTTTGCACAGGTAACTTTCAAGAACGCGACCGATCTGGTTTCGGTTGAAATAGATCCCCAGAAGTTTTATCCGCAGCTCGATTACGCAAATGATGTTGCACCGCGCGTCCCGGAGGTGGCCACCTCGTTGGCTGAAGCCAATCGTCTGTACGGCGCGCAGGAATACGCTAAAGCGGAAACGCTGGCGCGTCAGATGCTTTCGGCCTCACCACGATTGCAGGAGGCCCGGATCGTTTTGGGGCGGGCGTTGTTGGCTGAGAACAAAAACGAGGACGCCGAAAAAGAGTTCAAGCAGTTGATGAATGAGAAGGTGCCACTGCCGGCGAGCCTGGCGTGGTCCAGCTTTGGACTGGGCGAGATCGCGCTGCGGCGCGGACAGGCCGCGGAAGCTTCGCGAAATTTTACGGACGCGATTCGTGCTGACGCTGAATATGCATCGACGCTGGCGGCGCGAGCTGAACGCATTCGCGCGGAATCGGCGACGCCGGTCATTGATGAAGCGGCGAAGAACTTTGTGAATCAACTCGACACCGCGATCCGAACCGGCCGGCAGGCGGAGATCGGGCCGATGATTGTGCCCGGAGAGTTGGGCCGGTTTGTCCAGCAGGTCGTGGGAACTCAACCTGAAATGTGGCAGACGCGCGTGTTGCGAACTGAACAGCTGGACGCTGATCGTGTGGCCGTTGACGTGTCCCTGGATACGAAGCAATTAGGAGTTGAGCATTCGGGAACCGCGGTTTTTGTCCTGGTTCGCATTGGCGGTAACTTGAAGCTGGGCGCAATTGAATTGTTTGAAGTCCGTTAGCCCTCTCCCTCTGGGAAAGGGTTGGGTAAGGGAATTAGCGAGCGCAGAAAATCTTTCTTTAAATATGCTGTCGCGCTACGCTTCGCGCCCTCACCCCCGGCCCTCTCCCAGAGTGAGAGGGGAGATAGAAATCAATGGATCCACTAGCATCAAAATTGGATAAGCTGCGCGAGGCGATTGTGCGCTTGCCGTCTTGCGCGGTCGCTTTTTCCGGAGGCGTCGATTCGACTCTCGTTTTGAAGGTCGCGCACGAGGTACTTGGTGATCGCGCCATTGCGGTCACGGCGCTTAGCGAATCGCTGCCGAACGGAGAATTGGCAGAAGCAGAAGGACTCGCGAGAGCGATGGGCGTGAAGCATTGTGTTATTCGCACCTTCGAAACGCTCGATACGAACTATCTGGCGAACGCCGCGAATCGCTGCTACTTCTGCAAGAGCGAGATGTATGCGCGGATTGGTGACTTTGCGCACGGCGAGGGATTCGATTGCGTACTCGACGGGCTGAACGTGGACGATCTTGATGATCGCCGGCCGGGCCGGGCCGCGGCAATCGAATACGGTGTGATTTCGCCTCTGGTTGACGCGGGTCTTACGAAGATTGAGGTGAGGGAACTGTCGCGAAAATTCGGTTTGCCGACGTGGGACAAACCGGCGCTGGCGTGCCTGTCATCGCGCATTCCGCACGGTACGCCGATTACGTTGCAATCGTTGTCGCAGGTCGATCGCGCGGAAACATTCCTGCGAAAACTCGGCGTGGGCCAGGTGCGTGTTCGTCATCATGGTGAGACGGCCCGAATCGAAGTCGAGCCGCGCGACTTTTCTTTGGTGAACTCTCATCGGTCAGAAATCACAAGTCGCCTTAACGCGCTCGGATTTCGTGACGTCGTGATTGATCCAGAAGGTTACCAGACACGAAAGTCATTGGTAGTGTCTTAGTTTTCCTTTGCGTTTCTTTGGGCCTTCGCGTCTTTGCGTGAGATTGCTTCTTTGCTCACACGTTTTTCACGCAAAGGCGCAAAGTCGCAAAGAAAAACCGCAAAGTAAGACACCTACCAAGTCATTAGAACGGTGGCTATAGCAAGTTAGATCTGAGGTTAGTACCGACAAGATATGCAAGCAGAATTACTCCGAGAACTATTAAGTGAAGTACGCAGCGGGGCCCGTACGGTTGAAAGCGCAGTCGAACGCCTGCGCAACCTGCCTTACGAGGATATTGGTTTTGCTCGCCTTGATCATCATCGCGCGCTGCGAAAAGGTTTCCCCGAGGTCGTTTTTTGCGAAGGTAAGCGCATCGAGCACGTCGTCGAAATAATGCAGAGGCTCGAACAAAAGCATTCGCCCATACTGGCGACACGAGCGAGCCGTGAAATTTATGAAGCGGTGGCCGCACGTCTGCCCAACGCGAAATACTTTGAAGAGGCACGCATGATTCAACTGGGCGTCAATGGTACGCAGCCGACAACAACTTCTGTGTTGATTGTCTGCGCGGGGACCGCCGATGTGCCCGTCGCCGAAGAGGCAGCCGTAACATCGCTCGCCCTGGGCAGTCGCACAGAGCGTCTCTACGATGTTGGCGTCGCCGGCGTTCATCGACTGCTCGCGGCGCAGGATCAATTGAACAGCGCGAACGTTGTGGTTGTGGTCGCGGGGATGGATGGCGCGCTGCCGACGCTGGTCGCCGGGCTGGTCTCGGCGCCGGTCGTCGCCGTGCCGACCAGCATCGGTTACGGGACTGGCCTGGGCGGAACGGCCGCATTGATGACGATGCTGAACGCCTGCGCGCCCGGGATAGCGGTCGTTAACATAGACAACGGATTCGGCGCCGGCTACATGGCGCATTTGATCAATAGCCGCGGTACAGAACCGCGAGCAGTAGCGAGCGGGTCATAGACTCAAGATGGGCGTTTGGACCACCGGACCGTTGTTTGGGTGACTGGCACTGTGGACCTCAAAACTCAAAACTCGAAACCCGAAACTGATATCGCGCAGCGCGCGCGGCGAATCAAACTCCTTCTGATGGATTGCGATGGCACGCTCACTGACGCGCGGATTTGGCTCACTCCTGATGGCGATGAGCAAAAATTGTTTCATGCCCGTGATGGTCAGGGAATCTCCATTTGGCATCGCGCAGGTTTCAAGAGTGGAATCATTTCGGGCCGTGCCTCCAGCGGCGTCGAACGCAGAGCTCACGAATTGAAGATGGCCTACGTTCATCAGTATGCGGAGAGCAAAATGGTTGCGCTGGAAGAGATCATTGCCGACGCACATGTTGCGGTTGAAGAATGCTGTTTCATCGGCGATGACCTCAGCGACATCGGCGTCATGCGACTGGTTGGTTTGGCGGTAGCTGTTGCTGATGCTGCCGAAGACACTAAACGTGCGGCTCACCATGTCACTGCGCTTAATGGCGGCGCCGGTGCGGTGCGTGAAGTTATCGAACTCATTTTGAAGGCCCAGGACCGTTGGGATGAATTGGTTGAGCAGTTTACAAGTCACTGAGGCCGGAGAAGAAACAGTGCCGGTTGTCGAGCCCCTTTATTTTGAGATCGACTCATGCCAGGTAAGACGATCCACCAATCCACACGAAACCAATATCGGGAACCCCCGCAGCGTTTCATCTAACACTCATCTGGCACGCTGACTTGTCAGGCAGAATTTCCGGAAGATTGTTCCTCGTCCATAACTCTCTGATTTCAAACAAGCACAACGCGCTTCTCGGCATCGAACTTGCGCTCCAATCAGGTCGCGGACATTACAGCCAATTATTACTTCGGCCTGTGGCTGGTAAGCGAACAGACATCTGTACGCGGCCGCTACAATCTATTGTGAGTTAAGGGAGGAACGATCATGAGTCGAACTGTTGCACTGCCGCTCATAGTGGTGATGATTCTTGGTGTGCTTGGAATGTCATGGCATTCCTCAGCCAACGTCGCGACGCGATCACAGCTTTACAAATCCCAGGCAACGCCGACCGCGACACCGACGCCTACTCCCTCAGCGAGTCCATCGCCGGGCGTTACCCCAACGCCTGTTCCTGAGCCGGAACCGGTTCCAAGCCCTAGCCCAACTCCCTTTATCGACTGCACTTTGTAAACAGGAACTGAGGTGACCTATGGCCAAGTACGGAAAGAAAGCGCAAACAAAAGTTAAGAAGGCAATGCACGAACGCAAAGAAGGAACACTGAAGAGCGGTAAATCCGGTAAGAAAGTCACGAGCAAGAAACAGGCAATCGCGATTGGATTGTCTGAAGCCCGCAAAGAAGGAGGAAAGGTACCTAAGAAGAAATCGTCTAAGAAGAAGTGAGGACGAAGAAGAGGGAAAACTGGCGCAGGCTACTGCCTCAAAATCGTTTCCACAGATTCGCCTCAAGCCGCCATTTCAAAAAACCTGATTCTCGCGGTAACTTATTGCCGACTTACTGACAAACTCAGGGCGAGAGGTGCTATGAAAACCGTTGCAGATATATTGAAAACAAAAGGTAGTGAAGTCTGGACGATCAGTCAGGAGACGATTGTGTTCGATGCGCTCAAGACCATGGCTGACAAAAATGTCGGCGCTCTGGTAGTGCTCGATGGCACAAAAGTCATTGGCATCTTGTCGGAGCGAGATTACGCCAGAAAGGTCATCTTGCATGGAAGGTCGTCACGAGAGTTAAGCGCGCGAGAAATCATGAGCGCTAAGGTGTACTTCGTAAGTCCTGAGCATAACATCGAAGACTGCATGACTTTGTTTACAGTCAAACGTGTGCGACACCTCCCTGTGTTACAAGACGACGAACTGATCGGAATAATTTCGATTGGCGATGTAGTCAAGGCAGTAATTGCTGAACAAGAATCCACGATAAAACATTTGGAGAATTACATCACGGGTGGTCGATGAGACTTTAGCCCGTTATCGAGACGAGCCCAGTCGGTTCTTCAACGCCGCTGATGCTGCGAAGAATTCCTGAACGGATTGCGGGCTGAA
>DNNE01000115.1:66807-67850 GCA_003487805.1 Blastocatellia bacterium | reverse complement strand
ATCTGCGTAATCTGTGGATAGCGCTTTGACAAGGTCGAGCCTCCTGGTTTTATACTCCGGGCATTAGAGCGATGGATTGGAAGTACAAACACTTTCATCAGGAGAGAGTCTTCCCTGCCCCGCGCGACGTTGTTGTGGAAGCAGCCCGCACGTTCATGCACGAATCGCTCGGGTGGCACATTACAAATACACCCGACGGCTTCACAGCGGAAGGCTATAGTTTTTCTCATAAAGCGATCGCACATCTTCAGTTTCAATCGGACGGGGATGGAACCAGGGTCGCGATCGAACTTCTGGTCGAACGCACTGGTTGGCGCGGATACATGTTGTTCGACGTCGGTGGTTACTACAACATTCAAATCCGAAAGTGGCTTGACGGCATTCAGTGGTCCATCCATCAAAAGCTCACCGGCACGCGTGACGAATCTGCAAATCCGCTGGTGCTGGCAGAGAACAAACCCGCGGCGTACATCTTCAACGGTTGTCTCATGTTCATCGTCGCGATGTTTGGTCTTTACTTCCTTGTTACTTTTATTTGCGCGGTGGTTGGTCTGATCACCGGAACTCTCTATCTGTGGGGAAGAGGTGGCACCCTGGTTATTCATGGAACCCTGGCGCGCATAGTCTCGGGGTTAATCTTGTTGGGCGGAGCATTTGTTGTGTGGAGAGTGAAGCGGAAGCGGTGACATTAGCCGTTGATTTACGCAGATAGACACGGATCAAAATAATCAGAGGCAGGCGACCCTCGCAAATCGCCTGCCTCGTCTCAACTTGTCTCACCTTTTGAGGTAGGGGCAAGAGAGGCCCGCGAGTATATGCCCAGTTTTCGATTGCTGCAAGTATTTTTGCTAACCGGCAAGGCTCCTAAAGTTCACGGGTTTTAGCACAAGGGTCTGGCGGTGGTTTTTTGGGGCGATTTCGCTTGATTATTCACTTAAACGACGGAGGACACAGAGAAGCAGCAGAAAATGATTAGAGCTATATGGAATCGTCACTGCACTTACTTACTTAACGATCGTTGTTTCCTCCGTGTCCTCTGTGGT
>DNNE01000115.1:65739-66504 GCA_003487805.1 Blastocatellia bacterium | reverse complement strand
CCTCCGTGTCCTCTGTGGTGAGAGTGTTGTGTACCAACCAGCGATCGATTCGTGATCATCGATCGAACGGGCTATAATGCCCATAACAATTTAAGAAAGCAGTATTCAGTCTGAGAACAATGCCAAAGATTAGCGACATTCAGGAAACGCCAAACCCCAATGCGGTGAAATTCATTCTGCGCGAGCCGGTCACCGCCGGTGTCGCCCGTCAATTCGGATCAAATGATCAGGCACAGAGCGATGAACTCGCGCGCTCTCTGTTTGATGTAGGCAGCGTCGCGTCCGTCTTCTACATGGATAACATGATCACGGTCGAGAAGGAGAACGCCGCGGATTGGGATGAACTGCTCCCGATCCTGGCCGTTCCGATTCGCGCCGCGCAATCAGTCGCAGCCGCATCGTCGAATGGAGATACATCCGCAGTCGGCGGCGCTATCGCGGCAGTGACGAGCGACGATCCGCGCCTGTTGCGCATCAACGAAATACTCGATGAGAAGGTGCGACCGTACCTGATGGGTGATGGCGGTTACCTGGAAATCCTGGACCTCACTGATCACACCTTGAAGATTCGTTATCAGGGCGCCTGCGGCACGTGTCCGAGTTCGCTGACGGGTACGTTGATGGCGATTGAAAGCATGCTGAAAGAACAGATCGATCCCGAGCTGGAAGTGATCGCGGTTTGAATAACAGAAAACGAAACGTTTAGAGGCGGGCTATCGCCCGTCAATTCGTTTCGCCGATTAGGCGGGCAGTAGCCCACCTCTA
>DNNE01000115.1:65260-65434 GCA_003487805.1 Blastocatellia bacterium | reverse complement strand
AGGCGGGCAGTAGCCCACCTCTAAATTGTTCCAGAACTTTCTGGAACTAAACCCATTCGTCGCGCGTTTTCCCATCGACACCCACTGTATTCAGTCCACGTTTCCAGGAGATCTTATGTTTCGTCATAGCCTGCTTGCTCTGGTTTTCGTGTTCGCTTTCTCGGCTGCGATCAT
>DNNE01000115.1:50781-64973 GCA_003487805.1 Blastocatellia bacterium | reverse complement strand
TTCTCGGCTGCGATCATCGCGCAAACTGCCGAAGCGAATAAGCCCGCCGTCAGGAACGTAGCCAACACTCCAAAGACTGCTAAGGACGCTGAGGCCGAGCGGGTGATCAAAGAGCGGCGCGACAACGCTCAATCGCTGCTCCTCAGTCTGGCTTCCGATGCGGGACGCTTTAACGATCAGACATTGAGGGCGCGGACGCAGGCGCGCATCGCCGATGTCTTGTGGTCGGCGGATCCGGATCGCGCACGCGCGCTGTTTCGCAAAGCCTGGGAGTCCGCGGAGATCGTCGATCAGGAAGGCCAACGTAAGGTCGAGGAAGATATCAAGCAACAAAAGGCCCGCAACGGTGGCGGCAGCGTTAGCGTCATGGGCGCACCCAACATTCGCGGCGAAGTGCTGAGACTGGCAGCGAGGCGAGATCGCGCGCTGGGCGAAGAGTTCCTGGGCAAGCTGCGAGCTGAGCAACAACAGGAGGCGAGCGATAGCGCTGATCGCGCGCGAAACAATACGCCCGACACTCCCGAAGCGATAACCCAACGACTCAGCCTGGCTCGACAGTTACTCGACACTGACGTGGCGCGCGCGCTGCAATTTGCGGATCCGGCTTTGACGAACCTTTCTCGTGAGGGATTGGATTTTCTTTCATACCTGCGTGACAAAGACGCTGCCGCCGCTGACCTGCGTTACTCAGCATTTCTGGCGCGGGCTGCGGCTGATTTGCAATCCGACGCGAACACAGTTTCGTTCTTGTCTTCATACATCTTCACGCCGCACCTGTTCGTCACGTTCAGCAGCAATGGCGGCACCTCTACCAGTTCGACATCACGCGAAAATGCCACGCCAAACGTGCCGGCGCAATTACGTGACGCATTCTTTCGCACGGCGAGCGACATTTTGCTGCGGCCGTTGGCGCCCCCGGGACAGGATCAAACTTCTGCGGGCGTGCAGGGAAAGTATCTAATGCTCAAGCGGCTTCAGCCATTGTTCGATCAATTTGCGCCGCGTGAATTAGCAGAAGCGATTCACGCGCAGGCAGACGCGCTGGCGGCGGGAGTGCCCGAAGACGCCCGACAGCGTGATGATGACGGGTTGCGCGAGGGGATTCGCCCGCCACAAACGCTGGATGATCGCGAAAAGATTCTCCAGGATCGGATCGATCGCGCGAAGACCTCTGAAGAGCGCAACGCGCTCTATATTCAGATGGCGCGACTCTATGTTGAGAAGGGCGACATTCGCGCGCGCGATTTTGTCGCGAAGATCGATGATAGCGATCTGCGAAAGCAAGCCAGCGCCTTTATTGACGGCTCGCTGGTTATGCGCGCCATCGATAAGAAAGATGTCGATCAGATTTTTCAATTGGCGAAAGACGGAGATCTGACTCACTTTCAAAAATCATGGGCGCTGTTACAGGCAGCCAAGCTCCTGGTAAAGACTGATCGGGAAAGATCCCTGGGAGCAATTGAAGAAGCCACGGCTGAAGCGCGTCGCATGGAAGAGCTCGATCCTGATCGGCCCCGCGCCATGATAGGAATTGCCAATGCGCTGCGGCCGCTGGATCGGGCCAGGAGTTGGGATGCAGCCTACGAAGCGATCAAGGCCGCTAATTCGTCGGAGGGATTCACGGGAGAAGACGGCTTGATCAGACTCACCATGCAGTCGAAGGGGATGTCTTCGTCCAGAAGCTCGAGCGTGGCCGATTTCAACGTCGCCGGAATTTTCACTGAGTTGGCTAAAGAAGATTACAACCGCACGGTCGAGCTGACCCGCGGTTTTCAGCGCGAAGCTCCGCGCGCCAGCGCCACCATCGCCATCGCGCGCTCTGTCCTCGATGAAAAGAAAAACTGATCTGATTGTCCGCGTTTAGAGGCGGGCTACCGCCCGCCTTCAATCTTGTTTAGAAGCCGGCCTTGTCCGGCTCACGTCTTTAAACCGGCGGGCAGTAGCCCGCTCTAAACTTTCCCGCAAACTCAGGATAGAATGTCGCCGACCCCAGCGCACTTCTTCTCCCGGAGAAACTCATGTTTCGTCACCTGCTTCTCGGTTTCACGCTTATTTTCGCCGGTAGCATGACTGTTGCCGCTCAACCAAAACAGAGTACCCCTGCGCCTGCGAAGGTATCGACGAACGAAGCTCCAGTCGAGGCGGAAGCTGAACGGCTTTTAAGGGAACGCCGCGCGAACGCCCAATCTCTGTTGATTAGTCTCGCGACCGATGCTCGGAACTTCACTGACGCCACGGTGCGCGCACGCTCTCAGGCGCGCATCGCGGATATGCTCTGGGAAGCGGATCGAGAACGAAGCCGCACGATGTTCCGGTCTGCCTGGGACGCAGCCGAGGTTGCCGATGCCGAAAGTCAGCAACGCGTGCAGGAAGACATTCGGCAACAACAAGCGAGGACCGGCAGGGGCGGTTTCGCGATCGCGTCGCCGCCGAACCTGCGCCGGGAAGTGCTGGAGTTCGCGGCCAGGCACGATTCGAAACTTGGTGAAGATTTGTTGGCCCGGTACAAGGATCAGAAGGCCCGTGAAGCGGCCGACGAACGAAATCGCCGGTCAAATCCTTTCGGCACGGACGACGCAACTGCGCAACGATTCGGCGCTGCCAAACAAATCGTAGAGGCCGGTGATATTAAGCGCGCGCTCGAATTCGCCGATCCGGCATTAGGCTCAGTGAACATGGACTCGGTAGATTTTCTGTCGCAGCTGCGCGAGAAGGATCCGGCCGCCGCCGATCAACGGTACGCGGCCATGATCTTGAACGCCCCCTTGAATCCACAAGCCGACGCAAACACAGTTTCGTTGCTGTCATCATATCTTTTCAGCCCTCATCAGTATGCAGTATTTATGGCCAATGGTTCGTCGACTTCGCGAATGGGAGGCGGCGGTGCTCCAGCTAATGTCAGCCCTGAGCTGCGGGCCGCGTTCTTCCGCATGGCCGCAGATATCTTGTTAAGGCCTCTGGGGGATCAATCAACTGCGGGACCTGACGGCCAGTATCTCGGACTCAAACGAATGATGCCGCTGTTCGAACAGTTTGCTCCGGCGGAACTTACTGCGGCGCTAAAAGCACAGCTTGAGGGTCTGGCCGCAGTCGCCAGCGATACTGCTCGCAATCGCGACAATCAGGCGACGGACCGCCTCAACCAAGTCCTCGAACGAGCAACCGTTGATCGAGAGCAGACGTTGCTTGATCAGGCCGAACGTGCGAAGACCGCCACGGAACGCGATCAAATCAACCTGCAACTGGCCCAGATGATGGTTGACAAGGACGACCGGCGGGCGCGCGACTATGTCGACAAGATCGATGACATGGAACTGCGAGACGCAGCCCGCGCCTTTATTGATGCCTCGATCGCATGGAAGCTGGTAAACAAAAGAGATGCTGATCGGGCGCTGGAGTTGGCAAAGAATGGTGAACTATCTCATTTTCAAAAAGCCTGGCTCCTGTCGCAAACCGCGGCTTTCGTCGGAGTGAAAGATCGCGGAAGGGCCCTGCCGGTGATCGAAGATGCCGCAGCCGAAGCCAGACGCATCGAGACTTCAGATCCGGATCGGCCGCGCGCCTTTTTCGCGATTGCGAACGTCGTCATGAATCTTAATCGCGCCGCAGTGTGGGAGATCACGAGTGACGCGATCAAGGCATCCAACTCAGCCGACAAATTCACGGGTGAGGACGGTCAGATCGTTTTTCGTTTAATTAGCAAGGGAACGAATTCCGTTCATCAACACTCGTTTGCGGACTTTGACGTAGCGGGTATCTTTACGAAATTAGCCGCCGAGGATTACGACAAAGCCGTTCAGCTGGCGCGTGGTTTTCAGGGCGAAGCGCCGCGCGCGAATGCCGTGATTGCGATTGCTCGATCGGTCCTCGATGAGAAGAAACACTGATCCAGTTTCGTTTAAAGCGCTGACTGACCCGCGCGTTCCAGCGCTCCGAATCCACCGCGATCGCTCATCCAGTCGAGCGAACGATTACCGCAGGCGCGGGCCCGCTCTCGCTGGTCGAATGTCTATGCGCTCTCACTTTCTCTTTGCGGCCATTCTCTTACTTGCCATTTGTGTTCCCGCTGCGCCACAAAGAAAAGAAAACAACGCGAATAACAGGACTGAAAGGGACCTGGCGGCCGAGCGGCTGTTGCGCGAGCGGCGCGCAAATGCGCAGTCGCTCCTGATCAATCTGGCCGCGGACGCACGCAACTTCAACGATCCGATTGCGCGCGCGCGTACGCAGGCGCGCGTGGCTGATATTCTTTGGGACACTGATCGCGATCGCAGCCGCGCCTTGTTTCGCGCGGCGTGGGATGCCGCGGAAGTTGCCGACACTGAGATCCTCCGGCGGGCAAACGAAGCGATCAAGCAACAATCAAACGACGATACGATTATAGCCCCGGCCGCGCGTGATTTGTGGCGCGAGGTCCTGCGGCTCGCGAGTAAACACGATCGCGGCCTGGGCGAGGAGTTCCTGGCACAGCTCAAGGAACGAAAGGGGCCGGATGGAACCGAAACGAGTCCGCGCGAGGTCGCGCAAATTGCTGCTCGACAAAGACTGGATCTCGCCCGCCAATTGCTTGATGCTGGTGACACCGAGCGAGCCATCCAGTTTGCTGATCCTGTCCTTGCGCCGATCACCTGGCGGGCGATAGATTTTCTCACCTACCTGCGTGAGAAAAACGCGACTGCGGCAGATCAACGGTATGCGGCGATGCTGTCGAATGCGGCGGCGGACCCGCAAACCGATGCGAACACCGTGTCCGACCTTTCATCTTATCTGTTCACGCCACACTTCTTCGTGGAATTCACGAGCGAAGGAACGCGCATGAACGCCCAGGCAGCCCCAGGTCGGGTGCCTGCCGTATCCAACGAATTGCGTCTCGCATTTTTTCGCGCGGCGGCCAGCGTTCTGTTGCGGCCCCTGGCGCCACCCGGGCAGGAGCAGAATTCTGCCGGCCACGACGGACACTATCTGGTGATCAAACGACTGCTCCCTTTGTTCGAGCAATACGCGCCACCGGAGATGACCGCCGCGCTACGGACGCAACTTGACGCTTTGACATCTCTAGCCAGCAAGAGCACGCGCGATCGAGACGACGATGAATGGGTACGAAAAGACATCGGGCCTGAGAAGCCGGCCGATGATTGGGAACAACAGCTGTTGGATCGATTGGACCACGCGAAGACTTCCGCCGAGCGGGATCAGTTGAATCTGCAATTGGCCCTGGTGCTCGCCGGCAGAGCCGATCTACACGCGCGCGATTACGTAGATAAGATCGATGACACCGACATGCGTAACAGCGTGCGTCCTTTCATTGATGCCTCAATGACCTTGCGAGCAGTTTCAAAAAAAGATGTCGAACGCTTGCTTGAGATCGTCCGCACCGGGGAATTGACGCACATGCAGAAGAGCTGGGCCTATTCACAGGGCGCGAAGCTTCTGTCGAAGACTGATCGTGAGCGAGCGCAAACTTTGATCGAGAGCGCTGCAACCGAAGCCAGGCGTATCGACACTTCCGATCCTGACCGGCCGCGGGCATTTTTTGGCGTAACCAATGCGCTGTTCTTGATCGACCACAAGAGTGCCTGGCAACAGATCGATGATGCGATTAGGGCGGCCAACTCTGCCGACAGCTTCAGCGGAGAGGATGGCGAGTTGGCGTTTGGTGTCAGGGTGAAAGGCATGCACTTCGGACGCAATAGTCCAGTCCCCGATTTCGATGTTGGCGGTATCTTCGCCGCATTCGCCGCCGAAGATTATGAGCGTGCAGTCGAACTGGCGCGTGGACTTCGACGCGACAGCCCGCGTGCCAGCGCCACCATCGCCATCGCGAGATCAGTTCTCGAGCAAAAGAAAAATTAGGAAGGAGTCTGAATCTTATTAGATGGTTTGAGGTTCGGCGGTTAGCGATCGCGCTGCGAGCGGTGACGTTACGATCGTTCACCGGCACTCGCAGCCTGCCCAGAGTCTTCGCCTTGATCGTCAAAGTCTTCCGCGCGACGGCGCGGGTATGGATCGCCGGTCCGCCGGCGCGGGACTACATCTCCCGTGCGGCGTTCGTCGCGCATCTGCGCGGTGAGTCCGCGAATGCCGTGCTTATCCAAAAGATGACGCAGCGAACGCACGGACATCTTTAACAAGTCCGCCGCGTTCGTCTGATTTCCATCCGTGCGTTTCAACGCTTCCAGCACATAAGTCTTCTCAAGCTGATCGAGATGGGCGGTCAGGTTCATGCCTTCATCCGGCAGTTGCAGCTCAGAACTGATCCGCGTTGGATTGTAATTAGTAATCTGGTCCGGCAGACGCTCAGGCTGAATCAGGTCGGTGCGCTCAAGCGCGACCGCCCGTTCGATTGTGTGCTCGAGTTCGCGCACATTGCCGGGCCACGAATAGCTTTCGAGCAAGCGCATCGCCGGCGCACTGATCGCGATCGAGCGACCCGTTTGCGCACAGTACTTTCCGATGAAGTGCTCGGCGAGTTCCGCGATGTCCGACCCTCGTTCGCGCAGCGGCGGCAACTCCATCGGGATTACTGAGACTCGATAAAACAAATCCTCGCGAAAGTTTCCATCCTTTACCATCGCCGACAGATCGCGATTGGTGGCGGCGATCACCCGGGTGTTGACTTCTATTTCTCCATGCGCGCCAACGGGCCGCACCTTTCGCTCCTGCAGCACGCGCAGAAGTTTCACCTGCATGGCTGAGGACATCTCGCCGATTTCATCGAGAAAGATTGTTCCCTGCTCGGCGGCTTCAAACAAACCTTTGCGGTTTGCGGTAGCGCCGGTGAACGAACCTTTCATGTAACCGAACAATTCAGATTCCAAAAGCGTCTCGGTGAAGGCGCCGCAGTTAATCTCTACGAAAGGTTTCTGGGCCCGCGGACTGAGATCGTGAATCGCGCGAGCGACCAGTTCCTTACCCGTGCCTGATTCACCGGTGATAAGCACCGTTGATTGTACCTGGGCCACGGTTTCGATCATTTGATAGACCGATTGCATTCGATCCGATCGGCCGACGATGTTGCCGAGGTTTCCGCGCGCGCGTTGTCCCTTAATTAGTGCATCGTTCTCGACCTGCAACGCTTGCTTCTCATGAACGATTGAAATCTTTTGCAGCGCGCGTGCGACTTTTTCTTTAAGCAGGTTGTTGTCGAAAGGCTTGTGAACAAAATCAAACGCGCCGAGCAAAAAAGCTTCATGCGCGGTCTGTTCGTTGGCGAACGCCGTCATCATGATCACTTCGACGTCGGGTTGCAGATCCCGCGCCGCGCGCAACAGATCGATGCCGCCCATGTCCGGCATCTTCACGTCGGAAATGATCACGTCGGCGGACTGCTCCCGGAGCATCGCCATCGCTTTGCGGCCATTCTCCGCGACGCGGATCGAATGTCCGTCACGCTGAAACAGATGCGTCAGGAACTGACGCATGCTGAGTTCGTCGTCGACGATTAAGAGTGAAGCCATCGGTTTCGTTTCGAATTTTAGAGCTTAGATTTTAGTCGTTAGTGCTTAGTGCGAATCCAAGCTCTAAATTCTAAGCTCCAAGCTCATTGATGCATCGGGAATTCCACCGTTATCGTAGTTCCCTGTCCCTGTCTGCTGCGCACGTTGATTGTACCATTATGGTCGCGAATAATTTGATACACGATTGAAAGCCCTAAACCCGTCCCGCCGGTCGTTGAAGTGAACGGCTCAAACAAGTGCTCGACTTGTTCGGGTGTCATGCCGCAACCATCATCCGCGAACGTCAGCCGCAACCGATTATCATCGGCCTCATGCAGGGAAACACGGAATCTGCCACCGCCGGGCATCGCTTTCAATGCATTGCGCGCGATGTTCCAGCATACCTGCTTTAGTTGCTCCGGATCGCCGGAAACGATCGCCGGTCGATCGGGTAAATCTTCCTCTAATGAATGTCCATCGGTCAGTTCATCGCTGTTACGCAGCAACTTCAACGTGTCGCTGATGGCCGCGCGGATATCGACGTTCTTCAGCTCAGCCGGGCGCGGGCGCGCATAATTCAAATAGTCGGCCACGATTTTATTCAGTCGATCAGACTCGCGCAGAATGATTTCCATTAACTGGGCCTGTTCCGTATCGCCATCCATCTCTGCCCGCAGCATTTGAATCGAGCCGCGCATCGCCGCCAGCGGATTTCTGATTTCATGAGCAATCGACGCGGCCATGCGGCCAACCGCGGCCATTCGATCCTGGCGACGCGACGTCTCTTCAAGCGCGCGCACGTCCGTGAGATCCTGAAACGAGATGACCATGCCGCTGGTTTCTCCTGACTCGCCGGACAGCGGCGCGATCGTGAAACCAAGCCGCAGCGCCAGGCCATTGGGCGTCAAACAATCCGCCTGGAAACGGGGGCTGACTTTTCCGGTGGCCGCGGCATTCATTGAATCCACAATTTGCCGGGTCATGTCGCCGAAAAAAATCGACGCGTCCTCGCCGCGCACTTCCGCAAGTTTGTAGCCGGTGATTTCTTCGGCGGCCGCATTGAAAGTATAGATGCGCCCCTGCAGGTCCGTGGTGATCACTCCCGATCGAATTGATTCAACAATCCGCTCATGCAAAGCGCGTAAGTCCGCTAGTGATCGAGTCGCGGCTGCCAACTCCACGTGGGATGTCGTTTGACTGTGCGCGAGTTTCGCCGCCAGCAGACCGACAACCAGAAATGAAATGTCTGAAAGCCCCAGGGTTTGAGCTACATTGGCAAGCGTCTCGCTCCCTAATCCGCGATTAAGTGCGTACAGCGTGCAAGCGTTGAAGGCGGCCGCGCTGCCAATCGAGGTGATCAAAGCGCCACGCCGGCCGAGGAAGAGGCTGGCCACGGAAATGATGACGATATAGAGCGCCGCGTACGGCGAACTGACATTGCCGCTGATCCAGACGAGCCATGTCACCAGCAGCACGTCGAGGAAAATCTGGAGTCGCGCCTGCGCCAGATAATTTCCCCAGGTCAGGCGCGCGACACAATAAGCAAGCGTCAATCCAGCGACGCTGAGCATCAACAGCGTGACCGTCCGGGACGAATTGATCGAGTTGCCTTGTGAACCCCATTTCCACGCCGCGGCTATTAATAAGAGGAGGACGGCAGTCGCAGCGCGGCCCGAGATCAGCCACCACAGCCTGCGGCCCAATGGTGATTCGGGTGATTCGGGTGATTGTGAGGATGACTCTGCCGGTCGACCAGCCATGCGGAAAGCGTACCACAAAAGGGCGCGGCCAAAGTGGGATGATTGTCAAAACGCCAATGCCAATGATATGTAGTTGTTGTGCGTCTAACGCTTGCGATAATGAATCGAAGACTCCCAATTGTTATTGCCCTCGCAGCGGTTCTCAGCGTGGTTGCCAATTGCAGACTTGGCCCTCACATGGGTGATACTGTCGAATCATTTGAAACCTCGAATCAAACCTTCAAATTGCGTGTTGACAGACATGCTGAAGTGGGCGGCTTCGGGGCTATCGCGGGCGCTTATTATGTTTTTCGGTCGGCTCCCGTAGGTTCGGACGTGTGGCGGGACATCATGACCTTTCGGCACGATGACCCGAATCCCATCCCACGTGATCAAGCGCGCTTCTTGAATGATCACGTCGCGTTTGTTTTTATGGGATGGATGTATGCCGTCACAACCGATAGTGGCGCCAGTTGGAGCGTATGGGACAGTTCTCGCGACTTGCCAAAATGGCGGTGCTGTAACTATCGGCTTATTCAAAGTGTGCACCTTGAAGCTGACGGAACAGGAACAATGACTCTGAATGTCATTCCTGATCGCGGAGAAGTCCCTCAGCTACGCACAAAAGATTTCGGCCGTACCTGGACCGTTTGATGGCGGAAATTCGGTCAACTCAGACGATCGCTGGCGAGGTTTCCATGTCTAGAAAATCTATTCTGCTCGCGACGTTGATTATTCCGACGTTAGCGATAATCGGCGTTGTCTCTGCTCAAAAAGAAAGCGAGCGAACGCAAAATCGTCGCGCGCTGGTTGAGATGGAGCACGCGTTCGCCAAAGCCGCCGCAACGAAAGGGACGCGCGACGCCTTTCTTGAATTCCTTGCTGACGACGGAATCATTTTTCAACCTGGCCCGGTGAATGGGAAGAAGTTCTGGAGTGAGCGACAACCACGCAAAGGCTTATTGAGTTGGGAGCCAATCTTTGCAGACGTTTCGCGGGCCGGCGATCTTGGTTACACAACCGGGCCCTGGGAATTTCGCCCGAACGGCCCTGACGATCCGCCGGTCGCCTTCGGACAATACTTCACCATTTGGAAGAAGCAAGGCGATGGCTCGTGGAGGGCAGTTCTCGATCGTGGTGTATCGAGTGAGAAATCATTCGCGACGAAGTTGTTATTGTTTCCGTTGCACGATGAGTCGTCAGTCGGCGATACGAAGTTTGATGTAAGCCGCGGCCGGGCGGCGCTAATCAAGCTGGAAGAGGAATTTTCAACGCTGTCGGCGCGTAAAGGCGCAACGGCCGCTGCCGATGTTTATCTCGCGAGCGATGTCAGAGTGCTTAGGCAAAACATCGCGCCGGTTGTGGGTAAAGAAAACGCTCTGGTGCTCATCTCAGGAAACGCAGGCACGCTCACCTGGAAGCCGGCGATGGCGGATGTTTCGGCGTCGGGCGATTTGGGTTACACGTACGGGGCTTTCGATTTAAAGCGAGGCGACCTGGTAATTGAGCACGGAAGCTATGTGAGAGTGTGGAAAAAGCAACGAGTCGTTCTTGATGTAATGAGTCCCGATCCGAAGGATTAAATAGACGGGATTGACAAGATTCACAAGATTAAGAATCAGTATGGTGGGTTCTTAACTTCTATTTCATCTTGTTCATCTTTTAATCCTGTCAAAAGCCCTTATTCCTTCTCCCAATCTGCTCGTGTGATTACCTTGATCGGTGGCAACTGCCTGGCCGCCAGCGCCGAGTTCAGGCCCGTCAATTCCTTCGCCAGCCAGGCATCGAAATCTCTGACTACATCCGACAGCTCATGCGCGATCGCGTCAGTGCGGGTGAGTTGCATCTGCGTCGGCCGGCCTTCGTAACCAATGATGTCGCCATAGAGCGTCGCCAGGTTTTCGCGTAAGCGTTCTTCACCGGTGATTGCGCCGCCTTCTTTGGTGGCGACTATTTTCCTGCGCAGCTCATCAACCTGCTGCGACGCACTGCGCAAGCGCGCGGCGAGCGGATCGTTGGCCGGCAACTGTGCCGCATCAGAATCAAGCGCCAGGCGAACTCCATTTATGCGATCGACGGCGAAGGTCATGTCGCCGAGCAGATTGTAAAGTTTCATCGCCAGATCGAACTGCGCGTTGCGATCCAGCACCGTGTAGGTCGAGCGCGGATCTCGCGTCACCACCAGTTGCGTCGTGTAGACGTTCTTGTCCTTCGTCATTCTCACCGTGTAAGTGCCCGGCAAAACTCGCGGACCGACTGAGGCGCCAAACGCCGCGCTCGCAGCGGTCGGCACGCGCGGCGCTTTCAAGCGCATGGACCACGTCGCGCGATTTAATCCTCGTCGTTTGCTGCTGGGAACGCTACTCAAGACTTTTCCGGTTGAATCGAGAATTTCGATTTTCAGATCGCCAAAGATGTGACGCTTCTGTTGGTAATAAGTGATCACGGCTTCGTCAGTTGGATTGTCGCCGGTGAAGACGGCGTCACCATTTACCCAACCGCCGCCGGCGGGCATCTGCTGTGAGGTGGGTCGCGCATCGACGAAAGTTGCTTCTTTTGCCAGCAATTCCGGCGTCAGCGCGCGCAGAGGAGTTAGGTCATCGATGATCCAAATCCCCCGGCCGTGCGTGGCGATAACGAGATCTTTGTCGCGGGGATGAATGGCTAGATCGCGCACCGCAACGTTCGGAAAATCGCCGCCGGTGTATTGCGCCCACTGCTTGCCGGCGTCAAGCGAAACCCATAGCCCGAACTCAGTCCCGGCGAAAAGCAGATCCTTATTTACCAGGTCTTCCTTAACGACGTGCGCATAGCCCTTGACGTTGCTGATCGGCGCAATGATTTGCGTCCACGTCTGCCCATAATCGTTGGTCCGGTACGCGTAGGGACGCATGTCGCCAAACGTGTGCGCGTCGAAAGTCGCAAACGCAGTGCCTTCGCTGAAGTGGCCGGCATCGATTGAAGTCACCCACGCATTTTTGGGCAGACCCTTGATATTACTGACGACGTTCTTCCAGGTCTTGCCGCCGTCGCGCGTGACTTGCAAGTTGCCATCGTCGGTGCCGACCCAAATCAGGTTTGGATTCTTCGGCGATTCGCAGATCGAAAAAATCGTCGTGTGCATCTCGGCAGAAGAATTATCAACCGTGATTCCGCCCGACTGTTCCTGCTTCTGCTTTTCAGGATCGTTCGTCGTCAGATCGGGCGAGATGCGCTCCCACGTTTGTCCGTGATCGCGCGAGCGAAACAAAAACTGCGCGCCAATGTAGATTGTTCCGATTTGTGTCGGGCTCACGTGAATCGGCGTGTTCCAGTTGTAACGCAGCTTCCCTTCCTTGTAATTCGGCAACGGCTGAATGCCGCGCGACTCGTGCGTTTTGCGATTTACGCGTCCGATATAGCCGCCTTGCGATTCGGCGTAAACGTAATCCGGATCGGAAGGATCTGCGAACACCCAGAAGCCATCGCCGCCATAAATATTTTCCCAACGGTCGTTCGTGATTCCACCCGGATAGGCCGAGTCGCCAATCCATGAACTGTTGTCCTGCAAGCCGCCATAGACGTGATAGGGCCGATCCATGTCGAGGCTGACGTGATAGAACTGCGAGACCGGCAGGTTGTTCGCTTTCCACCAGCGATTGCCGCCGTCGAACGAATACCAGAGCCCACCGTCGTCGCCCGTGATCACGTTGTCGGTATTGTTTGGATTGATCCAAACGTCGTGAAAGTCGCCGTGCGCACCGCCGGAGATATTGCTGAAGCTCTCACCGCCGTCGCTGCTCGCGATCAGGGATCCGCCAGCTTTGTAAATCTTGTTCTCGTCTTTTGGATCGACGATCAAGTTAGCGAAATAGAATGGGCGCCAGATCATGTTCTGACTACGATCAAGATGTCGCCAGGTTTTCCCATTATCGTCTGAACGATAAAGCCCATCCTTCGGAATTTCTGCTTCAATAGCTGCGTAGACCGTGCCGGGCTTCGAAGGAGCGACAGCTACCGCGATGCGGCCCCACGGTTTCGAAGGCAAACCCTGCGCGCTCTTTTCATCGAGTTGCGTCCACGATGCGCCGCCGTCTGTGCTCTTAAACAAACCGCTGCCGCTGACGGCATCGGGACCGTTGCCACCGGATCGAAAGTTCCAACCCTGACGCCGGAAATCCCACATGCCAGCATAGATGGTGCGCGGGTTGTGACGATCCATCGAAGCCATCGAACAGCCAGTCGAGAGATTTGCTCCGGCAAGAATCCTGGTCCATGTCTTTCCGCCGTCAGTCGTCTTGTAGAGACCGCGCTCCTCACTGTCGCTCCATAATTTCCCCGCCGCGCAAACATAGACTGTATCATCAGAGTTTGGATCGACCAGAATCTTCGCAATGCGCTCAGAATTCTTGAGCCCCATGTTGGTCCAATTCTCGCCGCCGTCGGTCGATTTATAGACGCCGTCGCCGATCGAGACGCTGTTGCGGGTCCAGGCTTCGCCGGTGCCCACCCAAATAACTTTCGGGTTCTTGGGATCGATCGTGACTGCGCCAATCGACTGGACCGGCTGCTTGTCGAAAACCGGCTTGTAAGTTGCGCCGCCGTTCAAAGACTTCCAAACACCGCCGCTCGCCGAGCCGACGAATATCGTCAGGCGCTGACCCTCCTGCACCGCGTCGACCGCCGCAATGCGGCCGCTCATGGTGGCGGAACCGATGTTGCGCGCGCCGAGTCCTGAAATTGTTTCGGAATCAAACTTGATCGGAGTTTGAGCGGCGGCGAACCCGGCAAGAACCAGAATTGTGATTGCCGTTGAGATTGAAAAAGTAAGTTTTCGGGTCATGATTATTCCTCGCTCGTGCGGGCCGGGGGGCCCCTCACTCATCCTCACGTGAGAGACTCTCGTCCTTATCGCTCTCTCTTTGAAGTACGGGGTCATCCGACACGAGTCTTCGTGTGGATTGGTTTTGTGTTCGTGTTCATTCGTGGTCTGTTTTTGCAAATGAATCAACGAGAACCAAACCACGAAATCACACGA
>DNNE01000115.1:44820-50476 GCA_003487805.1 Blastocatellia bacterium | reverse complement strand
AACCACGAAATCACACGAACCAGTACCCACGAAAAGACACAAAACATCCGGCCAAACATCAACTATGTTATCTGTTTCCTACTGCTTCTTAACCACCGGCATGACAAAGCGCGAATCATCCAACGTCACGTTCGCTTCAATCTTGTCGTACACGTATTTTGATTTGTCCTGATGACCTTTGGCATTGACTTCAACAGCGAACGGCAAATACCAGCCGTTCACTAATTTGTAATCGCCCAAAGCAGTTTCGTACTCGCGCTCTTCACCACGCACGACGCGTTTCGTGTCGACCTTGATCGGCATGTAAAAGTCTGTGTCCAGATAATAGAAGTACAGGTCGCCGTTTGGTTTCGTGATTTTCAACTTGTACGTGTCGGTGCCTTCGAACTTGTCCATGCCCACGAACTCGACTTTGTTACCTTTTCGTTTGTAGTCGACCAGCGGTCCATCAAAGTCGGCGTCTTCAACGATCGATTTCATTTCTTCTTCGCCGAGCGCTTCGGGATCTTTTTTTCCGTTCCACGGCTCTACTTTCCAGCCAGTCTTGCCGTCATAGGCGTTGATGGCCGTCATGCCTTGCAACGAAAACTCTTCACGAACCGACGCGTCGCGTTTGTTTTCCTGCAGGATGACAGCTTCGAATCCGCCGCCGCCGATGAACTTGCCGCTCCGCCGCAAGCTGTGAACGGCCTGGATTTTGTCCATGCCGCCGACAGCTTTCACATAATGCGCAACGATTTCGTCGGTCGTTTGCGCGGAAGCCGCGAAGCCGCACACTGCCATGATCGCAATCAACGCCAGAATCCTGTGCATAAATCTTCCTCCTAGTGCGAGACGCCAAGAACCGTTGATACTACGGCTCAAGTCGCGCATAGGTTTAATTCATGATGTGGTCTGGATGCAAGTAGCGTTTCAGAAAAGCCGTTTAGAGGCGGGCTACCGCCCGCCTGTATTTGTTGGATCAACGAATTGGCGGGCAGTAGCCCGCCTCTAAACGAAAGTATTCGATAGACTGAGGAATGGCGGGCGTTAGCCCGCTCCTAAACGACAGTTTTGAGTGTACAAACCGTTACGCCGGCAATTCATAAACCTCTGGCTGCACCAAGCGAGGCGCTCTATTCTCGCTGCTCATAGCGTCCCGGCCGTCATCGATCCCTTCGACTGCCATTTCACTAATCGAATGCAATCGCGCCCGCAGCCGTTTATTCTCCATCGCAATCAAGCAATTCGATTTGGTTATCTCGTAATGCTCAAGCGCGCGGGAGACAGTCAGCTGCAGGTCATCGTTGTTCCACGGTTTCGTCAGATACCGATAGACCAGGCCTGAGTTGATCGATTCAATCAGCGCGCCGATGTCCGTGTAACCGGTGAGTAGAATCTTGACCATCTGCGGCCGCACCTCAACCGCTTTCTTCATCAGCTCGATGCCAGTCATCTGCGGCATACGCTGATCTGAAATCATCAGCGCGACATCGTGTTGTTGCAGAAGGGTCAACGCTTCCGCGCCCGACTCTGCGGTGATCACTTGATACTCCTGGCGAAACAAGCGCAAAAGTGTTCGCAGGTTCGCCGGCTCATCGTCAACAATCATAATCTTGTAAGTCATATCCAGTTTTTACCTCGCTACTCGATCTTTAGTTTTCAAGAGCTTCAGTTTCTTCAATGTCAACCGGCAGAGTCACGGTGAACGTGGTGCCCACTCCCGGAATATTGTCGACGGCAATGCTCCCGCGGTGTTTTTGGACGATGCCGTGAGAGATGGAAAGGCCCAGTCCAGTTCCCTCGCCTACCGGCTTGGTCGTGAAGAAAGGATCGAAAATCTTTTTGAGATTCTCGGGAGAGATGCCTTTGCCGGAATCAGTCACTGAGACGCTGACGGTTTTTCCATTTCTTACGGTCTGAATTCTCACCGTTCCGTCGTCTTCGATGGCCTGCGCGGCGTTCACCAGCAGGTTCATCCATACCTGGTTCATCTGGGCCGCGTAACAATTGACCAGCGGCAGCTCGCCATAGTTGCGATCTAAAGTTATGCGACCGGATTTGTAGTAGTGAGATAGCAATCGAACAGTCGCTTCGATGCTTTCATTGAGATCGACCTGCTTGATCTCTGATTCGTCCAAACGCGAGAACAGCCGCAGATTCTGCACGACGTCACGGATGCGTTCTGCGCCCAGGTGGCAATCGGACATTATCGATTCCAGATCGTTGACGATATTGTCGTAATCAATTTCGGCCTTTATTTTAGCGATGCGATCCGCATCCTGGTTTGGCAAGGTCATCTCGTCGTAAGCGAATAAGCAACGTTCCAGGCGTTCGACATGCTGCCGCAGCACGTCGACATTGCTATAGATAAAACCTGCGGGATTGTTCAGCTCGTGGGCGACTCCTGCGGCCAGCAAGCCGAGCGAAGCCATTTTCTCTGATTGAACCATCTGTGCCTGGAGCCGAACGAGTTCAACTTTCTGTTGCGCCAACTCCGCGTTTCTTATCTCCAGATCTTTTTTGTAGCGACGCGCATTGCGTAATAACATGCGTCGCTCCAATGCTCGTTCGATCGAGAACGCCAGCACGTCGAGCTCACAGGGCTTAATCAAATAATCAGACGCGCCGACGCGGATTGCATCGATGACCCGTTGAGTGCGATCGACTCCGGAAATCATGATCACGGCGGTCTCGGGATAGTGCTCGACAATCTTGCGGAGCAGTTCGATGCCGCCCAGGCCGGGCATCTGCATGTCCGACAGGACCAATGCGAACGGTCCGCGCGCGAGCATGTCGAGCGCCTCCTGCGCATCGGCAGCCGTCTCACACGTGTAATGTTCTTCGAGATAGGCGGCGAAGAGATTTCGCACTGGCTCTTCATCATCAACGATCAGAAGCCGTCGATCGTGATCTTCGGCGTACTCGAGATCGAGTGAATGATTTAGGAGCGATTGAGAGTCTGAAGTTGTCACGGGTAATGGACCTGTCATTGAATTTTGAGTTATGAAATCAGGCAGCGCGCCGGACTTCGACGCGGCCAGCCGAATTGAGGGCCAGGCGTAGAGTGCGATGCAATTGCTCAGCGGTGAAAGGTTTCGGTAGCAGGGCGATCGCCCCGGCGGCAAAGCTTTCCGCGACAGTTTTCGCGTCGCCTTCGCCGCCGATCAGAACGACCGGAATTCGCATCAAGCGCTTTTCGGCTTTCATGTACCTGACGATGTCGAGGCCGTGGAGATGCGGCATCGCCATATTGAAAATCGCGACGTGAAAATCCGCATCGGCTTTCAACACGCGAAAGGCTTCGCGGCCATCGCTAACAGAAACGATGCGATAGCCTTCGCGGCCATTTAGTGACCTCAGCAGTTCGCTCGTCATCGCATCCTGATCCGCCACCAGAACGCGCGCGCCGGCCATCACGTTTGACAGAGAGTTTTCGACCAACGACAAATTGCGGGTGAGGTTCGGAAATTGATCGTTCGCGAGGTTGCGTCCGAATTGTGATTGCTTCACTTAATTCTCCGTTTGAATTTGAAAACACCGGATTGACCGGCCTCGAGGCTGGTTACGATATCCGTGAGCCAGCTTGAGCCTTCGCGATCGCCAATAATGCGGCCGCCGTGATTATCAGAAGCACCGACGATATGGTCCGTCGTCGCGCCCCAATTATTTGGCGTGGCAAATCCGTTCTCGCTAATGACGACGTCGTACGCAGTCAGCAGCGAACTCCCGTTTCCGTCGGCGCTCGAGATATTTGTAAAGGTAATAGTGATTTCGATTTCGCTGCCGGACGCGGCCGCCTCGATCGTTTGGGCCCCGCCAGTGAGTTTCGTCGTCGCCTCGACCCGAATAAATCCGGCGTACAGTCGATCGATCGTCGCGTTTGTCACCGTCGGATCGATCGTTGAAGTAGCGCGAATAACTGTGTCATAGCCGGTCAGAATCTTGAGACCGGCCGGCGCCGTGACTCGTACAAAGAAGGCGCTCGATGCGCGATACGCAAGCGGGAGAGTAATGCTGTAGCTCGACGAATCGATCGGCGCGTAATGGTCGCCAAAGTCGGTGCTGATTTCGACGCGAAAGTCTGCCGGGATCGAAGGAACAGTTAGTACGAAAGCGTCGTCAGTTGGTCCGACATTTTCGACGGTGTTCTTGAAAATCTTCACAGCCGGCGACGTGGACAATCCATTGCTGGAGGCAGCGATGCCGCCGTCGACACTAAGATTGGTGAAATCGTCGTCGCGTCCAGTTGGTCCTTCCGCAGCCGGTGATCCCAATGGACCCAGAAGGACGCCGGCGGAAGTTGAGGTGCAGGATCCCGCTGACCGGAGCGCGTTGGCTTTGATGCCTGACAGAGTAATGGTTAGCGCGGCGATCGCGACTGCGGAAAAATATTTTCTAAAGGGGCTCATGTTTTTTCTGGCGGAAGAATGAAGCTTCGACCTGAGGAAATGAGGAGCAGAACAATTTACTGCCGGTCGCCGACGCGACGCGTCCGTTGACTCGGTGAATTATTAATCGCCGGCTGCGTGGGGTGACTGGGAAGTGTCATCACCGTTCGCTTTATCTTGCTTTCTGCGGCTTTGCGTTGATCCCCCCAAACAGGTTTCCGGGAATCAACCTGCCGGGAGGATGCATCGCTATCAAGGTCTTTCGCATCGGCCTCTTCTTCATCACTGTCCGTGTCGGTATCAGCGGCTGAGCTAGCGGGAATCGCCGGCAGTTTCGAAGCAATATCAAGGTTGCCGGATACTCCGAATCGACTGTTCAAGTCTCGATAGATGCGGCCGGCGACCGCAGCGGGAAAATGATTGCGGCCATCGGTGCCGCGCGCGATTACTGCAATTGCGATTTGCGGATCATTCAGCGGCGCATAAGAAGTGAACAAACCGACCCAGGTTCCATGATCGATGCAGGTACCGGTCTTGCCTGCAACTGTCGCTTGCGGGTCGAAGGCGCGTTTGCCGGATCCATATCTTACCGAACCGATCATTCCGGGAATCATTTGCTGAAACGATTCTGAATCGATATTGACGATCCGGCGGACCTTCGCGGTCGATCGCTTTTCTTCCTGCGCGGTGCGGGCGAAAAACGGGGTGACTAACTTGCCGCCGTTGGCCATCGTCGATACAAGTGTCGCCAGCTGCAGCGCGGTGACTTTGAAATCATCGCCATGCGACGACATGTGATTCACGGCAAAACCGGTCTTTGAAATTGGCACTCGGCCCGCGGATTCGTTGCGAGCATTGATGCCGGTCTTTTCGCCCAGGCCCATCAGCCGCGCATAAGAAATCATTTTCGAGAATCCAACCTGCCCGCCAACTTGCTGAAAGTATTCATTCTTCGAATGGGCCAGAGCCTGAGTTAGATCGACGCGATTTGAATCAGAGATTGCGGTGGTGTTCGCAGGATCGATCACTCTTTCATTCAGTCCGGCAAGTCCGGTCACCAGTTTGATCGTCGAGCAAGGCTTGAATCCTTCGCTCAGTGCCCATTGTTGATTGACAATCGAATAGACGCGGCCGGTTTTTGGATTCATCACCACGACTGTGCCGGCGTGATCGCCAAGCGCATTTACCGCAATGCGACGAATCTCAGGATCTTCTCCGCTAACATCGTCCTTCGCGATCATTGCTTGAACTTGCTGGCGCATGGCTTCTTCGGCGGCCCGCTCGCG
>DNNE01000115.1:14738-44509 GCA_003487805.1 Blastocatellia bacterium | reverse complement strand
CGCGGGCGGCGGCTGCCAGTCGCGCTGCTTCGGCGCGGCGACGAGCCTCAGCACGCCGGCGATCGGCGCGAATTGAATTGTTTGACTGTCGTCGTTTTTCAGCTGGCTTTCGTCGATCTGGTTTCGCCGGATGACGGTTCGCGGCAACTTGAAGTGGCGCGATCAGTATCGCTAATGAGAGGGCGACGAGCGATACGGTTCGATTTAGTTTGTGGATCACTTTCATCGTAGGGCCTTTCTTTTTCTTCTTGGGAGCGCTTCGGTTGGGCGAAGCCAATAGCGGCAAGTCTGAACGGGTGACGACGAACGCCGTGGCGTTTTGCCATTCCTGGGGGGTTAAATCGGCGTTTTTCGGGCGCCGATGATAGGTAGCGCACTTTATATGCCACGCGACGAGGAGCACTGCGTTAGAACCGGCGAAGTGAAACTGTAGAGCAGCAAATGAGGTCTTCGCAGTGGAACGCAGAGGAAACCGAAATCAGGACCCTACCGCTCGACGAAGATATCTTGCGCGAGACGCATTCCGGCATTACAATCCGCCGACTAGAGGCGCTTCGCGTTATCCGTCTTTCGGGCAGCATCGCCCCGACTTCTCTCAGCTGCCCGCCGCCGATCGGCCTCTTGCGAATATGAAGGCCGGCGCCGACGCCCGATCGGTTTCTACGCCATCTTTTCATTGACGAATACGTAGTTGGCCGCATCCTGACAAATGAAAGAATCCAATGACAATTCGCGAAGCAGCCCGAAACAGCGGTCTCGCCGCATGAAAAAAACAATTGCTTCGCGCGTGAAGCCAAACGGCGCAAGCCCGAGTGACCCTCCCCTTACGTCTTTTTTGAACCATCTTCCCGGCTTTGCCTGGATGAAAGATCTGAAAGGCCGGTATATCTATGCGAATTCGGCGCTCCAAGCCCTGAAAGAGTATCGCGATGGATGTATTGGATTAACCGACGCCGATTTATTGCGGCAAGATATCGCTGACATCTATCGCGCGAACGATCAAAAAGTTATCGCTGAACGAAAGCCGCTGGAAACCCTCGAGCCGTACCTCGTCAACGGCGAGAAACATTTTTTGCTGACAAGCAAATTCCCGATCTTCGATAAGAACGGCGCGCTCATCATGATTGGGGGTTCGAGCATCGACATATCAGCGCAGGCAAGAACGGAAGAACGTTTGCGCGAATACGAGAGGGCGGTAGAAGGCGTCGAAGAAATGATCGCCGTGGTTGATCGCGACTACCGGTACCTGGTGGCAAACGAGGCTTTTCTAACGCATCGCGGGATGCCACGCGAGCAGGTTGTCGGTCGTTTCGTCTGGGATGTACTGACCGAAGAGACCTTCACCCAATTAGTGAAGCCAAAACTGGACCAGGCATTCGCCGGCGACGTCGTTCGATATGAAATGCAGCATCGCTATCCAGCGCTCGGATTAAGAGAGCTATCCCTTTCGTATTTCCCGATTGAGGGCCCGCACGGCATCGATCGGGTCACGTGCGTTTTGCAGGACATCACCGAACGCAAAGCTGCCAGCAATGCGTTGAACGAAGCCGAACGGCACTATCGCGAAATCTTTGAAAACGCCGGCGAAGGAATATTTCAATCGACTCCCGCTGGACGCTATATTGCTGCCAATCCCGCGCTGGCGCGGATGCACGGATTTGACTCGCCCGAAGAACTGATGCGCGGGCGCACCGACATCAGTCGCGATGCCTATGTCGATCCCGCGCGTCGCGAAGAATTCAAACGGCGACTGGAGACCAACGGCTTCGTTCGCGAGTTTGAGTTTCAATTGTCGCGCAAGGATGGGTCTAAAATCTCAGTCTCGATTAACGCGCGAGTGGTTCGCGATGAGAACGGCGTCGTTCAGTATTATGAAGGCACGGCCCAGGACATTACCGAGCGCAAGACGGCCGAAGTCAGAAGCGCCGCTTTCGCCAGTCTGGCGCGCAAGTTAAGCGGCACGAGTACTCAACTCGAGGCCGCACAGATTATCGTCGACACTGCCCGGGAACTCTTTGGTTGGGACGCCTGCAATTTGGATTTATGTGATCCTGCGCTCGATCGAGTTGAGCCGATGTTGAACCTCGATACGATCGACGGCAAGCTGGTCAGTGTAACCCCACTCATCAAGAACGGAGCGCTCACTAACCGCATGCGACGAGTTATCGAGCATGGACCGGAGTTGATATTACGCAAGGAACCGATTGAATTTGATCGCAGTGCTGTTCTTTTCGGCGACGTTAGGCGGCCTTCAGCTTCGATCATGGCAGTGCCCGTGTTGCATGCATCAAAGGTCATCGGCCTTCTCTCTATTCAAAGCTACACCCCTTCTGCTTACGACCAGGCTTCGCTCGGCCATCTGGAAGCTCTGTCCGATCATTGTGGCGAAGCCCTGAATCGCATTCGGGCTGAGCAGTCGCTGCGTGAGAGTGAAGAACGGTTCCGGCAGATGGCCGAAAACTTTGAAGACGTTATCTGGATTGCCGACCGGAATCTTGAACAGATCTTATACATCAATCCCGCGTACGAGCGGATTTTCGGACGATCGTCCGAAAGCCTTTCTGGGGCCTCCGACTCATTCCTCGAAGCCGTGCATCCTGATGATCGGACCAGCGTGGGCCAGATGCTGGAGCGTCAAAAGCAGGGCGACCGCGAGCCATTTGAGTATCGAATCGCGAGGCCGGACGGATCAATCCGATGGATACTTCGTAGATCATTTCCGATTCGAGACGCCAATGGCCACATTCAGCGCATCGCCGGTATCGCTCAGGATGTCACGGAAAGAAAACGAGCTGAATCCCAACTGCGCGAAAGCGAAGAGAAATATCGCGATCTGGTTGAAAACAGCACCGAGTTAATCTGCACACATGATCTAAATGGATTCGTGCTTTCGGCAAACCCGGCCGTCTGCGCCGCGTTAGGTTGCGAATTGAACGAGGTGGTAGGACGAAACGTTCGCGACATTCTGGCACCCACGGTCCGCCATGAGTTTGATGAATATCTAGCGAGAATGCGTAATGGTGGAGCCGCCGCCGGAATCATGTTCGTGCAAAATAAGTCGGGCGAACGGCGGATATGGGAATATCACAATTCTCTGCGCACTGAAGGAGTGACCACTCCGATCGTGCGCGGCATGGCCCGCGATATCACGGAAGAACGGCGAGTGCAGAAGGCCCTGCATGAAAGCGAAGAGCGTTATCGCGAATTGTTTGAAAACTCCAGAGACGCGATTTATGTTCATGATCTTAAAGGCCGGTATGTCTCTGTAAATCGCGCGGCTGAAACCCTCTCCGGCTTCACGCGAGATGAAATAATGGGAAAGCATTACTCGAACTTCATTACCCCCAAACATCTCAAGAACGCGCGTGAGAGCTTTTGCATTAAGTTAGACGCTCCGATCGAAACCACTTACGAAGCCGAGATCATTTGCAAGAATGGCACCTGCAAGGCCGTAGAAGTAAGTAGTCGGATGATCTACAAGGACGGAGTTGCGGTCGCTGTTCAGGGTACGGCGCGGGACATCACCGAGCGCAAACGGGCCCAACAAGCATTGCAAACATATGCGCGCCGTTTGCTCGAAGCCCAGGAAGCTGAACGTCAAAACATCGCGCGCGAATTACACGACGAGATTGGCCAGATCCTGACTGCCGTTAGTCTGAACCTGCATTCGATCCAAAAAAATTCCCAGACCGACACCTGCCTCCCCAACATCGACGAGAGCATTCAGGTGGTCGAGGATGCTTTGTCTCGCGTGCGCGAGTTGTCGTTGGAACTGCGGCCATCACTCCTCGATGATTTGGGTTTGGCGGCTGCTCTTCGCTGGTACGTCGGTCGCTATACGGCCCGCAGCGGCATCGCCACCGAAATCCTCGGGGACGCGGATATCGGACGCATCTCTCACGAGGTTGAAACGGCTTGCTTCCGCATTACCCAGGAGGCGCTGACGAACGCGGCTCGCCATTCTCATGCGACGCGCGCCACTGTCCTTATCGAACGAACAAACGGGAATCTCAAACTAAAGGTTACTGATAACGGAATCGGTTTCAATTTCGATCAGTTGCTTTATGGCATGGCTTCCGCGCTGTCGCTCGGTTTGCGCGGAATGCAAGAGCGCGCTCTCGCTGTCAAAGGAAGCGTTCAAATCACATCCAAGCCCGGCCAGGGCACTCAAGTGACTCTAAATGTCCCGGTAAAACAATAGTCTGTCGGCTTTAAGCGCACTTTGACCCTAAGTTACTCTCAGGCTTTTCCTGATTGTGAGTTCAGTGGAATGTGGGATAGAGTCTGGCCCTCATGACACGGGTTTCAGACGCTGATCGTTTGGAGGCGCGAACCCAACAAAATTTGAAAGCCGCTGTTTAACTTGGCAGAGGGTCTCCCCCGATTGGCCTCATACTAAGACGAGCGAGGAGCATAGTGAACCCGACTCGCGTAGTGCTGGTCGACGATCACGCCCTGGTACGTGCGGGTATTCGAGCTCTGGTCGACATGATTGAAGGCGCGGAAGTCGTCGGCGAGGCCGGCGACGGCAGTGAAGCCCTGCGCCTGATCGAGGAGCTGCTGCCCGACGTCGTGCTACTCGACGTCACCATGCCGGCGATGAATGGCTTCACAGCTCTGCAAGAAATCACCTCCCGCTTTCCCGCCATCCACGTAATCATGTTGACAATGCACGAGTCGCGCGAATACGCGATTCAGGCTCTTCGTGGGGGCGCAGCCGGTTTCATTCCCAAGAGCGCCGCCAGCGCGGAGCTAAAAGAAGCTATCGATGCGGTGATGCGCGGCAAGACGTACGTGTCGACTGAAACGCCGCAAGACATCCTTGCGACAACCGACAAAACTGCTCAGGAAAAGGAATTGCTTAAGCGGTTGACTCCACGCCAGCGAGAGATACTGGCATTAATAGCTGAGGGCCAGGCAACAAAAACAATCGCGCGTACCCTGGACATCAGCACCAAAACTGTAGAGTCTCACCGATCACAATTAACCGAGCGCCTCGACATTCATGACGTGGCGGGATTGGTTCGCTTCGCTATCAGGGTCGGTCTCGTGAAAATGGAATAGGACCCTCGCTGATCGCAGTTGGCTTTGGCCGTCGGGAGTGTAACGGCCGTGGGATTGAGCCATCTGCTCGATCAGATTCGACGAGAAAGGGGAAGTTGGGGCCCGTCACGTCCCTGACGCTCCCCAAGGGCTCCCCTCGTAGAAGGTCAGCAATTTTATCGACACCGACTCTTCTGCTCTTGAGACGTCGACAGGCACATCCAAGTTACAGTCAAAAGGTTGAGTTGAGAGGAGTTTGCAATCACCGCCAATTTTCTAGTCAAACATCAAATTGTGGAAACGGCTATCGCGCTCGAACAGGTCCTCTCAGGAGGTTCTGATCTGAATTCGAAACTCACGGCAACGCTTCCCGAACTCTGCTGGATTCCGCCGCTAGCCCTTAACATTCGCACACTAACATCCGAGCCCACTCTAACGAGCGATAAGGGCATCATCCTTCACGCGTAAAACTCGCGGCATAGAAAGTGCCGTAAGCCTGTAAGACTCATGCGGACCGCTTCCTTCCGCATGAATGATGCTTTATTCCGCCCCCATTCTCCGCAAGCTGGCAATTTGCCCTTGCGATCCATCAGTCACACTAAGTCTGCTGCAATCAGAGGAGTTGTAATGCGCTTCACCGCAACTAACCCCAAACCGGGGGAGTCCGTCCTACAGGTCGCTAAACAACAACTCCGCGATCATCAGGGATTGATCTACGAGCGTACCGATCGCATGTTCGTAAACTTGATGGTTCTGCAATGGCTGGCAGCGGTGATTCTCGCCCTCTGGATTTCACCAAAGACCTGGTCGGGAACCGAAAGCCATACGCACCCGCACGTGTGGTCGGCCTTGTTTCTTGGCGGAGCCATCGCCTTCTTTCCCGTGTTGCGCGGATTGTTGCGACCTGGGGCAACATTAACTCGCCATGTGATAGCCATCGGTCAGATGCTGATGGGCGCCTTGCTGATTCACGTGACAGGCGGTCGCATCGAAACTCATTTTCATATCTTTGTCTCGCTCGGCATTCTCGCGTTTTATCGAGACTGGCGGGTGCTTATTCCCGCCACCTTAGTCGTTGCTGCTGATCACTTCCTGCGCGGCTTATTCTGGCCACAATCTGTGTATGGAGTCTTGACCGCGAGCAACTGGCGAACGCTTGAGCACGCGGCCTGGGTAATCTTTGCAGACATCTTCCTCGTCATCTCTTGTCTGCGGAGTCAGAAGGACATGTGGAACAGAGCGCTGAAGCATGCCAGTCTCGAGGCCACCGAAAAGGACTTCCGCCAGTTGGCAGACGCGATGCCGCAGATCGTCTGGACCGCCAATCCTGATGGCGGCCTCGACTATTACAATCAACGCTGGTTCGACTACACAGGCATGACGCTGGCAGAAACTGAAGGCTGGGGATGGACGCCGGTGCTGCATCCTGATGATCTCGATCAGTGCCTTAAGCTCTGGTCTCACGCAGTAGCAACCGGTGATAAATACGAAGTCAGATATAGGTTCAAACGCGCCACTGACGGCGAGTATCGATGGCATTTGGGACGAGCGTCGGCAGTGCGCGACATAGAAGGACGAATCGTAAAGTGGTTTGGAACTTGCACCGACATAGACGATCAGAAGCGAGCTGAAGAAGCGCTGCTCGGCGCGCAAGAGGAGCTCGAAAATCGCGTCCGGGAACGGACTGCAGAGTTGGCCGCCGCCAACACAGGGCTGAGAGTGGAAATAGCGGAGCGAACACAGATGGAAGCGGCGCTGCGCGAAGGCGAGGAGAGATACCGCGATCTATTTGAGAACGCCAATGACATCATTTACACCCACGACCTCCAGGGTAATTACACATCGGTAAACAAGGCGTGCGAAAGGATCATTGGCTATACAAACGATGAGGCTCTGAGAATGAACATGGCCCAGGTCGTCGCACCCGAATACCTTGACGAAGCCAGGCAATTGCTCGCACTTAAGACTACTGAAAGAACTCCGTCCGCATATGAGCTTGAGATCGTTGCCAAAGACGGCCACAGAGTAATGCTTGAAGTGAACTCTCGCCTTACGTACGAGGATGGAAAACCAACCCGAGTGCAGGGCATAGCCCGCGACATCACCGAGCGCAAGCGCGCCGAAGCGGAACGTCAAACCATTTCTGAAATCGTCCATGGCGTAATTACCACCAGCAATCTGGATGAGTTGTTCCAGCTGACTCATAGGTCAATACGTAAGCTTCTATACGCTGAGAACTGCTTCGTTACCCTCTATGACCCCTCCACCAGCCTGATGCATTTCGAGTTTTGGGCCGACAAGTTTGATCCGATCCCGGAACCGCGCCCGGTCGGCACCAACTTCAGCAGCTATGTGCTGAAAACAAGCCAACCAATAATGTTGACGGAAGCCACGAAACAGCGAATGTATGAGCAAGGCAAAGTCGAGCTAAGTGGAACCGACTCTGCTTCATGGCTAGGCGTACCATTACGAACGCCGTCCGGCACGATCGGCGTACTGGCTGTGCAGCACTATGAGGAGGCTTCCGCCTATACGCAGCGGGATCTTGAATTTCTTTCAGCCGTGGGCGACCAAATCGCGCTGGCAATTCAACGAAAGCGAGGCGAACGGGAACTTGAGCAAGCACGAGATGCCGCGTTGGAGTCAGCTCGCCTGAAGTCAGAATTCCTCGCCAACATGAGCCACGAAATTCGGACGCCGATGAATGGCGTGATCGGGATGACCGGTCTCTTGCTGGACACGCAACTCGACGAAGAGCAGCGTGACTTTGCCGAAACTATTCGCTTGAGCGGCGAGGCGCTGCTGACGATTATCAACGACATTCTCGATTTCTCGAAAATCGAAGCCGGCAAACTTGAATTTGAAACGGTTGATTTCGATCTGCGGAATGCAGTCGAAGAGACGATCGACCTCCTGGCTGAAAAAGCGCGGGAGAAACGACTGGAATTCGCCTCGCTCATCTACCAGGACGTTCCTACCGGATTGCGCGGCGACCCCGGAAGGTTGCGGCAGGTGCTGACGAACCTGGTGAGCAATGCACTGAAGTTCACTGAGCAGGGCGAAGTCATCGTGCGCGCTGAGAAGGAGCATGAAACTGAAACTGACGTAACAATTCGATTTACCGTCAGTGACACTGGAATTGGAATCAGTTCGGGCACTCAAGCCAAATCATTCCAGGCATTCACCCAGGCTGATGGCTCAACCACGCGGAAGTACGGCGGCACCGGGTTGGGCTTGTCGATCTCGAAACAATTGGTCGAATTAATGAACGGGCAGATCGGAGTTGAAAGTACTCCAGGAAAAGGATCGATGTTCTGGTTTACCGCCAAATTAGAGAAACAACCCGTGGCTGTAGTCCCCCGATCTCTAAAGATCGAAAACATCGAAAAGCTGCGGGTGCTGGTCGTCGATGATAATGCGACAAACCGAAAGATCCTGTCACATCAACTAGGTTCATGGGGCATGATTCACCGCGAGGCGGAATCAGGACCGCTGGCTTTGGACTTGCTAAAGAGTGCGGCAGCCGATGGCGCGCCTTACGACCTGGCAATTTTAGATCTTTTAATGCCGGGCATGGATGGTTTTGAATTGGCTCGTGCGATCAAGGCCGACCCCAGGATTGCCGGAGTCAGCTTAATCCTCCTGACCTCGTCTGGCGTCCGCGGAGATGGCACCACGGCTCGGGCTGCGGGAATCGCGGCCTACTTGACCAAACCCATCCGTCAATCGCAGTTGTTCGACTGTCTAACCATTGTGGTAAGCAACTGCTCAAACTCGTGCGCAGTCATCGCTCCGCCCCTTGTCACCAAACACACCTTAAAGGAAGCAAACCGCATGTCCGACAAACTCATTCTGCTCGCCGAAGACAACATCGTGAATCAGAANNCGCGCAAGTACGGCGGCACCGGGCTCGGGCTCGCCATTTCTAAGCAACTGGTTGAATTAATGGGCGGTGCGATCGGGGTCACCAGCACCGAAGGCAAGGGTTCGACCTTCTGGTTCACCGCCAAATTTGCCAAGCAGCAAGCTCCAGTTGCTATTACCAAACCTGATTTACTGAGTCTCGATCGACTGCACGCGCTGATCGTCGACGACAACGCCACGAATCGGAAAATCCTCTCGCACCAATTGGACTCGTGGCGAATGACGCATGACGAGGCCGATTCGGGAGCGCGGGCCCTGGCGCTCTTGCGGTTGGCCGCCGCCAACGGAAAGCCTTATGATCTGGCCATTCTTGATTTCATGATGCCGGGCATGGACGGCTTCGAGCTGGCGCGGAGGATCAAATCGGATCCGGCGATTGCCGCCGTGCCCATGGTGCTTTTGACTTCATACGGCCAGCGCGGCGACGGCGCGGCGGCGCACGAAGCCGGCATAGCAGCGTATCTCACCAAGCCTGTCCGTCAATCTCAGTTGTTCGACTGTCTGGCAAACGTCGTCAGCCAAACATCCAGCTCATCAGCGCCCGCGGTTGACAGTTCAAAGCTCGTTACTAAACACACCCTTGCTGAGAGAGAGTCGATCTCAAACAAACTGATCCTGGTGGCGGAAGACAACATCGTGAATCAGAAAGTAGCTGTCCGACAGCTACAGAAGCTCGGTTACCGCGCCGACGCCGTCGCGAACGGCCGCGAAGCACTCGAAGCCTTGAGTCGCATCTCGTACGACCTGGTGTTCATGGACTGCCAGATGCCGGAAATGGATGGTTACCAGGCAACGACTGAGATACGCCGTCGGGAAGCCACCACCAAACATACGCCCATTGTCGCCATGACCGCTCACGCGCTTGCCGGTGATCGGGAGAGGTCGATAGCCGCCGGCATGGACGATCACATCACCAAGCCCGTAAAACTGGAGGAACTGGCAAGGGTGCTGAAGATTTTCTTCGCCGATTCCAGCAAAGCCGTCCCATCCGTTAAAGAACCGGCCGTGGAACTCTCGCCACCCGTAGATATGGAACGGCTCCATCAGGCCCTAGGGGACGATCCCAGGGAGATCTCTGAAATACTCGATCTCTACTGCAGTCAGATGGGCGAGAGTCTAATCAAACTAGATGAGGCCATCATCGGCGGAAATGCCGCCATCGTTGATTTAGTAGCTCACAATTGCGCCGGCACCAGCGCGAATTGCGGAATGGTCGCCGTAGTCAACCATCTTCACGAACTGGAGCGAATGGGTCGCGAAAATCAATTAATGGAGGCCGCTGTACTGAACGTGCAGGTTGGTATCGAGTTCGAAAGAATTAAGATCTTTCTGGCCGAAAGATTTTCCGTCGCCAGGTAACGCAAGCTGTCAGCTTGCGGGCGAACTAACAGTTTGCGTTACAGCCGCTTGAGCCGCTGGCGGCGCAATGAAAGGAAAGAAAGAAAAATGTCCTTCACAATTACTCAAAAATCATCTCGGGTTTTAATAGCCGACGATGATCCGGTAATCAGACTTCTGGTCGCTTCGAGTGTGAGAAAAGCAGGATACACGCCCGTGGAAACCTGCGATGGCCGAGAAGCCTATCGCACCCTGCAAGCAGATTCTGACTTCAAAGCTGCCATCTTCGACATGATGATGCCTTACCTCGAAGGAATTGACGTCATTCGCTACATGCGCACGGAAAAGCGCCTGATGCGCATCCCGGTAATGATGATTACGTCCGAACCGGACCTCAAAGTTATGACGAACAGCTTCGCGGCAGGGGCAACATTTTACCTGCCGAAACCATTCACGGCCGAGCAACTGGAAACGACTCTGGGCATGCTCTTCAGTTCGGGGATCGCCGCCAGATGAATCTCATCACGATGAACCCGCCGTTGATTGTCAGCGCCACCGGCAAAGTTGCCGATAGGATCGCGGATGCAGTCGACACGTCGGTACTCCTCAGTCTGGAGAACGCACAAGCAGATGGCGAAACGGATTTGATCGTAGAACTGATCGATCTCTATCTCGACGAAAGCGCGCGCCGTCTGGCGGCTATGTCGTCATGGTTTGAAAAGAGCGATGTACTTTCGTTGCGGCGAGAAGCACATAGCCTTAAAGGCAGCAGTGCCACCCTTGGCGCAGCAGGTACCGCGGAACTTTGTCAGGCCATTGAAAAAACAACAGAGGATGGCCCATCGCAAGCAGTTGGCAGACTCTTGATTGCACTTCACCAGGAAGCTGCCCGTGCGCGCGAGGCGTTTTTAGTCGAGAGACACCGGAGATTGAGACCCGGATCGATAAATTAAGGAGTTTACTTATGGCGAAGATTGTCGTCGTTGAAGATCAGCCAGTTCTGGCAACTGTCTATAGAAACAAATTCCTCGCTGAAGGATATCAAGTGGAAGTCGCAATTGACGGCGAGGCGGGGGTTGCCTTAATCAATAGCGCTAAACCCGATCTGGTGATTCTCGATGTCATGTTGCCAAAACTTAACGGCATAGAGGTGCTTAAGAGAGTTCGCACTAGCCCTCTTTTTGAAACCCTGCCAGTGATTATTTTTTCAAATGCGTCGTTGCCCGGCATGGTGGAACAAGCGTGGGACGCGGGCGCAACCATGGTCCTCTCGAAATCGAGTCACAGTCCTAAACAGATTGTCGAATCTGTGCGCACTGCTTTAAAGGCGGCGAGCGAGAATCAACCGGGCGCTCCTCGGGTCGGAGCCGGCAGCTCACCAATACCCGCGGCTGAAGCTGTGGCGCCGCCTGGACGAGGCGACACGCCAGGACAGATCCTGCTAATCGAGGATCATCCTGAGGTGCGAACGCTCATTTCTTTTCTGCTTGATCAGGCAGGTCATCAGGTGACCAGTGTGGAAAGTCACGCCGGAGCCTTGCGGCAGGCAAAACTTCAGGAGTTCGACATGTTCATGGTTAATCGTGTCTGTCCGGATGGCCTGGGAATCACCTTATGCCGGCAGCTGCGGCAATCGTTTCCACGACAGCCAATAGTTATGTACTCAACCGCTGCGTTGCCGGCCGAACAACAAGCCGGGCTGGATGCTGGTGCCCGTTCCTATCTGGCAAGGCCAGATGATCTCCTTAACATCGGCAATCTCGCTTCTGATTTGATCAGAGAATCGAAGGAGCCAGGCAGAGTTAGCAAACAAGCGCCTCTCGAAGTGACAACGCTGGCGGCGTGACCGTCGGAGTTGATCGGGCGCGGCGAGCAGCACCCCGCTTTGAAAGCAAATTACAAGTTAAAGAACGAACTTGCCGCGCTCCGGTCCAACGAATTGTTGGGCTGCGACGGATATATACTATGCAACTTTGATAGCGTTGCGTAGCTTCTCTGCAATTGCATCCAACTCTTTCCGCTCGGGCTTCTGCGAATAGCTCGGAGCGAATTTCAACCCGAAGCCATCTCCTGCATATCGAGGAAATACATGCAGATGAACATGAAAGACCTCTTGCATGGCAGCCTCACCGTCAGCCAGAAAGAGATTGACACCCTCGCATGTAACTCCGCTCACACGCAATGTGGCGGCAAGACGCTGAGCCACGCGAAACATCTGCGCGCCTTCCTCTTCTTTCAAATCTTTCAAATAAGCAGCATGTCTGTTAGGAACTACTAGAACATGACCTGGATTGACAGGCTGAATATCCATAAAGGCTGTACAGCACTCGTCCTGATACACGATGCTGGATTCAAGTTCACCCGACAATATCTTGCAAAATATGCAGTCATCCATCTGATCTTATTGAACGTTCGAGTGAAGCAGCCCAACTACTAGATATTCGGATCTAAATAGATGAGATCGACTCTCATCGCGAATGTTATCGCGGAGAATTTTCAGGTTGTCACCGAACTGGAGAGTGTTCTCGCTCATGAGGGTTAGCTAGACGTGTGCCATCACACACTAGATATATCAGATCGCATTCACACGCAAACGAATTCTGCGGCAGTGCCCTAATTTGAGGAATGAGGTCAGTATTACCGACAAGTCGGGATAGCGACCGGATCAACCGACAGCTTCAGCGAGACTTGCTGGGATTATTACCCGGTCGCTATCGCTCCCGGTACTGACGCCATGACGGCGTGCGGATTAGTTCTTCTTCACAAAGAAGTCGGGACCGTGCAACGCAAAGTTCGCAGCTTCTTCTTCAGTCATTCGGCGAAGCGTGGCATCAGCACCGTAGGTAGCTCGCGCGTATTCGAGAATCCCTTTTTCGCTGTCAGCACTTACCGGACGATCGTAATGGAAGGCTTCCTTAATCTCGCCTTTGGCTTCGATGATATACGCGCTCATTCGACCTCTCGCGGAAGATTTACACTATAGACTTACGTACCTGAGATTCTAAACTCACGCAGACACTCTTCCGAACTCTGGTAGTGTTCCCGCCGCGCTCTCATCCTCGCACACGCACATACTTTTACATATAATGACTTCCGCTCGCCCTCTTTACTCTTAAATCAAGAGACCACCGGAGGTCTTCGTATGCGAGCCAAAACACAAATCTCCAGAATTCTGTGGTTAGAGACCGTTGCCTTCATGGTGATAATTGCGCTTTCGTGGCTTCATGAATTGACCGACATGGCCCACTCGATATCTGGAATCGAGTACGTTCCCGATTGGGTGGAGGCGACCACAGAGACGGTAATGGTGGTACTCGTGGCGATTCCGGTAATGATTCTAACGAAGCGGTTAGTCTCGCGCTTGTATCAACTGGAAGGTTTCCTGCGCGTCTGTGCGTGGTGCAGGAAGATTGATCACGATGGCGAGTGGATTCCTCTGGAGGAATTCTTCGAGCGCAAATTCGAAACGGCCACCTCGCATGGTATCTGCCCGGCTTGCCTGGTCGAAGCGAAAAATAAGATGAGGAAACCTCAGGCCGCCTGATAAGCCTCAGACCCGCTGGGTGCGAAACAGCCATTCGCGGATCTTTTTGTCCGTCTCGGGGTTTGGGCTCCTGCGTCTTAGTTCGATTTTCCTTAACATGTCGACACAGATGCAAAGATGACGGCTAAACTTAGTTGCCTCCAACGCCGGCCAATCCTGACCTGACGAAGGATTGCGCCGACCTCGTCGCCCCCTTGCTCCTGAGCTGTGCGCACTCTTCGCCCTAATTCGACTACGGATTCCGGCAACGCTGACATAACCCCAATTTGAGTGCACGTCTTTACATGGTCTGTGCGCTATCACACATAGGTCGCGCACAGACCGAAATGTAAGACAGTTAGTCCTCACGTAATAAATTGTCGCGCATTTTGAGTCAAGAATTAGCGCTAAAATCCTGATAGATACTTATGCGAAGTGGGAGCCAGAATTTCACTGCGGCCAAATCGGCGCATGACCTCGTAGGGGAAACCCTTAGGCTGACTCAAATAGATCACGACCTGATCCGCCACCATCGCATAGCGCGCCAGCCAGGCTGAGCGGCTCAGTTCGCGTGACAACTATACAGATGCTGTTAATTGTAGTTTCAGTTCCAACCGCGTTTACGGCATCTTGCACTTTCTATGGTCGCCTGATCGAAAATAGTCAGCGCTCATAATCGCTCACGCCCGTGAGTGAGTAGTAACTCCCCACATTGAGAGTCGAACATCCAACACTCTGTCGACTCATCCAAAATCGCTATCAGCAAAGCCCTGATTGCCCCCCAGAAACTATCCTATAGCGCAATGCCTCGTATGTGATTATGGTGCGACAACGGAAAATTTGTTTCGGCCGCGTCGGAATTGAAGCGGACCACTCCCTTCTCTTCCGCCACCGTTTCACACCCCTGGAGGATTCAAGCAGCGTTTAGTGGACAACCATTTGTAGATAGCTCGTTTGTGAGCGCTCTGTGCTGGCGATTCTCAAGCAGCCCCCGGAGTTCGGAGCCAAAAGTCCTCAGAGAAGAAATCCTCGCGAATCCCTCAGAGACTGGCCTCCAAATCCCATCACGGCGCGCGTATGCAAACGATCCTCTTATTAACGTTGGGATCGAAATCGTGTTGCCATGACAGACCCTCAACCAAATTCGTCCGGCGACGGATCGCAGCGCAAACCTGAACCCGCTCGCGACCTCGTAAGTCTCTTGTCGCAAAAAGTAGTTGGGCAAAGTGCGGCGACTAAAGCGATCGTTCCTTACATTCATATGTATCAGTCCGGCCTCGCTCCCGAAGGACGACCAGCCGGAGTGTTTCTCTTACTCGGACCAACCGGCACGGGCAAAACAAGAACAGTCGAAGCAATAGCCGAGCTCTTGCACGGCAGCGAAAAGAAGATCGTCAAGATTGATTGCGGCGAGTTCCAGATGGAACACGAGATGGCCAAATTGATGGGCGCGCCCCCGGGTTATCTCGGCCACCGCGAAACGGTCCCGCTGCTGACGCAGCAAAGACTGGCCGAAGCCACCAGCGAGCAGTCCGATCTGGCGCTTGTGCTGTTTGACGAGATCGAAAAAGCCGCGCCCTCGATGACCAGCCTGCTGCTCGGAATTCTCGACAAGGGAATTTTTCGGCTGGGCGACAATTCGACCGTCGACTTTGAAAAGACGCTGGTCTTTTTTACCAGCAACCTGGGCGCGCGGGAAATGCTCAGGGAAATCAATCCCTTTATCGGATTTCAATCGGCGACACGAAGACCACGCGCCGAGCTTCAGACCAAAATTGAAGCCAAAGCGCTCGGCGCAGTGCGAAAACGATTCTCGCCTGAGTTTGTCAATCGCATTGACGCGGTCGTTACTTACCAGCCGCTGGACGCGGAATCGATCGAGACAATTCTCGATCACGACATCAAGGCTTTACAGCAGCACGTCAATTCGCGGCTGGGTGACAACTGCTTCACGATCGAAGTTCTGCCGGAAGCCCGTAATTTTCTTTTGGCGCGCGGTGTTAGTGAAGAGTATGGCGCCCGGGAACTAAAACGTGTCATTCACCGGCAACTGACCCAACCGCTGGCGACCATGGTGACGCGTCGCGAAATTAATTCCAACGCGCTCGTCCAGGTGTCCCTCGGTGATAACGACGACAAGCTGTCGATCCGTCAGGTGGGTACTGCTTCGCCCGCGGCGCCGCGGCCTTCGATCCTGATCGTCGATGACAACCATGACCTGCTCATGTTTCTGGCGACTGAACTCAGAGAAGCCGGATGGGAGATGCTGATTGCCGAGAGTGCCGGACAGGCGCGCCAGCTTTTTCAGACACAGCGGCCGGGCGCCGTCCTGTTGGATTACATCTTGGGCGACGACGACGGCTTGAAACTTGGTCTGGAATTTCAGGCCCAGGCGCCGGCGACCAAGATTATCATCATGACCGGCGGCGGCCTGTCGGATGGTGAGCTACTGCTATGCGCCGAGCGAAATTTTCCAATTCTATTTAAGCCATTTCTCGCCCACGACATTTTGAATTTCATCCAGGGGTCTTACCGGCGGACGTTCGCAGCCGGAGCGGGATCGATTAGCACTGCCGAGTCAAGAATTCGGGCTGACTCGGTCCAGGAACGTGGCTAGCCCTCGTGGGGGGCGGGCCGCGATGGAGGAGGACGTCGTATCGGGGGCGAGCGCGGCGTCCTTCTTCTAATAAAACCAGGGGACATGAGATGACCACCAAGATATTGTTCGCGGGTACTTTCCGGTCTGAACAGGTTTAAGACCGATGAATAAACGCGGCTCGCCACCAGACTCTCCCTTAAACACTTCGCCCAGACGACGCTCCCGTTTTTCTGTATCTAACCTCCCCATCAGGCACCGTCTGCCGTTGTTAATAGGAACACTGCTGTTCGCCATCATTACCGGCTCTATCTGGGCGTCTTATCGCAGTGTAAAAGAGTCCGCGCTCGAAGTCGGCGACGAGAGATTGCGCCGCCTGACTCAGCAACTGGCAAATCAAGTACAACAATCGCTTCCTATTTTTCTCAACCGGACTTCCACCGTGGCAAACGATCCGGCCGTACGCAACTTTCTTAGTGCCCCGTCAACTACTACGCAACCCGCGGCCCTTTCGATACTCCAGCAGTTTGCCCCGGTGCAGGACACAAGCAGCTTGCAAGTTGAACTTTGGAACTCGGCGGGATCGCTGGTGCTGACGCTCCCGGAGAATTCCTCGCCGCAGCCCGCGGATCTGAATTTGGAGTTCAAACAGAGTGGCGCCGATCCATACAAAACGGTTGGTCCCATTCGCATCGTCAAAAATGCAATCGCGTACACGGTCGTGGCCGCTGTGAAAGACGAACAGGGAAAGGTCCTCGGCTATCTTGTGAGGTGGCGGGGCATCTCGCCTACGCCCAATGGGCGGAAGCAACTTTCTGATCTGCTCGGCAGCGATGCAGCCCTTTATTACGGCAACACGGCGGGAGATATCTTTACCGATCTCGAAAAAATTGTGCCCAAGCCTCCGGTGGGCCTTGCTTCAACACTTGAGGTCACACACTACGCGCGCGACGGACATTCGGTGATGGCCCTGGGGCGACCGATCGTCGGTACTCCCTGGTTCGTGGTGGTTGAGTTTCCGGATCAGGTGTTCCTCAGTCAAGCCAACAAATTTCTGCGGCGCATGGTGTTAATCGGCTCTGTCCTGTTCGTAAGCGGAATTGCCGGTTCTTTTCTGCTGACGCGCAACATAACAGGCCCACTTTATTCCCTGACCCAAGCGACCTCGGCAATCGGCGGCGGCAACTATTCCCCGATCACCACAGTCCGGCAGAACGATGAGTTAGGCGAGCTTGCCAATGCATTTAACCTGATGCTGGTTAAGGTGCGCGACGCTCAGCGACAACTGGAGCGGGAAATCACGGAAAGGACTGCGCGACTTGAAGCCGCTCCCAGCGCCATGCTGATAGTGGACGATCGGGGCCGCATGACTCTGGTTAATGCCCAACTGGAACGGCTGTTTGGTTATGAACGAGCGGAACTGTTGGATCAGCCCGTGGAGATGTTGGTGCCGGAGCGCTATCGCAATGTTCACTCAGGACATCGCGCGAACTTTTTCCACTCTCCCTCGACACGCGCGATGGGCGCGGGCCGCGACCTGTATGGCCGGCGCAAGGACGGCAGTGAAGTGCCGATAGAGATTGGACTCAATCCCATCCGCACTGACAAAGGCGCGTTCGTACTGGCCAGCATCATTGACATCAGTGAGCGCAAACGCTCTGAAGAGGTTCTGCGCAAGAGCGAGGAACGACTTCACACCATAACTGAGAACCTGAGCGAAGGATTGGTAATCTCGGATCTAAATGGCCAGCTGCTTCACTGGAACCAGACGGGAATGAAAATGTTCGGCTTTTCCAACATGGGAGAGTGGCTGCTGAAGGTTCCCGAGTTTCAAAACATTTTTGAGCTAACCCGGCTCGACGGCACGGTACTGAAACTGGAAGAGTGGCCCCTCGCTCGAGTAATTGCCGGTCAAAAGCCGGCCGATGGCGACGTTTGCGTGCGACGCCTCGATAGAGATTGGAAGCGCGTCTTCAATTACGGCGGCGGCATCGTCACGGAAGCGAACGGGCAGGCGCTGGCTTTCGTCACCATGACCGATGTCACGGAGTACCGGCAAGCCGAAGAAAAGCTGCGCCGCAGCCAGCAACAACTGGCCGGCATCATCGGCTCTGCGATGGACGCCGTCATTACCGTCGATGATGACCAACGCATCATTCTTTTCAATGCCGCCGCTGAACGAATGTTTCTCTTTCCGGCTGAGGATGCCATCGGCCAACCTTTGGATCAGTTCATTCCGGAACGCTTCCGCGCGACGCACAAAGGACACATCGATGGTTTTGGTAAGACGCAGGTGACCAGACGCGGAATGGGAGCACTCGGAGCTCTCTATGGGCTGCGCGCCGACGGCGAAGAATTTCCGATTGAAGCATCAATCTCGCAAATCGAGTCGGACGGCCGAAAGCTCTACACGGTAATCCTGCGCGACATAAGCGAACGGAAACGCGCCGATGAGGCAATAAGAGAGCAAGCGCGAATTCTCGACCTTGCTCCGATAACGATCCGCGATCTAAAGGGCCGAGTCCTTTTGTGGAACACCGGCGCCGAGCAGATGTATGGCTGGACTTCGGAGGAAGCGGTGGGGAAGGTCGCCCACGAACTCAAGCATACGAAGTTTCCCCGACCCTTAGAGGAGATTAAGGCCAGGCTTCTGGCGCATGGACATTGGGAAGGTGAAGTCACCCATACCAGAAAAGACGGCCAGCAAATCGTGGTTGCCAGTCACTGGGTACTACATCGCGACGAGCAGGGGAAACCTAAGGCAATCCTCGAAGTCAACAACGACATCACTGAGCGCAAGCAGGCCGAACACGAGGTTCGCCGGCTCAATGAAGAACTGGAGCAGCGCGTTGCCGATCGCACGGCCCAGCTTCAAGCGGCCAATAAAGAGCTGGAAGCGTTTTCTTATTCCGTCTCGCACGATCTGCGCGCGCCCTTGCGGCACATCGACGGGTTCAGCCAGGCACTGCTGGAAGACAATGCGGAGCAATTGGATGAGGCCGGTAAGCAGAACTTGAACGAAGTGCGGAGCGCCAGCCAGGAAATGGCAAGGTTGATCGACGACCTGCTGCAACTGGCGCGAGTCTCGCGCGGCGAGATGCACCGCGAAGAGGTGAACCTGAGCGAGCTGGCGCACTCAGTTATAGAAGAACTGAAAACGTTAAATGTGAAACGGAATGTGACGACCGAAATAAAAGAGGGCCTCGTGACCAGCGGCGACAAGCGCCTGTTGCGAGTCATGCTCATCAACCTGCTGGGTAACGCCTGGAAGTTCAGCTCGCATCGCGAACAGGCAGAGGTCACTTTCAGCCGGGACCGGCAAAACGGCGAGAGCTTTTATTTTGTCCGTGATAACGGCGCGGGATTCGACATGACGTATGCCAACAAATTGTTTGGCGCGTTCCAACGCCTGCACACAGCCGGGGAGTTTGAAGGGACCGGCATCGGCCTGGCTACGGTGCAGCGGATCATTAGCCGGCATGGCGGACGTGTCTGGGCCGAGGGGGCCGTGAATCAGGGAGCAACCTTTTATTTCACGCTTCCAAATCTGAGGAGCGAGTAGATGGATAACAAAGTGATCCTGCTGGTTGAAGACAACCCGAGAGACGAGGCGCTCACTCTGCGCGCTCTGAAAAAGAGCAATATCGCCAACGAAGTCGCCGTCGCGCGTGATGGGGTTGAGGCGTTGGATTATGTTTTTGGCACTGGAACGCACGAGGGTCGTGATCTCAGTTTAATGCCGCAACTCGTACTCCTGGACTTGAAGTTGCCAAAGATAGATGGACTGGAAGTCTTGCGCCGGCTGCGCGCCGATGAACGCACCCGGCACCTGCCGGTCGTCGTCTTTACCTCCTCAAGCGAAGAAGAGGACATGATTAGCAGCTATAGCCTCGGCGCCAACAGTTATGTCCGCAAGCCCGTCCAGTTCGAGCAATTCCTGGAGGCAACCAAACAGTTGGGAATGTATTGGCTGGTGCTGAATGAGGCGCCACCGCTTGAGACATGAGCACGCTGAAAGTACTGCACATCGAAGATGACGAGCGGGACGCGGCCTTGATCGCGCGGCACTTGTCGCACGCGGGCTATGAAATCGTTTCTGACCGCGTGGATACGGCGGAGGCGATGACGGACGCCCTGGAAACGCGGGACTGGGACGTCATTCTTTGTGATTACTCGATGCCGCAGTTCAATGTTTTGCAGGCACTCCAACTCATGAAGGAAATCAAACTGGACCTTCCCTTCATCATCATCTCCGGCACGATTGGTGAAGCTGCGGCCGTCGAAGCGATGCGCGCGGGAGCTCATGATTATCTGATGAAAGACAGCCTGGCCCGACTCGCGCCGGCCATCGAGCGCGAAAGGACTGAAGCTGCGAACCGGCGCGCGCGGCGACAGGCCGAAGAGCAACTGCGACTACAGAGCGCGGCCGTGCAAGCGGCTGCTAATTCCATCGCTATCACGGACCGCGCGGGTAGAGTCGTTTGGACCAATCCTGCGTTTACCCAAACCACTGGTTACTCTTTTGAGGAAATCAATGGCAAGAATCTCCGCGTGCTGAAGTCCGGTAAACAGGATCGGGCTTTTTACCAGGACATGTGGGAGACGATACTTTCCGGCAAAGTCTGGCACAACACAATAATCAATCGCCGCAAGGACGGAACGCTCAATCACCAGGACCTGACCATTACTCCTATCCGCGACGACGACAACACGATCACTCACTTTATCGGGATCAAGCAGGACATCACTGAGAAGACCCGCGCGCAGGAAGCGCTGCAGGCTTCCGAGTTACGCTACCGGCGGCTATTTGAGTCTGCTAAAGACGGCATCATTATTCTCGATGCCGGCACCGGGCAGATTGTTGACGTTAATCCCTATCTGATCGAGATGCTTGGTTATGACAAAGAAGAGCTGATTGGCAAGGAACTCTGGGAGATTGGCTTCTTCAAAGATGTGGTCGCATCAAAACAGGCCTTCATCGAATTGCAATCGCAAGGGTACATCCGTTACGAAGACCTGCCACTTAAGACCCATCGCGGCATTGTCAAACAAGTCGAATTTGTGAGCAACAGCTATTTGGCCGGACGCATTCGGGTGATCCAGTGCAATATCCGCGACATCACTGAACGCAAGCTGGCGGAAGCGGCCCTGAAGGAATCGAACAAGCAACTTCAACAGACCCTGGCAGAGCTCCTGGGAAAGAGCAACGAAATAACGGCCATGACTCAGCAGCTTTGGCAGGCGTCCAAGCTGGCGACCGTGGGTGAACTGGCGGCCAGCATCGCTCACGAGTTGAACAATCCGCTGGCGACGATCTCGCTGAAACTTGAAACGCTGGCGGCTCAGCTCAGCAACGACAGCGACAAACTCCGCTCGGTGAACATCGTCGCTGACGAAGTCGAGCGCATGGGAAAACTGGTCGGCAACTTGCTGCAATTCAGTCGCCGCAGTCATCAACAGGCTTCGACCGTAAATGTTTCTGAAGAGATTGATAAGTCGCTCGAGTTGGTCGAGTACCACTTGCGCGGCAACAAGATTCACGTCGTCCGTGATTACGCCAAAGACGTGTCGACGATTCAGGCGGACCGTCAGCAGTTGCGGCAGGTCTTCCTCAACCTGTTGACGAATGCCAGCGACGCTATGGACGGCGGGGGCACGCTGACCGTAACCGTGGCGCAGGCGAACGGTGTCGGAATACGACGAATGGTAAGAATCGAGTTCATCGATTCCGGCCCCGGCATCGAGCCGGCGGATCTGGAAAAGACCTGGGACCCATTCTTCACGACCAAGCCGGAAGGAAAAGGGACGGGACTCGGCCTCGCAATTTGCCGCCGGGTGATCGAGGAGCATCGCGGCTCGATTGCGATCGAAAGCGAGATCGGTCGAGGCACAAAGATAATTATCTACTTGCCCGCGACCTACGGCGAAGAAGAAGGCGAATCCACATCTTTCGAGGCTACTGGGATACCAATGTCATCGGCGAAAGCTTTTATCTCGGACGCGAGTAAACGAAATGCTTGAAACCAACGTCGCCAAAATCCTCGTCGTCGACGACGAAGTGGAACTAAAGAACGCGCTCGTCGAAGCCCTCAGCGCGCACTCTTTCGAGGTTCGCGGCTTTACCGATGGCGCACACGCGCTCTCAGCACTTCGCCAGGAGGCTTTTGACGTGCTCCTCAGCGATCTGATGATGCCGGAGCTGGACGGCATCACCCTGATTGAAAAGGCGCTCGAAATCGATCCGCACCTGGTACCGATCATTATGACCGGTCAGGGCACCATTCAGACGGCAGTGGATGCAATGAAAATAGGCGCGTTTGATTACGTGCTCAAGCCGTTTCGTCTGGCGACGATGTTACCCACGCTTACCCGAGCGATCAATGCACGGCGACTGCGGCTGGAGAACATGCAGTTGCGCGAGACGGTCGCCATCTATGAGTTGTGTCAGACCATTGCGATGACACTCGACGAGCAAGCATTGATCAGCAAGTTGGCGGACGCTGCGTTGCAGCAAACTGAGGCTGACGAAGTTTCGATTCTCTTGCCCACCAGTAGCGGCGAAGAGTTGTACGTGGCTGCGGTGCGCGGCGAAAACCGTCAGCGGCTGCTCGGCGAGCGCGTGCCTCTGGAAGAAAGCATTTCAGGTTGGGTGGTGCGCCAGCGCGAGCCGCTCCTGCTTTCCGGAGAAGTTAAAGATGCTCGCTTCCATACCCTTTGGCCGCATCCTGAAATCAAGTCGGCGCTCTCAATACCGATGCAGGCCGGGAATAAACTGATCGGCACCATCAATATCAATGCGCTCAATCGCACTCGCCCGTTCACGTTGGGCCAGATGAAAGCGCTGACGATTTTGGCCAGCGCGGCGGCGGCGGCCCTGGAAAGCGCGTCCTTATTTGGACAGCTGAGAACGGCCGAAGCGAACTATCGCTCGATCTTTGAAAACGCTGTGGAAGGAATCTTCCAATCCACACCCGAAGGACGATTTCTCGCCGTCAATCCGGCAATGGCCCGCATTCTCGGGCACGACTCGCCCGCAGATCTGATCGCGAATATTACCGACGTGACTACTCAAATCTATGTCGATCCGGCAGATCGCGACAAAGCGGCGCAGCTGGAGGAAGAGCGAGGTGTCATCCACGCCTTTGAGTTTGAGGCGTACCGCAAGGATCGCGAAAGGATCTGGCTATCGTTGAACCGCCGATCGGTTCGGGATGAAAAAGGAGTCGAGCTTTACCGCGAAGGTAGTATCGAAAACATAACTGAACGCAAGCGAGCGGAACAAGCGCTCCAGTCTTCGGAAGCGGAAGTGCGCGCGTTGTTCGCGGCCATCACCGACGTGATCATTGTCTTTGATGCGGATGGACGCTACTTAAAGATTGCACCGACCAATTCAACTGATTCCTACAAACCGCCCGATGATCTGATTGGCAGAACACAGCACGAGATTCTTCCGAAAGAGACGGCGGATTTCCTGGTCAGTCACATTCGTCGGGCTTTAGACGAAGGCCGCGCACACCGAGTTGAATACAGGGTGGAACTGGAGGGAACTGAAGTCTGGTTCGACGGCAGCGTGGCGCCGTTGTCGCCGAATTCGGTCATTTGGATTGCCCGCGACATCACCGAGCGCAAACGCGCAGAAGACGAGCAGGCGCGACTCAATGCCGAGATTAAGCAACAAACTGACCGGCTCAACACGATCGTGGCCACCGTCCCCGGCGTGGTGTTCGAGGTCTCTGGTACGCCGGGTGCGCCCAACAACAAAACCAATTTCGTCAGCGAATACATCGGACCGATGCTCGGCTACACGGTTGCCGAGTGGTTGTCAGTGCCTGGGTTCTGGCTCTCGATTGTCCATCCTGACGACAGACAGCGCGTAGGGAAACAGGCCGCAGCAGATTTCGCCCAGGGACAGAATGGGGGTCATGATTTTCGGTGGATGGCGAAAGACGGGCGGATTGTTTGGGTTCGAGCTCATACGATTGTCGTGCGCGATGAAAATGGAAAACCTGTCGGCGTGCGAGGCGTGGTAACTGACATTACGGAAGGCAAGCGCGTCGAGGAAATGCAGGCCCGGCGCGAAACCCACGCATTATTCCGCGCTGATGTCGGCGCGGCTCTGGCCCTGAGCCGTGCACCGCTGCGCTCCACGCTTGAATCGTGTGCCGAGGCGATGGTCAAACACCTTCACGCGGCCTTTGCTCGGGTCTGGACCTTAAATCGCGAGGAAAATGTACTGGAGCTGCAGGCCAGCGCGGGGATTTACACGCATATCGACGGGGCCCAAGCCCGCGTCCCGGTGGGCAAATTCAAAATCGGCAAGATTGCTCAAGAGCGCTCACCGCACATCACCAATGACGTGCAGCACGACCCGCGCGTTAGTGACCACGAATGGGCACGGCAGGAGAAAATGGTTGCCTTTGCCGGTTATCCCTTGCTCGTTGAAGATCGGTTGCTCGGTGTGATGGCGATGTTCTCTCGCGAGAAACTGACTGAGGACACTCTGGACGCGATGGCTTCGGTTGCTGATGTTATCTCACAAGGCATTGAACGCAAACGCGCCGAGCAGGAGTTGAGTAAGAGCGAAGAACGTTACCGCGATCTCGTCGAGAACGCGCATGACATCATCTACTCGCATGATCTCCAGGGCAATTACACCTCGATGAATAAAGCGGCCGAGCTAATCACTGGTTACACTCCGGAAGAAGCTCTCAGCATGAACCTCTCCCAGATGATGCCAGCCGAATATCTGCCGACAGCGCAGGAGATGGTCAATCGAAAGCTGGCGGGTGAGAAAGTTACGGCATATGAGACCGAGCTGATTGCGAAGGATGGGCACCGCGTGGCTGTAGAAGCCAACACCAAACTTGTTTTTCAGGACGGCGTTCCGGTCGGGGTGCAAGGCATTGCGCGTGACGTTACTGAACGGAAGCAACTTGAAGATCAGCTTCGACAGTCGCAGAAACTGGAAGGCATAGGTCAACTGGCGGGCGGCGTGGCGCACGACTTCAATAATCTGTTGACCGCGATTAATGGATACACCAGTCTTGCGCTTCAACGCCTCGACGAACACAACTCGGTCAGGCCGTACCTTGAAGAAGTAAAGAAGGCGGGTGATCGTGCCGCGAATCTAACTCGCCAGTTGCTCGCCTTTGGCCGCAAACAGATCCTGCAACCGATTCCTCTCGATCTGAACAGCATCGTGTCTGACATGAATAAGATGCTGCGCCGCCTGATCGGCGAGGACATCAATCTAGCCGCGAAGCTGGCAACCGACTTGAGGCGGATCAAGGCCGATCCCGGACAGATTGAACAGGTGCTGATGAACCTGGTCGTCAATGCGCGCGATGCGATGCCGCAAGGCGGCAAATTGACGATAGAGACTACTAACGTCGAGTTAGACCTTGAGTACACGAGCACGCACGTCGGCGTCAATCCCGGCGCCTATGTCGTACTTGCGGTCAGCGATACCGGCACAGGCATGAGCGAGCAAGTACGGAAACAAATCTTCGAACCATTCTTTACCACCAAAGAGAAAGGCAAAGGGACCGGCCTTGGCTTGTCGACTGTTTACGGGGTCGTGAAGCAGAGCGAGGGAAACATCTGGGTCTATAGCGAGCCGAATCATGGAACGACGTTTAGGGTTTATCTGCCGGCGCTCGCTTCAACCTCCATCTCATCAGAGGCGAAAGCGGCGGAAAGCCCAATTCCAAGAGGATCAGAGACTGTTCTTCTGGTCGAAGACGAAGAAGTCGTGCGCGGATTAGCGCGCCAGATTCTCGAAGACGCCGGCTATCACGTTCTGGTCGCGCAGCAGGGCGAAGAGGCGGTTCGCCTTTGTAATGAGCACACGAGTGAAATTCACCTGTTGCTCACCGATGTCGTGATGCCTGGCGCCGGCGGCAAGGTGGTTGCCGAACGTCTGAGTGCTTTGCGCCCGGGAATCAAGGTCCTGTTCATGTCTGGGTACACGGACGAGGCGATCGTCCACCACGGCGTGTTGGATTCGAATGTGAAGTTCATTCAGAAACCGTTCTCGCCACTGGGTCTGTCAAAGAAAGTCCGTGAAGTTTTGGATTCAAACGGGCACACAGATCGTGATTAAGAAACTATGTTCGAGAAAAACGTTCTGCCAGCAATTCTGATCATCGACGACGAGGAACAAATCCGGCGCCTGCTGACGGACTTGTTGTCCGCCGAATACGAATGTGTGCAGGCGTGTTCCGCCGAGGAAGCATTAGCGGTGTTAGAGACTCGTACGTTCGACCTCGTCCTGAGCGACATTAACATGAGCGGAATTACCGGGCTTGAGCTGGTACCAAGAATTCACGAAAGCACACCTGACACAGTCGTCATGATGATCAGCGGTCAACAGACGATCGATGTTGCGATCGAGGCCATGCGAGCCGGCGCTTTTGATTTCATAACCAAGCCGATGGACCTGCGGCAGGTGCAAGCCGGGGTGGCGCGGGCGCTAAGTCATCGAAGACTTATTGAAGACAAGCGGCGCTACGAAAATCATTTGGAAGAGTTGGTCCAGGAGCGGACCGCAAAAATAGAGCATCTCGCTTATCACGATCGCCTGACCGATCTTCCCAATAGAAATTTGTTCGAAATCCGCTGCGAAGAAGCGCTCGCAATCGCACCAGCTCGGGGTGGCGCCGTATTGCTGGTATCGCTCGATCGTTTCAAGAAGATCGTCGGCGCGCTGGGCCACGCCGCGGGCGATGTCCTGCTAACCACCGCGGCCGCTCGGATGCAATGCTGCATTCGCGGGCATGATGTCATCGCGCGATTCGAGACGGACGAGTTTGGAATCTTGTTGACAGGTGTCGAGGACGCAACTGAGGTGACTGACGTCGCCCTCACGATCGCTGCCGCGATGAAACCGTCATTCAGTGTGGGCGGAGGTCAGGACGTCTTCGTCACTACCAGCATCGGCATCAGTTTGTTTCCCGCGAACGGCAATGACGCTGCGACGATCATCAGAAATGCCCGCGCCGCCCTGGACCAGGCGAAGCAACTAGCCGGAAACAATTATCAGTTTTATGTTCCCGAAATGAATGCGCAGGCGTTGACGAGCCTGGGTCTGGAGACGAACCTGCGGCGCGCCGTCGAAGAAAACGAGTTCGTCACTTACTACCAGCCGATTGTGTGCCTGGCTTCGGGCAAAACCGTTGCGTTCGAAGCGTTGGTGCGCTGGCAACATCCGCGTCTGGGCTTGTTGAATCCTGTCGACTTCATCGCTTTGGCCGAGGACACCGGCTTGATTCTGGAAATTGGAACCCTGGTAATGCGTACCGCGTGCGCGCAGGTCCGGCAATGGCAGTGCGAGGGCCACGGGCCATTGCGAATCGCGATCAATGTTTCGGCCCGGCAAGTGTTGGAAAAAGATTTTCTCGATCAACTCATAGGCGTGCTGGCAGAAGCGCGGCTGGATGCGCAGTCACTCGAACTTGAGATAACAGAAACGTCGATCATGGAGAATTCAGAATCAGCGATCCGGGTGCTCTCTGACATTCGCCGCCTGGGTGTCCGTGTTTCGATCGACGATTTCGGGACGGGCTATTCATCTTTAAGCTATCTCAAACATTTGCCGATCGATACGGTCAAGCTGGATCGCTCTTTCGTAAGCGGCGTGACGACTGATCTTAAAGATGCGGCGCTGGTAATGGCGATCGTGAGCCTCGCTCATAACCTGAATCTCCAGGTAATTGCCGAAGGAATCGAGACTAATGAACAGCACGATTTCCTGCGCTCGCTTAAGTGTGACGAGGGTCAGGGATACCTGCTGGGCCGGCCGGCGCCTGCAGAGTTGATCGATTGGACCAGGCTAAATCCAGAGCGAAAACAGAACGTGGTAGCGAGCCATCGAGCCACCGAAAACATACGTTTAGTAATTAACGAGTGAGAGACAGAAACCATGAATCAATTTCAAGCTTTAGTAATCGACGACGAACCGCAGGTGCGCGAATTTGTTTCGACCATTCTCAGTAACGACGGATGGAAGGTGGCGCAATCCTCATCCGCCGAAGAAGCGTTCACGATGCTCAACGACCAGGCGTGGTCAGTAGTGTTCTGCGACGTGATGCTGGGCGGCGCGGATGGTTACTCAGTGTTGCGTCGATTCAAAGAAGAGATGCCGGAAACGAAAGTTGTTTTGATGACCGGCCACGGCTCAGCCGTCGGCGCGCTGGATGCGACAGCCTCCGGCGCCTATGACTATTTGCTGAAGCCGTTTGGACCGGATGAAGTCGGCTCTCTGGCGACCGCGTTGCGCCAACAACTTTCGGAAAAGACGCGTTCTCTCTCACCAAAGCACCACCCCGGCTATCGCACAGACATCGAACTGGTCGGACGTAGTCACGCGTTCATCGAAGTCATGAAACAAGTCGGCCGGGTTGCACCGACTAACCTCACCGTCTTATTGACCGGCGAATCGGGCACCGGTAAAGAACTGGTAGCCTCTACGATCCATCAGCGTAGCGGCCGCGGTGATCGGACCTTCGTGGCGGTTAACTGCGGCGCCATTCCCGCCGAATTGATCGAAGCGGAACTGTTCGGACATGTAAAAGGGTCGTTCACCGGAGCCGATCGCGATCGACGCGGATTGTGGGAAGAAGCGGACGGCGGAACGGTATTCCTGGACGAAATCACGGAAACGACTTTGTCGTTTCAGGTGAAGCTTCTGCGCGTGCTCCAGCAAGGCGAAATCCGTCGCGTTGGATCAAATCAAACCCAGAAAGTGAACGTGCGCGTTATCGCCGCCAGCAATCTCGACGTCGAAGGCGAAGTTAAGGCCGGCCGGTTCCGCAACGATCTTTTCTATCGCTTGAACGCCGTGGCGCTCACGCTCCCGCCGTTACGCGACCGGCGCGAAGATATTCCACCCCTGGCCCAGACCTTTGCGGAAAGAGTTTTCTCACTGAGCCCATCGGTGCGATTTGCGCCGGAGGCGCTGAATGTGCTGCAGCGATACGATTGGCCCGGCAACATTCGCGAGTTGGAAAATGCCGTCGTGCGCGCGGCCGCGATGTGCGACGGCACGATTCGCGTGAAGGACTTGCCTGAGCGCGTGCGAAACCATCCTCAGAACGGCGAGCACAACCAGCAGCCGGACGCACAGTCATCGTTGCCTGAGGACTGGACGCCCTTATCGACGGTCGAGGGGCGTTACGTCGCGCGAGTACTGTCGCACACGGGTGGCAACAAACAAGCTGCGGCGCGCCTTCTCGAAGTAGATCGAAAGACCCTCGATCGAATGATCAAGCGACATAAAATCGATTACGATCGACGCGGCAAATCGAATGGCGCCGATCACGCCTAGCAGTTCGTTTAGAGGCGGGCTAC
>DNNE01000115.1:664-14393 GCA_003487805.1 Blastocatellia bacterium | reverse complement strand
AGTAGCCCGCCTCTAAACGGGTCGAGAGCCTCGTGTTCCGAAGCAGTCACTTGACTGACTTTTACCACGGTGAAATGCCTCACTAGCAATCCCGGATCGAATCTCGTCCGCTGAATTCCGCCTGCTTTTCCGGAACGTTAGCGGCACGACCATTGCTAAATGGAAAAGTGACAATCGCACCCCACCGTGCGGCGGTCATAAAAAGTCGCAGAGAGTGACGGCGCTCGGGATTCAAACGTTGCTCACTTCGCAGCCCCAAACCAGCTGTCAATTCTCACAGAGTTCTTTCGGACGGACTGGCAAACACTTCTCGCAGAAAACTCGATCGGACCTTTGTGTTGATGGAGAAGCCGGGGCTAGCTGGGTCAACTCCCACTTGCCTTCTCTTTGCAGTCAGCCTTCATCATCACCTATTGGATCGAGCCCCATGTCCCAAAATCAAAATGATTCACGCATCACTTCACTCTTAGCGCGCGACACTATTCTGCAAAGTCGCTACCGCATAGTGCGGCAGCTTGGCAAAGGTGGAATGGGCGTGGTGTACGAGGCGATCGACTTACGTCTTGGCCACACCGTGGCGGTGAAACAGACGCTGACGGAAGACGAAGCGCTTTGGAAGCAATTCGAGCACGAAGCACGTTTGCTGGCGCAACTTAATCATCCCGTATTGCCGCGTGTCAGTGACTACTTCACCGAGGGCCATCGGGCGTTTTTTGTGTTGCAGTTTGTCCAGGGTGACGATCTCGCGACCATGATTAAGCAACAGCCTGGTCCATTTCCTCAAAACTCGGTCATCGCCTGGGCCGATCAATTATTGGACGCGCTTGTCTATCTGCATTCGCACGATCGGCAAATTATTCATCGCGACATCAAACCGCACAATTTGAAGATTACCTCTGCCGGCAAAATCGCTCTGCTCGATTTCGGTCTGGCAAAGTCCCAGGGGGTTACCCGCGAGAACGAGAGCAAGTGCCCAAGCATTTTTGGCTATTCGCCGCGCTATGCTCCGCTGGAGCAAATCCAGGATCTGGGCACCAGCCCGCAAAGCGATATCTACGCATTGGGCGCAACGCTCTATCACCTGCTCACGGGAGCCAAACCGCCTGATGCGCTAACCCGCGCCGCCGCTTTGATAAGTTCACAACCCAATCCGCTGAAACCTGCCCATGAAGTTAACCCGGCAGTCGGCATTGATCTATCAGCAATCTTAAGCCAGGCCATGGCCCAGGATCCGCATGAGCGCTATCAGAACGCCACTGAGTTCCGTGAAGCACTTCGTCGTTTGGGTCGCGTTGACGAGTCTGTGATTGAAACTGCTCCGTACACGGCCGTGACCAGTAGCCCCACATCTGAAGAGCGAGACACGACTGTGGTGGTATCGCGCCGGCCGGCGAACTCATCGCGCTTTGCATCTCACGCGATCGCGACAGTTCTTATCATTCTGCTCGCGTCATTCGGCGTGTTCTGCCGTTATTACCAATGGAAGATGCCGCCGACCGCGACGCAAGAAGTTGGCATGGCCACGCCGGCCTCGACGGAGATACATGCTGAGGTAAACAGTTCAACGAGAGTGAACCGGTTAGCGTTGCGAAGCAGCAAGAAGAAGGAAAGCCTGCGCTCAGAGTAATTCGCGCAAGCGATAAGGTTACTGCCTCCCTGCCCTGTTGGGAGACGTCCATTTCAACATCGTTCCCTTAGTCAGTAGCAGATTTCGAATCTCTAACCAGTCTGCGGATTGTCGTCGCGAGTTGATCCATCGCCTGGGTCTTGCGCAGAAACGCGTTTGCTCCCGCGCGCCAGGCGGCTTGTTCGCAATCCTCTGCCGACAGCACAATGATCGGAGTGCGACGCCGGTGAGTAATCTTGCGCGCGCGCGCGACCAATTCCAGGCCGCTTATTCCGGGAAGGTTGTTGTCAAAGATAAGAACATCATACCGATCGTTGCCCGTGAGTTTCAGCAGCGCCGTATCACTATCGGAACAAAGATCTACCTGCCAGTTCTCTGCCGCAATGATATCGCCAATGGTCCTGGCGACCAGATCATGATCCTCGACGTGGAGGATTGAAATCTCAGATTTTGTGACCGGAATGACGCGCTTCGCCACGGCCTTCCGGCTGCCTTGCGGTCTCAAGATGTGCCGGCGCCGCTTGCGCACGGTCGAGCGGGTCTTCAGCAGATCTTTATGACGACTGTTGAGTAAGGAAATCAGGCTCTGGTGGTGCTTGAAGCCGAGCAGTTTGGCGGCTTTACTGACGGACCCGCCCGCATCTCTGAGGGCGCGTTCAATCACCGAGCTTTCTGCGGCTTTGACATGTCGCTTGAGTGAGAAGCCTTCCCAGGAATCTTCGACCGCTTCAGGGGTCTGGGTCTCCAGACGCGCCAGGGTGTTCAGGATTATCTCAGCACATGAAATCAAACGCTTGGTGCTGGCCGGATCCTGAGAGTTCTTCAAAAGATCGATTGCAGATCGATAAATCGAAACCAACTCGACAGCCGCAATCTTTTCGCCGAGCTCTTCGATGATGCTCAACTTGGCGCGCCCGGCGCCTTCCAGATCACCCGCGGTCTCAGCAACCGTAGCCGACCGTTCAAATAAAGAGCGCGAGCGAAGATCGTTTCCCAGACGAGCTAAGGCCACGCCGTGAGTAGCGAGCGCTTCAGCGAGCACAGCTTGCTGACCGCCTCTTTCAAGGACCCTAACCGCCGCGCGCACCACCCGCTCTGCTTCAGTGACATAACCCTGCGCGAGCAACGTGCGTGCACGGGTTTCGTCAACTTGAGCGGCCATTCCAGCGTCCTTAAGTTTTAGAAAAACGTGGCGAGCACGATCAAGATGAGCGTCAGCTGCTTTGTATTGGTTAAGAGTAAAATACAAATAGCCCAAGTTAGTCTCGACCAACGCTAGATAGCGATGATTACCAACTTGCTCAAAGTGAAAACTCGCGGCTGCGTATTCGATCAAAGCCCGGTCGGTGTACTCCTCGCGGTTTGCGGGAACAGCTAGTCGCCTTAACAGCAGACCGTATTCGAAGTGAAAACTTCCTTGCAGAGCGTGATTCTGACTCTGCTCGACCAAGGGTAGAGCTTGGTTATAAAGATTCAATGCCACTTCAAATCTCTTGCTATCTACTTCGACGATCGCGGCACGGATTAGCAACACTGCTTTTACTTCAACGTTCTCATCACTCAAAAGAGACAACGCCTCGGCCAGGTGAATACGTGACTCGTCGTACGAGCCTTCGCGCCAGTAGCAGAGCGCCAAGTCGCCGCGCGCTTCGGCCGAACTCTTTGACTGCCCAAGTCGATCAAAAATTTCAATGCTCCGGGTAATAAGATCCTTAGCAGTCTCTTGCGCACCTTCCGTCTGAGAGGCACCACCCAGCCAGCCTGCTACCGCACCAGCACGCAGTAGTACAGCAGCCGCGCTGGTCTCATCGAGTCCTTCAACGTTCGGAGGTTGGTTCGCCTCTGGCCAGAATTCCGCCAACGCTTTGCATGCCGCATCGTAGTCTCCAACTTTTTCAAACTGTTTGGCTAAGTCGCAAGAAAGCTCAGCACGTTCCGCGAGCGTGAGATTGTCTCTTTGCTTTTGAAGTGCAGGTAATTGAACTTTTAAGTTCATGTGAGGTCAGCCTTTCCACGAGAATGATAAACTTCTTGCACGGCGAAGCGTTCGGCACAATGCTCTTCCGAAAGAAAGGTAATGATTCCGAAGCGCGCTTCGTCTTGTTCGTTTAGAGAAACTCGCAACATCAAGTACCAACCTGAGGAGACAGATATGAACAACTTAAAACGACTGTGTCTAATCATCGGCCTGACTCTCGTCCTCGCAGCGTCCGCTTTTGCGGGCGAGACTCAGACGCCCCCGTGCGCGCCACCGGACCCGGGCGAAGTACACGCACCGCCGTGTGAGTCCGCTCCATTAACATCCGATGATCCAACGCCCGGACAAACATCAACGCCGCCGAACGCGAGTGTAACTGAATATGTAATCGCTGATACAGCAATCGATTTCGTCGAAAGCGTTCTGTCACTGTTCTAGGTGACCGCTTGAATTCCTAAAAACTTGCTGTTGCCATTCGTGGGTTGGCAACCAGTTATTTGTGTGTCTACGGTTCGAGACTCTCTCGTTTGTCACGTCTTGATGAGAGGCTCTTTGAGTGGCGTAGCATAAACCTGTGCTAGCAGAATTGCAACCAACTTTTCGATCGCGCGTAAGTGGTTGAAACCTAATGAATAGGCGGTATTTAATGTTAATCGTGCAGCGTTTTGAGAGGTCCGGAGTCGGCCTCTCTACCAGCAAGCGGGCTCCACGTATTCATGTTTGATGCATCGATCGACAACAGCGATCGAAGATGAGATGCAGCGGGATGGGTCGCACCCAATCGCCACGCCCCAGTCGTAAACATACGTTGCCTTTGACATACGTGTCGAGACACCCTGGTAGAGCAATCGAGCTTGAGGCAAGCCGATGATGTGTTGGTTTAGACAATTCGGATCGAGATTGTAGTAGGTATGGATTCGACCAAACTCGCAAGCGCGAGACTGCACCTCATAGCGAAACCGTCTGTTCGGCCCAGAATTGAAATTCGCGGTGTTTGTGTATTTCGGCCTTCGCCAACTCCGCGCCGCTCGCGACTTTCACAATGTGCTCAAAGACGCGTTTACCGACTTCGTCGATCGATTCTGTTCCGTCGATTACGCCGCCTGCTGACAAATCCAGATCGTTGCTCATCCGCGCAAACACCGGAGAGTTTGAGGCGAGTTTGATAACCGGGGCGATTGCATTGCCGATAGTGGTGCCGCGCCCCGTCGTAAAGACGATCACCGTTGCCCCGGCAGCCACAAGCCGCAGATGGATTGTGGCGTCAGTTAATCGATCACCCGGATGTGTGGGCCGAAACCTCGAACTTCTATCTTGGTAAATCGGGTCGCCGAATTTCATCCACCGATTCTGAAGGCGTTAATGCAAAGAGATAAGAACGTCAGGAAGCTGATACCGGACAGACTCGATGACCTTTACGCAATGTGACTGACGTTTGCGTGGGCACCACATTTGCCATGGTTACGGGAGTTAAGAACGGTTGGTTACCGGCAAAGACTTATGGACCTGCCGCTCGCAACCTGCGACCCGCTGATTAAGAGTGCGTTCTAAGGCACTCCAGCAGGTTACGGCTCATACGATTTACTAACATCTGTCACAGGTTGCAGCCGCCAGTGAGTCTATCTGTCATCGCCTATTACTCCGAGTATGCCTGTGTTCTTGTCACAAGTTTGTCTCAAACCGCTCGCCTCTGAATGGACAACGGATTTTAAGAACGTTGGAGTCGGCATCACCTAAATTTGTAGACCCTGCTCAAACTCCTCGCGGCACGCTTCGCTAAAACTCAGCAGTACATCGACGCTCCCGTCGCTGATCATTGCCTCTATCTCTTCAGGAGTCTTGTTTGGCTGGTTGTAGGTGTCCGTTATCACCTTGACGACTTTGATTGCGCTTTCAATAACCGGTTGAGATGACACGATCCGCATGCGGCTGACGAGCGCATGCAGATCAATCAAACCAGTTGTTTCGAGCTTGTCGTTAATCAAGGCGTCACCGTACGTCTTCGCAGCGCCATCTATAAACGCTTTATAGAGTTTTTGTCGTTTGGATTTACTGCTGGCACTTCGCTGCGCCTTCATTTGTACGCGCAGGGTGGTCCAGGACGTCGCGAACGACGTAAGACCTCCTAGTGCGGCGCCACCCAGGGCGGCGAGGGCGGTTATGTATCCGGATTCCATTCTAAGATCCTTTCAATTCCTGCAATCGTATTCACTGATGAGATATGTTTCTTTCGAAATGCCATTCGAATTGTTATTAATTTGCGGCGGAGCTTGAGGTTGGTCCGAGCACGTAAGTTCCCGCATCTTTCCCTTAATCTTGCACAGTCCACAACCCCTCATTCATCAGTCATCGATGAGTAGCAGCGCTTCCAGGCGAGCCCCTGCTGAAAGATGAACAGGATCGCAATCGTGAACGGGAAGGCCATAAACTTCCAGTTTGCGATGAGCGGTGATTGAGGTTCGCTGACCGCGAGATCGCTTACGAATTCAATGCGCTCCGCGCCGTGCACAATGAGCAAAGTCATTTTCCAATGGCCTGGCTGTGGTAGATCGATCAGGGTGCAATAAAGAAGTTTGTTGCGGGCCTGCGCGTGTGTTGCTTCTGTCCGCATGGTTACGCCTGTCTCACTCTGAAAAGTGACAAATACCTGTGCATCAAGAATAGGTCGCGATTGCTCGTTGTTCTCAACCAAAAAGCTGATGTCTGCCGGGCCTGGCCGCAGCGGGCTCTGAGTAGTGAATGCAGTGACTGTAATCGAGCCCGTGGTTCGTTGCCATAAGACACTTCCGCCGTCAGCTCGAATACTAATGCCCATCGTGAGAATCGAAACGATTAGTGGCAGCACTCTATTCACTAGCTGGTGCGCATTTGCGCCTTTGCTTTTTGCTCCGGTCATTTGCTAATACACCATTCAGTGGTTCCATCCATCATCATGCCGCGCATCTGCATCGGCTGAAAAACGATCCAGACTCCCGCCGCGTAAAGCACGAGAGCAAGAGCTGCCCAGGGCGCCGCCATTCCCAGCGTCCGAGCGAACTTGAGACGAAAGCTAGACGCCAGCCGCCACCCGATGTAGAGAGTCAAAAGCAACCCCAGCCCGAGCACTAACAGTTGCAATGACGGCAACCAATCAAAGTTGATCATTGAAGCGGAAAGCGACCAATCCGGTTTGCCGAGAATATTCAATCCGGCACTTTTTGCCGCGCGCTGAATGACAGGGACCGCTGTCAAAGCGCCGTTGACCAGGTGATAAGAGAAGTGTGCGAGCCACATGCTGAAACCCAGCGGCACAAAAGCCTGGGCGAAGGTCGACACGGACTCTCTCCATCTGGTATGTCGCCCGCTGAAGATCCTTGCCAGCGAAACAGAGCCGGCGACCAGCATCGCCGGAACCACAACCAACGCCAACAGAAAAGAGACGAGAAGGATAAGGTGAAACGAGCCGCTGTGAAGCGTCATTTGCAAAGTCTGCTCCTGCCGTTGCACTGACTCCATCATGCTGCCCGCGTTGACGAAAGCTGCGAATACCAGAAGAAAGATCAACACCGCGCCATCAAAGCGTCTGAACCAACGCAGCGAGCGCTTACGGCCTTCGATTCGGACGAGTTGAGTTCCGGGGAGTACCGCAAGCAGCGAGACGTTCTGATGCGGGCAGGCATGTACACAGTCCAGGCAAAAGGTGCAATCCATGTTGCTGGTTTTTTGTGGCTGGAACAGTTGCAATTCGCAGCCGCGCTGTTTGTCGTTACCGCGAAGACAATCGTGCGTCTTACAAGTTCGACAGACTTCGAGGCTGCGCACACCTACTTCCACGGGAGAAATGAGCGATTGAATGAACTGATACTGCCCAATGGGACAAACGTACTTACAGAAACTCGCTCCTTTGAAGAGGCCGTCAACGATTAACGCGGCCGTGAAATAACCCACGATCATCCACGCCGTCCAACGTGGACTGTCCCACAAGCCAAAGGCTTCATAGGCCCAGAAAAAAACAAATAGCAGCGAGATGGCTATCCATTTCGAACGCAAACGCCGCGGCCAGACCCACGAAGCAGGCAGCAAACGACGACCAAGATCACGGACAAAGTTAAATGGACAAGCCATGCAGAAGACATTTCCGAGCGCCAGTAAAGCAATCGCTGATAGTCCGCGCCAATGCGTCCATGGCAACACGCCCGCCAAATTCATCGCGCCCATCTGTGGTCCAAACAATCCGTCGGCAACGACTATGATCGCCAGCAGAGACATCACGGCTTGGACTGACCGACGAAAGTGTGGCCAACGCAAGACCGAACCAATGAGCGGTAGTGAAAGCAAGTCCACCGGGGCGCGACGTCTGCGTCTTTGCTTTCCGGCTTGTCTTTCTGTGCGTTCGCTCAACTGTGCTTGGCCAGGGACAAGACGCTTGCGGAGAAGTGGGGTTCGCTTCCGGCTCAACACTTCGATTGTGATTAGGCCAACCGGTATCAGGAAAAAGATCGAACCTGCCACCCACATGATCGCGCCTGCAGACGCCTGATCTTCCAGGGCAGTCATACCGTTGATGCGCGGAGCGGTCTCGTAAGCCGGATAAAGTACGCGCTCGTAGAACATCAGGAATGCCGAGAGCGCAGTGTTCTGAAAATCCGCAAGAAAAAGGTACGGAATCACTGTCCAACGCGGCATTTGCCGGACCAGGGGGTACGGTTGGATGATGGGCGACCAAAAGAGTAGCGCCGTGATCAGAAAGCACAAGTGTTCAACTGCGTGCACTGAAGGAGAATTGAGTGCGAGTTGATACATTGGCGGCGTATGCCAGGCGATGCTCGTAAAGACGAACGCACTCCAGCAGAAAACGGGATGCGTGACGAAGCGGCCAACCTTGCGCAACGTGACGGACGCTAATAACGGCGCGATGCCATCTTTCAGAAATTTCCGAGGCATCCCCGCCAGTAGTGGCAAGTAAGGACTCCCGTAAAGGATCAATGGCGGCGCAACCATCATCAACAGCAGGTGTTGAATCATGTGTACAGTCAACAGCCATCCGGCAAACGTATCGAGTGGCGAGATCAAAGCGAAGAGAACTGCTGTCAGTCCCGCATAGAAGCTAATTAGCTGCGGGAAACCGAACCGGTCTGGAGCACGTTTGTATTGTCGTCTCCATCCGCGCGCGTAGAGCAGACCAATTACCAGCGCTGGAAACAGCAGCCATGGATCGAGATTCCACGAACTAAAGACGGCGTCTGTGATTCCTTCCATCGCTCCATTCCGGCGGCCGGCTCTCCTTATTTGATCTTATCTATCAGCATGGCCAGGTAGAGGAGCGGCAGGTAAATGACGGACGCATGCAGGAGCTGTTTCGCCGCCGGCTTTGATCGAGAAACGGAAGCTCGATAGGCAACATAATAAAAGGAGAGTCCCAGAATTATTGCGAGCAGAAAGTACAGAGGACCGGTGGGTGCAATGAATGTCAGCGCGACGCTGGCCACGATCAGCAGTTGCGTCGAGATCAAGATTGCCCGAAATGTAGTCCGGCCATCTTCATCGTCAACCGCAGGAAGCATGAGCATTCCGGCTCGCGCATAGTCTTCACGGTACAGCCAACCGATTGCGTAGAAGTGTGGAAACTGCCAGAGGAAGAGAATGGCATAGAGCAACCACGATTCGAGGCCGAGATTGTTCTTCGCCGCGGCCCAACCCATTAAGATTGGCGCGGCGCCTGGGAATGCTCCGACCAACGTACACAGCCGGGTCTGGCGTTTGAGTGGTGTATAGACGAATAGATAGCTCAATAGAGTCAACAGACCCAGCAGCGCAGTCAACAAGTTGAGAAAATGAATTAGATAGATCGTTCCCGCAACCGAGAGCGAAATACCAAACACAAATGCTGCTCGGGCGGAGAGTTCTCCGGCAGGCAACGGACGTTTAGAAGTGCGCCGCATGTTTCCATCCAGTGCGCGCTCCATGAACTGATTAAGCGATGCGGCACCTGCGGCGACCAGGCCCGTACCCAGCACGGTGTGCGCGAGAACCACGAGGTTTATCGAGTCCGACGCCATCAGGAACGAAAAGCCGGCGGAGATCATGACCATCAAAGTGATCTCCGGTTTCGCCAAAATGAAAAAAGCCCTTGCCATGCGAATCGCCATAGACAGCGCGGCTGAGGGAAGAACTTGCTGAGAGATAGTCTCCTGTTGCGTTGTCCGGAGACCGATCCACATCACTCGGTCCAATCCTGTGACCGGCGGCGAAGTAGCGATTTTGTTGCTCACGCTCATAATCACCTCTTCGCATTCGCCATTTCAGCAGTTGTGTTTGGTTGCTTAATCTCGCTTGCGGCTTGTGCGGACCGAGTCGAATCGCGCGCCGGCGCTTCCGTTGGCTTATGCAAAGTGCTCATGAAGGCAACCAGCGCAGCCACTTCCGGGGGACTCAAGTTCTTACCGTAAGCCGGCATGTTACCGCTGCCCTGAATCACCTGGCGCACGAGTTGATCACCAGTCAAGCGCGTGGCGACACTATCGAGCACTGGTCCGCGCAACCCTCCCTCACCACCTATGCTGTGACAGTTGATGCATTGCTTGTTGTGAAAAACCAGAGCGCCCTGCCGCTCGAGTGGCGAACGTCCCTCCAAATAATTGGTGGGCGTGGCCGCACTGGTCCACGCTTCCATCTTTGGCGACCACGGCGCGTAGGTGCCGAGATAATTGAATGCACCCAGCACGATGAAGATGAAGAGCACGCTTAACACCGCGACCGGCCGGCGACGCGGACTCTTTTCACCTGTGTTTGAGATGAATGGCACGGCGAAGAGAATGCCAATGACGATGAAAGGAGCAGTCAGCATTACGACTGTCTCCATATAGTCGGGCATTAACGACAAGACGCCATAGAGCCAGAGGAAAAAGAAATCAGGTTTCGGGGCGGTGTTGATCTGGGTGGGATCGGGGATGCCGTGCGGACCTGCCGGACCGAAGTAGGCAGCGCAGAAAACGATGCCCATCAGCACGAGACCGCTGAAAATCAGATCCTTGCTAATCGCTTTCGGGAAAAATGGTACGCCGCTCTGTTTGATTTCCGCTTCGTACTCCTCTGTGTAAGTTTCTTTCTTGACCAGCTTGCCCGGGACCGGATATTCGTTGATTCCTTTTGTCAGCACCAACCTAAGGTGCAGGCTGACGATCGCCAGAATGCTTCCTGGGATGACGAACACATGCAGAGTGAAGAAGCGCGAAAGAGTTTCGCCTGCGATGATCGGTCCGCCGAGCATCATGTGAACAATTGCTGGTCCCATTACTGGCACGCGGCCCGCCATGGCCGCGCCAATACCTAAACCCCAGTAGGCGTCCTGATCGAAACGCAGCACCTGGCCGGTGAATGCCATGCCGAGGGTGCAGAGCAGCAGTACGACTCCCGAAATCCATGTCATCTCGCGCGGATATTTGAACGCGCCGAAAAGAAAGACCTGGGCGAGGTGGGCCAACATGATTGCGACCATGAAGTTTGAGCCCCAGTTGTGCATGGCCCGCAGAAACCAACCGAACTGCTGTTGATAGTTCAAGTATTCCAGACTGGTGTAGGCTTGGCCCGATGATGGCACGTAGACCAAAGCGAGACAGATGCCGGTCACGATCTGGACCATGAAGCAGAGCAAAGTGCCGCTGCCGAATACGTAGAACCAACTCCCGGAGGTGCGCGGAACGTGATGGCCTGCGGTCGCAGCGAATATCTTGCTGACATAGACTCGATCGTCAATCCAGATTGCGATTTTTCTTAATCTCTCGATCATTTCATCCTCATTACCCGGTTGCTACTCCGAAATGTCGGGGTTCTGACTTCAGGCCGGCTGGTTCAATGTCGGAAGTTGGCCGCCGTGTATCCATAGTTGCCCGTCCTCGATCTTGCATTTGTATTCATAGAGTCCGCGCGGTGGTGGCCCGGATGCGTGCGACCCGTCTTCGTAGAAAGCGCCGCCGTGACATGGACACATGAACAAGTGCGACTCCTGAAACCAGCGCACCGGACACCCAAGGTGCGTGCAGTTGATAGCGAAGATTTGAAAGTTTCCGCCTTCCATCCTCCGCACCCAGCAGGGTATGTCGGCGGTCTGGCCGTCCCACGGGCGCGTGTAGGGATTGCGAAATTTCGCCATGCGCGTCTGGTTCTCAGGGAAACTGTTGAGCGAACCAAGCGTTATCCATGATGTGAACCCGCCATCATTACGGAAGGCTGAAAGCAGGTAGCCGAGCAAGGGCACTGAGACCATCGTGGCCGCGACGCCGTTGAGCAGAAAGCCGAGCTTGAGCAGAAACGCGCGCCGCGGCATTTCAATGTGTAGTCTCTCCGGTGCTTTCTCGCTTATCACTTCAAGCTCTTTCACAGCCATGGCCTTTGTTCCTCCATCATCAATTCTGATCCCAGTCATTTCATGTTCAGGCAAGCCGAATGTTCGACTTTGCTGACCGCTACAGTTGTCGTCTTCCTGTGCGCTGCGAGCCACGCCACGACGTCATTTATTTCCTGCGCTGACATGGGATGGCCCGGAACATTTCCGCGCCAGTCGGGTTTCCCAATGTCAGCGCGGCCGACGACGACGGTCGTGCGCAGGCCTTGATCGCTGACCAGATTCAGAAAGTTCGGTTCAACGATCGAGCCTGCCGATCCGCCGTCGCCATTTGATCCGTGACAACTCGAACAATAAGTTTTGTAAGTTGCGCCGCCCCGCGAAGCGGCGCCAGCCTGGAGAGCCTTCGTTGCGATATCGTTGTTGGTTGCAGTAGATGAAGCGTCGACGCTGTAGCGAGGAAGCTCGACACCTTTGAAGTCGTCGGACTTGGACCAGTGGGCTCGCATACCATTAACGATCAGTTCGATCTGCTGGTCCGTCAGATGACCGCCGGCCTGTTCCGAAAAGGCGGGCATATTCGTCCCAGTCCTGCCTTTCGAGATCGCCTGGCGCAATGCGTCGTCCGTGACGAAGGCCAGATAGAGAGGGTCGTTGAGTGAACGGGCCGCGCCAAGTCTTCCGCCAGCGCCGTGACAACCGGCGCAGTTCTGAGTGTAGAGTTGATTGAAATCAGTGATCTCATTTGGCGCGCGCCAGCGTTCAGCTTCCGTTGGTTGACCCGGCAGACGTGCGCTGCAGCCTGCCAACAAAGTGATGGCCAGGCCGACTGAAGCAGCGAGTCCGATTTGCAATCTCGCCATCATCGCTGTTCCTCCTGCTCGGGTATGAGACCCGGCGCCTCGACTCCGGCTCTCGCTGCTAACGGCCACGACTGTGCGGTCTCAACCTCTTTTGAGTGAGCGACGATAAAACCGGTAATCAAACCGAAGGCGACCTGCGATGCGATAAACCATCCCCACGCAATCCTCGCGTTAAGCGCTGGATTGATTAGGCGGAGAGTCGAGGCGACGAGCGCGGTCCACAAAACGGGAGCCAGGAAACTTCCCCAAAACGCCGTGAAGCGCGACGGCATCATCGGCAGAATCGCGGCGTATAGTAGACCCACAAGTAACGAGATGGCGCCGTGACTGAAGAGCGCCACGACAAAACCCGACAGGTGAAAGGCTTTCAATTCTGCTGGTCCTGCCTCAGCCAAAGACGGCAGCGCTGCAGCCGCCAGTAGATTGACCGGGTACCACAGACTTCCCTGCGCGATGAGTCCGTAGAGACAAGCGATGAACGCCATTCCGATGCCGCCGATCACGCCGCCAAATAGACCGGCTGAGTAGGGATGAACGCTTACCGGGATGTAGACGCGATGACTTTCAGCGCCGGGTTGCAGGTGATCAACCCTGCGGGTCGAGCGCGCAAAAATCGGCGTCGGCGTTTCGACAAGCGCAACCAATTCCTCTTTCGGAATCGGCAGCACATCGCGGAACCAACCGACTGCGCCGAACAGGATCACTACAAAGCCAACGACGCTAACGGCGAGGCTCGTTACCAATCCAGCTAGCAGCAGAGCGAGACCGAAAGCGGTGACAAACGGCCAAGGCGTTGGTGCTGGCACCTCGATCATGTTTGCAATCTGTGTCCTGTGCTCTTCAGTCGGCATGCTTCCCACTCACCTCCCGATAACGTAGACAACGGTAAAAACGACAATCCAAACAGCATCGACAAAGTGCCAGTACCAGGAAATCAT
>DNNE01000115.1:0-291 GCA_003487805.1 Blastocatellia bacterium | reverse complement strand
GATGAATACCAATAACAAAAGACCCATCCCGACAATGACGTGACTGGCGTGTAGTCCCACGAGCGAATAAAAAGTCGTGCCGAAGAGATTCGTGCTAATCGTCAGTCCCTTCTGGTAGATCAGCCTGCGCCACTCGGCCGCTGTCGAAGCGAGAAAAATCGCCGCGAGTACAATTGTCGCCAGCCAAAAGATCTTGAAGCGACGAATGCGGTCGCGGTTGAAGGCGCGCTCGGCCAACGTGATCGTTACGCTGCTCGAAAGCAGACAAATCGTCGACAGGATCGGGAGGTC
>DNNE01000047.1 GCA_003487805.1 Blastocatellia bacterium | reverse complement strand
GCGATCAACACCGAAAGCGCCACCAGCCAGTAGTTGTATGAGTCAATAAAGTTCACTACAGCCATGCTCCTCGATCTGTTTGCCAGGCCGAGCGGTCACATCGAGCCTAGGTCGAGAACAACCTCTGGGGACTCTCATCAATGTGGCTCTCTGGTTGGCAGGGCTATGCGAAACATCGCGCCGCGCGGCGCGTCGCCGTCAGCCCACAGGCGGCCCCCATGCGATTCAACGATGGACCGACTGATCGAGAGTCCCATACCGGTACCATGAAGCTTTGTGGTAAAGAACGCATCAAAGATCTGGTCTGCGTGATGCGTCGGCAGCCCGCTGCCGGTGTCGTGGACGGACACCAGCACTTCGTCTTCACGTCGCTCGGATTTGATGAACAGCTCGCGCTTATCATCCATATCCTTCATCGCGTCGATTCCATTGAGCACAAGATTCATAAATACCTGCTGCAATTGCACGCGGTCTCCGATAAGCTCGGGCAGCTCTGTCCCCAACTCCGTTCGCACTGAGATTGAGTATCGGGTAGTCTCGCTCCGCAGAAGGATGATTATTTCTTGAATCACTTCGTTTAAATCAACCATTTCACGTTCCAGCGTGCCCTTCTCGAAGAGTAATCGGATGCGACTAATGATGTCCGCCGCGCGCGCTCCATCTTTCGCGCTTCTCATTGCAGCATCGCGCGCCTCGTGGATGTTTGGGGTATCGCCGGCGAGCCAGCGCACACAAGTATTGGCGTTAGTCACGGCCGCTGTAATAGGTTGATTCACTTCGTGCGCCAGGGACGCGGTCAGTTCACCCATCATCGTCACCCGGCTGACGTGCGCGAGATTCGACTGCGCCTGATGCAGCGCCTCCTGGGCCTGCTGACGCTCGATGTTCTCCGTCTGCAGCGCCTTATTAGTTCTTCTTAACTCCTGAACTGTTCTACTCAAGTCGTCGCGCGCGGCTCTCAGCGATTCTGTTGCGCGTTTTTGGGCGGCGCTCAGAAATCCGACAAAAAGCGCTGACACCAGGAAAATGATAACGCGGGGTAGCTCAGTGATCGGCAGGTACAACGAATAGATCGGGGTCACGAAGTAATAAACGAAAGCCAGAAGGGACAGCGCCACCGCGAACAATCCCGGACGAACTCCACCGCACCATGCACTAAACATCACGGCGCAAAGAAAGAGCGATGCTGGAGCACTTACCAGATACCGGTCGAGCAGAAGAGAGATGACGAGCGCGACCGCAACCGAAAGAACAGCCAGCCCGTAACTCAAAACCGCCGGCGGCTCGGACCACCCAAGAAGTCCAGGCTTCGATAGATTCCCTGAGATATTGCCAATCGGCTCAGTGGGTATAGTGCCTCGTGTCGGGAGATGATTTTCGCCCATTGTCGATCGAGAGGCTTTACTGTTGTTGGTTGTCCCCATGTGACCTCCGCGACAACGGCCATGCGGCCTGATTGTACGACGGCAGTCGATTGAGTCAAGACCCGATTGCCTGCTCTTTTACTGATGAACTTGAAAAGCGAAGTGCGCCGGGCCGGGACTCTTCTCTGACAAGAGAAATTTTGGATTAGGACTTGACCCGCCCGGCCCTCCGCTATTGCCCTTTCGCCGATTGTTCATCTTGTCGCATTGCTTACAAAGTTCACGATTGGGAGGAACCAACTCCACAATATGAAGCGTCGCCTTGGCGGGGATTTCGGCGTCGTGTTTCTCAGCCCTGAACCCGCATAGCGTGTAATCATGGTCGGGATAAAGTAGATGGTAGACGCTGCCTGATCCACTAATGGCATACATTGAGGAACGAGACGGTTGTCGCATTTTCTTTCCCTGCTCCCTTCTGCCCTTTGAAGTTCATTGAGGCTTTCTCCTTTTCCATTTTCCGCCCGTTCCGTGTTGCAGATTCGCCGCCTGGCCTATTTAACCTTCACGACGATCAAGGTGATGTCATCATGCTGCGCGGCCTGCGCCTGCCATCGCAATACCTTCGCGAGGATCTCTTCGGCCAATTCGCGCGCTGACAACTGCAGCGACTCAGTTACGATCGATCGTAATTTTTCTTCGCCGAATTCCACCCCCGCCGGGCTCAGAGCTTCGGTCACGCCGTCGGTGTAAACGACAAGAACATCTCCACTTTGCAGCTGAATAGTTTCCTGCTCGTAAGGTCCGCTAAGGAAGGTGCCGATGATCGGCCCGCCCACGGTCAGCCGGCTGACTAATGGTTCCTCTGCTACGGACACGACAAGGCCGGCACTCGCTCCCAGCACCCTATTCGACAAGATTCGGGGAGTTCCTGGGACATCAAGAAGCGTGCCGGCTTCTCCTAATGGAACAAGTGGGCCGCGCATTAGCATGGGCGGATTATGTCCGGCGTTGACATAGGTCAAGCCATGCGTCGCTTTATCGAACTGTGCCAGAAAGAATGTCGCGTAACCACCGTCGGTCGTTGATCGTCGCAGCAGGCGATTCATAGAAGAGACGACCTCGACTAAAGATCGGTCCCCAGAAGTAAGTTGGCAGCGCAAAGAAGCCTGCACAGTTGACATCAGCAACGCGGCGGCGATTCCCTTGCCAGCGACGTCGGCGATAGCGATACAGGTCTGCCGATCGTCCGTGTCAAAATAATCGTAGTAGTCACCCCCAACCCCGAGAGCCGGCAAGCAGGTCCCGTAGATCTCCAGTGCGTCATCTTCAAGCCCATCGGCGGGAAAAAGGTGTCGTTGCACTTCGGCCGCCATCTCGAGCTCGCGCGCAATGCGCTCTTCTTCGACCATCCGGCTGAGCAACTCCATGTTTTCAATGAAGGTACCCATCTGGTTGGCCACCACCAGCAACAGGCGCTTGTCCTCTTCTGCATAAGGCAGATCTGAGAGTCGCTGGCCCAATGAAACGAGTCCGTGCAAACGCCCATTGGACGCGATCGGAATTAAGAGTCTGGAGCGTACTGCGCGCAATGTTTGGCTCTCGTGATCGGGCGCGACGCTATCAGCCTCCAAGCGCGGGCCAGGTAACAAGCGATCTGCTTCGATAGACTCGGCCGAATTCAAGATCGATTTTCTTAACTGGTTAATCGGCCATTCGTCGTAGTGCAACACTAGGCTGCCAGGCCGAGACGATAATGCGGAGCCTGCCCTTGATATGGCGGACGAGAATGCGTTGACGTAGGCACGCGTCTCCTCGTCATCCAGAAAGATGGTTACATTTTCCGGATGGAGCGCGTCGCTGATCTTGCTCGCCACTAATTCGACCAGTTGTGTGGTTTTCGAGAGAGTAGGAATCGCCTCGCCAAGTTCGGTTAAGATTAGTTCGGCGTTGTATGCCTCACGGAAAAAGCGTCGATCAAGCGCCGTCATCACACGCCGGTTTAGCGCGGTCAGTACCGCAATGGTAGCGATAGTGACGAAGATGGAAGCGACGATGTCCGCTCGGTTGCCATACTGATCGATAAAGGCGATACGACTGCCCGTCAGCACAAAACTCAACGCGGCCAGGACGACTACGACCTGAAGGAGGCGAAAGCCGTGCGAGACGAGTAGATACCGCACGCTGCGACGGATCAGGAAACTCAGGGGCGTGGTCCGGAATAGTGTCATATCGTCGACCTCAGGCGTCTGCCACGTCCCAGATGCACCAGCTGTATGCGTCTTGAAGTCTTCATCGGTTTGCTCCTCTCTCTATTGAATTGGCCCAACCTACCTGACCTTATCGTTCAATGATTGGGTGCACTGCGACTAAACGGTCGTCGCACTGCCCCCACGCTGCTTCTGACTTTCCTCTCGCTTACCAAGTGAACGGAAGAGCTGCGATTCGGCTCAGAGCAATCCGCTTGCCATTGCTCCAGAACTGTTACCAGTGGTCAAACTCTTTATAAAAAGCCAAAGGGTAGGTAGGGCGCGACAACACCGACTTGAAGCTGGTGACCATATTTCAACGCCTGGCAATCTATGGTCGCGGACCTGGTGTTTCATCTCTTTCGAATAAATCCACTTTCCCTTGAAAGTCCCTCATTGACTGGGTTGCGTGATCGGTTCTGATGTCTCAGAAATTGTGGAACAGCGGATGCTCTTACCTCTGGTCGAGGTTTAAGAAGATGCAAACACGACAATTGGGAAAGACGGACTTATTCATCACGCCTCTGGGTTTTGGCAGTTGGGCTGTAGGTGGCGGCGGCTGGCAATTCGGTTGGGGCTCTCAGGACGATCGCGAATCGATTGCGGCTATTAATC
>DNNE01000055.1:5365-7994 GCA_003487805.1 Blastocatellia bacterium | reverse complement strand
TTGACGTGATGGAGTCAGTACCGGGAGCGATAGCGACCGGGTAACATCCGGGCAAACTCGATTCTTGCTACTAGCTGCGACCCGGTCGCTATCGCTCCCGGTACTGACCTCATCCTTCTGAAAAATCATGATGCTTCGACACCTTCTTCTTGCTCTTATTCTCTTAACAAATACTTCGCTTGCTCAGAACCCGGGGTTCCACTCGTCGGGCTTTGCCTTTGCTCAGCGCGCGGCGCTCGACTCGTCAGGCTTTGACCGCAGTTACAAACTAACCTTTCGTAACGCGGTCCAGGACAAGAACTTTTATCTGTTGAGTCTGTTTCAGCAGAATCCACCAGCTCGGAAACTCTTAAGAGAAAATAAAGCCCTGGAAAGGCTGGCCAGCGATAAGCTTCAGGCTTTGAAGATGGCGGCACAATGCAACGACGTCGGCTGCTTTGACCGTGCGCTTCGTTTCAGTGGCCCAGAGATTAATACGGTGGCAAACGAATTTGAGGGACTAGTGACGCATCCTGAGTTCAAAAAGCTCACGGTAGACATGCGTCGCTCAGGGGCATTCATCAAATACAACCGTCAATCCGATCCAGAGATGTTGATTGCGGCGTGGAAAGATGCCGCGAACGGAATGAACCGGCTGCTGAGTGTTTACTGTCTCGGCAACGATCCAACCTATAAGGATATTGACAAGGTCAGCTTTGATGTTTCGAGTGAGGCATATCGCAAACTTCTTAAGGTGAAGATTGCCGAGACTAAGCTCTCGAAAGATCCGCTATTTTTTGAACCCACACTCAGTTTTGCTCTGAAACTGTTAGAAGCTAATCGACGTGATGAGGCGGGTCGTTACGAACCACTTGAAGCAGGCGAAAACAAAGCGGCGGTGCAAAACTTAAAGAAGATCAGGTGGAGCGATTATCCGTATTCATTCATTTTAGTTCTGGGCTCGGGCCCGGCGGACTCGGCCAGAATAAGTAAGATCGGGGCCCAAAGAGCGGACCAGGCTGCACAACTATTTCTTGAGCACAAAGCCCCATTCATTATCCTTTCTGGTGGGCATGCTCATCCGATGCAGACACCTTTTTGCGAAGCGATCGAGATGAAAAAATACGTGATGGAAAAATACAAGATACCCGAGCAGAGTATTTTGATCGATCCATACGCACGTCATACAACTACGAATTTTCGCAACGCCGCGCGTCTCGTTTTTCGCTATGGAATACCGGCTGATCGGAAAGCTCTGGTCACCTCGAGCGCGGACCATATTACCTACACGGCGAAGGAAGATTTTCGCAGTCGTTGTTTGAAAGAGTTGGGATATTTTCCATTGGAGTCTATTACCCAAATTTCTCCAATCGCCGCCGAGTTCAAGCCGTCCGTTGCTTCATTATTCTTTGATGCGAATGACCCGCTGGATCCGTAAGCTTGATTGATTACAGAACCGCGAACGGTAGTGAGCGGATCAAAGATTCAAGTTGGAACATGAAGTCAGTACGTCCGCGGACCGGGGTCCCCGCGCGGGCAGCCCGCGTGGGGTGGTGGATGCGGATGGGTTCTTGTTAGCGCGGGCGGAGAGATTTCTCTCGCCCTCATTTTTTGCTTTTGAAAGTACGAGAGGTATAAGACGCCGTATGAGCGGCTTAGACCGAACCGGTGGGTATAATACATAGTTATGCCGCTTCACACTTATGCCGTACGTATCTGACGAACTCACTCACTTTGTTGGTCGCTCATTGAGTACCTCCGATGAGCGGTTTGCGCTTCTCGTGAAGATTCTAAAGGAGGGAGCGCTTCGGGACCCCTCTCATATTGGCAAGAAGTATCCAATCTTCCGCGTAGTCATGGTGGACGACCAAAATCAAGCCCACGACGGCGTCGAGTACAGCTCTACCCCAAACGTGCGCCATGATGTGGCGAATAAGCTTAGCGATAATTCGTTGTTGCAATTCGAACTTGTGTGCTTTTGCGACATCCCCCTTTCTGACATAACTCTTCACTGCAAAAAATACAGTCATTTCGGAATCGCCTTCAAAAAGCCATTCCTTATTGCACAGGGCGCTGGTCCTGTAATGTATGTACCACATCCTGGTTCCTTTGCGATGGCGCTTCGCGAACATCATTCGCCAACTGGCAAACTCCATTATGAAGAATCAAAGATAGGTTCGAAAGCAGATCTCTTCGATGATCTGTTCAAAATGCACAATCGACTGTCCTATGTACGTCATCTCGCACTCCAAGAGAAATATACCAACGCGGCAAATCTAGACGAGGTTGACAAAACGGTGAAAGAGCTTCGAACCATGTTGTTCTATCAAACTGGCGTTGAAGCGTTCCTTTTTGGCCACCTCAAATTCTTCGATCCGCTTCTTGCCTCCGACGATGATGCTAACTATTACATGGAGCGAGAGTGGCGTGTGGCGGGATCGGTTCAATTCGATTTGGCTGACGTATCTCGCGTTATCGTAGAGTCTGGATATGAAACGCAGTTCAAATCTGAGTTCCCCGATTTTGCCGGACTAATTACTGAACTGGACGCGGCATAACAAGTCGTTGGACGCGAGCGGCGGGAGCGGCGGGAGCGTGTTTCGTAACTAACCTGGTGCGGCGAAGGTTGCTTTGATTCGCGCCGCCGCGT
>DNNE01000055.1:4400-5057 GCA_003487805.1 Blastocatellia bacterium | reverse complement strand
CCGCCGCGTCAACTCAGACGTTCGGTGGCTCAATAATCCAATGAGACAGATACTCCCTATTCTCCTTCTTTCGGTTCCCTTGAGCGTTGATCTCTTCGCGCAGGCTCCAGCCAACCGTGCGGCTGCGTTGCGAACGTTGAGAGGTTGCTCGACGCATCCAATTACGCTGGGTTGTAACGAAGACACCGCTGGATATCTCATTGGGCTTTATGACCACGGCGATCACTCGTTGCTGCCACCGCTGCTTAACGCTGGTCTTCACAGCGACGGTGCCCTCTCTGAAATCCTAGGTGACTTCTATTCAAACGTGCTTTCGAAAAACCCGCGCGCCTTTCTTTCTTCTGTGCGATTGCGGCCACTCAAACAGCAGCGCCATCTTTGTTGGATGGCCGGAGCCACCGACGGTAGCGGGATCGGAACGGAGATGCTTCATGATGTGCGGCACTCGCTTCGGGTGATATCATCTCGTCGCGACGGCGCCTTGTCGTCCGTAGCTCGTGTTTGCTTGGCCAACGTGAATCGCGCGAATGCTTCTAAATGACGTTGATTGTAATCGGACGCCACCGAAGAAATCGTTGGACCGGAGCGGCGATAGCGTGTTTCGCATGAGGCCTGGTGCGGCGAGAGTTGCGTGAAATCGCGCCGCCCGGTCAACTC
>DNNE01000055.1:3136-4093 GCA_003487805.1 Blastocatellia bacterium | reverse complement strand
CCCGGTCAACTCAAACGTTAGGCCTCTACGAGTGAATAGCAGATGAAAGATAAGAGCCGACAGCCCAGTTACGACGTCTTCCTGAGTCATTCGGCAAAGGATCGCGAATTCGTAGCGCATTTGGCAACGGATCTAGCCGCGGCCGGTCTTCGTGTGTGGTTGGACCAGTGGAACATCAAGATTGGTGACTCGTTTGCCGCAGCTATCGACGAGGCTATGAGAGCTTCGCGTTTTCTCTTGATCGTTATGTCTCCGGATTACTTTCAGTCTGCCTGGACCAGGCAAGAATGGCAGTACGCTCTCGCAGAGGAAATTGAGGGCGGCGGTATCCGAGTGATCCCGATACTCTATCGGGACTGCGAGATCCCACCTATGTTGCGTAGCAAGCAATGGGTCGATTTTCGAGACGAGACGCAATACCGCCCGGTAATAGATCGCCTTGTCCGCGAGCTACATAGCCTGGGATCGAGCGAGACAACACCACGGAAAGTAACTGAAGCACCGAAGCCTGGCGAGCGTGTCGAAGAACTTGACGCAACCACGCTGTCCGACTTGAAGAAGGTCCTCCAGGATGCAGTTGAAGCCTTCCGCGCGAAGCCTGACACGCCGCCCGCGCTCACAACAACAGCCGACCTAGCTGATATGGACGAAGAGATGTGCTTCATCGTGATGCCCTTTTCTGTCGAGTCGCTGAATATCGTTTATGAGGACTTTGTGAAACCAACCCTAGTAGATCGATGTCTGCTACGCGCAGAGCGCGGTGACGACGTGTTTGGGTCAAATGTGATCATGGACGACATCACCAAAAGCATTCGAAGGGCGCGCCTGATCATCGGTGACTTGACCGGTCGAAACCCCAATGTGTTCTACGAGGTCGGTATTGCGCATGCGCTCAATAAGCAAGTATTGCTGATGACACAGTCAATCGACGATGTGCCGTTCGATCTCAGGCATAGA
>DNNE01000055.1:2689-2826 GCA_003487805.1 Blastocatellia bacterium | reverse complement strand
GATCTCAGGCATAGACGGGCACTCGTATACGAGTATTCCCCTCGCGGCTGCAAGAAGCTGGAAAAGGACCTCTACGAGAACGTGCAAAACATGCTGGAGCACCGTCACGAGGCCTAACAACTCGTTGGACCGGAGCG
>DNNE01000055.1:809-2357 GCA_003487805.1 Blastocatellia bacterium | reverse complement strand
GGACCGGAGCGGCGGGAGCGTGTATCGCATCAAACCTGGTACGGCGAAGGTTGCGTTTATACGCGCCGTGGCCCGGTCAACTCAACCGTTATGTCGCTCAATGAACTCCAATGACATGGTTCGAAACACTAACCGGTTTTGCTGAAGAATCTCCGCAACAGATTCGGGCGAATATGACTATTGACGGAAATGAACTGACGTCCCATGTAAATGGAAAGCTGTTGATTTGCGGCGATCTGGAAATTCCGTCTTTGGCTCAACTACGAGAACGTGTACATGCGAGTGGGTATAAGGTGGGGAAGATATCCGTGCGCGAAGTAGTTGCCGACGTTCAGGCCTTGCACACAAACGAAACGAACGCCAGTTCGCTTTTTCAGGTAGCTTCCCAATTCAATTTGCTTGAAATGGTGTCTCCGAGTGTAGTACCTGAAGATGGAATTGGAATTTATGAGGATGATCATACGCAAGGGCCGGCCTGTGCAATCGCGGCTGGTGCGGGAACGATTTATCGAAACTACTTTGCGACTGTAAATGGGAATACGGGCCAATCGGCGGGAAACCAAATCGATTGTCTTGCGGATATCGGAGCAGCCTTGGGCAATTCAGAGAACCGACTGTGGGAAATGAGAAACGGTTATGCGTTGGCATCGCAAAGCGGTCTGTTCGAGATTTCGAATCGACTTCGTGCGGCAGACGAGAGTGAGCTTGATGGATGGCGACAGTTATTACGAATCGGTATTCAGTGGAATACGCAGGTGACGCTCAACGATTCCAAACATCTGGTCTCACAAGCCTATTGCTCGGCCCTGCCAGTTGCTTATTGCCATTATTCTTCGAGTCTTTGGGCGGATTTTGCCCGGCTCGTTCTAGAGGCATCCTATGAAGCAACGATTTGTGCGGCGATCCTGAATTCAATGAGAAATGGGGACAATAGATTGTTTCTAACGCTTGTGGGCGGCGGCGCGTTCGGCAACGAGACCGATTGGATCATTGGAGGAATCCAGCGTGCCTTAAAGCTCTACCGAGAGGCTGAGCTCGACGTCGCAATTGTAAGTTATGGCTCGTCTAAGGAATCTGTTCAGCAGCTTGTTAGTCAAGCACTCAACTAGTAACCGCGACATAACAAAGCCTTGCAGCTGACGGCGCGATAGCGTGTTTCTCAAATAATCTTGTTCCTCGCAGCTGGAATGCTGATCGCGCGCCGCAGTTGAAGGCTGGCGTTATGTTTCTAAAATCTGTGGAATCGCGAAATGCCCAAACTGAACATCATTGGCTGGCGTGAAGGGTTGCTCAAGATTTCGCTGACAGACTTGCTTCAAGAACACCTCTCGCTAACGTTGACGGACGCGAAGGCGACCGTTGACGCTGTTGTCGCTGGCCAAACCGTCTCGTTCATCTTGGACACCGAAATCGATGCGACGCTGTTACGCGACCAGCTGGAGCACATTGGTGCTATTGTCGAATTGGAAGCCGATGACGAACCGCTCCGCGCTGCATCGCAGGGCGAAACATAACAAATCGTTGGACGCGAGCGGCGGGAGCGTGTTT
>DNNE01000055.1:663-784 GCA_003487805.1 Blastocatellia bacterium | reverse complement strand
GCTTGGATGCTCGTTTAGTTAAGTCCCGGCAGCTGAGCCCGAGCGTTCGACGGCTTTTATTCTTCGGAAGAGAACATGGCAATCGAATCCAGCCCACGCATCGTTTCTACAACAGTACTGG
>DNNE01000055.1:0-483 GCA_003487805.1 Blastocatellia bacterium | reverse complement strand
TCCGGCGATGCTTGAATGAAATCGCGCCGCCGCGTGAACTCCACCGTTCGACGGCGTTTATTCTGCGGAAGAGAACATGGCAATCGATCCAGCCCACACATCGTTTCTACAACAGTACTGGGACTGCGGTAATAATGCGTGGCAAAAAGATATTGGTGATCATCATCGCGCTGGCGTTGCTGCTTGCCTGTATCGTCGCGCTGAGACTGCGAAGGGACCAGCCGGTTGGCCCGAGTGTGTCGGAAACTTCGCGATTAATCGGAGGCCCGGCCTTCGAAGTTCAGGTCGAGATGCCTGCCTTCAATTCAGGGCGCGCACCTTGGGAGATCCCTGGCGTCATCCTGGGTTACGATCGTGGACCGCGGTTCGATCAGGCAAGTGCTGGCGCCCAGGTCGGCAAGATAGCACCGGATCATATCGAGCTTAGCGCCGACGGCGGCTGGGACCTTTTGATCGAGACCGACGGCGAAGGACGGCTCGCTC
>DNNE01000056.1:20539-20660 GCA_003487805.1 Blastocatellia bacterium | reverse complement strand
TCGACATTCGCCGCATCGGCGCAATCAAGGATGGCGATCGAGTCGTCGGCAATCGCACGAAAGTTAAGGTCGCCAAGAACAAAGTTGCGCCACCGTTTCGCGAGGCCGAGTTCGACATCAT
>DNNE01000056.1:16384-20242 GCA_003487805.1 Blastocatellia bacterium | reverse complement strand
GACATCATGTACGGCGAAGGCATCTCGCGCGAAGGCGACTTGCTGGATCTCGCTTCCAACCATCGGGTGGTCGAAAAGAGCGGCGCGTGGTTTTCTTACAAGGGCGAACGCCTGGGCCAGGGCCGCGAGAACGCGAAGCAGACTTTGAAGGACCAACCGCTGGTGCTGGAAAAGATCAGGAATGAAGTGAAGCGGGCGTTAGGCATGCCGGTTCCGGCAGAAATCGTCGAAGCAACCGAACCGAAGAAAGCAGCGGCGGCGGGAGCGGACAAGAAGTAGGTAAAGCAGTCAGTCTTAGGATGTAGTCGAAATGTCGAATCGAACCGGAACTTATGTTGAGTTCCATGCAAACGGTCAAAAAGAACCCACCGAGTCGGATATTAAGTACTTCAACTTACTTAAGGCATTGGAGAGTTCGCGACGACAACGACTTCACTTTCGTAAACAGCCACGAAAAGACCGCAGCGATCTGTGATAGAAGTCGCCGGGAAACAATAATGCGGCACCTCAAATCCCGATTGCTGCGGTCAAAGAATATGGTTCTCATTATTGGGAACACCACTAAGGAAGACACTGACTGGGTTCCATTTGAAATCCGTTACGCTGTAGACGAATGCAAGATACCTATTATCGTAGCGTACACAAACTATGAGTATGTTATGGCGCCCCAACTTCTAGGTTCTCTGTGGCCAAATGCGCTGGCGGAACGTATAGCGGCTGGATCCGCGCACATAATTCACATCCCTTTCAAGCGTGAAGCACTTCGAGATGCCGTTGATCGGGTTACGCACGGTAATTATCCTCTCGGCGGCGGACTCGGCGTTTACAGTCGCGAAGCGTATGCGTCTTAGGGTGTTCAAATCGCCGCGTGAATTACTCGCCCGATTCTCGCGCTGGAACAAAATAATCGTTGTCTTGACTGACAAAGTACCCGTCGATATTGTTTGACCATGACCGCCGAAGAACTCATCGCAGACGCAATGGCACTGCCGCTCGCAGAACGAGTCTCACTCGCGCAAGCGCTCTGGGAAAGCATTGACGCAGGACTGCCGGATACGGATGAATCTGCCGCCGTCAAAGAAGCTATCCAGCGCGATGAGGAACTCTCTTCAGGCAAAGTAACCGGCCGGACACACGAAGAAGTTATGCGCGCGGCGCGACGAGCGCTCGAATGCGACTGATTTACCATCCCGACGCGGAAACCGAACTGATCGAGGCCGCTCGATACTACGAAAACCGGGTCTCAACTCTAGGCGTTCAGTTTCTTGAAGAAGCGGATCGAGCGGTCGCGCTCATCCTCGAAGCGCCCGAGCGTTGGAGAACGATCGACGGAGGCGTGCGCAGCTATCTCATGCATCGTTTTCCTTACGCGATTTACTATCGCGAGTTTCCAGACCGTATTCACCTTCTCGCTTTCAAACATCACAGTCGGCATCCTGACTACTGGCGATATAGAATTCCTGAATGACGCGTGCTTTACAGACGTTCATTAATCCTTTCATAATTCGCATCGTCTACTTCAATTCATGACCCAATCAATTCTCATCCGAAACGGCACGATTGTGACGATGGACCAGCATGACTCCATCGTGTACGGTGATGTGTTGATTCGCGATGGGCGCATCGTTGAAGTCGGCGTAGCGATCAATGCGGAGACTGACGAGACGATTGATGCTCACGGATGCGCGGTGCTTCCCGGCTTTGTCCAGACGCACATTCATCTCTGCCAGACTTTATTTCGTGGTGCGGCTGACGATCTGGCACTGATCGATTGGTTGAAGAAACGTGTCTGGCCGATGGAAGCCGCGCACACCGCCGATTCAGTTCGCGCGTCCGCCCAACTTGGCATTGCTGAACTGATCAAAGGCGGAACGACCTGCGCGCTGACGATGGAAACTGTGCGACACACGGAAGAAGTCTTGCGCGTGGTTGAGGAAGCCGGATTTCGCGCGACCGTCGGCAAGTGCATGATGGACAAAGGCGATGATGTGCCGTCGCAGCTGCACGAAAATACGCGTGCTTCGATTGATGAATCGCTCGCGCTGATTCAGAACTGGCATGGTCAGGCCGATGGCCGCATTCGTTGCTGCTTCGCGCCGCGTTTTGCGATCAGTTGCACGCGCGAATTGCTGAGCGAAGTGTCTCAACTCGCAAAGAAGCATGGTGTGATGATTCACACGCACGCATCTGAGAACAAAAGCGAATGCGAGATCGTCGAGCGCGAAACCGGGAAGCGAAATGTTGCTTATCTCGACAGTCTGGGAATCTCGGGCGGCCACGTCGTGCTGGCCCATTGTGTTCATCTGGCGACTGAAGAAATGGAAACTCTCGCGCGCACGCAGACGAATGTCGCACATTGTCCCTCGTCCAATTTAAAACTTGGATCGGGGCTGGCGCGGGTGGCAGAGATGCTGGCGCGAAAGATTCCAGTGTCGCTCGGCGCTGACGGGGCTGCTTGTAACAATCGCCTCGACATGTTTACGGAAATGCGCACCGCGGCCTTGCTGCAAAAGCTTGCGCATGGGCCGGAGGTTTTGCCGGCAGCCCGAGTTCTGCGGATGGCGACGATTGATGGCGCCCGAGCGCTGGGGCTCGGACAGGAAATTGGCTCAATCGAAACAGGAAAGCGCGCGGATGTAATCGTCGTGGATCTCGATCGAATTCATTCAAGCCCGGCGCGTGACGTAGTCTCGACTCTCGTTTATTCCGCGCAACCAACGGATGTACAGACCGCGATCATTGATGGACGAGTGGTGATGCGCGCCGGCGAGTTAACGACGCTGAATGAATTAAGCGTGATTCAGGATGCGAATCGCGAAGCCGGTTCGCTTGTCGCGCGCGCCGGAATTTGAATTAATGATTACGTTTAGACGCGGCACTTGTGCCGCGCGCCACGCCCGCAATCAGGCGGACCAGTCCGCCTTCTAAACGATCACATTGTCTATCTCAACCATCAGCCTTCCAGCCTTCGCGAAAATCAATCTCACTCTGCGCGTGTTAGCTAAGCGTGCCGATGGTTATCACGACCTCGACACTATTTTTCAGACGGTTAGCCTGCACGACACGATCGAGATGTCTCTGATCGATCAGCCGCACATCATCCTGTCTTGCAGCGATCGCTCGTTATCGGCTGGCGAAGACAATCTGATAATTCGGGCCGCAGTGGCGTTGCAGGACGGGCGCGCAGCCGGCAAAGGCGCGCGCATTCATTTGGAGAAGCGGATTCCGGTTCAAGCAGGGTTGGGCGGAGGCTCATCAGACGCCGCGGTAACGCTCATCGGGTTAGCCAGGTTATGGGATCTCAGTCCCACAAAAGAAGATCTGATGGCGATTGCTTCGCAACTCGGCGCCGACGTGCCGTTCTTTTTGCTGGGCGGCACGGTCCGGGGAACAGGTGTTGGAGGCAAGCTTGAACCACTCGTGGACGGGGCCGAGAAATTCCTACTAATCGTTAGACCAAACGCGAACGTCAACACGTCGGACGCTTATAAAGCTCTCGATCAACGTTCCTTGACAACCCACAACTCGAAAACTATTCTTTCAACTTCCGTCGCGAAGCAGGTTTTTGACAAGACAGACGTTGCATCTCTTACAAATGATTTCGAGGTCGTGGCGTTTGACCTCGCCCCGGAGATTCGCAGAGCGAAGGCAGCATTACTAAAAGCAGGCGCGAACGCGGCGTTACTTGCGGGCAGCGGCTCTGCGGTGTTTGGAATTTTTGACAGCGAGGATGCGCAACGACGCGCCATTCAGGCGATCGAACTCGAAACTGGTTGGCGCGTCTTTCCCTGTAGGACGGTAGGGCGTAGCGAATACGAAGCGGCGATGCCGCTGGGTCAGAAGCCCGCGCGTCAGCAA
>DNNE01000056.1:1304-15990 GCA_003487805.1 Blastocatellia bacterium | reverse complement strand
TATTGGGGCGTCGCCAAGTGGTAAGGCACCGGTCTTTGGATCCGGCATTCGTAGGTTCGAATCCTTCCGCCCCAGCCAATTTCTTAGTGATGAGTAATGCGTGATGAGTTATGAGTAATCTTCGGGGTCACGCACGCGCTCATCACTCATTACTCATCACTAATTCATGGGAACCACCGGCGGCATAAAAATTTTCTCTGGCACTGCGCACCGAAGTTTGGCCGAAGAGATCTGTCGTGAACTGTCCTGCGACCTCGGCAAAGCGACTACGGCGCGGTTTTCAGACGGCGAATTCAATTTTCAGATTGAAGAGAACGTGCGCGGCGCGGATTGCTTTATCGTCCAACCGACATGTCCGCCGACTGACTCGTATCTAATGGAGTTGCTGGTGATGCTCGATGCGTTCCGTCGTTCGTCATCGGCGCGCATCACCGCGGTGCTCCCGTATTACGGTTACGGTCGGGCAGACAAGAAAGACCGGCCGCGCGTGCCGATTTCGGCAAAGCTGGTCGCGAATTTGGTAACGACAGCAGGCGCCGATCGAATCCTGACGATGGATTTGCATGCGCCGCAGATTCAGGGGTTCTTTGATATTCCGGTGGATCACTTGTACGCCGCGCCGGTTTTCATGAAGTACTACCAGGAAGCTCCGCTGCCGAATCTCACGGTGGTCGCGCCAGACACTGGCGGAGCTGAGCGTGCGCGCGCATATGCGAAGCGGCTGGATGCGGAACTCGCGCTTTGCGACAAGCGCCGTGACAAGCCGAATGTGGCCGAAGTCATGAACGTCGTTGGCGATGTCCAGGGAAGAAATTGCCTGATCGTCGATGATATGTGTGACACCGGCGGCTCGCTGACGAAGGTTTCGCAGGCGCTAAAGGCAGCCGGCGCCGCGCGAGTTGACGCCTGCTTTACGCATCCGGTACTCTCAGGACGTGCCGCACAGCATCTGGCGAACTCAGGTATCGAGCAGATTGTGGTGACGAACACCGTGCCGCTGAACTCGAAAGCAGCGGAGTTGAAAAACATAAAAGTCTTGAGCATTGCGCCTATCCTGGCGAAAGCGATCAAGTCGATCCATGAAGAGACCAGCGTCTCTTCGCTCTTCGTATAGCGAAGGGCAAACACTGAAAGCGAAGTAGCCGTCGATCCCAGCTTTCAGCAAAAATTTAATAGTTACGCCGTTTAGAGGCGGGCTACTGCCCGCCAGTTGTCGGCCGGTAGGCCGACTCTAAACGACGCGTCGTGTTTAGGAGAGCAATCATGGCAGAGAAGAAGGAAATCATTGTCCGCGCAGTTCGCCGCGAAGGCCGTGGAAAGAACGATGCGCGTCGCGCGCGTCGCGAAGGCCAGGTCCCGGTGACGATTTATGGCGGCGGCACCGAGGCGGTGGCGGCGTTAGCGCCACTGAGGGAATTAGCGGCGATTCTCCGATCAGACACGGGTCGCAACACAATCTTTACGGTTGATATCGAGGGCGTGGAAGCAACTGAAGTCATGTTTATCGATCGCCAAATCGATCCCGTGCGCTCGCGTCTGATCCATGCCGATTTCAAGCGTTTGGTCAAAGGCGAGAAGATCGAAGCAACCGTGCCATTGCGTCTGGTCGGCGAACCGATTGGCGTGCGCGAAGGAGCGGGGGTTCTTGAACAGATCATTCGCGAAGTTGAGATTCGTTGCGAACCGCGCGACATTCCTGAGCACCTCGATGTGGATGTGACGAACCTTGGCGTTCACGATGTGCTGCACGTCTCCGACATTCCGACGAGCGAGGGCGTCGAAATCCTCACCGGTGCCGACACCGTTATCGCCACCGTTGGCGTCGTGAAGGAAGAGCCGGTCGAGGTTGCAGCACCGGTTGAAGGCGAAGCTCCGGCCGAACCTGAAGTTATCGGCAAGGGCAAGAAGGAAGAGGAAGGCGAAGCCGCCGAAGAGAAGTAAGACCATTGCCGATTGCCGATTTGCGATTGTCGATTGTGTGCTCGCAACAGAACCGAGTTTGAGCACCACGTGATTTCAATTGGCAATTGGCAATCGGAAATTGAAAATGTTCTTGATCGTTGGCCTTGGAAATCCCGGAACGGAATACGCGCGGACGCGACACAATCTGGGATTCATGCTGGTGGATAAGTTGGCTGCTGATGCTGCCGTTAATATCCGGCGAAGTGAATGCCAATCGTTTGTCGGCAGCGGATTGATTGAAAATCAGCGCGTGAAGTTGGCCAAGCCGCAAACTTTCATAAACTTGAGCGGCGACGCCGTCAGTTGTTTGATTTCAAAGCCTGAACTGGATGCGGCAACGCTAGTCGTCATCAGCGATGATCTGGCTTTGCCGTTTGGTTCGATTCGTTTGCGGCAACGTGGCAGCGCGGGTGGGCACAACGGACTGAAGTCGATCATCGGCGCGTTGGGAACCAACGAATTCATTCGGCTGCGAATTGGGATTCAACCCGATCACCCACTCAGTGACGCAAAGAATTTCGTTTTGAACGAATTTACGAAGGCCGAAAAAGAATCGTTGGCGGAAATTTTAGAGCGCGCCGCAGAGGCAATGCGCTCAGTGTTACGGGACGGCGTAGCAAAAGCTATGTCGTTGTATAACGAGGTAAGCGCAAAGAAAGAGTAATTGTTTAGATGGCGGACTTGTCCGCCAGACGTTAGTAGCCGGACGAGTCCGGTTTCCAAACCGAAGGAGTTGAATTTTGGCGGAAAAAAGAACCTACGAAGTAATCTTCATCATCGATCCCGACGTAGCTGAAAATGAAGTAATGCAGCTGAGCGAAGGTGTGCAGAAAATCATCACCAGTCAGGGTGGAAGCATTACGAAGACCGAGATGATGGGCAAGCGGCAGCTCGCTTACGAGATCAACCACAAGCGAAACGGCACCTATGTGCTGCTGGAAGTGGAAGGCTCGGGTGCGGAGATTGCCGAAGTCGAGCGTCGCATGCGCGTCAACGATCAAATCCTGCGTTACATGACCATTCGCGTGGATGAAATGCGTCGCCGCGCGGATAAGTTGAAGGACCGGCGGGCGCGCAAAGCCGCCAAGAAACCGGCAAGCGGCAAAGCCATTAAGGCCGTGGCGCAAACTGAACCGGAGGAAGAAGAGTCGGTCGCCTAGACTTTCGGTCGGCGAGAGAAGGGAAAGCTTATGTCATCAAATTATGAGGATCGCGATCGCGATCGCGATTTCGGTTTCGAGCGCGAATATGATCGAACAATGCCGCGCGGCCCGCGTCGCATGATGCGCCGGAAGATTTGTCGCTTCTGCATCGAGAAAGTTGATCTGATCGACTTCAAAGATGTGAAGTTGCTGTCATCGTACGTTCCAGAGCGCGGAAAAATTTTGCCACGCCGCATTTCAGGCGTGTGCGCCGCGCACCAACGAATGCTCGCCGAGGCGATCAAGCGCGCGCGCAACATCGCGCTGCTGCCTTACGCGGCGGATTGATTTTTTCCCTCTCCCTCTGGGAGAGGGTTAGGGTGAGGGTTTAGACGCCGCTGCAACTGCGTCCCTCACCCCCAGCCCTCTCCCAGAGGGAGAGGGAGACCGAGGGGATAAGAACCATGCCACATACACAAGTTCTCTTACGTGAAGACATTGAGAATCTGGGCGCGCGCGGGGAAATCGTGCGCGTCAAAGCCGGTTACGCGCGCAACTACTTGCTGCCGCGCAAATTGGCAGTAGAAGCCACGACCAACAACGTTCGCCAAATTGAAGGCGAAAAAGCGGCCCTGGCGAAACGTGAAGCGAAGGATCGATCGACTGCCGAGTTGCAGGGTGACCAGTTGCGCAAACTGACTCTGAAGTTTGAGCGAAAAGTGGGCGAGGCCGGAGTGCTCTATGGATCAGTCACGTCGATGGATATCGCGCACGAGCTCAAGGAACAGGGCTACGAAATCGATCGACGCAAGATCGTTTTGCGCGAACCCATCAAGCGTTTTGGCACCTATAACGTTCCGCTGCGTTTGCATCGCGAAGTGACAGTCGAGCTCCCGATCAGCGTGCTTGGTGAAGGTGGTGTTGAGGTTAATGTCGAAGCGTTGCCGGCAGAAGCGATAAAGACGGAGACTCCGAAGGAAGTCAGAGCCGAAGCGACTGAAAAGGAAGAGAGTGATGTCGAAAATTAAGAACATCCAAGATGATCCTTTGATTCAAATTGCGTTGCCGGCGCGACAATGGGTTGTGTTGCTTGCAATATTGAATGGGACAATACACGACAAGATCGCGCCGGCGGTGGAAAAGCTACGAGAGCGCGGCATTACGTTGGACAAGGTTAACGCGACGCTGGGAGATATAGATGACGCGCAAGTGACGGCACTCGCTGGACCTCTGATCATTCAAGGTGTGATCATAAAGGAGTTGACTGCGAAGGGAATTGTGAACCCTGTCGTAAATGAACGCATTGGCATAGATGTTCTCCTGGATCGTGCAGAAGAGTTCAACACTGCTACAAAAAAACCTGACTAGGCTCGACCACTTCGACAAAAAAAACACGAACAACGCCCACACGCGTCCTCACGCGTAGTATAGTTGCGCCCCCACGTAAGCAGACATGGCAACACCTGAACCGATTCGCAGCATAGGACTAGAGCGCGCGCTTCCGAGCAGCCCTGAAACTGAACGTGCCTTTCTCGGCGCGATTTTCCTGGACAATTCTTTAATCGCGCAGGCTGTTGAGCTAGTCAAACCACCAGACTTGTATGTGCCTTCGAATCGCAGAATTTTCGCGGCGATGATCGTCTTGTTCGAGCGAGGATCGGAGATTGACCCCATTCTCATCGCAGAAGAACTGAGGCGAGACAATTCACTTGAAGCGTCAGGTGGAATGCTCTATCTAACGAATCTGACCAATGGACTGCCCCACGTCTCGAGCCTCATTCCGTATGCGAAGGTCATTCGTGGGAAATCACTTCTTCGTCAACTAATCAAAACCGCAGACAAGATCAGTGCTGAAGCTTTGGAAGAAGAAGACGAGCCGCAGAACATCCTCGATCATGCGGAACACGCGATCTTTGCCCTGGCTGATGAACGAATCCGTCAGGGCTTCGAACATATCAAGCATCCAGCAGAAAGAGTTTTGGAAAAGGCGGAGGCGATCGAACATCGTGACCTCGTGGTTACCGGGGTCCCCACCGGGTTCAAAGGTCTCGATGCACTTACCTCTGGCTTCCAAAAACAGGACCTGGTCGTCATCGCCGCGCGGCCTTCGATGGGCAAGACGAGTTTGGCTTTGACGCTCGCGCAGCATGCAGCGATCGAAAGTAACGCAGTCGTCGGCATCTTTTCCCTGGAAATGTCAGCAGAGGCGTTGGCGATGCGCATGCTTTGTTCAGAAGCGAGTGTCGACGCGCAAAAATTCCGCAGCGGCTATCTTTCAAACGAAGAGTGGTCGCGTTTGGGCAAAGCGCTGGGCAGACTGGCCGATGCGCGCATCTTCATCGATGACACGGCGGCGATTTCAGTTCTGGAGATGCGAGCAAAAGCGCGACGACTGGCGACTGAGCAGAAGCAACTCGATCTGATCGTGGTCGATTACCTGCAGTTGATGTCCGGCTCTTCAGGACGATTCGAATCGCGGCAACAGGAAGTTTCGCAAATTTCGCGCGAGCTGAAAGCCCTCGCAAAGGAGCTTGATATCCCGATGGTGGCGCTGTCGCAGTTGTCGCGCGCGCCTGAAAATCGCACTGATCATCGTCCGCAACTTGCAGACCTCCGCGAGTCAGGCGCGATTGAGCAGGACGCTGACGTGGTCGCCTTTATCTATCGTGAAGAGCAGTACAATAAACAGGAAGAGAACAAGAACATCGCGGAGTTAATCGTCGCCAAGCAACGTAACGGTCCTACCGACACGGTCTATCTCGCCTTCATAAATCAATTCGCCAAGTTTGCCGATCTCGATCGAGATGCGCTTGGTTCTTACCTCGCCCGTTTCGATCGATCAAAGGGCTCGCCGCGCATCAGTCGCGGTGACGAAGGATTCTAGGAATTCATCCACAGATTACGCAGATTGCACAGATTCAAAAGAAGATCGTCATGCTGTGGGATCTAGGGGACTTAATCCCCCCCTCGCTCGCAACTGCATTTCAGTATTGAATCGGTGTAATCTGCGTAATCTGTGGATACTTCAACGTCAATCGAACGCATGGGTCGTCCGACCTGGGCCGAGATCAACCTCGACGCACTCGCGCATAACTTGCACGTGATTCGCGAGCGCGCGGGCGCGAAGGTCTGTGTTATGGCGGCGGTCAAAGCGAACGCGTACGGCCACGGTGCAGTCGAGTGCGCGCGCCGTTTGGAAGCTGAAGGGACGGACTGGTTTGGCGTGGCCTTGCCTGAAGAAGGAATCGAGCTGCGACGGGCGGGAATTACGCGGCCGATTTTGGGTCTCGGTGGGTTTTGGAAAGGCCAGGAGGCTGCGTGCCTCGAGCAGCGATTGACGCCGGTCGTCTATCGGCTCGACATGATCGAGTCACTCGATCGAGCCGCCCGCGAGGCCAGAGCAATCGCCGACGTGCACGTTAAGATCGATACCGGCATGGGACGTCTGGGGGTGCGCGCTGATCAAGTTTCAGAATTCGCGCAGTCCGCTAAACGCTTTACGAACATCCGGATTGATGGATTGATGACGCATCTCGCCGCGGCTGACGATGAAACGAAAGCGGATTTTACCAACGATCAACTTCTCAGTTTTCAAAATGCCGTGCGAATCTTTCGCGAGAACGGTTTCGCGCCGAAGTTTATTCATGCCGCTAATTCGGCGGCCACTTTCGCGCACGCGAGAGACGGCGAGAACCTGGTGCGACCCGGAGGGACGCTTTACGGATTCACACGAGATGTCCTGCCGGCGAATGTCGAAAGGCCGCCACTCCGGCCGGTCATGTCCCTTCATTCGCGCATCATGCTGCTGAAGAAAGTGCCGCGCGGCGAGCAGTTGGGCTACGGATGCACATTCGAAACGAAACGCGATTCGCTGATCGCAACGCTGCCGATTGGCTACGATGATGGCTATCGCCGCGCGCTTTCAAATCGTGGCCGCGTGATCGTGCGCGGAGAGTTTGCACCGGTGGTCGGACGCGTTTCGATGGATCTGACGCTGGTGGACGTAACTGAGGTTGCGGGCGCATCGCACAATGATGAGGTTATCCTTTTAGGGAAGGCCGGCAAGTTGTCCATATCCGCAGAAGAAATTGGCGCTATGATGAAGACGATATCCTATGAGATCACTTGCGGAATTAGTGCTCGCGTTCCGCGGATATATACGAGCGATCAGGAAGGAGTCATGTGAAGACGCTGGGGAACGAAACCGATCGAAAAGAACTCTTACTTAGGTTGGGTGCGGTGATGCCGGAAAGTCAGCGCCGCTGGGGCAAGATGACGCCGCATCAGATGATCTGCCATCTTAATGATTCATTCAAGAGCGTGATTGGTGAAAGAGACGTCAATGGCGACAAGAGCAACCTGCTGACTCGCACGGCGGTTCGATGGATCGCTTTGTATGCTCCGCTCAAGTGGCCGCATGGCGTGCGCACCATGCCCGAGAATGATCAGAAGCAGGGTGGAACGCCGCCGGAAGATTTCAAACGTGATCTGGATGCGCTCGTGTCGATGATTGAGCGCGTGACTCACCCGCATAGAACTTTCGAATGGCAGCGCCATCCGTTGTTTGCTGAAATGTCTGAGCGCGATTGGATGCGTTGGGGTTATCTGCACGTCGATCATCATCTGCGGCAGTTTGGAGTTTGACTTGGTGGGCGCGTGAATATTCAAACAAATGAACCACAAAGCCACACGAAAGTTTACGAAGCAACACGAAGCATTCGTGTGATTTCGTGGTTCGGTTTTGTTTCGCCGGTTGATTCATAAGACCAGGAGGTTAGTTGGAGTTTAGATGATGACTGAACCAGGAAGCATAAGAGTTGCCGTTAACGACGCCGAAAGCGTCACTGCGCTGCTGTATCCAGCCGCGAAGAAGGATCGCGCGAAGGTGACGATCGTTCTGGGCCATGGCGCCGGTGCCGATCAAATGAGCGCCTTTATGCGAATGGTCGCAACCGGACTGGCCGCGCGCGGATTTGATGCGATGACATTCAACTTTCTGTACAAAGAGAAGGGCAAGGGCGTTCCCGATCCGAAAGCGAAGCTGGAATCGTGTTATCGGGCAGTAATCGACGCCGCCCTTAAGAACAAAAAGCTGAAAGGTAATAAGCTCGTCATCGGCGGCAAATCGATGGGTGGGCGCATCGCTTCACAGGTCGCGGCTGAACATTCGGAGGGCATCGACGGTTTGGTTTTTCTCGGCTATCCGCTGCACCCACCGGGCCGGCCGGATAAGTTACGCGACGAACATTTAGCAGAGATCAAAGCGCCGATGCTCTTTGTGCAAGGTTCGCGCGATGCCTTTGGAAGTGAAGATGAAATCCGCGCGATTATCAAAAAGCATCGTCTGCGGGCGGCACTCTATCCAATTGAGAGGGGCGATCATTCTTTCAAAGTACCCAAGAGCGTCGCGCCGCAACAGCAGGTTTACGAGGATGTGATGGACGAAGTCGCGCGCTGGTGTCGATCGATCTGACTGGAGCGCAAGCGTCCCGCTTGCTCTCTGCGATAAGAAGCAACCGGGACGGTTGCGCTCCAGTCTAAACCGAAGCCGGGGGGATTCTTCATTTGCCCAACTACAATTTCGTTCAACTCGACGTATTCACTGATACCGCTTTCGCGGGTAACCCGCTCGCCGTGTTTCCCGAAAGCCCAGGATTAACTGACGAGCAGATGCAGCAGATTGCCCGCGAGATGAATTTATCTGAGACAGTTTTTGTGCTGCCTTCTGAAAAGGAAGGCGCGCTGCGACGTCTGCGAATCTTCACGCCGGGCAGCGAACTTCCGTTTGCGGGTCATCCGATCGTCGGCACATGGAATTGTTTGGCGCGCGAAGGCGTAGTGCCGCTTCCCGAAGGTGGCAATGGCCGCGTGCAACTGAAACATGAGGTAGGCATCGGCGTGCTGCCGATCGAGATTGATTTCAAGGACGGCGCGCCCGTGAGCGTGACCATGACGCAGGGTAAATTCGAAATTCGCGGCGAGGTCGACGATTCACAGGAACAGGCAGACATCGCCCGGGCGCTCGGTTTGGCGCGCGAAGATTTGGACGAGACATTACCGATCCAGGCAGTCTCGACCGGCAACACGATGTTGCTGGTGCCGATTCGATCTTTGGCGGATCTGGGAAACTGTCGCCCGAACCAGAATCTGCTCGATGACATTTTTGAGCGGAGCGAAGTTTTTCGTGGCGGGACCGGATGCTATGCCTTCACCCGCGAGACGATGGAGATTGGTGAAGCCCGCGCGCATGCGAGATTCTTTGTCGGCATGGGCATCGGTGAAGATCCAGCGACGGGCAGCGCGGCTGGGCCATTGGGAGGATATCTCGTCTATCACGACGCGACGCGAGTTGAACCCGTGGACGGCGTTTACAAGTTTGTGATCGAGCAAGGCGATTTCATTAATCGGCCGAGCCGCATTGGGTTAGAAGTTAAGGGCGAGCCCGGCAAGGTTGAAGAAGTGCGTGTGAGTGGAACATCGGTGGTGGTGGCGCGAGGGGTGTTGGAGTTTTGAGATTGAGAGGTGTGACATGAAGATCGGCATTATTTTGATCGCGGGCTTGCTTCTGATAATCGCTCCGCGAATATATCCTCCGGCGCAAACCGCTAATGACCAGGCTCATCAACAATGGCTTGAAGAGAGATACAAAGAAGCTATATCGATCAAGCCGGGAATGAGTCGCGCTGATTTGATTAAGCTCTTTGATGAAGATGGTGGGGTGCAAATGAGTGTGGCTACTCGATATGTCTTGAAGAGTTGCCGGCTGATTCAGATCGAAGTGAAATTCAATGCTTACGGTGATGACTTCAGGGCGATACCCGCTAAAGACTTAAAGATCATGGAGGTCTCCAGGCCATTTCTACAGCCCATGGCGTTGGATTGAGAGCACGCAATTTCCTGGCTCCGTAGGAGCTATATATTTATAGACCCGGTAGTTAGTTAGATAACTCTGCGCAATCGAGCGGCCTGTGCCGCTCGATTGCGCCTAATATTGAAGGTAGCCTCCGTGCTATAAACATCCGGCTCCTAACGGAGCCGTCGATTGTCGTCTTACATATGTCTGATCAACTCGATCTTTTAATCATCGGCGCCGGCCCGGCCGGTCTGTCCGCGGCAGATGCGGCGGCACAAGAAGGCCTGACTTATCTCGTAATTGAGAAAGGCACAATCGCCAACACGATCCGTCAATATCCCGTCGGCCGCACCCTGTTCTCGACGCCGAATGAATTGGAGATGCGCGAAGGCTCGCTGCATCCGGTCCGCGACAAACCCACGCGAGAAGAATTGCTGTCGCACTACATTCATTTCGTGCTCGATCACGATCTGCGCATCACTACCGGCGAAGAGGTGACGGACATCGCGCGCAACGATGCCGATGGCTTTATCGTTCATACGCGCTGCCGAAGTTTTCAGGAGCAGGAGAAGAACTATCACGCGCGAGCTGTTTTGTTCGCATTTGGCGCGATGGAGCATCCGCGGCTTCTGAATATTCCCGGCGAGGACTTGCCCAAAGTTCATCATCGCTTTGTTGAGCCGTATCCTTACGTTCGCAAAGAAGCGCTGGTGGTTGGCGGCGGCAACAGTGCGGCTGAAGCAGCGTTGTTTTTGTCTGAAGAAGGCGCGCGCACGACGATGGCCATCTGGCGAGACGATTGGGAGAACCGCGATCCCTCAGCCGGCGCAATGAAGCATTGGGTGCGCTCGCCGCTGGAACGCGAGATCGCCCAAGGGCGCTTGCGCGTCATTCTCTACAAAGATATCGACGAGATTGCGCCCGACTCTGTCAGACTTACGACTGAAGCCGGCGAGTCAATGACTGTAGCCAACCACGTCGTGTTCGTGCTGATTGGCAGCGACGCCGATCTGACGATGTTGAAGAAGCTTGGCGTCCGTACAGCGCCTGGCAAACTCACAGAGGTCCCGGTGTATAATCCGGACACTTTCGAGACGGACGTGCCGGGAATCTACGTCGTCGGCCATTTCACCAACGCGCGTCATATCAAAGCGGCGATCGATGTGCCGCGAAAGATTGTTCCGCTGATCGCGGAGAAACTGAGGAGTCCATAAACTGATGCGTTGTCCCCTCAGGGTTCTTCCTTACCTGCCGCTGCTGTTGGCCTTCGTTTCTGCGAGCGCCACCGCGCAGGACAAAACCCAAACGACTACAGCTCCCCCGTCGTCGTGTTCGCGCGACAATGCTCTCTCTCTAATCCAGCGGCAAATTGATCTCAGTAAGACGATCGATCAGGACCAGCGGCGCATCAACGTGTTGTTGAAAGCTGCCGATCTAACCTGGCCACTTGAGCAGGACAGGGCCCGGGCGACCTTCACCGACGCGTTTGATGTTGCTACACGACAATTTAAAGAGATAGGCGAAAAGGACAGCAGTGAAGGTCGCACGAAAGTGCAGGGCACCGACTATCGCTACACCGTGATCACGGCAATTGCTAAACGCGATTCAGCCTGGGCGCGAAAACTCACAAAACAAATTCTCGATGAAGAAGCAGAAAACGCGGACAAAGCACAGAAGGACTCGGCACAGGCGGCGCGGACCGCTGAAAAGCTTCTGGGCGCGGCCATCTCAATGATAGGTTCCGATCAGACAGCTGCGCTCGAGTTCGCGCGATCCAGTCTTCGTTATCCGGCGACGTTTTATCTCCCGCTTTTCCTTTTCAAGATGTGGGAGGCGAACCATTCGGCGGCTGATCAGTTCTATGCGGAAGCGCTGACGGCTTACTCGCAAGCGCCGATGGATCAATTTCTTTACCTCTCTTCGTATCCGTTTGCGGCCACGCGCGAGATTGGCGAAATGCCCGCAACGGCTTATTACCAGGTGCCGGTTGGCTTTGCGCCAAACCCATCGCTGGAAAGAGTGTTTGTGCTCGCGTTGCTCTCTCACGCGCACGAATCGATTCAGAACCCGGACGCCGCCAAATCCGGAAGCCGCTTTTCGGATAACAGCCAGGTCTTCATGGCTTTGAGCCGGCTCGAGCCTTTGATCGCGAATTCTCTGCCTGATCTGAGCCCACAGTTGGCGGAGGCAAAAGGGAACATTGCTTCGCTTTTGACGCAGCCGGAGCAACAGCGCACAAGCGATACGTTGACTGATCCGCCAAAGCGATCTTTCGATGAAACGATCGAGAGGGGCGATAAAATGGCCGACGCGGCGGGACGTGAAGCAGTGATTGCTGTCGCGGTCCTCAATGCGGCGGAAACTGAGAGTCTCGAAAAACTCGAAGCCGCAGGCCTGAAGATCGATGACGTTGAACTTCGCAAAAAGGTCATGAGTCTCGTGTACTTCTATCGCTCGCAGAAGAATATTAAGGAAAAAAAGATCGATGAGGCGCGAAAACTGGCGGCCAAAGTCGAAGAACCGGATCAGCGCGCATATCTCTATGCTCAAATTGCCACAGAGTCTCTGAAGCAAACCAAGGTCGATACCGAAGTGCGCGAGATGCTGGAAGATGTGCTGCAGACGGTGGCGAAGGCGCCTAACTCGGAAGTTAAAGTGCGGGCGATGCTGGTCGTCGTGCACATCTACAGCACCATCGATCCCAATCGGGCGGTAGCGCTGCTTGGCGAAGTAGTAACGACGATCAATCACGTCGAATCCGTCGACCTTTCGAGCGATAGAATCAGCAAGCGAGTCGAAGGCAAGGCCTTTGGGACCTATCGCTTGCTAGCCACGTCCGGCTTCAGTCCGGAAATCGTCTTTCGCGAGATGGGAAAGTTGGATTTTGACGGGACGCTTTATGTCGCGAGCAACCTGAGCGATAAGTCTCTGCGCGCGCTGACTTCGCTGTCCCTCGCTGACCAGTGCATCAAAGATCTGCCGCCACCGCCGAAGCCGAAGCCAGACAAACCGGCGGCTCCGAAGCCTTAGCTTCCTTGCGCTGCAATCCGAATGGAAACTCCGCTGACCCCAATCGATTTCGCCCGTCGCGCCCGCAAGCTCTATGGAGATCGCGAAGCAGTTGTCGATGGCGACCTGCGGCTAACTTACGAACAATTTCTGAATCGTTGCGATCGGTGGTCGGCCATCCTACAACAACTCGGCGTCCGGCAAGGCGATCGTGTTGCTTACATCGCGCCAAATACTCACGCTCAGCTCGAATCATTTTACGCAGTGCCGCAGATTGGCGCGGTGCTGGTGCCGATCAATTACCGGCTGACGCCGGATGATTTCGCTTATCTAATCAATCACAGCGGCGCCCGGGTCGTCTGCGCGCATTCTGATTACCCCGAAGCTATCGACGGCATTCGGCCCCAATTGCGATCGGTGGAGCACTTTGTTTCGCTGGCCGGCGCGCGAGCCGATTGGCTTGATTATGAAAGTCTGCTGGCACAGGGCACGGAGAATTTTGAGCGGCCATTGATCGAGGAAAACGATCTGCTGACGATCAACTACACCAGCGGCACGACCTCGCGGCCCAAGGGGGTGATGATTACCCATCGCAATGCTTACATGAATTCCGTCGGCACGCTGGTGCATGAACACATGTCGTGCGCGGACAGGTATCTTTGGACACTGCCGATGTTTCATGCCAACGGCTGGACCTTTGTCTGGACCGTAACGGCAGCCGGCGCCACACATATCTGCTTGCCGAAAGTAGATCCGCGGCGAGTCTTTGAAATGATCGACAAAGAGCGAATCACGATGCTGTGCGCCGCTCCCACGGTACTGATTAGTCTCGCGAATGCCGAAAGCTCAGTGCGAAGCAACGCGCGCCGCGGAGTTCGCGTGCTCACTGCCGGTGCCCCGCCCGCCGCGTCAACCATCGAGCGCCTGGAAGGGGACCTGGGGTGGACGGTCACACAGGTTTATGGATTGACTGAGACGACTCCCTTCATCACTGTTTGCGAGCCGCGAGCGGAGCATGAACAGCTTTCCATCTCAGAGCGTGCAATCATCAAAGCCCGCCAGGGAGTTGAACTGATCACCTCGGGCGAGACGACTGTGGTCGACGATCAAGACGCAGAGGTGCCGCACGACGGCGAGACGGTCGGCGAGATCGTGGTGCGTGGCAACGTGGTGATGCGCGGGTATTACAACGACCCGGATGCGACTGCCGAGGCAATGCGCGACGGTTGGTTCCACACTGGCGACGCCGCGGTGATTCACCCGGACGGCTACATCGAAATTCGTGATCGCCTGAAGGACGTAATCATCAGTGGCGGAGAAAATATTTCCTCGGTCGAAGTCGAGGGGGTTTTGCTACGGCATCCGGCGGTGCAAGAAGTGGCGATCGTTGGTCTGCCCGACGAACGTTGGGGCGAGGCCCCGCATGCTTTTGTAGTTCTTAAATCCGGCGCAACTGCGGATGAAGATGAGCTATGCGAGTTTGCTCGTGAGCATCTGGCCCACTTTAAGGCTCCGCATCGGGTGAACTTTGTTTTGGAATTGCCGAAGACGGCCACCGGCAAGATCCAAAAGTACGTTTTGCGTGGCGGCCGCAGCGCGATTGCAAAGCAGTGATGGAGTCAGTACCGGGAGCGATAGCGACCGGGTAAGACTGGAGCGCAACCGTCCCGGTTGCCGGATTGTCTCTGCGGCTGGTAATTGCAAGCGAGGACGCTTGCGC
>DNNE01000056.1:0-982 GCA_003487805.1 Blastocatellia bacterium | reverse complement strand
TCGCTATCGCTCCCGGTACTGATCTGGTTTGCCGCGCGTAGGGTCAGTGTGATAAATGCGTGCGGATTCGAAGACTGACAAGGAGAAAACCTTATGGCGAGAAGTGTAGCGGGAGTAATCGTTGGTTACCTGGTGATGTTCATTCTGCAGTTCGCCGCTTTCATGACCATTTACACCGTGATGGGTGCGAACTGGTCGTTCAAGCCGGGCTCTTTCCATGCGTCGACGCGATGGACCGTAATGCAATTTACCGTGATTCTCGTTACTGCCGTGATCGGCGGACTGATTTGCGCGTTAATCTCAAAAGGTGGAAAGGCGCCGCTGGTGCTGGCTGTCGTCGCCCTCGCAATTGGCTTTACGTTGGGAGCGCTGCATGTCGCCACCCAGCCCGCGGATACTCATGAATTGAGGACCGAAAGCGTAACCGAACATCGAAGCGATGACCAAAGCGAGGCATCCGGTGTGGGTAATCTTCGCGGGTCCGATTATCGCGGCGATTGGTATTGGTATCGGCGGAAAATTGAAGCGGCGTTCTTAATCTCGGAGAAGCAAAGATGGCTAGATCGATTATTGCTGTTATCACGAGTTATGTCGCGATGTTCGTGCTGGCATTCATTGGGTTCACTTGCGCATATCTCATCGTAGGTTCTGACGTGGCGTTCAAGGCGGGCATCTACGAAGCATCGACGAGCTGGATTGGAATCGCGTTTGTCGTCAACATTGTCGTGGCGATTATCGGCGGGCTTATCTGCGCCTTGATAGCGAAGGGTGGAAGGGCGCCGTTGGCGTTGGCGATACTGGCGGTTGTCCTGGGACTAGTGGTGGCGGTTGCCGACATGAATAAAGGAAAGAAGAATGGGGGTATGGTTCGCACCGCCAACACCCCCAACATGGAAGCGGTGCAGAAAGCGTACTGGCCCATCTGGGTGCCGTTTACTTTTCCGCTTACCAGCGCGATTGGAATTTTGATTGGCGGAAAATT
>DNNE01000029.1:6653-12749 GCA_003487805.1 Blastocatellia bacterium | reverse complement strand
CCACTACCTAGCACCCATATTTGTCGAACGAAAAGCAGGTCCCATGTAAAAGCCCCGCCATGAAAATCCATCGTCGAAATTTTCTGCTCGCCTCCTCGGCAATGTTGTTGGCCACAAACAAACTTTCCTTCGGATCCAACAAACAAAACGACAGCTACCAGGGACCGCAAAAGGCACAACGGTTTTCCACAACCGGGAAACAGGTGACGGTCTATACGACGGCTGCGAAAACTGATTACAGGATTTCGCGCACTGACACGCGCGTGTTCAAACCTGTGGGCCAGCCGAAGGAAACTCAGATTTGCGTCTTTGTCGATCCGAACCGGCAGTTTCAAAACTTCCTGGGTATCGGAGGAGCTTTAACCGATGCCTCGGCCGAGACGTTTGCAGTGTTGCCAAAAGAAAAACAACGCGAGCTTCTCACCGCTTATTTCGACGACCAGCAGGGTATTGGCTATAAGCTTGCGCGCACAAACATTCACAGTTGCGATTTCTCCAGCAGCAGCTACACCTATGTAAGCGAGGGCGACAAACAACTGCAGTCCTTCAACGTCGAGCACGACAAGAAATATCGGATCCCGTTTATCAAGCAAGCGCTGGCCGCCACTCGCGGCAAGCTCAACATCTTCGCCAGTCCGTGGAGTCCACCAGCCTTCATGAAAGACAACAACGATATGCTGCACGGCGGCAGACTCAAGCCTGAGTTCCATCAATCCTGGGCCAATTATTACGCAAAGTTCATTAGGGCTTATCAGCGTGAAGGAATACCAATTTGGGGAATCACGATCCAAAACGAGCCGATGGCTACGCAAAGATGGGAGTCATGTATCTACTCGGCCGAAGACGAACGAGACTTTCTCAAGAACTATCTTGGTCCAACGCTTAAGCGGGAAGGGTTGGGAGACAAGAAAATTATTGCCTGGGATCACAATCGCGACCTCATCTACCAAAGGGCCAGCACTATCTTATCGGATCCGCAGGCAGCGAAGTATGTCTGGGGCATTGGTTATCACTGGTATGAGCCCTGGAGCGGCGGCGAGCCGATGTTCGATAACGTCAGGCTGGTGCACGAAACATTTCCCGACAAGCAACTGATTTTCACCGAGGGCTGCGTCGACGCTTTCGATCCGCAGAAGATCGGAGAGTGGAAGTTTGGAGAGCAGTACGGGCGATCAATGATCAATGACTTCAACAACGGAACGGTCGGATGGACTGACTGGAATATTCTGCTGGATGAACGAGGCGGGCCCAATCACGTCAGCAATTATTGCTTCGCGCCGGTGCATGCAAATACGAAAACCGGAGAGTTAAGCTACCTCAGCTCCTACTACTACATTGGCCACTTTTCAAAGTTCATTCAGCCCGGTGCAAGGAGAATTGCCAGTTCACCGAGCCGCAGCCAACTCCTTTCAACCGCCTTTCTTAATCCAGACGGCAAGATGACGGTCGTCGTCATGAATTCAAGCGAAAAGAATGTCGCGTATTGGCTGTGGGTCAACGGCAACGCAGCAGAGGTGAACAGTTTGCCACATTCAATTCAGACTCTTGTGGTCTGAGTTCCGTCCGGCAACAACGCCTGATATGCTGCACGGAGCGACAGCTTGGTAGTCCGTAACTATGGAAACTTTCACGAAAAGGGCTCTGTGAATTTCAAACAAACAGGCGCCGGCACCTGAGCTAACTGTCCGGTCGCGCTGAGCTGGCCCGTCTTTTGATCGAGTCGAAAGACAACTATATTGTCGGACTTCTGATTAGCGACCAGCAAGAACGCACCGGTTGGATCGATAGCAAAGTTACGCGGCGTCATGCCTCGAGTCGATTCGTGGCCCAGCGCGGTGAGCGCACCGCTACGCGGATCAATTTTGAAACCAGCAATACTGTCGTGACCACGATTCGAACAATAAAGAAATCGGCCATCAGCGGAGACATGGATGTCAGCACCCGTATTTGTTCCCGTAAAATCCTTTGGGAGAGTGCTTAAGATTTGCAACTCTCGCAAACTTCCCTTCTCTGGATCGCGCTTGAATACGCCTACGCTGGAATGCAGCTCGTTAAGCACGAAGAGATACTTGCCGCTCGCATCAAAAGTCAGGTGACGCGGTCCGGATCCTGGTTCGACCTGCATCCACGGCTGTTCACTCGGCAGCAACTTTCCGTTTCGTGCGTCGAAACGAAATATCATAATCTTGTCTGTTCCAAGATCGCATGAGTAGGCGAACCGGTTAGCTGGATCCAGCACGATGCTGTGAGCATGCGGACCTTCCTGGCGTTCACGGTTTACGCTCGAGCCCAGATACTGTCTTACGTCCGTAGCGTCGCCCAAACTGCCGTCGCGCTGAACTGGCAGAACGGTCACGTTGCCTCCAGTGTAGTTCGCGACCAGTACAAATTTGCCGCCCGCATCCGCGTCCACATAACAAGGATTTGCACCGAACGATGCTTGTTGATTCAGCAAACGCAGTTCGCCGTTCTTTTGATCGACAGCAAAGGCGCTGACCGCTCCGCTTTTCTTGCCAGCAAACTCTTCGACTTCGTTGACAGCATAGAGAAAGCGGCGGCTGGGTGCGAGAGTTAGAAACGAAGGATTAACAACGCCTTTGGTGGTGGCGACGTGTTTTAATTCTCCTGAAGCGAGGTTCAAACGATACAGATAAATTCCCTCGCTCTTACCCGTGGTATATGTTCCCACATAGATCAGTAGCTCTCTGGGGCGCTGCGCCCCGAAGACGCGATTAAGCGGAAGCTCGGAGAGCGTCACTCCAAGCGCACCAAGACTGGCACATCTTAGGAAGTCGCGGCGCGAAGACGCATTATCAGCTTTGGAGACGTATTTAATTTTCTTCACGATAGAGTTGATTAGAAGCTCATGCGACGCAGATTTTGTTTCCGGGCGTGTTCAGGCCGTAGATTCTATTTTTCGAAAGCGATGTTGTCGACCACTACGGTGCCTTTCTCTATGATGCACTTGTCGCAATGCACTCCGAGCGTAACCGACGTTAACTTCTTAAGAACATCCCGCTTGAGATCCAATGGCATCGCCCAATCCGGCTGGTTGAAAGTATCGAGCTTTAGCTTGTAAGTATTGAATCCTGGAGACAAGCGAATGCTCGCCGCAGGATAGCCGGACTCGAGATTGGTACCCTGACCTCGAGTGATCAGCTCCAGCTTCATGTACTGCGCGCCTTTGGCGAAAGCGCGGAAGGTGATGAATTTATAGCCGCTGACGTCATCAGGCACGGGTTTCCCGTCCTTTTCGGGTTCTCCGAACACTTCCATGTTGACTCCCGCCCACTCGTTCGGGATGCGAAACTCATAGTCGAAGGCGGCAGCAACGTCGTCCGCTGTAACCCGCGCAAAAGCCGGGGCCGGCGGATTTGCGTTTTCCAGACCACGATACTGCGGAGGATTCGCTGAGTTCTGAGAATACACATTCAACCGCACCGCGCCACCATTCTTACTGACCGGCCGGCCGCTCTGCACGTTTTGGAAATCCGCATAGAGAAGCTTGTCACCGCTCGACTCCGCAGGTTTCGAAGTATTCTGGGCAGGACAAAATCCGCCAGCCGAAAGTATCAACATGATTAAGAACCCGGAATGCGAAAAGAATATTCTGTTCATGCGGTCCTCCGAACTTCCAGTCATCAGTAATCGCAAGGTGATATTAACCGCGGCACCGGCGCCGGAACTGTATCCCGAAATCTAATAGACCTTCGCCGCAGGGAGGCCACCTTCGCTTCTACCTCTTCAGGAGCGAGTATTTTCTTTGCTTCGTGGAACACCCAATCGACGTCCTCCTGATAGTGACGAACAACGTTAGATTTCACTGTCTGATCTCTAACAAACCAGAGATTGAAATTAACCGACATCAGCGAGCGCGGATAATATTGCCCCCCATGTTCTGCCAGAGGTCGGCCGTCGATGAAGTACTTCACCTTTCCGTCAGAAACCTGAGTTACGAGTGTATGCCAGCCGGCGATGCTTCCACTGCTAGTGTTAAAGACGTTGTCCTTCTTCCAGTTAGGTTCCGGACTAAAAGTCCTCCACGAAGTCGTAAATAACGTAGGCCCAGCACTACCCCAGCCACCATTCGGCAGATACTCGAAATCCAACTCGCTGTAGTCGGGATCCATTGGCGCCTTCAGCGGACTGATGGTGTAGAAGCTCTCTACAAGTTGATCCCCAATTGGACCATCGGTTGGCACGTCGACAAAGCGAACGCGAGCAGCATATGTGCCCTCGAGGAACTTGCGTTGCTGGCAAATCTGAGTTTGATGAGTATTGGGTGCGGTCCCGTCCGTGGAAGATGTCATGCGCAGCAGGCGATTGCCTCGCTGATCCGGATCAGCGGGAAATGACACGCCACTGTTTCCCCAAATCGCGCCGGGAATTCCCGGCCACCCCGCGGCGGTACGAATGATCCAGCCGTGTCTTGCTAGTTTCGAATAGCCTGAATAGTTAAAGTCGTCGAAGAGTGTCTGGGAAGAGACGTTCGCGCGTGAAGCGAGGGTCACACTTCCTATTGCCAAGATAAGGCTGAAGCATAGCCTTGCGTGAAATGACGTCACAGTGGTCCTCGCATCGTGATAGCTTGTTGGTGTTTGCCTGGCGCCGAACGACTGAGATTCTTTCTGAAGTCTCGCGCGGGGTCAAGGGTTGAGTCCGCGAACCGGACGGCAGACTTGAATCTCTGATTGTGCGACCTGGTCAGGCAACACACTCCTGAACCCGCGAATACACTCGGTCGATGATCGTTCGCGCATCGGCCTCGCGCTCGGCTTCCGCGATCACGCGGATGATCGGCTCTGTATTTGACGCTCGCACCAGGAACCATCCGCTGGGCAGACTGACTTTGACACCATCGCGCAGATCGATTGGATACGCTGCATACTCCTGACGAAGCAGTCTCAGAATTGCGGAAATTTTGTCTGAAGGACATATCATTTTTTCTTTGATCATCGCGAACCGCGGTAAGCTATTTACCAACTCTGTAATAGACTGACCAGTCTCCGCCAAAAGGTGCAGGATAAGGGCCATGCCGACCAAACTATCGCGCGCAAAATTGAGCCGCGGATAAATAACGCCGCCGTTTCCTTCGCCGCCGATCACAGCGTTCTGTTTCTCCATCTCTTCAGTAACATTGACTTCGCCGATCTTCGATTGAAAGAGTCGGCAACCAAACCGGCTGACGACCTCTTGAAGCGCGGACGTGGTTGATAGATTTGCGACGACCGATCCCGGGGTCTTGCCGAGAACGCCAAGAGTCGCGAGCAGCAGCGTGTATTCCTCACCAATCGCGACGCCCTCTTCTGAAACTACCGCCAGTCGATCGGCATCCATGTCCTGGGCAACACCAACATCGGCCCCGTGCGTTTTGACTGCGGCGCACAGGTCACCGAGGTTTTCCGCCAAAGGTTCTGCCGGGCGGGGAAACGATCCGTCGGGCGTCACATTGATCGTGAAGACCTCGGCGCCCAGCGCTTCCAGGAGCTTTGGACCTGCCAGGGAGCCGGCACCATTGCAGGCGTCGAGCACCACTCGCAACTTTTTCTTAGCCGGCGGCAATCGACCCAATCCATCAATGATCGTTTGAATATGGAGATCAGTTGCGCCGGATTCCTCGACGACTTCCCTCATCTCCGCGCCGCCGACCCGCGTGTACTCTCCCTGATGATAAATATCCAGAAGTTCACGGGCCTGCCCGGAATTTAGAAAAAATCCGCCGCGACCAATGAATTTCAGGGCATTCCACTCTGCCGGATTGTGACTTGCAGTAATTGCAATACCGCCATGCGCGCGATGACGACGGACTAACAGCTGAATAGTAGGCACGGGACACATTCCGATGTCGACGATGCGACAACCGCTCGACAGCAGGCCTGCGATCACCGCCTGCTTTACCATTTCACCAGAGGTACGGGGATCGCGTCCGACGACAATCGTCCTCGCGCCGACATAAGTGCCGAAGGCTTGCGCGAAACGCGTCAGCAGAGTCGGCGTCAGCGATTCGCCGATGACTCCGCGCACGCCGGAGATACTGATCTTGAGAGTGGGTATCGCTCGCATGAAATATGGAGTGCGGCGACTCGTCGCCGCTTT
>DNNE01000029.1:0-6352 GCA_003487805.1 Blastocatellia bacterium | reverse complement strand
GTGCGGCGACTCGTCGCCGCTTTAACTCCTAAGTTTCTCTTAAAAGCGGCGACAAGTCGCCGCACTCCAAAGGCTCACTTATTCAATCGATCGCGCGCCCAATCAAGCAGGCGACGTGCGTTCGTCTCGTCTTCGGCTTCGACAATAACGCGAATCATAGATTCCGTGTTGGAAGCTCGCACGTGTATCCAACCTTCGGGTAAGGCGACCTTGATGCCGTCTGTCAAATCACAGGCGACTTGTTCATTTTCGATCGCGACCCGAAAGTCTTGCAGCACCGAATAGAGGCGATTGGGTTCCACCACCAGGTTGTGCTTCAACATAAATAATCGAGGAAGTTGTCGAACCATTTCCGACACCGGTTCGCCCGTGCGCGCCAAGCCTTCGAGAATCAGTCCAACCGCCGCCGCACTGTCATGGGTCAAATGTACTTCTGGAACCATTATGCCTCCACTGCCTTCGCCTCCGAGGATTGCTCGGTGTTCGAACATCGCCTCTGAGATGTAAGTTTGTCCGACGGGCGTTCGCACAACGGAACCTCCAAAGTGCGCCGCGATTTCTTCGATGGCGCCGGTGGTAGACACATTTGTCACGATCGCGCCCGGAGTCTGTTCCAGGCGGATGCGGGTAGCCACAGCTAGTGTCAACTCTTCTGACAGTGGCTCGCCGAGTTCAGTCACGATGCCTAATCGCTCTCCGTCTGCATCATGAGCGAAGCCGATGTCAGCATGGCCCGCCTTAACCAGCGCACCGAGCTGGGCCATGGTCGCCGGTGTTGGTTCAGGCCGATGTGGAAAGGTCCCCTTAGGATCGTCATTAATTGCGAGGACTTCGCAGCCCAGCTCGATAAGCCAACGCGGAATAAGTAGCGAACAGGCGCCGTTACAACAATCGACCGCAACCTTCAGGCGACGACGCTTGATCGCCTCAACGTTAAAGACTCTCTTGAGCGATTCAATGTGGTGTTCGATCGGGTCTTGATGTTCGATGGCGGCTTGAATGTTGCTCCATCCAGCCTTGGCAAACTCTCCCTGATGGTAAATGTCCAGGAGCTCCTCGGCCTGCTGGGGATTTAAATAGAGGCCGTCGCCCCGAACAAACTTCAACGCATTCCATTGCGAAGGATTGTGACCCGCTGTGACTGCAACACCGCCGTCAGCTTTGAGCCAGGACACCGCCAACTGGAGACTGGGAGTCGGACAAATGCCGAGATCGATGACCTCACAACCTGCCGCGAGCAGTCCGGCCACAACTGCTGAGCGAACCATTGGACCTGACGATCTGGTATCACGACAGATAAGAATGCGACCGCTGTCGAGATAAGTAGCAAAGGCCTGTGCGAATCCGACTGCCACTTCGGGCGTAAACGTTTCGCCTACAATTCCACGCACGCCGGTGATGCCAATTTTTAGAGGTTTCATGTAGGTACGACATTGTACCGCGCACAGCGCGCTAAAGCGTCCCAAAAAGCACAACGAGGCAAAGAAGAAGCTGACCCGGAGGTATAGTAATTTTGCTTATTTTTCGCTCCCACTATTGCTTGAATATCCCTTGCCAATAGAAGAGAATACGGGCGAAGTTTCTTCGAACCCCTTCTCGGAAAAAGGAAACAATAATCAGATGAGAATAGTGGCCCTCGTCCTTGCGATTGCCGCCCTTTCACCATGGGTCGGCCTGTCCGCGCAGAAAGCAAAAAACATCGGTGCCGTGCCGGCTCAATCTGTCGAAAGAGGACCGGTCACTACGGACATCGACGATAGCGATCTGTTCTTTCAAAACACGATTCGTGCGGCGGGCCGGCAACGGGACAACTCGCAAAGGATCGAAGCCCTACTTAAGCGTATGACGCTTGAGGAAAAGGTCGGGCAGATGACCCAGCTCGCTATCGGCATGATTGCGCAGGGGAGAGATCAGGAGATTCAGATTGATCCGGCCAAGCTGGATAAGGCAATCGTGCACTATGGGGTCGGATCAATTCTTAACGTCGCTGAGCAAGCGCTGACTGTCGACAAGTGGCATGAGATCATCGGGCAGATTGAACAGACCGCTACGAAAAAGACGCGGCTCGGCATTCCAGTCATTTATGGGATCGATTCCATTCACGGCGCAACTTACGTGCGGGGCTCCACTCTTTTTCCTCAGGAGATCGGCATGGCCGCAACGTGGAACCCTGAGTTGATGAAACGGGGTTCGGAAATCGCCGCCATGGAAACGCGCGCCGCCGGCATTCCGTGGAGCTTCTCGCCGGTGCTTGATATCGGCCGCCAGCCGGTGTGGCCACGCTTCTATGAAACTTTCGGCGAGGACCCGTATCTTGCAAAAGTAATGGGTGTGGCTTTCGTGCGGGGCATGGAAGGATCGGATGTCGGATCGGCGGACCATGTAGCTACCAGCCTGAAACATTACATGGGTTACAGTGCTTCTTTTAACGGCAGAGACAGAACGCCGGCCTGGATTCCAGAAAATTATCTGCGCGAATATTTTCTGCCGACATTCGACGCCGCAGTCAAAGCGGGCGCCCATACCGTGATGGTCAACTCCGCGGAGATCAACGGCGTTCCGGGCCACGTCAATCATCACATCCTGACCGACATCCTTCGCGATGAGCTTGGCTTCAAGGGATTTGTAGTTTCTGATTGGGAAGACATCAAGAAGCTGGTAACCCAGTGGCATGTCGCCGCCAACGAGAAGGAAGCCACGCGTATGGCCGTGATGGCCGGCATCGACATGAGCATGGTGCCCCTCGATTACAGCTTTGCCGATTATCTGATTGCGCTGGTGAAGGAAGGCGCGGTTCCCCAGTCGCGAATTGACGAAGCCGTACGGCGAATTTTAAAGGTGAAGTTTGAGCTGGGCCTGTTCGAGAACTCGATGCCGAACCCTGCGCTCAAATCAAAAATCGGACTCTCTGAATCGCGACAGGCCGCCCTGCAAGCCGCCCGTGAATCGATGACGCTTTTGAAGAACACCAGCGATATCTTGCCGCTTGCCAAAAATCGAAAAATACTCGTGACTGGCCCTACCGCTGATTCGCTGCTCTCTCTTAACAACGGTTGGAGCTATGTTTGGCAAGGTTCCGAAGAGGCACTCTATCCGAAGGATCGCCCGACGGTTCGCCGCGCGATTGAGGCGAAAGTTGGCGCGTCAAACGTTAGCTATGTCCCGGGGACAAAAATCACGCGACGGCCAGGTTCTACCTCTAACAACAATCCAACGAATATCGAAACAGAAGTGGATATTCCTGCGGCGGTACGCGCGGCGGGCGCCGCCGACGTCGTCGTGTTGTGTCTCGGCGAAGGATCGTACACTGAGACACCGGGCAACATTCCTGATCTGAACATTGGCGAGCCGCAAAGGAAACTAGCCGAAGCGATCGAAGCCACAGGCAAACCAGTCGTGCTGGTGCTCGTCGAGGGACGCCCACGAATTATCAATGGCATCGCCGACAATGCGAACGCGGTCCTGATGGCCTACAACCCCGGCAACGAAGGCGGACAGGCAGTGGCCGACGTTTTGTTTGGCGACTTCAATCCCTGCGGCAAATTGCCATTCACTTACCCGCGCTTTCCGAACGGCTTGATGACTTACGATCATAAGGCCTTTGAAACTGAAGGCTTCGACAATGCCGGCATCAGATCACAGTTTGAATTTGGCGATGGCCTCAGCTATACGACGTTCAGCTATAAGGATCTGCACCTGGATAGGAAAACGATCGGAGCGAGCGATCAAGTTTCAGTCAGCGTTACCGTAACCAACAGCGGCGCGCGCGCGGGCAAAGAAATCGTTCAACTCTACGTTAGCGATCTGGTTGCCTCTCTATCGCCCGCCGGAAAAAGGCTGAAACGTTTTGCGAAGATTTACTTGGAACCCGGACAGAGTCGAACGTTGACCTTCAGGCTGCGATCAGATGATCTATCTTTCATTGGCGCCGATAACAAACCTGTCGTTGAGCCGGGCGAGTTTGAAGTGACAGTTGCGGGATTGAAGGAGAGGTTTGAAGTGAAGTAAACAAAGGCGATTCGCCAATATCACCGAGTTAAATCATGTACCACCAAACAATTTTTCTGAAGAAGCGGTCGATGCGTGGCGGCTTAAGTTCGCTCGCGATGTGTGCCGTGTTTCTCGCCGCCATTCCAGGTCACTCACAAGACAAAAAACAAACCACGACTGATGATCAGGATGTAATCAAGGTCACTTCAAACCTCGTGAGTCTTGACGTGATCGTCAAAGACAAGAAGGGCAAGCCCATCACTGATCTCAAAGCTGAGGATTTCGCAATTTCTGAAAACGGTGTGCAGCAGAAGATTGAATTCTTTGACTCGACCCTTACCAGTCTCAGCGTGACCGGTCAATCCACGGACACCGTCGCATCCACCGAACAAAAACCACAGAGCCCAACCGGCTTTCCGCGAAATATTATCGCCCTGGTGCTGGACGGACAAAGTACGGAACTGGGGAACCTGAAGCACGTGCGCGAGGGCATCTTGAAATACATTCGCGAACGCGTCTCCGCAAGCGATTCAGTTGCCCTCTTCTCGATTTCAGGTGGATTGCAACTGGTGCAGCCGTTTACCCATGACAAAGGCGCGCTGATCGCGGCGGTTGAGAAAGCCTATGACAGCTCGACCGTTTCAAAAACTTCTGAAGCGCGGGGGCTGGCGGAAAACATAAGCGCCCTTCGGGATAATATTTCTGCCGGCCCTCCTGGCGATAGCGTGGCCTCCTCGCCCGCGGCCGGCGCCGCTGGATCCGCGATGGCCGAGAAAATGATCGCGCAACGAATGCTGGCACAATATATTCAGTTGCGATCGGCGTTAAGCACGCAACAAACCCGACCGGTGCTGGCGGCGCTGGCGGCGATTGCCGAAGGCTTGCGCTCCGTCCCGGGCAAGAAAACTCTGGTGATGTTCTCGCAGGGATTTGTCGCCACCGAAGCTCTGGATTGGCAAGTTCAGAGCACAATCGACATCGCCAATCGCGCCAATGTCGCCGTCTATATCATCGATTCGACCGGTCTAACCGGAGGTACGCCCACCTCAGGAGCGCTGGTAGCTTCGTCGCCGCTCGCTGGAATCTCGGGAGCGCTGGATATGGAACAACGGCGCCGGGCAGGTGCGGGAGAGAGTGTATTTGATATCAGCCGGCAAGAAGGTTTGAACCGGCAACAGGATTTGTTGTATCGAATCTCAGAAGACACGGGCGGACATTTTCTAAAAAATTCCAACGACATCGGCGCCGGCCTTGAGCGGATCGACAGCGAAATCCGTTCACGCTACACGCTCGCTTATCGCAGCACCGATTCAAACTTTGACGGCGGTTTTCGCAAAGTAAAGATCGAAGTTCGCCGACCGGACACAAATGTTCTGGCCCGGGCTGGTTACTACGCCATTCCTCCAAGTCAGATTGTGCCCATGTCGCCTGATGACAGGAAGTTGCTGGCAAACTTTGCCAACATGGAAGCCAATTCTACTTTGCCGTTGTCCCTGGAGATGACCTCTTTTCGAACTCGCGATGGTTTCTACACCGTGCCGCTCTCGTTCGAACTACCTCCGACCGCCGTTCAGTTCGATCGCAAAGGCGATAAGCAGCGTTTGCAGCTGGATGTTCTCGGCGTCGTGCGGGCTGAAGGTGAAGACAAAATTCTTTCGCGCCTGGGAGGCAACTTTGATGTGGCTCTGAGCCCTGAGCAATACGAATCAATTTCGCACGACAAGATTTTTTATCGACAGGACGTGCAACTATATGCCGGCAGCTACACGGTTGATGTCATTGTGCGAGATCGGCTGTCGGGTAAGGTGGCCGCCAAACGAGAGAAACTTGAATTGCCCCTTGATGATGCGAGCTTCTGGACCACCGAAGCAGTCTTGAGTCGGCATGCAGACCCGGTCAAAGGACCGGCACGCAACGGTGACGTCTTCACCCAGGGCAACATTCAGATTCGCCCATCGCCCAGCCACGAATTTCACCCAACCGATAACCTGATCGTTTTCTTCCAACTCTACAACGCCGCCATTAACCGCGAGATTGGGACGCCGCTAGTCAGAGTAACGGTCACACTGATGAGAGACGGCAAACAGGCGGCGAGGCCTATGGACTACCAGTTGACCGAAATGTTCAATGATCCGATACCTCATTTGACGTTTGCCAGGTACGTTAAGCTTGCCGGTCTACCGCCCGGGAAATACTCGGCAGTCATTGAAAGCCGGGATCTCGTGCAACAGAAGGTGTTAAAGCAAGAGGCATGGTTCGTAATTATGCCTTGAGTGCTGACTGAAGGAACTCCCGTGCGACCAGCCCCTGCGAAGATGCGCGAGCAGGACCAACTCTTCAGGTAGTGGTACAGGTTGACTCC
>DNNE01000169.1 GCA_003487805.1 Blastocatellia bacterium | reverse complement strand
CTGCGAAGAATTCCTGAACGGATTGCGGGCTGAAGCCCGCGGCAACTTTGTGGTTGCAGTTTGCGCTCAGGCCCTCACCCCAACCCTCTCCCAAAAGGAGAGGGAGTCAACCTGTACCACTACCTACCGTCGGGTGCCGGTTCACTTTGATTGCAACCCAGCCATCTCCGCTTGTAATTCACGGGCGAGGACGCCCCGTGCCACTTTTCAAACTGACCGCACGCGAGCGAAAGTTAAGCGGTAGCGTCCTGTTTGACGGGCCGTGCTCGTTTGTTGTCCAGGAATTATCAGGCATCGCTATTGTCACACGTTATAGATCGGTGATATAAGCCAAGCCTACGAAAAGGAGACAACATGGCTTTAGGAACAGTAAAGTGGTTCAACGATTCAAAGGGGTTCGGATTTATCACGCCTGACGATGGCGGTGAGGATCTGTTCGCCCATTTCAGCGCTATCAACGTGAATGGTTTTAAATCCTTAAAGGAGGGCCAAAGGGTGTCCTTTGAGATTACTCAGGGCCCAAAAGGTAAGCAGGCAGCAAACATAGAGGCAGCAGAACAATAAAAGAACCGGCCTCACGTCTTTCAAGCCGGAACCCCAAAACCAAACCTCGACCTCAACACTATCCAGTTATACGATGTGCCTTGATTTCTAAGGAGGGCCGAATCTTTGCCGTATTCGGTTGAGTCGAGCAAGGTCTTCACCATTTCAGCTTGCACAAAGTTGCCGTTGAAGTGATTGAGCTTTGTCAGCCGGAAATTGTAGCCGGCAAAGTCAACGCGTCACCTCGTTAGCTTTCCGGCGCTCGCTGGGGCGCGGGACGATCGTTCGTCTCGCGTTATTTTTGCGTCGTCTCTTGCTTGCTTTTGGGCTCGTGCTTCCCGGTGAGACGCATGAATACTCGCTCGAGAGATTCGCGCCGAGGCGAAAGCTCCATCACGCGAAAGCCGTTCTGGACCAACAGTGCATTGACGAGCGGGACTTCCTCTTCGTCCATCTTCACATAAATAGATTGGTCGCCGTTGCGATCGAGGGAGAGCCGCGGGTTCCGGGAAAGCAGATCGTACGCCTCTGTTACGCGATCGACCCTTAACTGGATCCAATTGTCATTCGCAATTAAATCTGCAACCGGGCCCTGGTACAGCAGGCGCCCTTCGTCAATGATCGCAACCCGATTGCAGATTTGCTCGACCTCATGCAGCAGATGGCTCGACAACATGACGGTGAGACCAAGTTCATCTCGCAGTCGCTGAATCAACATTCGAGTCTCGCAGAGTCCCTGCGGATCAAGTCCGTCAGTCGGTTCATCCAGAATGATGAACTCCGGGTTAGGCAGCAGGGCCTGCGCGATGCCGAGACGCTGACGCATTCCATGCGAATAGACGCGCACGGGATCACGAGCACGCTCGCGCAGGCCCACGATTTCCAGAACCATTTCAATACGCTGTCGCTCTGCGCCGCCGGACATTGCCGCGAGCATTCGCAGGTTCTGTCGCCCGGAAAAATTCTCGTAAAAGGCGGGCCCTTCAATGATCGCTCCGACGCGCTTCAATGCCCGGAGTGGCTGGCGAGACATGTCGTGTCCGAGGACGCGCACGCGCCCGGATGTTGGACGCATCAGTCCCAACGCCATTCGAATGGTCGTGGATTTTCCCGCTCCGTTCTGGCCAAGAAACCCAAAAACGTCGCCCTGCTCAACCGTTAGCGACAGCTGGTCCACAACCACACGTCGCCGATACTTTTTACTCAATTGCTCAGTTTGTAAGACCGCTTGCGTCATATGGGTAATGCAAACTGTTAGTTTGCGAACCGAATTCCATCCACTAAGCACGCAAGCTAACAGCTTGCGTTACAGAGCGATCTCGATCAGCAGAGGCCAATGATCCATTTGACCCACTCCCGCGTCGCGCAGAACTTCAGCGCGGCGCAGCAGCACCGCTTCAGTGGGCCCGAAGAGATAGTCGATGCGCCGATCATTAACCGCCGTGTATCCCGCGTCTCGACCCAGATCGCGAAAGTACTTCAGCGCATAACTGTACGCCTCGCTGTCATTCTTCACGTTGTCTGTATACAAGTGTGACTCGTTCTTAAGGTTCAGCTCGAAGTTGAAATCACCAGCGATAAGAACTATCGATTGGTGCGGGCGATTGCGCGCCCAGTCAACCACCTCGCCGGTAAACACCCGTCTGCGAGCGGCACTGAAGGCATCCGCGTGCGCACTTACAAAAACGACGTTCGGCAGTTCCGGCCGCAGACGAAACGATGCGGCAATTGCGAATTTTCCGTCGGCCGGCAATTGTTCAAAACCAGCGTTGCGATCTTTGACTAATACCGCGTCGACGCGATCAGAGTTGCCGGCCGGCGCCACTGCTCCCCGGTAACGACCGTGCAGATAACCGAGCAGGACCTTGAGTTGCTCAGCGCCGGTCAATTCCTGCAACGCGATTGCGTCAGGATCGTTACTCAAGATTGTCTCGGCAACTGCTTGCAGATCTTTCGTGTGGGCGCGGCTGTCATCTTCGAGCTCGGCATAACCAATGTTCCAGGTCATCACCCGCAGACGGGGACCATCGTGCACACCTGCGGCGAGCAGCGATCGTTCTCGCGAGGCATTGAAATGAGCCGCGACGGCGATCATCGACAAGCACACAACAGTCAATAGAATCTTGGCCCACATCTTTTCGTTCTTCTCAAAGAGGCTGCGCATAACAAGTCGGTACGGCGTGCCGCTACAGAACCGCGAGCGGTAGCGAGCGGGATCAGCACCCTACTCTGATTACTGGGACGGACTTCCCTCATTGCGGAACCGGCTTCTTAACAGAACAACCCAACGTGCGCCCTTATCCCGCTCGCTACCGCTCGCGGTTCTGTAACTTTTTGCATTCGTTTTTGAGCGACTCTTCGCCCGCAGCCCACATCTTCAGGTGGTAATGTCCTTCCGATCGAAGATTGCTACCGCCAACAGCAAAATCCCGAAGATGTAAGCGCCGCAGATACTGCCGTAGCGTCCAAAGCTTTGCCAGGGGATCTCGGGCTTGAACACGTCGCGCCAAAAGTCCATGTCGGTGGTAAAGAAATATGGCCGCAGGTGCTCAAAGAACTCAACGCGGTCCACGATATGAAACACCAGGTACAAAGCCAGAGTTGCGACAGTTGCCGTGGCCGGATTATCAAAGAGCACCGAAAAGAGGATGGCAATGGCGGCAATCACCAGCAGCGCCCACGTCCCGGATACGCTGGCATAAGCGAAACGCCAGAGCGCTTCGTCGCGCAGAAGCTTGCCGGGTTCATCCACGAGATTCAACGCGCCCGGATACAGTTGCAGATCGCCCCAACCTACGAACAACAAACCCACCAGCAAATTCAAACCGATAAAGAAAGCGACTAGCAGGTAGGTGTAAGAGACTACGACCAGGAATTTTGAGAGCAGCAGCGAAACCCGCGACACCGGTCGCACGCAGATCATGCGTAGCGTTCCCGCCTGACGCTCCCCCGCGATCTGCGAGCCCGCAGTCATTGCTACAAAGATGGGGATGAGCAAGCTGAAGGAAAACATCACTGAATAAAGTGCGAAGGTCAGGCCGTTGAAATAGCTCTTTGATTCATAGGTGTATTTGAACTGAGAGGTGACCTGTTCCCCCGCCTTGCGCTCAGCGTAGGAATAGAATCCCCAGAGCATTAGCGCCACAAAGGTCGTCAACGCGATGAATGAGAGCAAGAAACTCCGGGAACGGATCAGTTTGAGGATTTCCAGTTTGAGTAGCGTAAACATGTTTCCCTACCAACCGCCTTTGGAGTGCGGTCCCGACGCGTCGGGATCGCCGCTTTGGTCGCGCCGCCGGGAACTTCTTCGCTTAGCGAAATTCTTTGTCGTTAGCTGGGGCAGGCGACGCGACGATAACTCTTTGAATAATTCGAAGTACGAGGGAGCGCCACGAAAGTTCTCTGTGGACATCCACAAGGGTCAGATTTTGAGATTAGCGGCGACAGGTCGGGCTTTGGAATGGCGGGGCTTTGCCTCAGAAGCTCTTTCTCATTCACTCCAGGCTTTGCGTGTGAACTCCAATGGCTCTGCCACATCGATGCGCGGCAAGTCTTCGACTTGCCGGCTGCGAACCTTCTTTCTTCCGGGGTTTCCGACCCGCCACGGTCATAGACCGTTAGATTAGATGGGCTAGTAACGGGAAGTCACAGACTTGCCGCGCATCAACGTGGCGAAGCCAAATATGAAGAACTTCTTCTTCTCATCGTTTGGCGACGACTAATGGCCGGACTTCGGATTCGCGCCGGTAAAAGACTCTGGGCGTCTGGGTAAGCCGGTGCTCGGGATCCGCAACGCGCTCCTCGCTCGCCACGAATGAAACATTGAGGCCCAGGTCGCGCAACTGCTTTATCTTCTCGAGCTGCATATTGGGCACGCGGCGGCTCGCGTAGTCGAACCATTCACGCACCCAAACCTGGCCGTCCCTGGGATCGGTGTCTGCTGCGTCCTGCTTCAGCCCTTCCTCGACCAGCGCGTACGTCAGGAACCCGTGCCCCAGTTGCGTCGCCTCCTGGGCGGCCTGATAACTCTGCGCCGCGGTCAGGATGTACATCCCCTTCTCGTAAGCGAGTTGGGCCAACCCCTTTGAGTTCATCGGACCGCGCCGCCGTTCTTCAGCTTCCAGGGCCTGACCGGAATTGCAGGCATCGATGACCATCAGAAATTTGTCCGCATCTATTCCTTCAACTGCGCGCTCCAACTCTTCGTCCGAGATCCCGTGTTCGAGAATCATTTGCAGACCAGCCGCGTCGAGCGCGGTCCGCTCGCCCGCATAGCCCAGGTCGTGTGGCAATAAATAAAAGCGCTGTCCCTGCGCGGTCCCGTGCCCGGCAAAATAGATGAAGACTGCATCTTCTGGCTGAGTGCGTTTCAGTTTTTCAAGGGCCGGAGGCGGTTTTTCGAGGCCCGGAGGCGCATCTGCAGTTGAGGCGTCCCCGGTTCCCGCGAGTCGTCGTAGCGCCCTGATGATGTTTGCTTTCGTGGCCTGTTCATTCAGCAAAGGCGCGACTTCAATATTCTGGTAGTTCGCCAACTGCTGCTGCGCGTGTTGGACCTCTGCGCCAAACACCGTGGCGTCTGCGACCGCGTACTTGAGATTGTATTGCGTGTTCGAGTAGGTGTTGACACCGATGGCCAGAATGTAAGCCGTACCGGGCTGCTTCAGAGAAGCCGCGCCGCTGATAGTAAGTTCAGCATCCTTGCTCTTAACGTTGTCACGATTGAAAGCATAAGCGACCAGATGGTTTTCTCCCGCAACCATCGTGATTGTAGCTTCCAGCGTGGTCGCGGTTTGGCTTTTCAGCACATCGCCGCGCCAGACTTTTACCAGCGAACCATTTCGGAATAACCGCACATCGCGCGCGCCGCTTCCTGTCTGATGATCTTTGTCGGCCGCTTTTTCGGCTACCTCAATCTTTATCGCCAGGTTGCGCTCTGACGTATTTCCATCCGGTTGCGAAAATTTTAGATCGGGTTGACGACGGTCAAGTTGCGAAATGTTTTTCGGGGCTCGAGGCCGCTTTCCGGCCATGATCTCACCCAGCAGTCCGGGATAGTAGAACTCGTTGAAGTAGGTCTCTGCCGGCATGACATCAAATGTATTGCCGCCAAATCGCCAAAGGATTTGCTTCCATGCGGCGGGCGAGCCATCGAATAAACCGTCGGGAGTAACCACTAGCCAATCGCTGCCGCGGCTGTTGAAAGCGCCACTGAGATTTATCAGGGTGGCGAGTTTGTCGCCCGACGAGGCGTCCCAAATATGCTTATCGTTGTTCTCACCAAGGGCTACCAGAAAGCGACCGTCAGGACTGAAGCTGAGAGAGACTATCCGTCCAGCATGCGGCAAGCTGCGGATCGTTTTGCCTGAGGCAACTTCAAAAACATCGATCTTGTTACCGTATCCCGCCGCCAACAGATGCTCGTCTGCGCTCAGGCAAAGAGTTGTCACGGCCCCGCTTTGCTCGTCATCGTTAATCTGAAACGTGTTGACCTTCCGCCCGGTGTCCGTCTCGTAAATAAGCACGGAACGCTCTTTCTTTTCGAAGCCGGTCAACGCGACGAGCTTGCTGTCGAAACTAAAACCCGCCGCCGGAATGATGCCCGTCTCTGGTGCCTTCCCTCCGTCCAATTCCCGCAAGCGTTTGTCCGAAGCGCCGTCGTAGAGATCTATTTTCTGTTTGTACACATCTTTGTAGCCATTGGTAAACGGATTAAGAAGTGAGCCCGCCGAAGGATCGTAGAGGTCCTTCATCGGAGAGAAAGGCGCCGCCCTGAAGCGACCGTCCGGACTAAAGAAAGGCTTCCCCCGGTCACGAAGCGGTGCATCGTTGTTACCACGCACGAGCGTTCCCGCGGTTGTGTCCCACGATTCTGTCGCCAGATTCTTTAGCAGCACATGACTGGAAATGAGGAAGCGACCGTCGGGGCTGAAACTCACGGCGCCACCAGCCTGAAGCTTCTCGCTGGAAACAGTTGCCATCGCCTCGACAGCCTCAATGATTTGTTCGGGCGTGGTAATGTTTCGCTTCTCGAGTGTGGCCATCGTCTTAGGATCGATGGTCTTGATAAACGCAGCCTGCTCTGCTCGATCGGCTGCGTTCGTCGTTCCGGTTTGCAGAGTGCGCGATTCGTTCCCCGTCGCGGACTCGATGATCATGATCGCCTTAGCGCCGGCCCCGACCGCGGCAATCAGGCTGCCGTCGCGACTGAAGCTAATCACTCTGGCGCTCACCAGAGCGTCTCCGCCTGGCTTTAGCTCGCGTATCGATTGACCCGTCGCCGCGTCCCATAACTTCATCCCGGCGCCGGCGTTGTTATCGGTAGCCGTAACCAGCAATCGTCCGTCGAGGCTGAACTGAACACGCTGCGGTGTTTTGCTGAATCCGGTATTGACGCTATAGAGCTCGCGGCCCGTGGCCGCCTCCTGAACTGAGACCGCGTCGCTGGTTTTCGAGAAAGCGAGCACACGCCCATCCGCGCTGAACGCGAGGCTTGAGTTTTCCGATTCGGGGATCGCCTTGAATGTCAGCTCGCGCAGCTCGCGGCCGCTTTGGGTGTCATAAAGTTTTACCGCTTTATCAGGTTGTCCGACCGCCGCGAGTTGCCCATTTGCACTGACTGCAATTTTCGACGCCGACATTTTGAAATTCTTTTGGCGTTGCAGCTCTTGTTTCCGTTCCTTGTCTCCACCACCGAAAACCGAAAATGAGGGCATTGAGTTGAGCTTCTCCATGCCGCTCTTTCCATATTGGGTTTTTTGCGAACGCAGCTCGGTGCCTGCCGAAACGTCCCAGACCTTGATCGCATCACCGCCCACACTTGTTAGCGAGTGGCCGTCGTTGCTGAATGCGACCGCTGCGACCGGTAGTTCGTGCCCCCGTAAGACCTGCAACTCTTGGCCCGTCTGAACGCTCCAGATCCGTACCGTGTTGTCTTGCGACCCGCCGACCACACCACCCTGAGTGAAAGCCCCTAAATCTCTCTCGTCATTAATGTCTCCGCTCCCCGACGCTAAGAGCTTTCCATCCGGACTGACAGCGAGAGCATTAACGTTGCTGGTGTGACCGTATAACGTTCGCAGAACGTTTCCATTCGCGAGGTCCCAAATTTTTATGACGTCATCTTTGCCGCCCGACGCCAGCCAGCGATTGTCGGGACTGAAGGCGACGGCGTTCGCGGATTTTGTGTGGCCGGATTGAAGAATCAACTCCGGCTTGTCGCCCGCAGAGGAAGGTGTCATCGACGCCGGTGTGGGGGTGGGACCTGGTTGAATTCCGATCCCTCGCTTCTCCTGCTCTTTCGTTTGCGCCATGCCGCGAACTGGCGCGCAGATCACCGAAAGCAAAATTATCATCGACGACATTTGTCGCCGCAGACGCCGTGATAAGAGTGACCTGCTTGAGGCTACATGTTTATCAGTAGACTGATCGCTGGTTGATGGACTGATGCGAACCATTAGATTCTCCTGGCGTTGAAGGCGACACCTCATGACGAGAGTCCTGCCAACCTCAGATCAGGACAAGATGGCTGAGAGATTAGGCAGTGTAAACTGACAGCAGGGACGTTTTGCGAATCAAGCCTGTTGAGAAGAAACCTACGGCAACCGCAGCCCTAAGTCAACGCATTGATCTACACGTTCGTTGAATGTCAGGCAACTCACGACTAGTCGAAGAGTATCGAAGCAGCGGTGATCGTTTTTCGTAGAAAAGATCTTGACACGATCGCTATTGATACTTTATACAAGAAAGTTCGCGCGACGACAGTGTCGCGCACTGCGAGGAAGAAACTTTCAATGATGACGAGCAGGACAAACAAACAACAGTCGACGAAATGGCAGCCGTGGGCCGCCATGTATACGGTCGTCTGTTCGTTAGGCCTGACGTTGTCAGCAACCAATATTTTTGGCGGCAGACTCGGACAAGAGACGTCCATAGATAGCCGTCATATCAGGCAATAATCAGCGGGAGCGGACTCCCGCTCCCAAATCTCAAAGCAAAATTCGCGAGACTTGAAGGAGCGGGCAGCTTCCCTGGGAGGCTTAAAGCCCGCTCTTTTGTTTTTTGACAATCGAAGTACCTATTTGCGAGAGATGAAGGCAGGGAGCCTTCAACGGATGACGATCTCGGTCCTTTGCGAGAGTCCGCGAGATCGCCATCCTCAGGAGAAGTGTGCCTCGAAGTGTGTTCGCGGTACGTTTACTCTCTGCCTTCATCTATTTTTTA
>DNNE01000215.1:59603-59889 GCA_003487805.1 Blastocatellia bacterium | reverse complement strand
TCGAATCCTTCGCGTACTTCCGATACGTCGTCTTTAAAGCGTCGCAGGGAGGCGATGTTGCCTTCCCACGTCACCACGCCATCGCGAATCAGCCGTGCGCGCGCATTCCGGCGAATGATTCCATCGATCACCATGCAACCGGCGATGACACCGGCTCGCGGCACACGGAAGACTTCGCGCACCTCGGCTTTGCCGAGAATCTTTTCTTTCTCGATCTTCTCGAGCATGCCGATCTGGGCCGCCTTAATTTCTTCTTCGACCTTGTAAATGATCGAGTGCAGGCGGA
>DNNE01000215.1:59111-59290 GCA_003487805.1 Blastocatellia bacterium | reverse complement strand
CGGATGTCCACGCCTTCCTGTTTAGCCAAATCATTGGCGCGCGATTCGGGACGCACATTGAAGCCGATGATCACCACTGCGGTAGCCGCCGAACCAGCTTGCGTCGCCGATGCCAGCAACACGTCGGATTCGGTGATCGCGCCGACGCCGGAGCGGACAACTTTCACTTTCACGCGCTC
>DNNE01000215.1:58374-58742 GCA_003487805.1 Blastocatellia bacterium | reverse complement strand
TGCACGTCGGCCTTGAGGATGACGAGCAGTTCCTTGACATCCGTTTCGCCCAGCGCTTCGATGCCGCGTTTGGTCGTCTTAATCAGCGTGCGTTGGCGCTCAGCGGTCTGGCGATGACTCGAGATTTGCTGCGCGCGAGAAACGTCGGCGACGACCTGGAAGCTTTCGCCGGCTTGCGGTACACCCTGCAGGCCGAGCACTTCAACCGGGGTCGCGGGGCCGGCTTCGGTCACCTGATCACCGCGATCGTTGAACATGGCGCGGACTTTGCCGAAGATTTGTCCGACGATGAATGGATCGCCAACGCGCAGCGTGCCTTGCTGGACAAGCGCGGTGGCCACTGACCCGCGACCGCGATCGAGTTTTGC
>DNNE01000215.1:57830-58084 GCA_003487805.1 Blastocatellia bacterium | reverse complement strand
CGACCGCGATCGAGTTTTGCTTCAAGCACCACGCCCGAAGCTAAGCGGGTGGTGCTGGCTCGTAAATCGAGAATGTCTGAAGTCAGCAGGATTGTTTCGAGCAGCGTCTCGATGTTCTGTCTCTTCTTCGCAGAGACCTCAACCATTTCGGTTTCGCCGCCCCAGGCCACCGGATTAAGGCCTTGCTGAGAAAGCTCCTGCCGTACTCGATCGGGGTTTGCATCAGGTTTATCGATCTTATTGATCGCGACCAC
>DNNE01000215.1:57209-57414 GCA_003487805.1 Blastocatellia bacterium | reverse complement strand
CCTTGGCGCCGCGGGCACGCATCAGGGTGAACGCTTCGTGTCCCGGGGTGTCGAGAAAAACTACACGCCGTTTTTCATTCGGATTATCAGGGCTCTGCACCTGGACGCTGTACGCGCCGATGTGTTGAGTGATGCCGCCAGCTTCTCCGCCCGCGACGTCCGTCGTGCGAATTGCATCGAGGAGCGAAGTCTTGCCGTGGTCGAC
>DNNE01000215.1:44600-56906 GCA_003487805.1 Blastocatellia bacterium | reverse complement strand
TCGACGTGGCCCATGACGGTGACGACGGGCGCGCGGGGCACCTCTACATCATCGGCATCAGTGGCGATCAGTTCTTCGAACTCTTCTTCGGCAATCATGTCCTCGAATGGAACAAAGGCCACGTCATAGCCGAATCGCTTGCCGAGATCGACCGCGACATTATCGTCGAGGGCTTGATTGATCGTGGCGAAAACGCCGCGTTGCAGCAGCAGGCCCACCACTTCCTTAGGCTTAATGCCAAGCTTCTCGGCGAACTCCTTGACCGTTGAGCCCTCAACCAGGCGTACCGGCTTTAGGTCGCCAGAGACTTGAATTCGCCCGGCAATGCGCTCTTCAAGCGTGCGATGGTCGGGCGGCGGCATAACGTCTCGATCGAGTCTCCCGCCCTTGCCATCTCCAGGCCGCTTGCCGCCGCGTGTCGAACCTCGACGCGAGCGTCGCCGGCCCGCATCCGGCGGCGGGATGTAAGTTGTTTGCGGCGTCGCAGTTTCGCCCGGCGTGCCCGTGTATTCGACGCGTCCTCGGGGTGCGCGTTCGCGCGTCCGCGTTGCAGTTGCAGTCGCGGCGGCGGTAGGCGATGGCGCGGGTGCTGGAGCGCGCTCGCCGTGACGAATTCCCGCATTCAATGCTGCCGCGGTGGGCCGCATCACGCGTACTTGCCGGCCCACAGGTACCGGTTTGACTTCGACTTGCATAGGTGGTGCGCTGACTTCTTCGATTGGCTGAGGCGCAGCTTCCGGTTCAGCCGGCGGCGGCTCTAAAACCTCTGGCGGCGCAATCTCGGGTTTGGCTGCGCGAACTGCCGGAGCGAGTCGGCGAACGACGTGTGCCGGAGGCTGCGGAGCAGCAATGGGTTCTTCGTCCGCGATCACTGGCTCAGGCTCTACGGCATCTGGTGGCGCGGCTGCCTCGGGAATCTCGACGACCGGCTCTTCCTCGACGACCGGGCGCGCAGCCTTTTTGACGATGCGGACGGCGCGTTTGACTGCGACCTCTTTTTTCGGAAAGTACTTGTCGCGAATTTTTTCGGCGAGTTCTTTCGAGATGGAGTTCGAGGGGACGCTGACGTCCACACCTTCGCGCCGCACCTCTTCAATCAGGCGCTTGGTGTCGATCTTCAGATCTTTTGCGAGATCGTATATGCGAACTTTGGAAGTGACTGCTGACATGCGCTCCTTGCTGCTTGCGAAAGGTGTTGCCTCGACACCACCCTTCGCACGCAAGCTCAAAGAGCGCTGCTACGTTAGGTGTCGCAGGCGAGGCGTACGCTTCAAACCGCGTACGCGAAAAATGTTTGGCCGCGTCAGAAGCATTTCATCGCTTCTCGTCCTCTGTGCCTTCGTCCGTCGCGGCCACATCCTCGGAAGACGGAGCGAAAGTCTGTTCAACTGAAGCCGAAGCAATTGCATCATCTTCGGCCGCTCTGACGGCTTCAGGATCCACCGTCAAAGACATGTCCGGGGCGGGCGTTATTACATCAGGTCGCAGGTCGCGTCCAGGTTCCTGCAAGAGCAATTCGTCGACGCTCATGGGATCCGCCTCGGTGAGCGCTACGGGATCCGCTGAATCTTCGGCGCGAATCGTTTGCTCGGCTGAGAAAGGCACGCCCTTCTCAACCGCTTCGTCATATCCGGCCGCGGTCATCTCGTCGTTAGGCTCGATCTCGGCCGCCTCGGTAGTCTCGTCGGCTTCAATCGAGGCTGCGTGTTGCTCCACTTGATGGTCGCTTTCAGTGTCCGGTGTTTCTGATTCCTCTCCGGGGGCCTGCAAGCTTTGTTCGCGTATTTGAATGACGGCCTGAGCAGCGGTAAGCATTTGCTCCGCTTGATCAAGACTGACGTCGAGAAATTCAACCAGATCGTCAACCGTGGTGGCGGCCAGGCCGTCGATGTCGTTGACTCCGTGGGTCGCGAGGGCTTCCGCCTGTTGCGCGGTCACGCCTTCAATTGCGGAGAGGGGAACCGGCGCGCCGGATGCGATCATCGCACCCATAACTTCGGCGACTTCCTTCTTCAATTCTTCTTCACTGCGGATATCGATGTTCCAGCCCACCAGTTTGGTGGCCAGCCGCACGTTTTGCCCACGCTTGCCGATCGCCAGGCTGAGTTGATCTTCATTGACGATCACTTCCATCTGGCGATTCTCGATGTCGGTGATGCGCACCTGATTCACCTTTGCGGGCGAAAGCGAGTTTGCCGCAAAGACCGACGGCTCTTCTGACCACTCGATGATGTCGATCTTCTCGCCACGCAGTTCGCGAATGATGGCCTGCACGCGCGAGCCTTTCATACCGACGCAGGCGCCCACCGGATCGACGTCGCGTTCGTTGGAAACGACGGCAATCTTGGCGCGTTCACCCGGCTCGCGAACACATGACTTGATTACGACGGTGCCGTCATAAATCTCGGGCACTTCCATTTCGAACAGACGCTCGAGCAGTTCAGGCGAAGTGCGTGAGACTTCAATTTGCGGGCCTTTTGATTCTTTCGAAACGTTGGTGATGACGACGCGGATGCGCTCGCCCTGGTTCCATTGCTCGCCGCGTGACTGTTGAGAGCGCGGCAGAATAGCTTCCAGGTTTCCCAGGTCAACAATCATGTTGCCGCGCTCAAAACGCTTGACGAATCCGTTGACCAGTTCACCGACGCGATCGATGTATTGTTCGTAAACGTTCGAGCGAACCGCATCACGAACTTTCTGAAACAGAATTTGTTTGGCTGTTTGCGCAGCGATGCGGCCGAGTTCTTCCATCGGCATCGGCAGCAGCAGGGCATCGCCTACTTCAACTTCGTCACCGCCCAATTCGCGCGCTTCATCAATCGATAGTTCGGTTGAAGCGTCAGCAACTTCTTCGACGACAACTTTCGACGCGGCCAGCTCCAGGCCGGTTTCTGGACTCCAATCAACCTGGATGTCTTCGCCGCCCTTGAATTGCTTTTTCGCGGCCGCGCGCACGGCCTCCTTGATCGCTTCGATTACCAGGTCACGATCAATGCCTTGCTCCTGGCACAGGGCTTCGATGTTTTGCGCAATGCTTGTACTCATTTAATGAATTGTGTGTTCCGTATGTCAGCGCCGCTTGTTATCGATCAATTGTTTATCTAACAACTCGCGTTCTCGCGACTGACGAAACTCGTTTTCTACGTCGACTTCCAAATTCCCTTTTGCGATCGAGTTGAAAGGGATTGTGACTCGACCGCTGGTTCGATCCTCGAATACAACGTTGTCGTGTTCGAGGCCGATTATGCGGCCACGAAAATTTCGCTGGCTGGCGATCGCGACGCGCGTCTTGATTTTCGCGGTACTGCCGGCAAACCGCTCGTAATCGGCCGGTTTATAGAGCCCGCGTTCTATTCCCGGTGACGAAACCTCGAGGGTGTAAGCCGCATGAATGAAATCCTCGACATCCAACACCGTGCCTATTTGCGTACTCACGCCGGAACAATCCTGGTGAGTTACGCCCCCGGGCTTATCAATGAACACGCGAACAATCGGAGAATTCTCGGGGCCCGCGACCTCTGTGTGGACCATCTCGAGTCCGTGGTCAATCGCAGCCTGTTCCGCAATTTCGCGAATGCGATCTGCAACCGAAGCTGTTTCCATGACCAGGAGCGCAAATCAACAAATTGCGCTACTTTCGCCCAAAAGAAAAAGTGGGCCAAAACCCACCGGATAACCTCCGACGATCCGAGCAAGCTGTGGATTATACGATCACGATCTGGTTGAAGCAAGGCGCGGTACTAACTCGGTAGTGTCGCAATTTGAAAACTAGGATTTCGGGCGCTTGAAAATCAACGTCTTCCGGTGGCCGGAGTCATCTGACGAAGATGTAACGAATTCCCATCCGTCGACAAATGCGATTTATCTTAGACGGCCCGATGTAAAGACAAGGAGACCCTCGAAACAAAAAGCGGCGAAGCCTTAGCCCCGCCGCCCGAGGTGTCAATAGTTAGTTCTTGTCGTCCTCGTAGCCCTCGCTGGCGTCGTCTGCCGTATCTTCTCCAGCGTTTCCTTGCTCCTCAGCCGCGCCGCTGTCGTAATCCTCATTGATCTCAGCGCCGTCTAAAATCTCGTCGTCTCCCATAATGGTAAGCCTCCGTTTTATTTGTGAGTTAGGACGAGACGCTTATATCACCGCTCCCAACACCAAGCAAAACAAAAGCGGCGAGGCTGAGAACCCCGCCGCTCAAACGTGCGTAGGTTTTGCCGACCTCTAGCGTCGGCATCCCTTTTTGCAATCGCGCAAGTCATTCGTGGCTCTTTCCCGACACTCGCGCCGCTCCCGGCCTCTCCTGCTTTTACAGTCGCGCACTTGGTCGTTGTATCTCTGCTGACACTCTCTTTCACATTTCCGACGTTCGCCTCGATCCCGCTGACCTAATGCCGCTGTGTTTGCAGTTAGAAGCAGACCCAGAGCGAACACTAACGACAAACCAATCCTGCTGATTGATGACTTCATACCTGTCCCTTTCTGTTGTTTCGAGCGTTTACAATTTCAGGGGGTAATGGGACGTAAACGTTTATATATCACCGATCAGAGCGTGAGACAATAGCAACGCGGGACAATTCCTGTATCACGGAAACGACTCTGGCCTAGTCACCCGGTTCAGAGTTCAAGCCTCAGCCTCGGATGCTTGAACCTCCATCTGAAGTTTGAACTCTGAACGCGGGCTATGCCGATTTGTCGTATCGAACTTGCTCAGAAGCTGACGGCAGCGCCGGCATCGAAAAAGCGTTCGCGCCGGTTCCCAGAGCCAATTCCGGTGTAGCGCCAAGCGATGGCGATCGGCGAGAGCCAACGTATTGTCGTACCGTAACGGCCAGAATCAGGACCGACAACGAAATCCAAACGATCGACCAAACGATCGCCGGTACGCCGGTCGCATTTGCCATGTTCAGCGCATCGGTCGGGACCGTCGTCGCAAACGGCGATGACAGGAAGAACACAGTTTTCAAATCAAGCAGAGCATTCAAAACGCACTGGACCGCGAGAAAGCTCACCAGAAAAGTTGCCACGCGGGCTGAGGCGAATCGGGCTACGGCAAAGAGGCCGACGGATATCAGCACACCCGCCAGCAAAGTGAAGGGAAGCCCGCTGAGCGAACCCCAGGTTCCGGCCATGACAGGTTTGACGACTCCAAAGATTGTCGTTAGCGCGAACACCACGGCCGCGGAGCCAACCAGTACCAGGCGCGCGGCGACGGATCGACGAATCAGGACGAGGAGCAGCGCTCCATAGGTCATCGCGCCAATGTAACCGGCGCTCGACACGAGCATCTGCGAAAACAGGCCACCCTGCGTGGTGTAGGTCTCACCACTGCCATTCATCGCGACACTCAAACTTTGCACCGAGTTGCCGGTTACGAGCGCGGCAATCGCATGCCCGCCTTCATGAATGAAAGTCACAAAGATCCGGAACGGATAGCTCAGTATCTCAGCGAACGGAATAAACCAGAGCGCAATCGAGAGAATCGCCGCCAGCAGCAGCGTCATTGCCTGGGGTCGCGCATCATTCGAAAGTTGATATTTCATTGTTCGTCCTCGGTCACAACCATGTTTAGAGTCGGGCTACTGCCCGACATCAGCGGGCCGAATGTCAATCACGATCATGAACGTCGATTCGAGTTACCTTGTTCCCTGAGGATTCGCTTCGCGACGGTATTCGCCCGACTTACCGCCCGTTTTCACTTCCAACTGGACATCGGTAATCGTCATCGACTTATCGAGCGCTTTGCACATGTCATAGATTGTCAGCGCGGCGACGGTGACCGCGGTCAGCGCCTCCATCTCTACCCCGGTCTGCGCGTGCGTCGCGACTTCAGATTCCAGGTAAATGCCGTCGTCGCGCAGCTCAGCGCGGACATCGATGTGCGTTAGCGGGAGCGGATGGCATAGCGGGATCAGATCGGCAGTTCGTTTCGCGGCCACGATGCCGGCGAGTCGTGCGGTCTCGAGGGGATCGCCTTTCGGAGTTTGATTCCGGCGAATCGCGGCCACCGTCGGGGCCGACATCATCACGCGTGCAGACGCGATCGCGCGACGAGCGGTTGCCGCCTTCTCGCTGGTGTCGACCATCCTCGCGTGGCCGTGTTCGTCGATATGCGTTAAGTCACTCATGACGGGGGTTTTTCGCATCAGGCATTAACCGCAGAGGGCGCTGAGGATTTCGCAGAGGACGCAGAGTCGTCGTACTTATTAACAACGCGTCGTATGCCGCTACGTAAGTGGAGAACGTGGAAGTTCATGATCAATCCAAGTCGGAGATCCGCTAGCTTCAGATAGGTCAGAACTTGAGCAAGGTGGACATCGTTGATGGCTTCGACAGCTTTGATTTCCAGAATAAGCCGACGCTCAACCATGATGTCAACGCGATAACCGCAATCAAGCCGCACCTTCGAATAAACGAGTGGCATCGGTTTTTCCTTTTCGGCGAAAAGCCCCGCTCGCGTCAACTCAAAACACAGACATTCTTTATAAGCAGACTCAAGCAAGCCGGTCCGAGAGCGCTGTGGACTTTCATTGCGCAACCAATGACGCTTTGCGTCAGCTCGTAATCAGTCATCCTCTGCGGCCTCTGCGAAAACCTCTGTTTCTTCTCTGCGGTTAATTTGGCGCCACCATACCCAGAACTGCATGCACGATCAAGGTATTCCCGCCCAGCAGCACTTCCTTTGAAACCAGTTCGTCGGTCCATCGTTCCGATCGTTTCTGCTTTGGAGTTAAGCCCGCAATCAGCTTGATCATTGCCACGACCGGCCAGTACAGCCAGGCGTTTGCTTTCGCTTTATCGCGATGCGCGCTCAGCACTTCGAAGCCGTTCTTTTCGAGAATGTAGCGCAACTCAGAATAAGCGATCGGATTGACGTGCGCGGCAATCTCCACGCGGTCGTCGTATTCCGCCCGCAGACGCTCCGCGGCGGCGCGCGAAATCGGTTTGAAGTGCGATGTGTAGCCATGAATCAGCCACTTCAAACGCTCTTCGATATTCAGAATGTTCGGCACACTGATTATCAAATGGCCGCCGGGCTTGAGCATGCGCGCGAACTCGCGCATGGCCTGTTGCGGATTCTCGATATGCTCCAGCCCTTCGAGGCAGGTTATGTAGTCAAACGAGCGATCGCTGAACGGCAGCTCTTCATCGAGGTTTCCGCGGTGAATGTCGACACCATCAAGCCGGAAAATCTCAGGATAAAGATCGCAACAGCTAACATCGAAGCCGGCATCGATCAAGCGAGCGGCGAGGGCCCCTTCTCCGGCGGGGACGTCGAGTACGGTACCGCGCGGAAGTGATTTCAGAATATTCAGTACTGTGTCGTGAATAGCCTCATGTGCCAGCGCGGTTGGCTGACGTCCGGCATTTCCGGAGTCCTGAATCATTGTGGCTGACTGGCTCATGAATTGGCTGGCAATCGTACTATTTTAACGCGCGAGCCGGCTTCAATTGTTTTCGCGCCGGCGGGAATATTGATCAGCGCCGTCGCTTTCGCGAACGAAATGAAATCAGAAGAGCCGCCCCACTTTAAAGGTTCCGCCAGCAGCACTCCTTTTTCATCTGTTCGTAAGACTGCGGGCAAATAACTTTCCCGATCGATCGAGCCTTTAAGATCGCGCGCGAGCACCGCATGCTCTTCGCTAAGCGTTGTCTGAGTCGCCCCCTGCATCGCGCGCAGCGCCGTTCGCGCGAACAAGTTGAAAGTCACCGCCACTGACACTGGATTGCCGGGCAGACCGAATACCAACGCATTCCCAAGGCGCGCGAAGACTGTTGGCTTGCCCGGGCGCAAAGCGACTCGTTCAAAAAAGATTTCAGCCCCGAGCTCTTTCAGCGCTGCTTTGGTGAAGTCATAAACGCCCATCGAGACGCCGCCTGAAGTAATCAGCACGTCACACGTTTCAGCCGCTTCACGCATCGCCCTTTTCAATTCTTCGGTGTCGTCAACGGCGAGCGGCAGCCTTTCAACGATTGCGTTCGATTGCGATGCGTAGGCTTCGATCGTGTAGTTGTTTGAGTCGCGAATCTGATCGCGCGCAGGTTTTTGATTTACATCGACCAGTTCGCTGCCGGTCGCCATCACGGCAACGCGCGGTCGCCGGCTAACTTTGACCTCCGCATAACCAAACGATGCCAGCGTGGCGATCATTGCGGCGCTTATCTGTTCGCCCGGGCGCAGCACTGTTTCGCCGGCTTTGATCTCGCTGGCTTGCCGGACAATCGATCGGCCGCTGCTGACGGACTCGAGTATTTCCACGTCACCGTTGACTTCGCGGGTTAATTCGACTTGCTGAACCGCGTCCGCTCCTTTGGGGACCGGCGCTCCCGTCATGATCCGCACTGCTGCACCCGAGCTCATTTCGTGATGCCAGCCCGCGCCCGCCGCTGATTCACCGGCAATCCGCAGACGCGCCGGCGTATTCGCGACATCTGCAGCGCGGACTGCGTAACCGTCCATCTGTGCGCGATCGAACGGCGGCAAATCAGTATCGGCGATGACGTCTTCGGCAAGAATTCGTCCCACACTGTTCTTGAGCTGGACAGATTCCACGCCAAGGTGTGGCGCATGGCTGAGAACGATTTCAATTGCTTCGGCTATCGGAATCATCGTAATGAAGAAGTTGTTAGTGACACTATCTTAAGTGGAAAGAGTTGCGCAGGTCACGCGAAGACAGGTGGCTTCCTCAGGCCAGGGACACAAAGAGCCCGTTAAGAGGTTAATTGATTGGCCGAGCCAGGTTCCTGCTAACAACCGGCGTTAGCGCCTCGGCGAAAAACGCGTGGCCCGCGCGATTGAAGTGTCCGTCCAGTTCATAGAAGAACTGCTGCTGAGTTGGGGCCTTACGGAATTGATCTGTGAATTCATAAAAGTCGACGCCCGCACGTTGGCTCGCATTTCTGATGGCGTCGTCTTCCGGATTTGTCGTCAGCATTTCCGGTGCGACCGCAAAGCCAAGCCGGTGCCGGCTGGCCAGGCTCGCCGGGCTTACGTAGATGCCGTACGGAACAGAGACAACGATCACCTTCGCGTTGATTTGGCTTGCAGCGTTCCTGATGCGAACGAGCTGCTCGGACATTTTAGAAATCTGTTCTTGTGTTTTCGCCGAATTCAAATCCATCGTTTGCAGAAAGTAATCGGGACTGTGGACGCCCAGGTAAATTAACGACGGGTTCAGTTCGCCCAGACGGAAAACATCCTTCACCTGTGTGTCCAGTTTATCCAGACGAGCTTTCTCTTCGGTGGTGAATGCCGTGGTGAGGAGTTGTGCCTGTTGCCGCCATTCATTAGTTAACGCTGTCGCGGAAGCAGCAGCCTGATCATCGATAATTCTGAGAAAGTTCGGATATAGCCAACCTGCGATGCGGTGCAGGCGATCGTGCCGGCTGATCGCGTTAGATGTTTCATGACGTTGGGCCAGCGTTGATATCAGCGGAGGCGGCGCATCCATCTGCGCGAGATCGTCACCCTGGAGGACACCCACAATCACCACATCCGGATGAAGCATGGGAATGCTCTGGTCGGCGATATCTGCATAGTCTCGGGGCGAACCGCCAGGCTTGCCGAGGTTTGCTATCTCCACGTCGAGACCCGAGGCTCGAAGTCGTTGCTCCAGCACCTTGGGCCACGACTCATTCGCTTCGACGCCCCAGCCATAGGTAAACGAATCCCCCAGCGCCACAATGCGGGTCTTCACCTTTTTGTTTTGAGAGAAATCTCGGTCGCGAAAGCCAAGCGAGTTTGTGGTCGTGGTAAAAGAGAATTCCGGAGTCTGAAAATGACGAGTTACGTTGCGCGGAAAGATAAGACCCTGTTCGGGTGAGCTTACAAGCCAGCCGGTGAGACGGTCCAACGCGATTGACGCAACAAAAACAACCAGGAGGCTTGAGCAGAAAAGAAGCAGACGCTTGCTCATAATGTGCGATTGACTCTGGCATTCTAGCTCATGCCGGGCCACGCCAGGGTCACAAAGAAAAAGCTGTTCGGTCCGGCGCGAGATAAACTAGCCGTTTGCCTCAGCGAAAATGAAGTATCATCAATGCCCGCGATAACTAACGCCGGACGTCTATGATTGTGAAATCCGCCGCCGACTGGGAACAGGACCGCCCGCGTCTGCTGAAAAAGCTGTGCGAATTTGCGGCGGTGATGAAGGAACGTCCTTTTGACAACGAACAGGGCGTCCGCGGTGTCAGCGCGTTTGCGCTCTACTGGTTCATTCAAGAGGTTCAGCCGACTGCTGTTTTTGAAGTTGGAGTGTGGAAGGGTTTCAGCACCTGGATAATTCGACGCGCCGCTCCAAACGCAAAAGTTTTCTGCTTCGATCCCATAATCATGATGGAACCGTTCCTGGACATGTCCAGGGTTGGCCCAACCTATCGCGATCCAGCCGCGACCTACTTGCGTGATGAGTTTTCCTGTGCGAATACGGCCGAGCTTGCCGCCCAGTCTGTGCGTCCACTGGTCTTTTTTGACGATCACCAGAACAAACTTCCCCGCCTGCGTCAGGCAAAAGATGCCGGGATTAAGCACATCATTTTTGACGACAACGAGGTTGCAGGGTATACGCACCGCACACTCGAACAAGACAGGTTGGAGATCAATTCAGCCGCCTTGCTCGATCAGTTGATCGATCGATACGAAGTGTTCCCCGCACTTTGGGACATTGACGCGTTACTGAATGATTGTTTGCGCGTGAAAGAGAAGGGGATGGACTTCCCGGTTACGCCTGAGCTAATGGAGATCTACAACGACCGCGATTGGCATTCGTACGTTACGTATGTGCGCCTTCGCTAGGGCGAAGGAGGGCCTCCTTGCCTCTCCGTTTAGCTTCAAGACCTTTTGGTGTCTTGGATTTTTTTAGGCTTGCAGAGCGTATTCGCCGACCGTCAAATCCTGCTCACTCAGCGTTGCATGAATGCGATCCGCAAATTGATGTGCGGCGGCGATGGCGGCACAAATTTTTGAAGGTATCTCCAGGTCCATTTTGGACCAGATTGGCAGGCAAAGCACTCCTGAGGCGAGGGCATTCGTATTGAAAAGCGGTTCGACGGGCGCAAACTGCTGATACGCGCGCTGCTGATGAACGGGCGGATCATAATAAGCTCGCGTTTCAATGTTTTCAGCCTTTAGTGTCAGCGCCAACTCGTTGCGGGTCAGGCCGAAACTATCTCTGTCGACGATGATCGCGAAATCCTTATAAGAGGATCGATCATTCGCACGCACCTCCTGAAGACGGATCCCCGGCAGTCTGCACAGTTCGTGGCGATAAAAAGCAGCGATGCTGTTTCTGACCGCGACGGCGGCTTCCAAATTACCCAGGCTGCGTCGCGCCAGAAGCGAGTTCAACTCGGGTAACCGGCCATTCAATCCCGGAACCTCGCTGTCATAGCCTCCGCAATTTCCAAACTCGCGTCCGACGCGAATCCGCGATGCCAAATCGTCGTCATTCGTGGCAACGATACCGCCCTCGCCCGCGACCACCAGCTTGGTCGGACTGAGACTGAAAACCTGGGCATCACCCTGGCGTCCCACCGGATGATTTTTGTAGAGCGACCCGAAGCCATGCGCGGCGTCAAAGATCAAACGCAACCCATACTGGTCAGCTATGTCCTGTAAGCCATCGATGTCCGCCGGATTGCCGAAATTGTGAACGGCCACAATTGCAGTAGTTCGAGGAGTGATCGCGGCTCTAACCGCCGGCCGGGACAGGTTCGTGGTTTCGAGATCGACATCGGCAAAGACAGGCCGCAAGCCGGCCCACCTGAGGGCGCTGACCGTCGCCATGAACGTAAAACTCGGAACGATTACGTCGCCCGTGAGATCCAATGCCTGATAAGTCAGCATGAGGCCGGTCGTGCAACTTGAAACCGCCACCGCATGTTTGACTTCGAGTGCCTCAGCCACACGATCCTCCAGAGAGGCCACGTGCTGGCCCTTACTCAGAATTCCATTCCGCAAAATGGTTTCAAACTCGACTGCCAGATCCGGAAAACCAGGCAGCAGAGGTTTAGCGAGCGGAATGGTCTGCTGGAAGGTCGGATTGTCTCCGAGAAGCGTCGGTAACTTCATCAAGGCAATACCTTATGGTTTGGGCGATGATTACTGCTCGTCGGGTGGGGCAAGCGAAGCAGGATAACAAAAACGATGCCGATAACAGGTTGATGAAAAAGCGGCGCAAGCGTAACAGACGCTAAGAAATTCTCCAAGTATATTTTCCAGGCGATGTAATCTTGAGATTCCCCAATGTTGGGTAAGACGATCCACGAACCCACACTAAAAGTTTGTTCGTGCCGATTTAGTGTGATTTCGTGGATCG